>NC_015125.1:663672-1327344 GCF_000202635.1 Microbacterium testaceum StLB037 | reverse complement strand
CAGGTCGTTCGCCGCCTTCGGGTCCTTGTAGTACGCCACGCCCGCCTTCTGCAGCACGGGGACGAGCTTCGACAGGCAGGGCGACAGCTCGTCGAATTTGTCCTTCTTCACGGACATCGACGACTGGTAGGTCTGCCATCCCGCGTCGTGGATGAGGGCGAACTTGACCGGCTTGCCCCAAGCCGAGACCTCGTTCTGGTAGACGTACGGCTCAGCGGAGGCGAAGCCCTGCTGCATGTCCTTGCCGCCTGCGGCGACGAAGTTCGACGGGGTGCCGTCGTAGGAGCCGTCGAGGATCGAGCTGTTCGCGAGGCCCGCGCTCTTCAGGTACTCGATGTACGCCGAGCCGTCGAAGTAGCGCCACACGCCGCCGTTCTTCTCCAGCGCGGGGGCGACGTCCTGGATGGTCTTCACGTCGGGGTAGGTCGCGGGGTCCCACATGACCATGGTCGGGCTGATGTCGAGCGGAGCGAACACGGCCTTGGTGGGCGTGGTGGCCGAGAGCTGGATCGCCTCATCCGTGCTGACGTAGCCGAGGGTGATCTTGTCGTCCTGGTACATCTGCGCCGACACGGTCTGGAAGCCGATGGCGGGGCCACCGGCGCGGATCTCGAGGTTCACGCCGGTGTATTCACCGTCCGCCATGAGGGGACCGGTGACCGCCTTGGTGTTGGCGTCGATCGTGTAGTCGTCCTTGATCATCTCGTAGAGGTGACCGTGTTCGGCCTCGGGGTTCCAGTCGGTCTGGACGACGATCGTCGAGGGGCAGTCGGCCGAGAGGTCGACCGAGCCGATCGGCATGTCGGTCGCCGGCGCCGCCTGGTCCGCGGCGCTTCCCGCGCACGAGGTGAGCGTGAGGGCGATCGCGAAGGCACCGGTGGCGGCGGTGGCGCGAAGGAGAGTGGAGCGCTGCATGCTGGGTCGCTTTCTGTGACGTGATGGAGCTCGGGTGCGGAAGGTGGAGCAGGTGCAGGGGTGTTTCGGGTACGCCGGATGCCGCCTCCTCGCGCGCGATGCGGCGGGGAGGCCGTGGCATCCGGGGGTCTGGGTCAGCGCGTGCTGTCGTACCAGCGGCCGACGGCCACCTTCGACAGCCAGCCGAAGAAGGCGAAGATCGCCACGCCGAGGAGGCAGGCCGCGAGGATGGCGGCGAACAGCTCGGCGCTCTGCAGGCGCGACTGGTAGTTGGAGATGAGCGAGCCGATGCCCGGCTCGCCGCGGCGGAAGAAGTAGTCGCCGACGATCGCGCCGATGACCGAGAGCCCGGCCGAGGTCCGCATGCCGACGAAGATCGACGGGAGGGCCGCGGGGAGGGTGAGCTTGGTGAGCACCGTCCACTTGTCGGCCTTCTGCAGACGGAAGAGCTCGCGCTGCGACTTGTCGACCGACTGCAGGCCGAACAGGGTGTTCGAGACCATCGGGAACAGCGCGATCAGGACGCAGACGATCACGCGGGCGAGGAACTCGTAGCCGAACCAGAACCCGACGAGCGGGACCAGGGCGAGGATCGGGATGCACTGGAGCATCACGGCGTACGCGTACGTCGATCGCTCGACCCAGCGGGCCAGCGACATCGCGATGGCCCAGCCGATGCCGATCACCATCGCGATGGCGAGGCCGGTGAGGGCGACGCCCGTGGTGCGGAACAGGGCGATCCAGATGTCGGAGCCGACCTGCGGGTTGAAGAAGCCCTGCGTGAACATCTCGTGGGGCATGGGCATGAGGAAGCCCTTGCCCGAGGCGCTCAGCGCGATCGACACCCCGTACCAGGCGCCGAGCAGCACGATCAGGACGCCGAGCGGCGGAAGGATCGATGCGGCGCGTGCCCCGAAGCCGCGGCGACGCGCGGGCGTGCGCGGCTTCGGCGGAGTGGGCGGAGGAGTGGATGCCGTGGGCTCGGGCGACAGGGAGACGACCGGCTCTGCAGACGTGGTGCTCATGAGTGTCCTTCCCGAAGGGCGTGGGAGACCTCGCCGACGAGCTTCGCGTACTCGGCCGTGTAGCGGATCTCGGGATCGCGGGGCATGTCGAAGGGGATCTCGAAGGTGTCGACGAGGCGACCGGGGCGACCCGACATCACGACGACCTTGGTGGAGAGGTAGATGGCCTCGGAGACCGAATGGGTGATGAAGAGGCCGCCGAACTTCTGCTCGACGAAGATCTTCAGCAGCTCGTCGTTCAGACGCTCGCGGGTGATCTCGTCGAGAGCGCCGAACGGCTCGTCGAAGAGAAAGAGCTCGGGGTCGAGGGTGAGCGAGCGGGCGAGCGAGGCGCGCATCTTCATGCCGCCCGACATCTGCTTGGGGAGGTGCTTCTCGAAGCCCGTCAGGCCCACGAGGTCGATCGCCCACTTCGCCTTCGGCGTGCGGACGCGCTTCGGCTGCCAGTTCAGCTCGGCGAGCAGCTCGACGTTGGATTGCACGTCGCGCCAGGGCAGGAGCGTCGCGTCCTGGAAGACGTAGCCGATGCGGTCGGTGTTGACCGTCGCGGTGCCCTCGCTCGCGGTCTCGAGCCCCGACGCGATACGGAGCAGCGTCGACTTGCCGCAGCCCGAGGGGCCGACGACGCTGACGAACTCGCCGCGTCCGACGGTGAGGTCGACGCCGGAGAGGGCGGTGGTGCCGTTGGGGAACGTCATGGCGACGTTGCGGAAGTCCAGCAGGGGCGCGGTGGGGTCCGCGATGTCTGCGGGAGCGGGAGAGGCCAAGGTCACGGGAGCGCTCACTTTCCGGTCGGGTTCAGGGAGTCGTCGCGGGTGCGGCGGCGCGGGCGGATTCGGTGGGGCGGGGAGTCGCCGTCTCGGTCGAGACGGTGGTGCGGCTGACCAGGCGACCGCGGTGGATGACGACGCGATCAGCGGACGCGAAAGCCACGGCCTCGCCGAGCGAGTCGGCGCGGATCGCGACGAGATCGGCGCGGGCACCCGGCACGGGACCGGCGACGGGCAGCCCCATCACGTCGCGCGCGCCGACGGTCACGGCATCCATCGCCTCCGTCGGGGCGAGGTGCCCCGCCGAGACGAGGAGCGACGCCGTCTCGAGGTGGTCGCAGCGCCCGACGGGATTGAAGGGGTCGCGGACGTTGTCGGCTCCCGCGGCGACGCGGACACCGGCGGCCTTGAGGCGGCCGATCGGCGCGATGCCGCGGGGCACGGCGTGCTCGGCATCCCATCCCTGCAGGTACAGGTTGGTGATGGGCAGGGCGATCACGCCGATGTCGGCGGCGCGGATCTCATCGGCCAGCTCGGCGAGGTCGGCGGCGGGCATCATGCTGAGACGCACGCAGTGGCCCGCGCTGCGGGGGCGGTGCCAGCCGGTGACCGCGCGAGCGTAGGTCGCGAGGGTGTCGGCCCCGGCGAGGCTCTCGTCGGTGTGCAGGTCGAGACCGACGTCGCGGCGGCGGGCGATCGCGAGGAGGCGCTCGAGGTCGGCGATCGGGTCGTCGGCGAGGTGCGGTGCCCCGCCGACGAGGTCGACGCCTGCGTCGAGCGCGGCCTCGAAGACGTCGTCGGTGATGGTGGGCCCGCCGAGCGCGACGAGCTCGATGTCCATGAGGCCCTCAAGCTCGTCGCGCAGGCGGAGCATCGCCCGCACGCCCGTGAGCGGGTCGTCGCCGCGCAGGAGGTCGACGTGCGTGCGCACGGACGTGATCCCGGATGCCAGCATCCGCAGCGCCGTGGCCCGTGCGCGCCCGAGCGTCTCGTCCTCGTCGAGCGTGACGGCGAAGGCGTGCCAGCTCTCGATCGCGCGCTCGAGGTCGCCGAACGGGGGTTGGATGGCATCCCACGAGAGGGCCTTGTCGAGGTGCGCGTGCGGCTCGGCCCCGGCCGCGGTCACGAGGTAGCCGGAGAGGTCGAGCGTCTCGCCGTCGGTGTCGGGGAGGGGGCTTCCGGCCGGAACCACCGCGAGCACCTCGTCGCCGTCGAGCGCGATGTCGACGAGCGCGCCCGAGGGCAGGCGCGCACCGCGGAGCGCGGCGAGGGAGACGGGTGGAGCGGCAGACACGGAGCCTCCGAGGAGTCGGGTAGACGGTCGTCGAGACGGGAGCCACGGCATCGGGGCGGGTCGCCGGGGGCGGCCGGCCAGTGTTGGTGTGACCAACATCCGGCGATGTTCCGATGCTAGGAACCGCGCGTTTCCGCTGTATTTCCTCGGCGTGACCCTCGTGACAAACCTTTCGCGGCGCTCCGCGGGCACCGCCGCGCACCGTCACGAGAACAGGGGATGCGACCGAAACAGGCCGTCGTGCGAAGGGCCGGCCTGTTTCGGTGGCATCCCCTGTTCCGGTGACGGCAGGGCCGCCGCTCGCGTCAGAGCTCGAGCGTGATCCGCCCGCACGCCGCGCGCGAGACGCACACCATCATCGAGCGGTTGGCATCCTGCTCCTCCGGCGAGAGCACGGAGTCGCGGTGCTCGACCTCGCCGTCGATGACCGCGACCTCGCACGTGCCGCAGGTGCCGACGCGGCAGCTCGAGGGGACGACCGCGCCGGCCTCCTCGACGACATCGAGGATCGAGCGCTCGGGCGGGACCGTCACGGTCAGGCCCGACATCATGAGGTCGACCTCGAACGGCTCCGTCCAGACCGGAGGGCCGAGCACCTTCGCCTCGAAGCGCTCGAGGTGCAGGCTTCCGCGCGGCCATCCGGCCATCGCCGGGCGGCGCCGCGGTCGGAGTGGCTCCGCCAGAATCCGCCCGTTGAGGTGCGCACGCGAAGGCTCAGTATTCGTCGGGCCAGACAGGTCGCGGACGCGCTATCTTCGACCCACGCATCAACTACGTACAGGGGAAAGAAAATGTCCGATGTTCTCCGCTCTGCGTCGTCCTCTCCTCCCTCGGAAATGTGGTGGGCCCGCTTTGGCACGTTTGTCCTGGGTCTTGGTTCGTCGGACAGCACTACGCCTCGCGAGGACATAATGACGGCCCTCAAAAAGGACAGTCGGGTGACTAGTGTTCGAACTGGGCCGCCAAATGACTATTGGGACGAAGACCAGATCTTTTACCCCATCTCAGTAAGCGAAGACGATCACCTGCTCAGCGGCGCTGATCACATACACGCGAGGCGCTTCGGTGGAGCAATCGCGTTCACGGTACATGTTCCTGCAAAAAATCAACCGCGAATCCACGGTGAAGGCGCTCGCGCGGATGAATACGAAGCGACCTGGGGTGGTTGGACGGCCGTCGTGGCTTGGCGCCGCTCCGAAAGCGACCGGTACGCGCCGTCTGCTGCGGGGCAAGTCGTAGTTGACATATTGCGAGACGCGCTCGAACCTCTGGGGCATACGCTGCTCGTTCAGGCGTGTAGTCCGGTGTGCGAGCATCTCTTCGGCCACCGTGACATGCGTGTTTCGGTGTGGTCCGGCCCGTCTCTCGATTTCGATATTGACTTTGATAAGCCCGTAGGCATGGAACCGGTGGACGTCCGAATCCGCGGAAACATTGCGCCAGAAATGGTTTCCGTCCTTGTCGGTAGTGAAGTCTTCAGTCCGGGTGCCGCTTTCGCGCGCATCAAAAATGGATCGCGCCGCGTCCTGAACATCGAGCAGTCCCTCCGCTCCAAAACAGCAACGCTACTTCTCATGGACTACGCTACGGTGGAGCGCGCTGATGTCGGTGCTTGGAGAACAGTTGGGCACGCATTGCAGGACGTGTGGAGCTTCATGCGGGGAAAGGGGCGCGGGCGTCCTGTGCGGAGGATCATCTCCGAGATTTGGCTGCAGATGGCGGCAATTGAGTCACTGCAGCGAATGGTCGCCGACGCCAGACGCGATTATCAGGATGCCTCCTCGGAGTTCGCTACCCCGGAGCTCTTCGACGGTGACCTCAAGGACGATGAGGCGGGAGTAGCGAGCATTGACACTGGCTTCGCGCGTTCCGCCATTGAGAACAAGTCTGCCCGAATGGAGCATCGCGGAGTTGTAGGCGCGACAGTTGCAGCTGCGGTAATCGGGTCTGGAATTGGTGCCGCAATAGGTGGCCTCGTTACGTCGGGTGGCTAACCTTCTCCCGCAGAGTAAATCTCTTCGCCGCAGACGAAGGACCCCGCTCGACTATCCCCTAGCGAACTACGGTTACGTTGAAAGTCGTTCGTTGCCGTCAGAGCTCGAGCGTGATCCGCCCGCACGCCGCGCGCGAGACGCACACCATCATCGAGCGGTTGGCATCCTGCTCCTCCGGCGAGAGCACGGAGTCGCGGTGCTCGACCTCGCCGTCGATGACCGCGACCTCGCACGTGCCGCAGGTGCCGACGCGGCAGCTCGAGGGGACGACCGCGCCGGCCTCCTCGACGACATCGAGGATCGAGCGCTCGGGCGGGACCGTCACGGTCAGGCCCGACATCATGAGGTCGACCTCGAACGGCTCGGACCACACCGGCGGGCCCAGCACCTTCGCCTCGAAGCGCTCGAGGTGCAGGCTTCCTCGGGGCCAGCCCGACATCGCCTCCTCCAGGGCTTCGAGCAGGCGCGCGGGGCCGCACGAGTACACGACCGTGCGGGAAACCGGTGTGCCGAAGCGAGCAGACAGATCGAGGCGGTCGCCCTCGTCGGCCGCGAAGACCTCGACGCGCTCGCCGTAGCGCTCGATCAGCTCATCGACGAAGGCCATCGTGCGCCGCGAGCGCCCCGCGTACAGCAGCGCCCAGGTCGCTCCCGCGGCCTCGGCCGCCTCGATCATCGGCACGATCGGCGTGATGCCGATGCCGCCCGCGACGAACACGTACGAGCGTCCCGCGGTGGGGGCGAAGAGGAAGTGGTTGGCGGGTCCGCGCACCCGCAGCGTCGCACCGACGTGGGCGTTGTCGTGCAGCCAGACCGAGCCCTCGCGCTCGCGGAGCACGCCGATGCGCCACGTGCCGCGCTCGCTCGGCGACCCGCACAGCGAGTACTGCCGCTCGATGCCTCCGGGCAGCACGACGTCGATGTGCGCGCCGGGCGACCAGTGCGGCAGCGTGCCGCCCGCGCGCTCGAGGTCGAGCACCACCACGCCGTCGGCGGCTTCCCGCCGCTCCCGCACGATGGCGTCGAAGGTCATTCCCCCGCTCATGTGTCTCCCTGGGGTGTGTCGTCCACCGAGCCGTGCACGAGTTCCTTGACGATCAGCAGCCGGTACGGCGATCCGTCCGGCGAGTGCCAGCGGTGCGGAGTGCCGGAGCGGCAGTAGACCGAGTCGCCCACCGAGAGCCGCCGTTCGCCGAAGAGTCCGAACGAGATCACGATCGTCCCCTCGAGCACGGTGAGGAACTCGTCCTCCTCGTGCACGTAATGGTCGCCCGCCTCGGCGTTCGACCCCGAGAACTCGAGGGGCTCGAACCGTCGCGGTCCGTCCGCGAGCAGGCGCGCGGTGCCCTCGGCGTACGGCCCGATCGCGCCCTCGTCGGCGAGCACGAACGACGGCTCCGCGTCCGCGTCGGCGCGGCGCGGTTCCGAGGCCGCGATCAGCTCGACCCGGCTCGTGCCGAGGGCTCGCGCGAGACGTTCGAGGCTCGCCATGCTCGGCCGCGCGAGGCCGCGCTCGAGCTGGCTGAGGAAGGGGTGCGACAGCGCGGCGGCCTCCGCGAGCTGCGTGAGGGTGAGCCCGCGGGCCTTGCGGAGTCCCCGCACGCGCGCCCCGAGCCTTTCGTCACCGGTGGGGGAGTCATCGACCGACGTCGCAGGAGCCATGGTCGTCATCGTCCCACCCTCTCGAACAGCCGCGCGACGATCTCGTCCTCGTCGGCGGAGACCAGGCGCCCCTCGTCGACGACGACCCGTCCCCGCACGACGACCGTGCGTGGGCGACGCCCGGGCGACGCCCACAGGAGTCCCGCCACGGGGTCGGCGACACCGGCATCCGCCACTCCCGATACGTCCCACAGACAGATGTCGGCGGCGGCTCCCGGGGTCAGACGTCCCAGTTCCGACCGCCCCAGACCGTCCGCAGAGCCCGCGGTCGCCAGGGACAGGACCTCGGATGCCGGCAGCTGCGGCCCCACGAGAGCCGAGACCTGCATCGCCAGGCGCGCGTCCGCGAGCAGGTGTCCCGCGTCGTTGCTGCCCCCGCCGCTCGTTCCGAGGCCCACGGCGATGTCCGCGTCGAGCAGTCGGCGGACCGGAGCGACGCCCCAGCCCATCGGCACGTCGCAGCCCGGTGCATGGGTGGCGGAGGCCCCGGATGCCGCGACCCGGGCGATCTCGTCGTCGGTCACGTCGCACAGGTGCGCGAGCGTCACGTCGGGGGAGAGCCAGCCCCACTCCTCGAGGAGGTCGAGCGGACGCGCGCCGTAGCGCTCGACCGCGATCTCGACGTCGACGACCTCGTTGGCCTGGGTCCGCCGGCGCAGGCCGTGTTCCCGCGCGACCTCACCCAGCAGCTCGAACGTCTCGCGGGGGTCGCTGTGCACCCCGGCGGGTCCGACGGCGACCTGCAGCATCCCGTCCTCCGAGACCCCGCCCGGCGCACCCGGGACCAGCGCCCGCACGATCGCGTCGGCCGAGGCCGCCGCCTCCTGGGGGTCGTCGCGCGCGGCTCCCCGGACGAACACGAGGCGCGCGCCGAGCCCGGCGGCTGCCTCCGCCGCGGCCCGCGCCATACCCACGGTGTCGGCGCCGCTCGGCCAGGTGAGGTGGTGATCGGCGACGGTGGTGACGCCGCTCAGCAGGGCTTCGGCCAGTCCCGCGCGCGCGGCGAGACCGGTCAGCTCGGGGTCGACCCCCGCGGCCGTGTAGGCCGCCGCCATCGCCGGCAGCCACTCCCGCATCGGGATGCCGCGGGTGCCGGGCAGCGTCCGGAACGCCGTCTGCAGCAGGTGGTGGTGGGCGTTCACGAGACCCGCGGTGACGACGCAGCCCGTGGCCTCCACGACCGTCGCCCCCGCGGGAGCGGCACCCTCGACGATCACGCCGTCGACGCACACGACGTCGTCCGTGTGCACGCGTCCGGTGCCGTCGACCACCGCGACCGCGCCGCGCACCACGAGAGCGTTCACGCGCTCCTCACCGCGCACGCGTCGTCCCTCTGCCGCAGGGGACCGCGTCCATCGCGGAGCGGTCTCGCGTCGGCGGAGTTCCGGGATGCCACGATCTCGGCGATCACCGACAGCGCCGTCTCCTCCGGGGTGGCGCCGCCGAGGTCGAGGCCGAGAGGGGAGTGCAGGCGCGAGAGCTCGGCATCCGTGACTCCGGCGGAGCGCAGGAGCATCGCGCGCCGCGCGACCGTCGCGCGTGCTCCCATCGCCCCGACGAAGCCGACGGGCATCCGCAGGGCGGTGCGCAGCGCGGGGACATCGAGGCGCTCGTCGTGCGTGAGCACGCACACCGCGGTGCGGGCGTCGGGCGAGTCGAGGGTGGCGAGGTAGTCGTGGGGGGCCGCGACGACGAGCTCGGTGGCATCCGGGAACCGTTCGCGCGTGACCAGAAGCGCCCAGTCGTCGCAGACGGTCACGGCGAAGCCCGCGGCGGCGCCGAGGCGGCAGAGGGCGGCGGCGTGCTCGCCCGCTCCGAGCACGATCAGCCGCGGCAGGGCCGGTCGGTGCAGTTCGAGCGGCTCGCCGTCGAGGTCGAGGCGGAGCGTCGCCTCCCGGCCGGCGCGGGCGTCCCCCAAGGCCGCCCGCACCGCGGCGCCGTCGATCGGGTACGCCACCACGTCCACCGCCCCGCCGCACGCGAGTCCCGCGGCGATCGGGGTGACGACGCCGTCGTCCGAGAATCCGAAGCGCGCGCGCCGCACGGCGCCCGTGCGCAGGGCGTCGAGTCCGAGCATCACGGCGTCGCTCTCGACGCAGCCGCCCGAGATCGAGCCGATCACGCGGGCATCGCGCGTGACGGCCAGCGTGGCCCCCACGCCGCGCGGTGCGCTGCGGACGACGGCGGTGACCGTGACCGCGGCGACGGGCACTCCCGCGTCGAGCAGCGGCACCAGGTCGGCGGCCAGATCGAGCATGGACGCGACGGTAGTCGGGGCGTGTTTCGCGCACGCTACGCTGTCGTGACCATGCCCGCCGAACCCCTCGAGCCGCCGTGCGGAGTGGTCCTCGCCGCGGGGGCCGGCCGCCGATTCGGCGGCCCCAAGGCCCTCGCCCGCACCCCGGCCGGCGCGCCCTGGGTCGCCCTCGCGGTCCGGGCTCTGCGCGCGGCCGGGTGCGGCGAGATCCTCGTCGCCCTCGGGGCGGCAGCCGACGAGGCGGCCCCGCTCGTTCCGCCCGAGGCCACGATCGTCCGTGTGCCGGACTGGGCGTCGGGAGTCGCCGCCGCGGTCCGCGCGAGCCTCGCGGTCGCGGCATCCGGATCCGCTTCCGCCGCGGTGATCATGCCGGTCGACACACCGGATGCCGACCCTGCGGCGATCGCGCGCCTGGTCCGTCGGGCGCGGGCCGACGCGCTCGCCCAGGCGGTGTACGACGGGGTGCCGGGGCATCCCGTGCTGATCGGCCGCGCGCACTGGGACGCCGTCAGCGCCGCCGTCCGGGGCGACATCGGGGCACGTCCCTACCTGATCACGCAGAACGCCGACCTCGTGGAGTGCGGAGATCTGTGGTCCGGGGCAGACCGCGACGAGCGCTGATCACGGTCTGATCACGGCGGGGAAGAATTTTGACGTGGCTATAGACAAAACCCCCGCCGCTAGATAATTTTTCGGAGCCGTCATAATTGCGACGGCACCAGGAAGCCGGGACGAAGACGTACCCGATCTGTGCCGGGGAGGGCACGGGTACGGCCACGGGGGTCCCTGCAGTTCAGAGAGGAACGCAGATCACATGCTGAAGAAAATCCTGACCGGTGCGGCCATCGCCGCTCTCGCCGTCGGTCTCGGAGCGTGCAGCGCCGAGCGCGCACCCGCCGGAGGCGGCGACGCCGCCAGCGGCGGCACCGAGTGCAACGTCGGCATCGCGATGCCGACCCGCAGCCTCGAGCGCTGGATCAACGACGGTGAGCAGCTCCAGAAGAAGCTCCAGGACGCCGGCTGCACCGTCGACCTGCAGTACGCCGACAACAAGACCGACCAGCAGATCAGCCAGATCCAGAACCAGATCTCGGGCGGCGCGAAGATCCTCGTGATCGCCGCGATCGACGGCTCGACCCTGGGCCCGGTGCTCCAGGAGGCCAAGGCGCAGAACGCCACGGTCATCGCCTACGACCGCCTGATCAACGGCAGCGAGAACGTCGACTACTACGCCACGTTCGACAACTACAAGGTCGGCACCCTCCAGGGCCAGTACATCGAGACGCAGCTCGGCCTCAAGGACGGCAAGGGCCCCTTCAACCTCGAGCCCTTCGCCGGCAGCCCCGACGACAACAACGCGAAGTTCTTCTTCGCCGGCGCGTGGGACGTCCTGAAGCCCTACGTCGACAAGGGCCAGCTGGTCGTCCCCAGCGGCAAGTCGCCCGCGAACGACGACGCGTGGGCGTCGATCGGCATCCAGGGCTGGGCGTCCGACAAGGCTCAGGCCGAGATGGACAACCGCCTCTCGTCGTTCTACGGCGACGGCAAGAAGGTCAACGTGGTGCTCTCGCCCAACGACAGCCTCGCCATCGGTATCGAGGCGTCGCTGAAGTCGGCCGGATACACCCCGGGCGCCGACTACCCGATCATCACGGGCCAGGATGCCGACAAGGCCAACGTCAAGGCGATCCTCGACGGCGCTCAGGCGATGACCGTGTGGAAGGACACCCGCGCCCTCGGTGACCGCGTGTTCACGATGATCCAGGAGATCAAGGACGGCAAGACCGTCGAGGTCAACGACGAGAAGACCTACGACAACGGCAAGAAGGTCGTCCCGTCGTACCTGCTGACCCCCGAGGTGGTCACCAAGGACGACGTGCAGTCGAAGCTCATCGACTCGGGCTTCCTGAAGGCGTCCGACGTCGGACTCTGATCCACCCCTCGCGGCGGGGCGGGCTTCGGCCCGCCCCGCCGCTCGATCCCTGACGGAGGGACAACCATGACCGAACCGATCCTGCGCATGTCGGGGATCTCGAAGTCGTTCAACGGCGTCCCGGCTCTCGCCGACGTCTCGGTCGACGTGCATCGCGGCGAAGTCCACGCGATCTGCGGCGAGAACGGCGCCGGCAAGTCCACCCTCATGAAGGTGCTCAGCGGGGTCTACCCGGCGGGGAGCTTCGAGGGCACCATCACGCTCGAGGGCAAGGAGGTGGCCTTCCGCTCGATCAACGACAGCGAGGCCGCCGGCATCGTGATCATCCACCAGGAACTGGCCCTCAGCCCGTACCTGTCGATCGCGGAGAACATCTTCCTCGGCAATGAGAAGGCCCGCCGCGGCGTCATCGACTGGAACGCGACGAACACCGCCGCCGCCGAACTGCTCAAGCGCGTCGGCTTGCGCGAGAGCCCCGCGACGAAGATCTACGAGATCGGCGTCGGCAAGCAGCAGCTCGTCGAGATCGCCAAGGCCCTGGCCAAGGAGGTAAAGCTCCTCATCCTCGACGAGCCCACCGCGGCCCTGAACGACGACGACTCCGCCCACCTGCTCGACCTCATCGACCAGCTGCGCGACCAGGGCATCACCTGCATCATCATCAGCCACAAGCTGAAGGAGGTGCTCCGTATCGCCGACCGCATCACGATCATCCGCGACGGTCGCACGATCGAGACCATGCGTCGCGACGATCCCGAGACCGACGAGGGTCGCATCATCCGCGCCATGGTCGGCCGCGACCTGAACAGCCTGTTCCCGCCGCGCGAGCCCGACATCGGCGACGAGCTGTTCCGCGTCGAGAACTGGACCGTCCACCACCCCGTCGACACCGAGCGCGTCGTCATCGACAACGCCTCGTTCATGGTGCGCGCGGGAGAGATCGTCGGTTTCGCGGGCCTCATGGGCGCCGGGCGCACCGAGCTCGCGATGAGCATCTTCGGCCGCATGTACGGCACGGGCATCTCGGGCGAGGTCTACAAGAGCGGCCAGCAGATCGACGTCCGCACGGTCGACGCGGCGATCAAGCACGGCATCGCCTACGCCACCGAGGACCGCAAGAAGTACGGCCTCAACCTCATCGGCGACATCCAGGTCAACGTCTCGGCATCCGCCCTCGCCCGCCTCGCCCGTCTGGGCGTGGTCGACCGGTACCGGGAGTACAAGGTCGCCGACTCGTACCGCTACAAGATGAACATCAAGGCACCCAGCGTCGCGGCGATCACCGGACGCCTGTCCGGCGGCAACCAGCAGAAGGTCGTGCTGTCGAAGTGGATGTTCACCGGACCCGACGTCCTCATCCTCGATGAGCCGACCCGCGGCATCGACGTCGGCGCGAAGTACGAGATCTACGGAATCATCAACGAACTCGCGGCTCAGGGGAAGGCCGTCATCGTCATCTCGTCGGAGCTGCCCGAGGTCATCGGCCTCTCCGACCGCATCTACACCATCTCCGAGGGACGCATCACGGGCGAGGTCAGCCGCGCGGATGCCACCCAGGAGACGCTCATGCGGCACATGACCGCCGGAAGGAACTGACAGCAATGGCCACCGCATCCACTCAGACGGTCGAGGCGCCGACCCAGCCGGGTCCTCGCCGCCGCGGCATCCTGTCCCGCATCAATTTCCGGCAGTTCGGCATCCTCGCCGCCCTGGTCATCATCATCGTGCTGTTCCAGGTGCTCACCGGCGGCCGCCTGCTGATGCCGGGCAACGTCAACAACCTCATCCAGCAGAACGCCTACGTGCTGATCCTCGCGATCGGCATGGTCATGGTCATCATCGCCGGGCACATCGACCTGTCGGTCGGCTCGGTGGTCGCCATGGTCGGCGCGATCGCGGCCATCGCGATGAACCAGTGGGGGCTGCCCTGGTGGCTGGCCGTCATCCTCTCGCTCGCCGTCGGCGCCGTCGTCGGTGCCTGGCAGGGCTTCTGGGTCGCCTTCGTCGGCATCCCCGCGTTCATCGTCACGCTCGCGGGCATGCTGCTGTTCCGCGGTCTCACGCTCGTGCTGCTCACCGGTGGCACCATCGCGGGCCTGCCCGACGGCTTCACGGCCATCGGCGCCGGGTGGTTGCCGCCGGTCCTCGGGTACGTCGGCGTCTGGGACTCCCTGACGGTCGTGCTCGGCTTCGTCGCCGTGGTCGCGCTCATCGCGCAGCAGCTGCGGACACGGGCGACACTGCGTCGCCTCGAGCTGCCCCGCGAGGTCGCGTGGTCGTTCTGGGCGAAGAACGCCATCGCCGCGGTGGCGATCATGGCGGTCGCCTTCACCCTCGCCGCGTACAACGGCACCCCGATCGTGCTGATCATCCTCGCCGTGCTCGTGCTCGCGTACACGTTCGTGCTGAACCGCACGACCTTCGGTCGCCACGTCTACGCGATGGGCGGCAACCTGTTCGCGGCCGTGATGAGCGGTGTGAAGACGAAGTGGGTCAACTTCTTCATCTTCGTGAACATGGGTGTGCTCGCGGGCCTGGCCGCCGTGGTCAGCACGGCTCGCGCCGGCGGGGCCGTGGCATCCGCCGGTCAGAACTACGAACTGGATGCCATCGCCGCCGTGTTCATCGGTGGTGCCGCCGTCCAGGGCGGTATCGGCACCGTCATCGGCGCCGTGGTCGGTGGTCTCGTCATGGGCGTGCTGAACATGGGTCTGTCGATCCTGAGCGTGGATGCCGCCTGGCAGATGGCCATCAAGGGCATCGTCCTGCTGCTGGCCGTCGCGTTCGACATCTTCAACAAGCGGCGCAACGGCGGTGCGTGATCGGATGGGGAGCGTGGCCCCGGGGCCCGCTCCCCATCCGCGTCACTGCGTTTCTCGTCCGGATGACTCCGATGGGATGATGGGGGAGGTGCGCCCCTCATGACCCCTGCCGTGTTCGAGCCCGCGACGCCGCTCGCACCCCCGGCCGGTCGTACGACCAACGACCTGATCCGCCAGCAGAACCTCGCGTCCGTGCTGTCGCTCCTCCACTCGCGGGGAGCGCTCTCACGCGCGCAGCTCGGCGCCACCACGGGCTTGAACCGCTCGACCGTGACCGGACTGGTCATGGAGCTCACCGAGCTGGGTCTCGTGCGCGAAGCCCCCGGCGGGGAGCGCACCGGCAAGGTCGGCCGCCCCACGCTCGACATCGAGCCCGAAGACCACGTCGCCGCCCTGAGCGTCCGCGCCGAACCGCACGCGGTGACGGTGGCCCTCGTCGGGCTCGGCGGCGTCGTGCACGCGCGGCTCCGCCATGACACCGCGAGCCCGCCCTCACCGCGCCGGTTCGTGCAGATCGTGGAGTCCTCGGTCGAGGCCATGCGCGCCGACATCGACCGTCACTACCGGGTGGTGGGTGCCGGGCTCGCGGTGCCGGGCCTGGTGAACGCCAACGGCTCCGTCCTCGTGTCGCCGACCCTCGGGTGGAAGCGCGACCCGGTCGCCGCCCGCCTCAGCGATCAGCTGGGCATGCCGGTCACCGCCGGCAACGACGCGAGCATCGGAGCCCTCGCCGAGTCACGCTTCGGCGTCGGCGTGGGCGTGGGCAACCTGCTCTACCTCGGCGGAGCGATGCACAGCATCGGCGGCGGGCTCATCATCGACGGCACGCTCCTCCGCGGCACGTCCGGCTACGCGGGCGAGCTGGGTCACACGGTCGTCGACCCCCGGGGTCGGCGCTGCGTGTGCGGACGTCGCGGATGCCTCGAGGCCGAGGTCAGCCTCGACATCCTCGAACCGCTCCTGGGTCGTCGCAAGCTCGACGAGGACGAGCTCGACGTCGAGCTCGGCGTCGCGCGCAACCCTCGCGTGATGACCGAGGTCACCCGGCAGGTCGAGGTGCTGTCGATCGCCCTGACGAACTTCGTCAACGCGTTCAGCCCCGAGACGGTCGTGCTCTCCGGCTACCTCGGCGCGCTGCTTTCGGTGAGCCGTGAGCGTCTCGCCGACGCGGTGCGCGTCCATCCCCTCGGTGCGGAGGGTCGCACGATCCGTCTCGAACGCGCCCACCTGCGCTCGCGCCTCATGCTCGTCGGCCCCGCCGAGCTGGCGTTCGCCGACCTGCTGTCGAACCCGGCGGGCTTTCGCGGCTGACCTCGCGACGCGCCCGTGGGCCGGGACGGATGCCGTATCCCGACCGTTCACGTCGGCGTCGAGGGCGCGGTCTAGCGTCGCCGCGTGCGTCCGACCTGACGGGCGCCCGGGAGGTGTCCGTGGACCTCGACGAGGCTCCGCACCGGCCGCTCTGGCCGTGGCTGCTCGCGCTCGTGCTGCTGGTGGGCGGCGGAGGTGCTTTCGTCGCGCAGGCGCAGGCGGTGGCCCTCGACGTCGAGCGATCCGCGGCGCGCGTCGACCACTGGCCCGAGGCAGCGGGGGAGGGGGATGCCACGGTGCCGGCGGTCTCCGCGGGATCCGCCCTCTCGACCCCTGCCGCAGACGCGGCGGTGTCTCACTCGGCGCAGCGAACGGCCGGTGTCGCCACCGTCTCACCGGATCCGGCCTGGACCGGAACGGTGGCGGTGCGGACCGGCATCCCGGAACGCGCTCTGCGCGCCTACGCCGCGGCCTCGTTGACCCTGCGGGCGGAGCAGCCCGGCTGCGGTCTCGGGTGGAACACGCTCGCGGGCCTCGGTGCGATCGAGTCCGCTCACGGCACGCACGACGGCGGTTCGCTCCGCGCGGATGGGTATCCCGATCCGCCCATCCGGGGGATCGCCCTGGACGGCACCGCGAGCGCGGCCATCTCCGACACCGACGGCGGCCGCTTCGACGGCGACACCGTCTGGGATCGCGCCGTCGGACCCCTGCAGTTCATCCCCTCGACGTGGCAGCGCTGGGGTGCCGACGCGAACGGCGACGGCATCGCCGACCCGAACCAGATCGACGACGCGGCACTGGCGGCGGGGCGGTATCTGTGCGCCGCGGGCGAGATGACGAGTCCGGCCGGGTGGCGCCGAGCGGTGTTCTCGTACAACCACCTCGACACCTACGTCGACGATGTCGCCGCCGCCGCGAACGCCTACGCGGCTCGCGCGGGCGGCTGACCGGCGTCACCTCACCGTTCGAGTGTCCGAAACACACGGAACGGAATCGCGCGGCGTCCGGGTTTCTTGGACACTCGACGCGCACCGGAGCGGCTGCGCGACGGCGGTCGGGGCGTCAGCCGCCGATCACCACGTTCAGCGGCTCCTCGCCGGCGCGGAGGCGGTCGATCTGCCGGCGGACGAGGCGCGCGATGCGGGGGTGCATGGCATCCGTCGCTCCTCCGACGTGCGGGACGACGAGGGCTCCCTCGAGGCTCCACAGCGGGTGGCCGGCGGGCAGGGGTTCGGGGTCGGTCACGTCCAGCGCCGTGCGGATGCGGCCGCGTCGCACGTGGTCGACGAGGGCGTCGGTGTCGACGAGGGGGCCACGGCCGACGTTGACCACGAGCGCGCCGTCGGGAAGCGCCGACAGCGCCGCGTGGTCGATGATGTGCCGGGTGGCGTCGCCGCCGGGGAGCGAGGCGATGAGGATGTCCGTGTCGGCGAGCACCTCGGAGAGCTTGCCGAGCGGGAACACCTCGACCTCGTCCTGGAGGCGTCCGTGCGAAGCGACGGCGCGGAGGTCGACCTCGAAGGGCTTCAGCCGTGCGGCGATCGCGCGGCCGACGCCACCGAAGCCCAGGAGCGTGACGCGTCGGTCGGCGAGCCCCGCGGCGCCCCCGCCCGTCCACTCGCCGCGGTCCTGGGCCCGGACGAAGTCGGGGAGCCGACGCTGCGCGGCGAGCGTGAGAGCGACGGCGAGCTCCGCGGTCGCCGTCTCGTGCACGCTGGAGGCGTTCGCGAACACGAGCCCCTCGGGCAGGCGTCCCTCGACGTTGTCGTAGCCGATCGACTGGCTCTGGACGAGCCCGACCTCGACGCCCGAGAGGGCTTCGATCACCCCGTCCATCGACATGTACGGCGGCACGACCATGTCGAAGCGCTCGCGCGGAGCGGCATCCTTCATGTCCCAGATCACCACCTCGACGCCGTCGGGGAGTGTCCCGAGGTCATCGCGGAGGCGGGCGGTCGGAACGGACACGGTGAGGGGGATCGCGGTCGTCATCAGGAAGACGCTACCGCCGCGGGCTTCTCGGCGGAGGCGGGTTGCGCGCGTCGACCGATGTGCACGCCGACGGGCACGTCGTACGCGAGGTACTCCGCGAGCAACTCGTCGGACTGCCGCGCGAACAGGCGGCGGGAGAGGGCCGCCGCGAGCTTGGTCGCTCCGCCCACGAGCCCCGGGATCTGGTGGCTCAGCATCCCCTGGCTGATCCGCGCGCCGTGATTGAACAGGTGGATGCGCGAGAGGGCCTCGCCCCCGTTCCGGTCCACGAGGCCGAAATCGTCGTCGAGATACGGGAACGCGGCCAGCCCCGGGTTCTGGGCCGCGGCCTCGGGGCTGAGGCGATCGCTCCACAGGGTGGCATCCGGAGCCACGTTCGCCAGCTCAGCGCGCCGTACCAGGTCGGACACGATGCCGGTCGCGGCGAGGACGACGTCATAGTGATGGATGCCACGCGGCGTCGTGACGGCGATGTCGCTGCCCGTCCACGCGACGCTCTCCCACGGCGACGACGTGAGGAAACGGAAGTCGTCGAAGGCGTGCGCGCGCCAGAGCGCGTTCTGCGTGGCGGGCTGATCGACGGCGGAGAGATGGACGTTGAACGCCCACTTCTGCGCGTCGGTGAACGTGCCGTAGTTCTCGATGAGACCGGCGAACTCCATCCAGCGGTATGGGCTGACCTGCGGCATCGCGGCGCGGCGCATGTGCACATCGACGCTCGCGGCGCCGTGTTCGAGGGCGGTCGCGGCGTTGTCGAACGCGCCGGTGCCCGCGCCGAGGATGCCGATCCGCAGGCCCGCGAGGGCGGCGAAGTCGATGTCATCGTGCGTGTGGTGGACCCGGTCGGCGGGGAGTCCGTCGAGGAGAGCGGGGATGTGGCGGCCGCCGGCCCCCTCGATTCCGGTCGCGAGCACGACGTGGTGCGCCTCCAGCGTCCACGTGCCGTCGGGACCCTCGAGCGCGAGTCGCAGGGGTCCGTCACCCGGCACGATCGCCGTCACCCGCGTCGAAGGGACGACCGTGATCGCCGAGACCTCTCGGTACCACTGCAGGAACCCGTGCCACGCGACCGTCGGGAAGAACTCGATCCCGTCCCAGGCGTCGAGGCCGTACACGGCCTCGAACCACGCCCGCGGGCTGACGGCGGGGGTGCCCCAGGTCGGCCAGGCGATGTCCTTCGGCGTCCGCAGCGTGTGCATGCGGGCGTAGGTCGTCCAGGGTCCGGCCGATCCGGCCGGGGCGGCGTCGAGCACGATGACATCGTCGATGCCGCGGCGGCGGAGGCCCCGCGCGAGGACGAGGCCGGCTTGTCCCGCACCGACGATCACGACGGGGTGGATCCCGTCGCGCTCGCCGACCCACGCGCGACCGTCGCCCGCGCTGAGCGCGGCCTGGTGCGCTGCCTCGCGTTCGAGGGCGGCGAGGCGCGCTCCGGCGTCGACCAGCGGGGTGAGCATCGTCACTCCGCGTCGATGACGACGCGCACCCCGAAGGCGTCGTCCAAGCGGTGGTTGTGGTGGTCGGTGACGTTGGTGTCGTCGAGCTCGAGATTGACGAAGTCCATGCTCGGCTCGGCGAAGAAGGGGCCCGCGTGCCACGTGCCCTTGCGCATCGTGATCGCCGTGCGCGGAGGGATGCGGAAGGCCCGCAGGTCGTCGAGCGTCGGCTCCTCGATCCCGGGCGCGGCGACGGCGATGGTCCACTCGACGTCGCCGACCGCCATGAGCGTCTGCGTGGTCTCGAGGTGTCGCGTGACGCGCACGAACTCGGGCGCCTTGTCCTCGAGGTGCATGAGGTAGAAGCGCGGGATGCCGTTCGACACATCGAGTACGGCTTCTTCCGCCGTGAACGGGGTGCCGTCCTCCATGGGGGTCAGCACGACGCCGAACGGCTCGAATCCGGCGGGGGTGACGATCTCGGAGGGGAGGGGGTGGGTCGTGAGGGTCTCGGGCATGACGGCTCGCTTTCGTCGGGTGAGGCGAGCGTACGCTTGTCCAACAAGTCGCGGAGCGACTTGTCCAACAACGTCACGGCGTCTTTACGTGGGCGAAACGCGACGCGCTGGCATCCCGCGCCCTGTCTGCCGCGTTCAGCGCATGAGCGCGGCCAGAGCCTCGGCGCGGGGGAGAGGCACATCCCGCGTGACGGTGTCGTAGCGGCGGACGCGCTCGCCGTCCGCGAACGTCGACCAGCCCGGATCGCCCGTCTCGGCGAAGCGGATCCAGTCGCCGTGCATGCGTTCCGCGAGCGCGGCGGGCGCTGCGGTCCCCGCCAGACGCTCCGACGCCGGATCATCGAGCGCGTCGAAGACGAAGCCGATCTCGAGGGCGTGCGCGGCGCGCAGATCACGCACCGGGCTCTGCCACGCGAACTCGTACACGAAGGTGGGGGCGGTGCGGGCTCGAGCGACCTCGACGGTGGGCGCGCGCAGGATCGAGTCCGTGATCACCTGCCCGATGATCTCGCCGGTCGACGCCTCGGGGAGGGCGCGTCGGTATGCCGCCCAGACGCCCCGGGGAAGGCGCTTCGCCAGGGCGAGCAGGGCGTACGTGCGCCGGTTCAGCGCGGCGAGGGCTTCGGGCGGATACCAGAGGCGGTACTCGTCCGTGTTCGTGCCGATCATCACGGGCACGTCCGCCGTGACGATCGCGCGCCGCGGAGAGTCGGGAAGGGTCTCGGGATCGACCGCCGCCGTGAACCCCGGTGCTGCCCGCAGGAGGGTCGATCGAGCGGCGATCGCGTCGCGCGCGGCCACGAGCCGTTCCGGCTCGACCTGGCGAAGGGCCTCGGCCGAGGCCTCGACGCCGAGCGAGCGCGCGATGGCGCGGGTGGCCCGCCCCGCGCGTTGCGGGGTCTCGGCGTCGAGCGGGCCGGACTCGATGATGGCGCCGGCGATCATCGGGCGGAGGTCTTCGCGGGCGAGGAGGGCGGCCACGACGGCTCCGCCGGCGGACTCCCCGAAGATCGTGATGCGCGACGGGTCTCCGCCGAACCGGGAGATGTTTCGATGCGTCCACCGCAGCGCTTCCGCCGCGTCGGCGAGCCCGAGGTTCCGCGGGGCGTCGGGCAGGACGGAGAACCCCTCCGCCCCCAGTCGGTAGTTCGCCGAGACGAAGACGACGCCGTCGCGCGCGAACGGGGTGCCGTCGTACGTGCTGAGCGCCGCGGTGCCCCGCTCGAGGGCCCCGCCGTGGAACCAGAGCAGGACGGCGGCGCCGTCGGCATCCTCCGGTCGCCAGACGTTGACCGTGAGGATGTCGTCGCCCGGGATGATCGCCGAGGCCAGGAGCTCTCCGATGGCGCCGGGGTACGGGGACTGCGGTGAGGTCGGCCCGAACGCGGTCGCCTCCCGCACACCGTCCCAGCCGGCGGCCGGCGCGGGGGCGGCGAAGCGCCGAGGCCCCACCGGAGCTTCGGCGTACGGGATGCCGAGGTAGCGTTCGACTCCCTCGTGCCGGGCTCCCGCCACGGAGCCGACGTCGGTCTGGATCACGGGACGAGACATGCTCTCATCTTCTCCCGGATGCCTTGTCCCAGGGAGTCCTCGCGGACCGGGCTCAGGACCGCACGCGCCGGATCAGCGCATTCCGCAGGCCCGCGGGCGCCGGCAGCTGCACCTCTCGCGACCAGTAGCCGATCGCGTCGTCCGCCCCGTACCCGCAGTACGTCATCTCGATCACCGGCGTGCCGGGCTCGGCATCCAGGATCCCGGCGCGCTCGGCGTCGAGGGCGATCGCGTCGATCCACAGGGTCTCCCACGCGACCCGGATGCCATTGGCCTCCTCCGCGAGATCGAACACCGGACGATGCGGGTCGAGGTCGGCCGGGCGGGTGAGCGGCACGAGGTCCTCGGCGAGGGCGTACGGCGCCCCGTCGACGCGCCACATCTTGCGGGTGCGCAGCACCTCGGTGCCGTCGGGCAGATCGTCGTAGCGGTGAGCGCCCGGGGTCAGCGCGAGCCGGTCCGCCGAGACGACCTCGAGCGTCGGCTCGTAGCCGGCGGAGCGGATCGACAGCGAGTGGTCGAACTGCTCGTCGATGCGGCGACCGATACCGGGGAGACGTCGATTCGGCGAGGTGCGCGCGCCCTGCGTGCGGTGCACGTACCCGCGCTCCTCGAGGCGGATCAGGGCCTCGCGGACCGAGTTGCGGCTCGCGCCGGTCAGCTCGGCCAGGCGCGGCTCGGAGGGCAGGGTCTCGGCATCCGCCCGCCAGAGGTGCAGGATGCGATCGATCAGCGCGTCCTGGTCGGGAGAGCGCTTCTCGGTCACGAGCGAGGCGTCAGGCCGCGGCGCCCACCACGGCGGTGATCGCCGAGGTGAAGAAGCCCAGGCCGTCGACGCCGGAGCGCATGGCGGCGCTCGTGCCGGGGCCGAAGCCGGGCTCGACCGCGTGCTCGGGGTGCGGCATGAGGCCCACGACGTTGCCGCGCTCGTTGGTGAGGCCGGCGATGTCGTCGAGCGAACCGTTGGGGTTCACGCCGACGTACCGGAAGGCCACGAGGCCTTCGCCGTTCACGCGGGCCAGGGTCTCGGCATCCGCGATGTAACCGCCGTCGGCGTTCTTGAGCGGGATGACGATCTCGTCGCCCTCGGAGAAGTCGCTCGTCCACGCGGTCGAGGCGTTCTCGACGCGCAGGCGCTGGTCGCGGCGGATGAACTGCTGGTGCGCGTTGCGGATGAGGCCGCCGGGCAGCAGGTGCGCCTCGACGAGCATCTGGAAGCCGTTGCAGATGCCGAGGACGGGCATGCCCTTGCCCGCGGCATCCTTCACCTCGGCCATGATCGGCGCGAAGGCGGCGATGGCACCCGCGCGCAGGTAGTCGCCGTAGCTGAAGCCGCCCGGCAGGACCAAGGCGTCGACGCCCTTCAGGTCGTGCTCGCCGTGCCACAGGGCGACCGGCTCGGCGCCGGCGAGGCGGATCGCGCGCTGCGCGTCGCGGTCGTCGAGCGAACCGGGGAAGGTGATGACCCCGATGCGGGCGGTCACTCCACGACCTCGATGTTGACGACGTCCTCGATGACGGCGTTCGAGAGCATCTCGTCGGCGAGCTCGCGGGCACGGGCGAGGATGGCCTCGTCGACCTCGCCCTCGACGGTGAGCTCGAAGCGCTTGCCGATGCGCACGTCGGAGAAGCGGTTCTCGCCGAGACGCGACAGGGCGCCGGCGACGGCCTTTCCCTGCGGGTCGAGAAGCTCGGCCTTGGGCATGACGTCGACGACGATGGTGGGCACAGCAGCTCCAGGAGTCGGTGGGCGTGTCCTCCCATTCTACGCAGGGCGCCGCGTGCCGCGTGGTGCGCGTCGGGCGCGGGTCCGCTGCCGAGATCACACGTTCCGCGCGAGATGACAGAGGGCTGTGCGCAACGCGGTGCGACCTCGACACGGACGTGCGATCTCGCGACGTGTCGTCGATTTGGGAGCGCTCCCTTGACGTCGTGGGAGCGATCCCATACTCTCGACGAAATCGATGAGAGCGCTCCCACACCTGAGGCCGGGGGCAGATCACCCTCGTCGGTTCGCATCCACCACAAAGGAGTGTCCTGTGAAATCACGCGCCCTGCGCCGCGTCGCCCTCGCGGCAGCCGTCGCCTCCACCTCTGCCCTCGTGCTGGCCGGTTGCTCCGGCGGCGGGGGTGCTGCCGCCGGCAGCAGCGACGAGGAGGTCACCCTCACCGTCGCGACGTTCAACGACTTCGGCTACACCGACGAGCTGCTCAACGCGTACACCGCCGAGCACCCGAACGTGAAGATCGTGCACAACCGCGCGGCCAAGTCGAACGACGCCCGTGCCAACTACTTCCAGAAGCTGGGCAAGAGCGGCCTGGCCGACATCGAGGCCATCGAGGTCGACTGGCTTCCCGAGGTCATGAAGTACTCCGACCTCCTCGCCCCCGTCCCTGACGACCTCAAGAGCCGCTGGCTGGACTGGAAGGTCAAGGCAGCGACCGACCCCTCGGGCAACCTCGTCGGCTACGGCACCGACATCGGCCCCGAGGCGATCTGCTACCGCTCCGACCTCTTCGAGGCCGCCGGTCTGCCGAGCGAGCCCGCCGATGTCGCGGCCGCGCTCCAGGGTGACTGGTCGAAGTACTTCGAGATGGGTGACAAGTACGTCGCCGCCACCGGCAAGCCGTTCTTCGACTCCGCCAGCAGCGTGTACCAGGGCATGATCAACCAGGTCGAGGCGGCCTACGAGAACCCCGACTCGGGCGAGATCACCGCCACGACCAACCCCGAGGTCAAGAAGATCTACACCGAGACGCTCGACGCCAGCAAGACGCAGTCGGCGCACTTCGAGCAGTGGTCCACCGACTGGTACGCGGGCATGGCGAACGGCGCGTTCGCGACGCTCTCCTGCCCCGGCTGGATGCTGACGCAGATCGAGGGCAACGCCCCCGAGGTCTCCGGCTGGAAGATCGCGGACGTGTTCCCCAACGGCGGCGGCAACTGGGGCGGCTCGTACCTGACCGTCCCCGCCAACGGCCCGCACGTGGCTGAGGCGCAGGCCCTCGCGGACTGGCTGACCTCGCCCGAGCAGCAGGTCAAGTTCTTCCAGCAGGCGGGCACCTTCCCGAGCCAGGTCGACGCGCTGAAGTCGACCGACCTCCTCGACGCGAAGAACGCCTACTTCAACGACGCCCCGATCGGTGAGATCTTCACGAACCGCGCGAACGCCGTGACGGTGACGCCGTTCAAGGGCCAGTACTACTTCCAGGTGAACGACGCGATGTCGAAGGCGCTCCTGCGCGTCGACCAGAACACGCAGGACGCCCAGACCTCGTGGGACCAGTGGGTCTCGCAGGTGGAAGCCATCGGCTGACCTCGGACGTCGCGGGCCGGGCGCCTCGTGCGCCCGGCCCGTACCCCCGGAAGGAACCTCATGACCACGACACTGCAGCCGCCCGCGGCCCCCGCGGCATCCGCCCCCGACGGTCCCCCCGCCCGCACCCCCCGACGCGTCGGGTTCGGCTCGAAGCTCAGCGCCTGGGATCTGAAGCTCTCCCCGTACCTCTACATCTCCCCGTTCTTCATCCTCTTCCTCGTCACGGGCCTCTTCCCGATCCTGTACACGGGTGTCATCTCGTTCATGGACTGGGACCAGATCCGCGGCTCGGGCACCTTCGTCGGCTTCGACCAGTACGCCTACGTGCTCTCGCAGCCCGCGTTCTGGGACGCCCTGCGCAACACCTTCAGCATCTTCGTGCTGTCGACCGTGCCGCAGTTGCTCTTCGCGGTCTTCATCGCGGCGATGCTCGACCAGAACATCCGGGCGAAGACGCTCTGGCGCATGGGCGTTCTCGTGCCCTACGTCATGGCCCCCGTCGCGGTCGCCCTGATCTTCAGCAACATGTTCGGTGACCAGTACGGCATCGTGAACACGCTGCTCGGCCGCATCGGCCTGCCCGGGGTGGGATGGCACTCCGACACCTTCGCCAGCCACATCGCGATCGCCACGATGGTCAACTTCCGCTGGACCGGCTACAACACCCTCATCCTCCTCGCGGCCATGCAGGCCGTGCCCCGCGAGTACTACGAGGCGGCGACCGTCGACGGCGCGGGCAAGGTGCGTCAGTTCTTCTCGATCACCCTGCCGAGCCTGAAGCCGACCCTCATCTTCGTGATCATCACGTCCACCATCGGCGGCCTGCAGATCTTCGACGAGCCGCGCATGTTCGACCAGGGCGGCACCGGCGGTTCCAACAACCAGTGGCTGACCATCTCGCTCTACCTCTACAAGCTCGGCTGGGGCGAGTGGAACTTCGGTCGAGCGGCCGCGCTCGCGTGGATCCTCTTCCTCATCATCCTCGTCATCGGGGCGCTCAACCTCTTCATCAGTCGCTCGCTCGTCCGCGACGAGGGAACCCGCGACGGCCTCACCCGTGCCCAGCGCCGCGCCGCCGCGCGGGCGACGAAGCAGCGCGTCGCCGCCGAATCCACCGGAAAGGGCGCACGGTCATGAGCGTCATCGACACCTCTCCCGTCACCGCGGCGGCCGACCCGACGCCGTCACGCCGCCGTCCTCGCGCCGTGCGGGGCTCGCGTCCCGGCTGGTTCGTCTACGCCAGCCTCGGCGTCGTCCTCCTCGCCGCGATCGTGCCGTACTACTGGGCGCTGCTGATCGGCTCCGGGGACTCGTCCACGATCCGCAACACGGAACTGTCGTGGATCCCGGGCGGTAACTTCTTCACGAACGCCGCGGCCGTCCTGAACAACCCCGCCGTCAACTTCTGGACGGGGCTGTGGAACTCCATCTTCAGCTCGGCTCTCATCGCGGCATCCGTCGTCTTCTTCTCGACCCTCGCGGGCTGGGCGTTCGCCAAGCTCCGCTTCCGCGGCGGCCCGTGGCTGCTGCTGTTCGTCGTCGCGACGATGGCCGTGCCCACACAGCTCGGCGTCGTGCCGCTGTACATCCTCTTCAGTGAGATCGGGTGGACGGGCCAGATCGGCGCGGTCATCGTTCCCGCGCTGACGAGCGCGTTCGGGGTGTTCTGGATGACGCAGTACCTGCGCCAGGCCGTTCCCGACGAGCTCATCGAGGCCGCCCGCGTCGACGGGGCGAGCTCGTTCCGCACCTTCCTCACGGTGGGAGTCCCCGCCGCCCGCCCCGCCGCGGCGATGCTGGGCCTGTTCACCTTCGTCACCGCGTGGAACAACTTCTTCTGGCCGTTCATCGTGCTCGACCGCCAGAACCCCACGCTGCCGGTGGCGCTGTCGCTGCTGCAGTCGAACTACTTCGTCGATTACTCGGTCGTGCTCGCGGGTGTGCTGCTGTCGACGGTTCCGCTGCTCCTGCTGTTCGTCTTCGCGGGCAAGCAGCTGGTCAGTGGCATCATGCAAGGGGCGGTGAAGGGATGACCCTCGCGCCCACGGAAGGAACCCGAACCATGTCCGACACCCGAGCCTTTCCCGAGGGCTTCCTCTTCGGTGCCGCGACCGCGGCCTACCAGATCGAAGGTGCCGCGTTCGAGGACGGCCGCACCGCCTCGATCTGGGATGCCTTCAGCCGCGTCCCGAACGCCGTGATCAACGCCGACAACGGCGATGTCGCGTGCGATCACTACCACCGCTACGCCGGCGACGTGCAGCTCATGAAGAGCCTCGGTCTGCAGACCTACCGGTTCTCGACGTCGTGGTCGCGCGTGCGTCCCGACGGCGGCGCCCTCAACCCGAAGGGCGTCGACTTCTACAAGCGCCTCGTCGACGAGCTTCTGGATGCCGGCATCCTCCCGTGGCTGACCCTGTACCACTGGGATCTCCCGCAGGCCCTGCAGGACCGCGGCGGCTGGACGGTGCGCGAGACGAGCGAGAGGTTCACCGAGTACGCCCTCGACATGCACGACGCGCTCGGCGATCGCGTGAACGTGTGGACGACGCTCAACGAGCCCTGGTGCTCGTCGTTCCTCAGCTACACCGCCGGCGCCCACGCCCCCGGGCACTACTCGCAGGCCGAGGGCATGCTCGCGGCGCACCACCTGCTGCTGGGCCACGGCCAGACCGTGCGCGAGCTCCGCGCCCGCGACTCCTCGCTGAACCTCGGGCTCACGTTGAACCTCACGGTGGCGGATGCCGTCGACCCGACCAACCCGGCCGACATCGACGCGGCGCGACGGGTGGACGGGCAGTTCAACCGCTGGTTCCTCGAGCCGGTGTTCCGCGCCGAGTACCCCGCCGACATCATCAAGGACTTCCGCAAGACCGACGCCGATGCGGTGTCCGCGTGGCAGGCGGCCGTTCAGCCCGGCGACCTCGACATCATCTCGACGCCGATCGACACCCTGGGCGTGAACTACTACCACGGGGAGTTCGTCGGCGGCACGCCCCCGCTCGTCAACCCGCCCGCGGGCGACGCTCCGACGGAGCGGCAGATCGCGTCGCCGTTCCCCGCGCACCACAACCTCTACTGGCACGACCGCGGCCTCGACCGCACGAGCATGCACTGGGAGGTGCAGCCCGAGGGGCTCACCCGTCTGCTGGTCCACGTCAGCGAGGAGTACGCAGCCCAGGCCGGCGTGGCCCTCTACGTCACCGAGAACGGCGCCGCCTACGACGACGAGCTCGTCGTCGAGGGCGGGGCCGAGGGCGGGGAGGCGCACGTGCACGACACCGAGCGCGTCGCGTTCGTCGAGTCCCACCTCGGAGCGGTTCTGGATGCCGTGGAGCAGGGCGTCGACGTCCGCGGGTACTTCTACTGGTCGCTCATGGACAACTACGAGTGGGCCTGGGGATACGAGAAGCGCTTCGGCATCGTCTACGTCGATTACCAGACGCAGACGCGCACGGTGAAGGACTCCGGGCAGCAGTACGCTCGCATCATCGCCGAGCGCGCTTTGGTCACCGCAGCCGCGGTGTAGGCCGCGCGAGGGCCCGGAGGAGGGAACGCGATGGAACTCGCACCCGTGCGGGGCGCCGCCACGATCGAAGAAGTCGCCGCTCGCGCCGGAGTCTCGCGCTCGACGGTGTCCCGTGTCGTCAACGGCTCCACCGCGGTCTCTCCCGCCGCCCTCGAAGCGGTGCGCCGCGCGATCGAGGAACTGCAATACGTCCCCAATCGCGCGGCGCGCTCGCTCGCGAGCCGGCAGACCCGCGCCATCGCGCTGATCATCCCGGAGCAGACCGATCGTTTCTTCGGCGACCCGTTCTTCGCATCGATCGTCGCCGGGATCGGCGAGGTGGTCGGCGAGACCGACTTCGTCATGAACATGCTCATCGCGAGCGACGACGCCAGCGCGAAGGCGCTGGGGTACCTGCGCGGGGGCAGCGTCGACGGAGCGATCGTCGCCTCGCACCACACGAGCGACACGTTCCTGGAGCGCATCGCCGATGTCGTGCCGGTCGTCTACGGCGGTCGCCCCCCGAAGGTGCGCGCCGACGACTACTACGTCGACGTCGACAACGTCGAGGGCGCCCGCGGGGCCACGCAGTACCTGCTGGATCGCGGCCACCGTCGGATCGGCACCATCTCCGGGCCCCTCGACATGCCCGCCTCGCTCGACCGCATCCAGGGGTTCCGCGCCGCGATGGCGAACGCCGGACTCGAGCCGGTCGCGATCGAAGACGGCGACTTCACCGAGATGGGCGGTGCCCTCGCGATGAACCGCATCCTGTCGGCGGGCGAGCTCCCCGACGCCCTCTTCGTGGCGAGCGACCTGATGGCTCGGGGCGCCTACACGGCTCTCCGCGATCGGGGACTCGAGGTCGGCCGGGACATCGCGCTGATCGGCTTCGACGACTCCGCGGTCGCGACGACGCTGACCCCCGGGCTGACCACCGTGCGCCAGCCCTCGCTCATGCAGGGGCGGCACATGGCATCCGTTCTCCTCGACATCCTCGCCGGACGACCGGCCGTCCACGCGACGATCCTCCCGACCGAGATCGTCGAGCGCGGTTCCGCCTGATCACTCCCACCGAGCGGTGTCGGGGTCGATGCCGTGCGCGCGGGCGCTGGCCTCGATCGCGTCGCGCAGCCACGCCGCGAGTCCCGGGCGGATCGCGTCGTAGTGCGCGGCGAAGCGGGGGTCGGCGGCGTACATCCGGCCGAGGTGCACCTGCATCTGCCGGGTGACGGGGAAGTACTGCGAGAACACCTCGCGATGCCGGTCGACGAGCGCGTCGGCCGCGGCATCGCCGGGCTGGACGCCGGCGTCGAGAGCGGCTCCGAGCTGGTCGTCGAAGGCGGAGACCTCCCGCGTCACCGCGGCCCAGTCGTCGGCGGAACGGGATGCCGACCGCTCGGCGTACTGCTGCCATTGCGGCGAGCGGCCGTAGGCATCCCGCGCTTCGGCGGGCCAGTTCGTGTCCCAGCCGGGTCCGAAGGTCGCGCGCTGCTCATCCTCGGAGAGCAGGATGCCGCGCTCCTGCGCCGCGATCATGCGCTCGAGATCCTCGTCGAGGTCCTGCAGCTGCGCGATGCGCTGGGCGAGCTGGGCCCGCTGGACGCGGAGCTGCGCGGCGACGTCTCCACCCGGCTCGTCGAGCACCGCGCGGATGGCGTCGAGATCCAGGCCGAGCTCGCGGTAGACCACGATGCGGCGAAGGCGTTCGAGGTCGTCGTCGGTGTAGAGCCGGTAGCCGGCGGTGGAGCGCGCGGCCGGGCGCGCGAGACCGATCTCATCCCAGTGGTGCAGGGTGCGCACGGTCAGCCCGAGGCGGGCCGCCGTCTCGCCCACCGGCATCCCGTGCTCACTCATGGGACCCATTGTCGTCGCGCCCGATCCCCACCGACTGCAGGTTCCGCCCCTCGACGCTCGCCGGGTCGAACACCTTGGCCGCGGTGAACAGGACGCGCGCATTCTCGGGGGTGATGACCTCGACGTCGCGGGTGTTCCACGGGGTGTCGCGGACCTCGGGGGTGGCCCCGACGGCATCCAACGACGAGATCAGGGGATCGATCTGGTCGAGGACGCACGCGAAGCTCACGCTCGCGGGCGACGGGGATGCGATCGTCTCGCCGGACACGAGCAGGACGTCCTGGAACGCCCATCGCCGCAGGTGCACCATCTGGCCGGGGATGCCGAACAGCTCGAAGAATCCGAGACCGCGGGTCCAGAAGTCGATGGATGCCGCCAGGTCGGTGGTCGGGACGGTGACGAACATGGGCATGCCGTAGATGCCGCGGTACAGCGGCGGAGCGGCGGCGCCCGGGCCGGGACGGGGGACGGGGCTGATGTCGAAGGCGTCGAAATTCTCGTTCATGGTCACAGCGTGTTCCCTCACGCCACGTGAGGGTCAAGCGCTGGGTGAGGCGGCGGGCGAACCCGGCTATGTTGAGCGCAGGAAGAGCGGGCGGCACCGGAGAGCGTTGCTCCGCGGAGGGGGTTTCACCATGCGTCGTGCATCCATCGCCATCACGGGAGCGCTGCTGATCGGAGCGATCGCCGGGCTGACCGGGTGCGTCCCGGACGACCCCGCTCCCGCACCGACCACGACGACCGTCGCCTCGCCGTCGGCCACCGCTCCGAGTGCGTCGCCGACTCCTTCCGCGTCATCCGAGCCCTCGGCCCCGACGGCGCCGTCGGCCTCGATCCCGGCATCCTGTGATGATCTCGGCACGGCGGCCACACGGCAGGAGACGGTGGGCGGGCTCACGGCTCAGCACGCCGACGGCTTCGTGCGGCCGGCGCCCGCGAACGCGACGACGGCGCTGTCGTGCAACTGGATCCAGGAGGAGGCGGCCGCGGTGCTGCTGATCGTCAGCACCGCGTCGGACGCCGATGTCACCGCCGGCGTCGCGGGTCTCGGCGCGCAGGGGTACGAGTGCCAGGCGGCGGAGGATTTCGGCGCCCAGTACTGCGTGAAGGCGGGCGGCACCGCCGAGACCGAGGACGTCGTGGTCGCGCGTGACGGGGTGTGGATCTACCTCGAGACGGTGAACATCAACGCGCGCGCGTGGTTGTCGGAGATCTCGTCGCAGATCTTCGACTGAGGAGGGCGACGGGGATGAGCGGGACACGCGGGGCGATCAGAGGGGTGCTCGCTGCGGCGCTTGCCGGGGTGATGGCCGTGGCTCTGTCGGGCTGCTTCGTGATTCCCCTGGTCGACGGACGATCGCCGTTCGACGACCCCTTCGGGTCGAGCAAGAGCGACATCGAGAAGGCCATCCCGCCGATCCAGGCCGCGATCGACGAGAGCGGAGCGGCCGACGGCGGAGGCTGGCGTGTCGTCGCCGAGAAGGGGAGCGACAACTGCGAGGGCCCCTGCCAGCTGCGCGTCGACGTGAGCATCGAGCCCGCCGACGCCGCCGACCTCGACGCGACCCCGGGCTACGCGGTGTCCGAGGACCTGCTGCGCGCCGTGTTGGTCGCGGTGATCCCGGTGGCGGAGCAGAACCACGTCGACGTCTCCATCGTCGCCGGGTACGGCGAGCTGTCGCCGGGCGGCTCCACGGTCTCGGCCGATCTGTCCGGCGCCGTGGAGGCCCTCTTCGCGTCCCGCCCGCGCGGCGAGGGGTACTCGACCCGATTCGGCGAGGGCGAGGACGGCGAGGTCGAGGCCTTCACCCGCACGAAGACGGGGGTGCTGCAGGAGATGGGTCTGGGCTGAGGCGCGCTGCTCTCGGGCCGGCGCCCGCGCCATGCGTCGGTCTCGCGCCCGCGGCCTCCGGACGTCATGAGAACAGGGGATGCCACCGGGACAGGCCGTTCTCGCGCGGATCGCCCTGTTTCCGTGGCATCCCCTGTTCTCGTGACGGGCCGAGCCGAGCCGAGCCGAGCCGAGCCGAGCCGAGCCGGGCCGAGCCGAGCCGGGCCGGAGCCGGGCAGATCGAGGCGGTGCGGGGTCGATACCGTGGACACCCGCCCACCCGCCGAAGGACAGACGCCCGATGCCCCACCTGCACACCCGCCCCGGTGATCACGACGCCACCGTCAGCTTCTTCGTGGTGCGCACCGACGGACCCGAACCGCGCCTGAGCTACCACCTGCACCGGCGGGCTCGGAAGCTCATGATGTTCGGCGGTCACGTCGAGCACGACGAGACCCCGTGGGCGGCGGTGCAGCGCGAGCTCGTCGAGGAGTCCGGGTATCGGCCGGAGCAGGTGCGGCTGCTCCAGCCGCCGGTGCGCCTGCGTCGGCTCACGGACGCTGCGGCGCATCCCGTTCCGGTGCTGTCGTCGACCGCGTGCACCTCGCCCGACCCGGCGCACTTCCACACGGATCTGCTCTACGCGCTCGTCACCGCCGAGGAGCCGGCGGGCGCCCCCGGCGACGGGGAGTCGACCGACATCCGCCTCCTCACCCGCGCCGAGCTGGACGCGGTTCCCGACGAGGAGATCGTCGAGATGTGGCGCGAAGCGGGGCGGTTCATCCTCGACGAGATCCTTCCCGCCTGGGAGCCGGTCGCGCTGGAGGAGTACTCGAGCGTGGCGCCCGTGGTCTGAGCGCTCAGCGCTCCGGTGGCAGCGGCTGCTGGTACACGTCCGGGACGTCGTCGTGGTCGGCATCCACCTCTTCGTCCCGCGCCAGCTGCTTGTAGCGACGGTTGCGCACGAGCAGTACGCAGGACGCGAGGACGGATGCCACGAGCGAGGCGACCATGATCGCGATCTTCGCGTCGTCGGTGTGGGGCGAGCCGTCACCGAAACTCAGCTCGGCGATGAGCAGCGAGACCGTGAAGCCGATGCCGGCCAAGAGGCCCACGCCCGCGAGGTCGATCCACTTCAGCGCCGGGTCGAGACGCACCTTCGTCACGAGTGTGAGCAGGCGCACGCCGAGCAGGATGCCGAGGGGCTTGCCGAGTACGAGTCCCGCGACGACGCCGATCGTCACGGGGTCCCTCAGCGCGCGGACGATTCCCTCGCCGCCTCCCACGGCGACGCCCGCCGCGAAGAACGCGAAGATCGGGACCGCGATGCCGCTGGAAAGCGGGCGGAAGCGGTGCTCGAACTGCTCGGCGAGGTCCATGCCGTGGTGCTCGGGCTGCCGCTTCGACGCGGCGACGGGGATCGTGAACGCCAGAGCGACGCCCGCGATCGTGGCGTGCACGCCCGACGCGTGCAGGAACGCCCACGCGGCGAAGCCGATCGGCAGCAGCACGACCCAGGCACCCCAGGCGTTGCGCGAGAACCACGCGCGGGCGCGGTGGGCGATCACCCCGTACGCGACCACGAGCACGGCGAAAACGGCGAGCGGCACGAGCGAGATGTCGCTGGTGTAGAAGATCGCGATGATCGCGATCGCGATCAGATCGTCGACGACCGCGAGCGTCAGCAGGAAGATGCGCAGGGGACCGGGCAGGTGCGAGCCGACGAGGGCGAGCACGGCGACGGCGAACGCGATGTCGGTCGCGGTGGGGATCGCCCAGCCGGCCAGGAGGCTCGGCTGCGTGTGCACGATCGCGACATAGATGACCGCGGGCACGGCGACGCCGGCGAAGGCCGCAGTCACCGGCACGATCGCGGTCTGGAAGCGTCGCAGACTCCCGACGACGATCTCGCGCTTGAGCTCGAGACCGACCAGGAAGAAGAAGATCGCGAGCAACCCGTCGGCCGCCCACGCGCCCACGCTCAGCTCGAGATGCCACGGCTCGTAGCCGAAGCGGAGATCCCGCAACGCGAAGTACGCCTCCGACGCGGGCGAGTTCGCCCAGACGATCGCGGCGAGGGCGGCGACGACGAGCACCATCCCGCCGACGGACTCGCGGCGGAGCAGGGTCGTGACGCGGTGGACTTCGGCGTAGCCGGGCCAGCTCGGCGCGCGGACGGTGTCGTGGCTCATGAAGCCTCCAGAAGGGTCGGTCAACGAAATGTCGACCAGACTTCCCGACGCACCATCGCCTAGTTTACGCGTGCTGGGTGCCGCGCTCGCCTGTGGCGCGGTCCAGGGCTCCGGTCGTGGCGAATTACGGGATATGCCGGAACGGCCCTCGATCGGCGAATGTTCTCTCGGAATGCGCATATATCACTTCCGTCGTTGACGGAGGAAGGCCATATCGCGCGCGCCGGATATGAGAGCGAGGCCGTCGGGGTGCTTCGACGGGCGCCGCGACGGAGCGGCGAGAAGTGGGGCGGATGGCGCCGCAACGGCTCCTCGCGGCCGCTGAGACGAGCGCGACACGCCGTGGATACCCTCGTGCGACGTGTCCCTGGTATGAAGATGAGAGCGCTTTCAAAGGGCGGGTTCGAGCGTGCTTCTGTCGCCGGGGGCGTCGTGCACCTCTGAGGGCGGTGGCTGAATCGGCTTGTCGTCTCGTGGACTTTCGGCGTGGAGCAGCTCATCGTGCCGCGTGCGCGACGCGCGGACGGGGCGGATTCGCGCGCGCCCTTTCGCCCTGGACCGGGGCCGGAGTGCGCGTACCGAATCCTGTACGGTTACACGCCGTATCGAGTCGCGCCTGTTCCGCAGAGGCGCAATTGGAACTTCTTGACCTTTCGTGGATTGAGTCTCGAGTGATGACGGGGGAGAGTCGTGAGTCTTTTCGAATCATGCGACGTGGTGAATGAGTCGGCGCGTCGAGTGAATGCGAGCACGCTGCCGACGGTGGAGGCTGCTGCGATTTTCGATCTCAATTACGTGAGATCATTTCCTATGCGCACGGAACCGCAAAACATTCCTAAAGAAGAAGTTTCGGTGTTGAGTGCAGCGCTCATCGCCCATGCGCGTATGGATGATATCGAAAGTTGCTCATATCTCTTGGGGCGCTACTGGCGTCATCACCACCTTCGTTCGTCCGTTTCGCTGGATCGTCGGGAAATGTTTTTCCTCGAGGCGAACGCTGCGGAGGCTTATTGTGCTCTCGGGGATGTTTCCACCGCCGCCCTTCATGCGCGCAGGGCTCTGAGTATGAGTGCGAATGCGGCTGAAACATTCCGCGCGAAAAGCGTCCTCGCTCTCTGCCTGAGCCTCCGGGGGAACATGGCGGCAGCGTCGGGTCAGATATCGAAATGCGACGGCCTCGCGCGGCGGAACGATCCTTCCTGGTCGCACGATTCCTATGTCCTGAGCGTGGCGCGATCCTTCGTGCTCGCGAACGAGGGAGACGCGGACGGCCTCCGGCGTGCGGCTGCGGACCTGCGCGGGATCGGGGGGAGGGATGACTACGTGCAGTACGCGGCGGACGTGGTCAGCGTGCAGGCGTACGTGCTCTCCGGCCAGATCGATGAAGCCGTCTGCCTCGGCAGCGGCCTCCTGGACTGTGGATCGTCGCGGGGTCGCTGGATGATGCGTGGGTTCTTGCTGAGCCTCTACCTCGACGCGCTGCTGCTGCGGGGGGAGCCGCGACGCGCGCTGGCCGTGGCGAGCGGCATCGACCTCCCGACCCCGCCCATCGTCTGCCTCGAAGCCCCGCGTGCCCTGGCGTTCCTCATGACGGCGGACTACCGATCTGCCCTTCGGGTGACCCAACCCTGCCTCCGACGCGTCTCTGAACTCGGCCTGCGCGCAGCCGTGGCCATCATGCTCGTGCGGGGGGTGGCGCAGTATCGGCTGGGTGAGCACGTCCGAGCGCGCCGGTCACTGACGGACGGACTCCGGATGGCGGCTCGGGCGCGCCTTTCGCCGGCTTTGATCATCGGTCTGGCCGCCGTCGATCTGCGAGACGTCGCCGAGTGGCTCGGCGACGTGACGCCGGAGGCGGCTGAGTTCCTGTCTCGGCTCGAGCAGTACCGCGGTAGCCTGCCGAATCCCCCATCGCCATCGGTCGTTCCGGTCTTGACGTCTCGCGAAGAATCACTTGCCTGGAGTATCTACGACGGGGCATCGAATAAAGAAATCTCCGAAAAGGACGGCGTGAGCGTCAATACGGTGAAAGTGCAATTGAGTACGCTCTACCGCAAACTCGGAGTGTCGACCCGGAAGCAAGCGCTGGCCTTTCTCGATGAGCGTGAATTCTTCCTGCCGCCGGTCGATGAGCAATCTTCCGCGAACGAATAGAGGCTGATCGCTCACGCGAGGGAGCCGCCCCCATCGGGGGCGGCTCCCTCTTCTCTTTCCTCTCGATGTCGCGGCCGACCCCGCCTGGGTGATTCCGGCCATGCGACTGCGGTGCGTGGCGAGCGGGGGCTGGTATTAAGCGCAGGGACTAAGGCGGGTACTAACGGTTTCGTGTTCTCTGGGGCGGTCCATACGGTGAGACACGGCGTTCGTCGGATCCATGTGAGATGGCGGCGGATTTCGTGTGCGATATCCGCCCGAGCGAGGCCGACCGTTGAATCGCGAATATGCCGCCGAAATCGGCGCTATTCGTCGGAGGGAAGAATTTCGTGCATATCAAAGAGAAGGTCGCCCGCGCAGTGCTGGTCGCCGGGTTGTCCCTGGGGCTGACCTGCTCGGGAGCGCCAGCGAGCGCTTCCGAGCCGGGCGCTGGTGTCGGAGTGGTCGCGGCGACGACGGTCGTCCCCGCCGCGCAGGCTCTCTCGCCGGTGCGACCGGCCTCGATTCCGTCCGGGGTGTCTGCGTCGTTGACGTGCGCACCGCAGACGCTCTACGCGGTCTCCAGCTCTGGGCAGATGAGACGTATCGCCAACGGCGCGGTCTCGACCGTTGGTGCCGCCGCGCAGGGGATCACGCACTTCAACGGCCTGGGGATCGGAGCGGACGGCAAGACGGCCCTCGCCTTTGATCGGTCCAGCACGTTGAACACTGCGAGGATCTACTACTTCGATGGATCGAGGTGGGTTCGGACGACCGACAGCTACACCAACACCTCATTGGTCTCGTTCGTCGCCGGAGCAATCGATCTGAGCACGGGAGACTACTACCTGGGGGGGTTCACGTCTGACAGTCGGTTCCTGCTGACCCGCTACGTGCCATCTACCGGAGCATTCACGTTGGTCGGTTCGATCAACGCGCCCACCGCGGGTAGCGGAACCATGAACGGTGACATGGCGTTCGACGCGCGCGGCAATCTGTATCTCGTTGCCAGCAACTCCAGCACCACGGTCCTGTCGGTAACCGCCGCCTCCCTCGCCGCGGCGAGCGGCGGGCTCCTTCCCTCGTCGCAGTCGTTCAGCTTCACCACCGCGGGCTTCGCCGAAGTCAACGGTGTCGCGTTCAACAACAACGGCAGCATGTTCCTCGGAAGTTCCGACACCGTCCGCGAGTACGACACCTCCACGGGCACGTTGATCTCCGTCACCGCGACGGGATTGAGTGGCAGTACGGATCTGGCCAGCTGCAACTCGCCCGCCAACCTCACGCTCCGCAAGAATGTGGCGTCGCGCGCGGCGGGTTCGGATCAATTCGCCCTCTCCGTGGCAAAAGGCTCGACGGTCTCCGGCACTGCCACGACGACGGGTTCTGCGACGGGCATTCAGGCGGATCAAATCGGCCCTCTCCCCGTTCTACAGGGCGCCACGTACACGTTGACGGAGCAGATGGCACCCGGATCGACCAGTCCGATCGCCACCTATGCGAGCAGCCTGAGCTGTGTCGACGAGACGGGCGCCGCAGTGACCGTGAGCTCCGAGTCGACCGTGACCATTCCCAACCGTTCGGGCGCGAGTGTCGAGTGCGCATTCGTCAACCGGGCGCTGACGGCGAGCGTTACGGTGCACAAGGTGGTCCAGGACATCCGTGGACAGGACGCGCGTCCCGGAAGCGGATGGACACTCGGCGCGGCGACGACCTTCACCACCGGCTCCGGTACGGCTTCTCCTTCCGCAACCACCCAGGTCACCCCGGCATCCGGAAGCGTGTCCTGGCAGCTCGCCTTCGAGGGCGCCTCGGCGCGGGGCGAGGTGAAGGTTTCGGAGCAGCAACAAAGCGGGTGGGAGTTCGTGAGCGGCGTCTGCACCATCGCCCGGGCCGGAGGCGGCAGCCAGACGGTTCCTCTTGCCGGGCCATCCGGAGTCGCCCTGTCGAACATCGCGCCCGGTGATGCGATTGACTGCACCCTCACGAACAAGCCGGTCTCGGGCCTGCTGACCTTGAAGAAGCAGGTCGATAACACCTACGGCGGTAGCTCGACGCCGGCCGACTGGACGCTGACCGGCGCGGGACCTCAGGCGATCACGGGTAAGACCGGCGAGAGCGCGATCACCTCCGCGGTGGTCGCCCCGGGTTCCTATGCCCTGTCCGAATCGGGCACGCCCGCCGGCTATCAAGCCGGACCCTGGAGCTGCACGGGCGGCACCGTGACCGGTGCATCCGTCTCTGTGGCTGCCGACGCCGACGTGGTGTGCACAATCACGAACGCGAGCAAACCCGGGAGCGTCGCCTGGACCAAGACATCGGAGGCGACCGGCGACATGCTGTCCGGATCGGAATGGACGGTCTCGGGTCCCTCGCTCGCCGCGCCCGACAACGTGGTCGTCGACTGCATCGCCAGCCCGTGCACCGGTCTCGACAAGGACCCCACCCCGGGCGCATTCCGCCTCGACGATCTGGCCTGGGGGTCGTACACCGCCACCGAGACCCGGGCGCCGGTCGGCTACATCGCCGCGGGCTCGCTCTCCTTCACGGTGACCCCCGCGAATGCGGGCACGACGCAGGACCTCGGGCCGCAGACGAATGAGCAGCAGTCGGGGGCGCGCCTGCCCCTGACGGGCGGTGTGGGTGCGGATGCGTTCGTCATCTCGGGCTTCGTCGTCCTCCTGGGTGCGACCGCCTCCGTCCTCACCCTGCGCCTGCGAAGCCGACGGTCCTCACGCTGACCGTCCGTCTTCCCCGAACGTCCCCCCACACCCCGGCTGTCGTCGACCACGGCGGCCAAGGAACGAAAGCGAGAATCACATGTCCCTCAGGTCACTGCGGCTGCGGAAGCTGGCCGCCGGCATCGGAGTCGCGGCGCTCGCCGCGCTCGGCGCCATGGGAGCGAGCGGGGCGGCGCATGCCGCTGACCCGGCGAGCCCGTCGAACATCACCGGTACCACCGGAACGCTGACCATCCACAAGCACGCGGGTGATCCGGGCGCCGCGGGCAACGGTGCCGAGATCACCGATCCGGACGCGGTCCGGCAGCTCGGGGAGGCGCTGTCGGGCGTGCAATTCTCGGTGCAGCGCGTCGCCTACGAAGGCACGGCGATCGACCTCACCACCGCCGCAGGCTGGGACCAGGCCGCAACGGCCACTCCCGCCAACATCGCGTCCGCACCGTTCTCGTTCGCGAACTCGACCACGGTCACCACGGGAGCAGACGGCCAAGCGGCTCTGGCGAACCTTCCCTACGGTCTGTACTACGTCACCGAGACCAACCCGGGACCCAACCCGATCGTCTCGCCCGTGCAGCCCTTCCTCGTGTCGGTGCCGTACCCGAACCAGGGCACCTGGCTCTACGACGTGCACGTCTACCCCAAGAACAAGCTGAACGACACCAACCCGACCAAGTCGGTCTCGGCCCCGGACGCGCCGGTGCTCGGCTCGACGGTCGTGTGGACGGTGAATGCTCCCGTTCCGGCGCTCGCCGCAGGCGACACCTACCGCAGCTTCTCGATCACCGACGACCTCGACGACCGCCTGTCGTACACCGGCGCCACGGTCTCGGTCGATGGAACGCCGCTGGTCGAGGACACCGACTACACGGTCTCCGGCAACGTCAAGATCACCTTCACCTCGGTCGGTCTGTCCAAGCTCGCGGGAAAGACCGCCGTCGAGGCGAAGATCTCCACGAAGGTCATGAGCCTCGGGGCCGACGGTCAGATCACCAACACCGCTCTGGTCAACACCAACGGATCCGAGCGTGAGACCAACTCGCCGCAGACCAACTCGGGCGGGCTGGTGATCCAGAAGACGGATGCCGCGACCTCCGACGCGCTCTCGGGTGCGATCTTCGAGGTGTACGACGCGAAGAACGGCACGCTCGTCGCCGGCCCGTTCACCACCGACGCGACCGGCAAGATCTCGATCGACGGCCTGTGGGTCGGCAACGACTCCGTGACGTCGCGCACCTACTGGGTGAAGGAGACGCAGGCTCCCGCCGGATACGTCCTCCCCGCCGATCCGTGGACCGAGGTCACCGTCACCGCCGGTGGAACGAGCGCGCCCACGACGGTCACCCTTCCGAACACCCAGCAGACGGGTCCGAACCTCCCGCTGACCGGTGGCGCGGGGAGCGCTGCGTTCACGATCCTCGGTGGAGGCCTCGTCCTCGCGGGTGTCGGAACCATCGTCGCTCGCCGCATGCGCGCGCAGCGGTCCTGACCGCATGAAGCCGGGAGGGGCGGATTCCCCCCACACCGCCCCTTCCCCAGCCGGGGCCGACGTCGCGCCGCACCCGCGTCGACGTCGGTCCTGGCATCCTCCCGGCGAGGACCCCTGGCCCCCGGCATCCCGTCGACAAGCCCGTCGTCGCCGGTGGCGCGCACCGTGGGCGACGGCGGCGCTCGCCCTCATCGCCTTTGTGGGCGTTCTGCTGCTCATGTACCCGACGGTGGCGAGCTGGTGGACGCAGTACAACCAGTCGCGGCTCATCGTGAGCGTGGAGACCGACCTCGGCTCGACGACCCGCTCGACGCGGAGCGAGGCGCTGTCCGAAGCGCACTCCTACAACGCCGCCCTCGTGGGAGGAGCGTTGCTCGAGGCGGGGTCGCGCGTGCCGACAGGCTCTGGTGCGCACGCTCCGGGGTTCGTCTACGACGATCTGTTGCGTGCCAGCGCCGACGGCGTGATGGCCCGGCTGCGCATCCCCGCGATCGACGTGGACCTGCCGATTTATCACGGGACGAGCGACGCGACCTTGAACAAGGGCGTGGGCCACCTCGAGGGCACATCGCTGCCGGTCGGCGGTGCCGATCAGCACTCCGTGCTCACCGCGCACCGGGGTTTGGCCGGGGCCACCCTCTTCGACGACCTCGATGAGGTCGTCGTGGGCGACACGTTCACCATCGAGGTCTTCGGTGACGTGCTCACCTATCGCGTGCGCGATACGCAGGTGGTGCTGCCGGAGGAGACCGAGACCCTCTTCCCGCAGGCCGGAGAAGACCTGGTGACCCTGGTCACGTGTACGCCTCTGGGGATCAACACTCATCGCATCCTGGTGACGGGAGAGCGCGTGACTCCGACGCCGCAGGCCGACATCGACGCCGCGGGGCAGGCGCCCGACGTCCCCGGCTTCCCCTGGTGGGCCGTCATCATCCCGGCATCCTTCGCCGCGCTCTGCGTGCTGGTCTACGCCGCCGGCCGCCTGCCGAAGGCCCGCCCGGTCAGCCGTCGAGGTCGTCGCGGGTGGGCGGGTCCATTCCCGCGCGCCCGACGGTGATCGCGGCGGCGCGCGCCGCGCGGCTGAGCAGCGCCAGGAGGGCTTCGCGGTCGAGGCTCCGGACGCTCGCGCGCAGCCCCTCGACATCGCCGGGGATGTTCAGGATGCCGTCGAGCAGGGTCCCCATGAACGTGTCGCCCGCGCCGACGGTGTCGACGACGGCGGTGGACACCGCGGGGATGTCGACGGTGGCGTGCGCGGTGACGGCGAGGGATCCTGCCTCGCCGTCCGTGATGACGGCGAGCCCAGCGCCCAGCTCGACCCATCGACGCGCGACGTCGGTGGGCGCGACGCCCGGGTAGAGCCATTCGGCGTCTTCCGCGCTGGCCTTGACGACGTCTGCGAGGGCGACGAGCGCCTCGACGCGGGCGGCGGCGTCGGCGTGCCCGCCGGTGAGGGCGGGGCGGATGTTGGGGTCGTAGCTGACGAGCGCGGAGCGCCGCGCACGTTCGGCCGCCGCGCGCACCTCGTCGGCGCCAGGGGCGAGGGTCGCCGCGACGGATCCGGTGTGGAAGATCCGGGACGCGGGCACGTCGACCGGCGAGGGCAGCACCCAGTCGATGTCGAACTCGTACGTGGCGTTGCCGTTCTCGCCGATGGTGGCGCGCGCCGTGGCGGTGCGCTCGGGGTCACCGGCGGTGCGCAGGTCGACTCCGGATGCCGAGAGCCACGCGTTCAACGCGGCCCCGCGCTCGTCGTCGGCGACGCGTGCCACGAGCGTGGCGTCGCGGCCGAGTCGGCCGAGAGCGACGGACACGTTCGCAGGGCTGCCTCCGGGGCGCTCGGACGCTCCCGCCGCGGTGGTCACGATGTCGACGAGGGCCTCGCCGAGCACGGCGACGTCGTGGGTGCGGGTTTCCGTGGTCGTCATGCTGATCCTTCCGGTGGGCGATCGCCTCGCCGTCATCATGGTGCATCGAGCGTGCCGGCGCGAACGGGAGCCGGGCCGGGGCGTGCCGTCGGGCGGAGTTCCGGCGCGACCCGCCGGTGAGCGGCGGGTGGGAGCGGGGAGTTGCGGTCGAACTCCGCCGGACGGACCGGGCCGCAGCCGCAAGTTCCGCCCGACGGACCGGGCGCGCGCCGTCAGGCCGACAGCACCGCGGGCTGCGTGACGACGAGGCGGTCGCCGTCCCAGCCGACGGGCATGGGGTCGGTGATCCCGCCCACGAAGCGTCCGTCGACACCGACATTGCGGAACGCCAGGAGCTGCCAGCGGCCGTCGCGGTCCCGGATCAGGCGTCCGACGTACAGGTCGTCGTCGGTGATCGGCGTCGCGGTCGCGATGTCGAACGGACCGAGGACGCTGTCGGCGGCGACCGCCCACACCGCCCCGCGCGGGTGGCGGGCGCGCACGGCATCCATCGCCTGGGCGGGCATGCACGAGAACAGCAGCACCGCGCGGCCGTCGACCTCTTCGACCTGGGTCACCTCGAGCTGGCCGAAGCCCTCGTCGGTGGGCTCGCTCACCGGGGCCCGCAGCGTCCACGTCTCGAGATCGGGCGAGGTCGCGTGAGCCACGACGCCGCTACCGTTCAGCGGTCCCCGGGGCGCGCGGGCGGTGACGTACATATGCCAGCCGTTCCCGGCGGGATCGGCGAACACCCACGGGTCGCGGAACGCCTCGTCGTGCCACGCGGTGGTTGCGAGGCGCTCGTAGATCTCACCGTCGGCCTCGAGCACCGGGTTCGCCGGGTTCTTGTGCCACGTGTAGAGGTCGTCGCTGGTCGCGTACCCGATGCGCTGCACGTTGCGGCCGTCTTCGGCCAGGCGCGAGCCCGTATAAAAGAGGAACCAGGTGCCGTCCTCGCGGCGGACGGTCGAGCCGGTCCAGGTGGCGAGCGCGTCGAAGTCGTCGGCACCGCCGCGCACGAGGGCGTCGGCGACGCGGTCCCACGAGACGAGATCGGTCGAGACCGCGTGGCCCACCGAGGCGCGGTAGTGACGGGCTTCGGGGTCGTGCAGAGCGCGCGAGGCGTAGAGGAAGAACAGGTGGTAGGTGTCGCCGTCGTCGGCGAACCAGAAATCCCACACGTAGGAATCGGCGAGGTCGAACACGTCAGGCACTCTCTTTCGGGGCAGCGGATCGCTGCGGGTCTTCTCGGGTGGAGGGAGCCACGCCCGGCGGCTCGTCGGTGGGGCTCCCGCCGGGGCGCTCGGCCGCCCCGGCGGAAGTGGTGACGATGTCGACGGGTGCTTCCCCGTGCACGACGACATCGAGTGGACAGCTCATCCCTTGACTCCGGATGCCGCGATGCTGCTGACGAACGCACGCTGGAAGACCAGGAACACGATCAGCACGGGCAGGGTGATGAGCGAGGTGTAGGCCATGACCTCACCCCAGGCGGTGTTGAGCTGGAAGAAGTACTGCATGCCGACCATGACCGGGCGCAGATTCTCCTTCTGCACGACCATGAGGGGCCACAGGTACTGGTTCCACGCGGGCAGGAACGTCAGGATCGCCACCGTCGCGAACGCCGGCCCCGAGAGGGGCACGATGATGCGGCGGTAGATCGTGAACCAGCTCGCCCCGTCGATGCGGGCCGCCTCGTCGAGCGACGGCGGGATCGTCGAGAAGTACTGCGCGAACAGGAAGATCGAGAAGGCGTTCGCGATGAACGGCACGATCTGCACCTGGTACGTGTTCAGCCAGCCGAAGTCGTACTTCAGCACGCCGCCCTCCATGACGAGGGTCGGCAGCTGGTTGACCCAGTAGACCATCGGCACGGCGATCGTCTCGAAGGGCACGATGAGGGTCGCGATGATGAGCGCGAGCACGACCACGCGACCCTTCCACCGCAGGCGCGACAGGGCGAAGCCGGCGAGGGAGTTCACGATCAGCCCGAGCCCGACCGTGAGCACCGTCACGAGGATCGAGTTGAAGAGGAACTGTCCGACGGGCACGCGATCGAAGACGCCGAAGTAGTTGTCGAGGCTGATGTCGCCGGTCGGCAGGAACGCCGCGGGGGAGTCGATGTCGCGGAGGATCTGCGCGTCGGGCTTCAGGCTCGAGACGAACATGAACACGAGGGGGAACAGGAAGAACACCGCCAGGATCGACATCGACACGTAGGTGAGGATGCGGCCGTTGCGGCCTTCCGAGGAGCGGGTGCGCTCTCGGGCGGGGGTGCTGCGCGACGCCGTGCGGCGGGGGCGCTCGAGGGTGCCGGTCATGTCAGTTCTTCTCTCGGGTCAACCAGCGCTGGATGAGGGCGATGACCAGCACGGCGACGAAGAACAGGAGCGAGATCGCGGCGGCGTAGCCGATCTCCTGCTGCTCGTAGCCCTTGCGCACCGCGTGGTACACGACGGTCGTCGTCGAGTTGAGGGGACCGCCCTGGGTCATCACGTCGACCTGGACGAAGAGCCCGAGGGCGGCGATCGTGATCGTGACGAGGACGAAGACCATGGTGGGACGAAGGCCCGGCCACGTCACGTGGGCGAACTGGTGCCACCGGCTCGCGCCGTCCATTCGAGCGGCTTCGTACAGCTCCTCGGGGATGGTCTGGAGACCGGCGAGCCAGATGATCATGTGGAAGCCCACGGCCTGCCAGATCGACAGCACGATGATCGCGCCGAGCGCGGTGGTCGGGTCGTTCAGCCAGTCGGCGCCCTTCAGGGCCCCGAAGGTGACGGTGTCGATCATCGAGTTGATGAGTCCGTCGCTCTGGTACATGAAGCGCCAGAGGATCGACACCACGACGATCGACGTCACGACCGGGATGAAGAACACCACGCGGAAGAACGTGGTGCCGCGCAGGCGCTGGTTCACGAGGATCGCGAGCAGCAGACCGAGACCGGCCTGGACCGGCACCACGACGAGCGCGAACAGGAACGTGTTCAGTGCCGACTGCAGGAACACCGGGTCGGCGGTGAAGGCCCGGAAGAAGTTGTCGAGGCCCACGAAGCGCGGCGGGTTCGGCGAGATCAGACGGGCGTTCGTGAACGACAGCGTGAACGCCAGCAGCACGGGCACGATGAGGAAGAGCAGGAGCAGGAGCCCGGCGGGGGCCATCATCGCCAGGCCCGCCCACGTCTCCCGGCCTCGGGAGGAACGGATGCGACGGAGGGATCGGCGCGGCTGCTTCGCCGCGGCGACCGGAGGAGACACGGTCATCAGGATTCTTCTTTCCCGGGTGCGGTGGGGGTCCGAGCGGACCCCCACCGCAGGCTCGGCGTTACTTCGCGCCGTAGCCGTCGTTGGAGGAGATGTTGGTGTCGATCTCGGTGACGGCGGCATCCAGGGCCGACTGCACGTCGGCGCCGTTCATGATGTCCTTGGCCGCCGTCTCGAACGTGGTCGAGATCACCGCGTAGGCGGGGGTCTCGGGGCGCAGCACGGCGTACTCCTTCGAGAACTCCGCGAACGGACGCAGAGCGCCATCGGTGGAGTTGAAGTACTTCGACGCCTCGGTGGCCGCCTCCGTGGCGGGGATCACGAGCTGTTCGTCGGCGAACTGGGTGATGTACTTGTCGTTGAAGCTGAACTCGAGGTACTTGCGGGCGCCCTCGGCGTCGTTGCAGGACGACGAGATGCCCCACTGCCACGAACCGCCGCCGATCTTGGGGCCGTTACCGAGGTTCGGCGGCGGCAGGATCAGCAGGTCCTCACCGACGGCGTCGACCGCGGCGAGACCGTTCCAGACGCCCGTGTAGCTCAGCGCGACCTTGCCGTCGACGAACTCCTGGTTGCCGACGGTGCCGCCGCTGTTGGCGTAGCCGTTCGTGAACAGGGACTGGAACCACCCGCCCCACTTCACGGCATCCGGACCGTTCAGCGCACCGTCCGCGGTGAGCATCGTGTCGCGGTTGATCAGGTCGCCGCCGAAGCTCTGCAGGAACGGCGAGTAGGCGTACGGCCACCACTCGCCCTTGTCCTCGGCGCCGATGTCGATCGGGGTGTCGTACCCGGCCGCCTTCAGCGTGGCGAGGGCGGAGTCGAACTCCGCCGCGGTCCACGGCTGAGCCATGGTCGGGATGCGGATGCCGTTGGCATCCAGAACCGACTTGCGGGCGAAGATGCCGAGGGCGGCATCCCAGTAGCCGGCGGAGTAGATCTCGCCGTTGTACTTTCCGACCGCGGTGGGAAGGAGCTTGTCGGTGATGTCGCTGGAGATGTTCAGCGGCTGCAGGTAGTTGGCCCAGGCCCAGTTGGGCATGATCGGGCCGTCGAGGTCGAGCAGGCAGGGCAGGTCGCCCGAGGCCGCCGCCGCGACGATGGCGTCGTTGTACGCGCCCTGCGGGAAGGACTCGGTCTTGACCTCGTACTGGTCTTGCGAGGCGTTGAAGTCGCTGATGATCTGTTCGTAGACCGCGAGTTCAGCGGGGTTGCCCGCCGAGTGCGTCCACATGGTCAGCACGGTGCGACCGTCTTCGGTCGTCGTGCTGCCCTGACCTGCCTGACCGCAGCCGGTCAGCACCAGCGCGGCAGCGACGCCCGTTGCGGCGAGCGGGATGAAGGACTTCTTCATCGTGTTCCTTTCGGTGTGCGACGACATCCCTGTCGCCATCGTGAGGGGACGCCGGAGAGGCGTCAGTCCGTGGCCCGGGGGTCCCGCGCGCTGCCGAGGTGCGCGGGAGGGCCGACGGAAGCCCGACGAACGATCGGGCAGTCCATGAGGTGGGGGGAATCGGTGTCCGTCTCGCGGAGGCCGAGGGCGACCTCCATCGCCCAGCGGCCCATGGCCGCGTGGGGGAGCGAGACGGTGGTCAGGGGCGGATCGAGCTCCGCCGCGACCAGCTGTTGGTCGTCGTAGCCGACGATCGACAGGTCTTCGGGAATCCGGATGCCATGACGGGGCGCCCACATGACGACCCCGGCCGCGATGCGGTCGTTGAAGGCGAAGACGCCGGTGGGGCGCTGCTCGTCGGGCAAGGCCATCAGCTCGGCGATCGCGCTCTGACCGCCGGCCGCCGAGGTCTGCGCGGAGACGTGGAGAGCGGGATCGGGGTCGATGCCGGCCTCGGTGAGGACGTCCCGGTAGCCCTGCAGGCGGAGCTCGGCGGCGACCGGGCGGTCGGCGTCGCCGTCGTCGATGTAGGCGATGCGGCGGTGGCCCGCGTCGATCAGTTCCTGGGTGGCGGCGCGTCCCCCGGCGTAGTCATCGGGGACGACGGCCGGGTATCCGCCGTCTTCGGGTCGGCAGTCGAGGAAGACCGTGCCCGAGGGCAGACCGGCGGGGGCCGGGAGCACGCGGTGGTACATCGACGCGTAGACCATGCCGTCGACGCGGTGGTTCACGAGCGTGGAGATCGCGTCCGATTCGATCTCGGGGTGGCCGTCGGTGTCGACGAGGATCACCAGTCGCCCGTTCTCGCGGGCGACCTCTTGCGCACCGGCCAGCATGCGTCCGGCGAACGGGGTCGTCGCGATGCGGTCCGAGACGAGGCCGATCGTGCCGGTCACGCGGGTGCGGAGGCTCCGGGCGATCGGGTTGGGGGAGTATCCGACCTCGTCGGCGACGCGGCGCACGCGCTCCTTGGTCTCGTCGGAGATGCGCGACTCGGCGTCGTTCAGGACGAGAGAGACGGTCGCGGGCGAGACGCCGGCGGCTTTGGCGACATCCGCGATGCGCACTCGAGCCATGGCTTCACCCTTCGTTGGATAATCGATTTATCTTGCTGATAAACCGATTTACCAGCGACAGCAATCAGTGTGCGGTGTGGAGCCCGCCGGTGTCAAGTAACGGAACGGCAACGGTGGCGGCGAGGCCGGGGTCGGCGGGCGTGCCGTCGCGCCGAGTTGAGTCCCGACTCGCCGGCGGAGAGCGGCCTGGAGCGGCGTGTTGCGGTCGAACTCCTCGGGACGGCCCGCCCCCGCCTCCGAAATCCGCAGGACGGACCGGATGCCGCGGGCGCGGCGTCAGCGCGGGCGACGCCGTGCGGCGAAGAACGTCACGATGCCCTGGCCGATGAGGTACCCCGCCGAGGCGGTGATGAAGTGGGCCACGGTGGGAGCGCCGTTGGCATCCCACCACAGCATCGCGGCGAGGAAGACGGTCCCCACGGCGACGAGGATGATGCCGGTGCGGGCGGTCGGGCGGGTGGTGGCGGTCATGGGTTCCTCCGGGGTGGGGGCGGTCCCCCCGATCATGCCGTACGCCCCGCCTCGCCGAGACCGCACGCGATCGCCGAGGCCGTCGGCGTCTCGCCGCACGCGCGTGCGGGCTCGGTGAACGGGTGCGGTCTCGGCATCCCTCGGTCCTGACGCGGAGTCAGGACGGGTCGCCGCCCAGCGGCCCCACCGCGGGGATGGGCCCGCCGTCGTCGGCGCCGGTCTGGCGCGCGCGGGCGATCGCGTTGCCGAGGTGGTAGATCACGAGGGCCGCGACCGAGCCGAGCACGATGGCACCGAGCTGGAACTGGCCGATGTCCATCGTGAAGCCCGCGATCGCGAGAACCAGGGCCACCGCTCCGGTGTACTGGTTGACCGGGCGCGAGAAGTCGACGCGGTTGTCGACCCAGATCTTGATGCCGATGATGCCGATCAGGCCGTAGAGCGCCGTGGTCACGCCGCCGAGGACCCCGGGCGGGATGGTGTTGAACACCGCGCCGACCTTGGGGGAGAGGCTCAGCAGGATCGCGGTGAGGCCCGCGATCCAGTACACCGCGGTCGAGTAGACGCGCGTGGCGGCCATGACTCCGATGTTCTCGCCGTAGGTCGTGGTGCCCGAGCCGCCGAAGGATCCCGCCAGCGTCGTGGCGAGACCGTCGGCGATGAGGGCGCGACCGGTCGAGCGGTTGGCCGTGGCATCCGTCATCGCGGCGACTCCGCGCACGTGACCGACATTCTCGGCCACGAGGACGAGCACGACCGGCAGGAACATTGCGATGACCGACCACGTGCCGGGGGAGGCGAAGTCGGGGAAGTGGAACTCGGGCAGACCCACCCACGGGGCGGCGTCAACGGCGTCGAAGTCGATGAGCTTCTCGCCGGTCGTGACCTGGATCAACACGGTCGCGACGTAGCCGACGATCACGCCCAGGAAGATCGAGATGCGGCCCAGGAAGCCGCGGAAGAGCACGCTGAACAGGATGACGGCGACCAGCGTGATCGTTCCGGTGAGCGGCTGCTTCTCGAAGCTGCCCCACGCCACCGGCGCGAGGTTGAACCCGATGAGCGCGACGATCGCGCCCGCGACGACCGGGGGCATGACCTTGTCGACCCACCCGAGGCCGGCGAACTGCACGATGAAGCCGATCACGGCCAGGAGCACCCCGACGGCGACGATGCCGGCGAGCGCCGAGCCGGTGCCGGCCATGGTCGTGGCGGCGGTGATCGGCGCGATGAAGGCGAACGACGAGCCGAGGTAGCTGGGGAGGCGATTGCGCGTGATCAACAGGAAGAGCAGTGTCCCGACGCCCGAGAACAGCAGCGTCGTCGAGACCGGGAACTGCGTCAGCACCGGCACGAGGAACGTCGCACCGAACATCGCGATCACGTGTTGGAGGCCGATCGCGACCGTCGCCCCCCAGTTCAGGCGCTCGCCGGGGGCGACGACCGCGCCCGGTGCAACGGTGCGCCCGTTGCCGTGCAGCTTCCAGCGGAACATGTGTCTCCTTGAAGAGGGTGGTCGGGGGTCCCTTCGACAGGCTCAGGGACCGATGCTCGGGCTCAGGGACCGATGCTCGGGCTTCGCGGCCGCACGAGCGGTGGCTGAGCTTGTCGAAGCCTCCGCGGGCGGATCAGGATGCCGTGAGCAGGCGCAGCAGCTCCGCGTAGCGCTCGCGGGTGCGCTCGACGATCTCGTCGGGCAGCGCGGGCGGTTCGCCCTGCTTGTCCCAGTTCTCCGCGAGCCAGTTGCGCACGATCTGCTTGTCGAAGCTCGCCATGCGTTCCGCCGGAGTGGTGCCGATGCTCCAGGCCTCGGCATCCCAGTACCGCGAGGAGTCCGAGGTCAGCACCTCGTCGGCGAGGGTCAGCACGCCGTCGGCGTCGAAGCCGAACTCGAACTTCGTGTCGGCGAGGATCAGCCCGTGCGCCTCGGCGGTGGCCGACGCGCGGCGGTAGATCTCGAGCGAGGCGTCGCGCAGGGCCGCGGCGGTCTCGGCCCCGACGATCTCGACGGAGCGCTCGAACGTGATGTTCTCGTCGTGCTCGCCCATCGGCGCCTTGAACGCCGGGGTGTAGAGCGGCTCCGGCAGGCGGTCGCCGTCGTTCAGGCCATCCGGAAGGGGGATGCCGCAGACCGTGCCCTCCGCGCGGTACTCCGCCCAGCCCGAGCCGGTCAGATACCCGCGCACCACGCACTCGATCGGTTGCATGTCGAGCGAGCGGACCAGCATGGCGCGTCCGCGCACGACATCCGGAATCAGCTCCACCGCGTCGTCGCCGACGAGGGCGTGGTCGGCGGCGAGGTGATTCGGGATGCCGCGCCCTCCGTCGGCACCCGCGAGCTGGTCGAACCACCAGAGGCTCAGGGTGGTCAGGAGCACGCCCTTGTCGGGGATGCCGGGGGAGAGGACGTGGTCGAACGCGCTCACGCGGTCGCTCGCGACGACGAGAAGGTGCGCCGGGGCCGCCCCTTCGACCGTGTCGGAGGGGATGTAGAGGTCGCGCACCTTGCCGGAGTAGGTGTGGCGCCAACCGGGGAGCTCGAGCGGGGCAGCGGAGGTCACCCGCTCATTATTGCGGGTGCGGGCGGCGCGCATCGGCGCGGATTGTGCCACACCGCGCTCCGTCGCGCCTGCCCCCCGGTCGGCGCGAGGCCCTTGACTACCGTGGATGGAATGACCGAGGCAGCCCCCGACACCACGGTGAACATCGATCCCCACCTCGGCAGTCGTCACAAGACGATCCGGGGGTGGGTCTTCTGGCCTGCCGCAGCGATCGCGCTGGCGTTCATCGCCTTCGCGATGCTCTTCCCCAGCGCCGCCGAGGCCACGTTCGGCGCCGTGCAGACCACGATCGTCTCGGCCTTCAACTGGTACTACGTGCTGATCGCGGCGTTCTTCGTCGTGTTCGCGCTCGCGATGGGATTCAGTCGATTCGGGAACATCAAGCTCGGGCAGGACGACGACGAGCCCGAGTTCTCGACGATGTCGTGGTTCTCGCTGCTGTTCGCCGCCGGCATGGGCATCGGTCTCGTCTTCTACGGCGTGAGCGAGCCGCTCAGTCACTTCATCGAGCCGCGGCCCGGTGTGTCCGGCACCCCCAACCAGCTCGCCCAGCAGGCGATGTCGCAGACGTTCCTGCACTGGGGCGTGCACGCGTGGTCGATCTACGTCGTGATCGGACTCGCACTCGCCTACGCCTTCCACCGGCGGCGGCGCCCGCGCACCATCCGCTGGGCGCTCGAGCCGTTGCTCGGGGCGCGTCTCGTGCAGGGGGCGTGGGGCAACGCGGTCGATGTCGCCGCCCTCGTCGGCACGCTCTTCGGCGTCGCCACATCGCTGGGTCTCGGTGTCATCCAGATCAGTGCCGGTCTCGAGTACCTCGGCGTCGTCTCGCCCTCGGTCGTCAGCGAGGCGATCATCGTGGGCATCATCACCGGCTTCGTGCTGTTCTCGGTGCTCTCGGGCGTCGGCAAGGGCATGAAGTGGCTGTCGAACATCAACCTCGTGCTCGCCGGCCTGTTGATGCTGTACCTCCTGTTCGCCGGCCCCACCGAGTTCCTCCTGCGCGACGTCGTGCAGTCGATCGGCAACTACATCCAGAACTTCGTCGGCCTCTCGTTCACCACGAGTGCTTACTCCGGCGCAGACGGGGTCGCCTGGCAGGGCACGTGGACGGCGTTCTACTGGGGCTGGTGGATCTCGTGGGCGCCCTTCGTCGGCATCTTCATCGCGCGCATCTCGCGCGGACGGACGGTGCGGGAGTTCGTCACCGGAGTGATCCTGGTGCCCACGCTCGTCGGCATCCTGTGGTTCACCGTTCTGGGTGGGACGGCCATCTACGGCGAACTCAGCGGCACGGTCTCTCTGGTCGGCGCCGACGGGGCGGTGAACGTCTCGACCGCGCTGTTCCAGATGCTCGAGAGCGTGCCGGGCGCCGTGTTCCTGTCGATCGGGTTCCTCATCCTCATCGGGATCTTCTTCGTCACGTCGGCGGACTCCGGCGCGCTCGTGATGGGCATGATCGCCACCGGCGGCGAAGAGGAGCCCAAGCGCTGGGTGCGCATCTTCTTCACCCTTGCGACCTCGCTCATCGCCTTCGCGCTGCTGCTGGCCGGCGGTCTGCAAGCCCTGCAGACGGCGGCCATCAGCATCGCTCTGCCGTTCAGCCTGGTGCTGCTGGCGATCTGCTGGGCGACCGTGACGGCCTTCCGGCGCGAGATGCGCGCCTACGACAAGGCCGAGCGCGCCCAGCTGCGCGACGCGATCGGCGAGCACTACGGGCTCGAGGTGGAGGAGCCCAACCAGCGGGGGATCTTCTCGATCCCCCTGCGGTGGGTGCGCCGTGCGGCACCGACGGCTGCGGCGCAGTCTTCCGCGCCTGCGGCCAGCTCGCCTCCCTCGGCCCCGCCGACCGACTCATAGCTCGCGCTCGGTCCACGTCTGCCCCAATCTCTCCGCGGTCCCGGGCTCTGTCGGGGCGTTGAGTGTCCAAGAAACCCGGACGCTTCGAATTTTCGTCCGGGTGTCTTGGACATTCAGCGCTGCCCGCGGGCGCGGGCGCGGGTGCGGGTGCGGGAGCGGGCGGGCGAGGGCGCGAGGGCGGGCGTGGGCGCGAGGGCGGGCGCGGGTGCGGGCGCGGGCGCTCGGGTGCGGAGGCTCGCGAGATCGCGTGGAAGAGCGTATAGTCCACGTGGACTAGTCAACACGGACCATGAGGAGGACGGATGCCGGAGACCAGCCGCCTCACTCCGATCGCCGTCATGATCCTCGCGACCCTCCGCGAAGCCGATATGCACACGTACGAGCTCGTCCGGCTGCTCAAGGAGCGGCGCGACGATCGGCTCGTCCCCCTGCAGAAGGGCACGATCTACCACACCGTCGCCCGCCTCGAGCGCGACGGCCTCCTCGCCGAGGTCGGCGTCGACCGACACGGCAATCGTCCCGAGCGGACCACCTATACGCTGCGCGATGCCGGGCGCCGGGCCGTCGAGGAGTGGGTTCGCGCCGAACTGCCCCAGATCGATCGGCAGAGCGACTTCCGTGTGGCGCTCTCCGAAGCCCACAATCTCGAGCGCGACGAGGTCGTCGCCCTGCTCGACCAGCGACGCGCGATGCTCGAGGCCTCCATCGGCGAGCACCGCGTGGGTCTCGAGGAAGCCGCCGCGCGCGACACCCCCGAGCAATTCCTCGTCGAGGTGCAGCGGCAAGCCGCTCTCCTCGCCGCCGAACTCGCGTGGCAGGACTCCCTGCGCGCGCGTCTCGCCGACCGCACCCTGCCCTGGGGCGTCGCCGAGATCCCCGAACACATCAAGAACAAGCACCGCGTCTCGAGGGAGACATTCGCATGACCGACGCTCGCGCCGCCACAACGGCATCCACCCGTACCGGGTCCCACAAGACCCACGAACGCAGCCCCTGGCCCGCCCTCTGGGCGCTCGTCATCGGGTTCTTCATGATCCTGGTCGACACCACGATCGTCTCGGTCGCGAACCCCGCGATCAAGGCGGCGCTCGACCCGAACACCAACAACCTCGACAACGTCGTGTGGGTCACCAGCGCCTACCTGCTGACCTATGCCGTGCCGTTGCTGATCACCGGCCGCCTCGGCGACCGCTTCGGCCCGAAGAACATCTACCTCACGGGCCTCGCGATCTTCACGCTCGCCTCGCTCGCGTGCGGACTGGCCCCGTCGCTCGAGGTGCTGATCGCGGCCCGTGCCGTGCAGGGACTCGGCGCCGCCCTGATGACGCCGCAGACCATGGCCGTCATCACCCGCACGTTCCCGCCGCAGAACCGTGGCGCGGCGATGGGCCTGTGGGGCGCGACCGCCGGTGTCGCGACCCTCGTCGGCCCGCTCGCGGGCGGTCTGCTCGTCGACGGACTCGGGTGGGAGTGGATCTTCTTCATCAACATCCCCGTCGGCATCATCGGCTTCATCGCCGCGGTGATCCTCGTCCCGCAGCTGCCGCGCACCGCGCACAAGTTCGACATCCTGGGCGTCGTGCTCAGCGCCGTCGGCCTCTTCCTCATCGTCTTCGGGCTGCAGGAGGGCGAGCACTACTCGTGGGCGGCGTGGATCTGGGGGATGGTCGCCGCGGGCGTCGTCGTCATGGGCGTGTTCGTCTGGACCCAGGCGCGCAGCAAGGGGGAACCCCTCGTGCCGCTCGACCTCTTCCGCGACCGCAACTTCTCCGTCGCGAACCTCGCCATCGCCGCGGTCGGCTTCACCGTGACGAGCATGGCGCTGCCGCAGATGTTCTACCTGCAGCTCGCTCGCGGCCTGACCCCGACCGAGTCGGCACTGCTGCTCGTCCCGCTCGCCATCCTGTCCGGCGTGCTCGCCCCGTTCGCCGGCAAGCTCCTCGACCGCACCGATCCGCGCTTCCTGCTCGTGCCGGGCCTCCTGCTCGTGGGCGGCTCGCTCGGGATCTACGTGGCGCTCATCCTGAACGACGCGCCCATCTGGGCCTTCCTCATCCCCTCGGCCCTCATGGGCGTCGGCAACGCAGGGATGTGGGGTCCGCTCGCGACCACCGCGACGCGGAACCTCCCGCCGCGCCAGGCGGGCGCCGGCGCCGGTATCTACAACACGACCCGGACGGTCGGATCGGTCATCGGCTCGGCATCCATCGCCGCGTTCATGCAGGCGCGCCTCGAGGCGAACCTGCCCGGAGCGGCGGATGCCTCGGCGAGCTTCGGCGGGGGAACGCTTCCGCCGCAGGTCGTCACCGGGTTCTCGCAGGCCATGGGGCAGTCGCTCACGCTGCCGATCATCGTGATCGGCGTGGGTCTCGTCGCCGTGCTGTTCATGCGCCGGCCCGCGATGATCCGCCCGCACGGCGCTCCGCGCGACGCGGCTCCCGCCCCGCAGGCCCAGGCTGCTCCGGCCGCCGCCGGCGAATAGCTCCGAATCGGCAGAAGCCGTCGCGTCCTCCGGGAGGCGGCGGCTTCTGCCATCTGTGCGTCATCGTGCGTCCTGCCGAGCTGTACGAGAGGCGGATGGTCGGTTAACCTACCTTTCGTTTCCTGGCTGCCGCAACTCGCCCTCGACACCCCACAGGGCGCGGCCGCCTGCCCGCTACCCGCCCCCGAGAGGCAACGAGGACGCCGTGCCCCACATCGACTCGACGCGGACACCGGAGGGGCGTCGTGCTCGATCTGCGCAGACGCAACTCCCGTTCTTCTTCGGGCTCGTGTACGTGGCGGTGGTCGTGGCCGTCGTGGAGCCGTCCATCCTGGTGATGCCGATCTCGCTGTTCGGATTCGCCTTGGGTGTCGTGGCAACGGTCCTCGCGATGTTCGTCCCGTGGGAGAGGTTCGCCCCGATCGCGGTCGCGGCTCTCGATGTCGTCGCCGTGACGCTCCTCCGTGCCGAGATCACGCGGGTGTTGCCCGGGGTGATCCTGCTCGCGATCTTCCCGATGACGTGGGCGGCCTATGCCTTCGGGGGCGCGGGATTGACGCTCGTCGCGGGGGGTTCGGTGGCGATGCTGACCTTCCGATTCGTCTACGACGGCGCCTGGCCGCAGTCCTTCGCGGGCTGGGCGAACGTCACGAGTCTGCCGCTGGTCATCGTCGCGCTGGCCGTCATGGCTTTCCTCGCCGCGCGTCGACTGGGGCACCGCGGACGCCAACTCTCCCGGGCGAATCAGGCTCAGACCGAAGCCCTCGCGGACGCGCAGGACGCCGAGGCACTCGTGACGGGGATCCTCGATACCGTCGCCGCGGGCGTCGCCTTCTACGACGAAGAAGGGCGCCTTGAGGTGGCGAACGCCGCCGCTCACGAGATGGCGCACGCGTCGGGGTTCCGTCTCGATGAACCCCCCTATGCCGGCGAGAATGTGCTCGCCGCCGATCGCGTGTCGAGAATCCCGCCCGACGAGCAGTTCATCCCCCGTGCGCTGCGGGGCGAAGTCATTCGTGCGCACCTCGCCTGGCTCGGCCCGCCCGAGGCGCAGATGGCCGTTCTCGCGTCTTCGAACCAACTGCACAGGCGGGACGGCTCCGTCCAGGGAACCGTCGTCGTCGCGCACGACGTCACCGAACTCGCCGACGCGATCGAGGTGCGCGAGCAGTTCCTCCGCACGGTCTCGCACGAGCTCCGCACTCCGCTCACGAGCGTCACGGGCTTCCTCTCCCTCATCGACGACGCCGTCGGACCGCACGATCCCAAGCTGCGTTCGTACGTCGATGTGGTCAACCGCCGGGCCGCCGACCTCCTCGACCGCATCGAGGACCTCGTTTCCGCGACGCGGGTCGAGGGGGCGCTCCGTCTCTGCGTCGTCGACATCCGTCAGATCGTGGATGCCGCAGCGCGGCGTGTCAGCAAGCTCGCCGAGCAGCAGTCGACGCCCGTGCACGTGAGGGGTGCATCCGTCGCGCGCGCTCACGCCGACCGCGAGAAACTCGAGAACGCCATCGCCGAACTGCTGACGAACGCCCTCAAGTTCGGTGAGCCCGAGGCGCCGATCACGGTGACGTGCGACGCGGGCGACGAGCGTGTGCGCGTCAGTGTGGCGAATGACGGTCCGGGCCTCTCTCATGCCGAGCTGCGTCGGGTCTTCGATCGCTTCTACCGCACCGCCCACGCGCGTTCCCGGGCGGTGCAGGGGTTCGGGCTGGGGCTCACTCGCGTGCGCACGATCGTCCACGCGCACGAGGGGCGCATCCACATCGAGAGCGCGCCCGGTGCGCGCACCACGGTGACCGTCGACCTCCCAGCCGCTCCGGCACCTTCCTGAGCCACGGTTCCGCTCGGTGACAGTGCGTTGGCCCGCGGTTTCCTTGTCGTGGCGATCGAGGCACGTAATGGGTTATGCGTACCTCCTGTGAATTCGACGGTTTCGGAGCTTGTCCGTTCACAATCCCTCTCGATGACGCGGGGAAGTATCTCCATATTCGATTATATGGGTGTATGGTGAATTCTGCGCTGCGGTGACTCGCACCCCGCTCGCGCGCTCCACCTCGCCTCTCGAAGGAGTCGCCCATGACCGCTCCCGCCCCCGTGCTTCACTCCACCGTCGCGATCGGCTCACGCCCCTCGTGGCTCCGGGCCGCCGGCATCCTGATCTCCGTCGGGAGTGTGCTGTCGACCGCCGCCGCCCGGGTCGGCGTCGTCGCCGCGAAGTAGCGGGTGGGACGTGCCCCGCAGCTATCAATCCCCCAAGCGGCAGGCCGAAGCCGCCGCCACGCGCGCGAACATCGTCGACACGGCGGCGCGGCTCTTCGTCCGTGACGGGTACGTCGCCACATCGATCAAGACCATCGCGGCCGAGGCGGGGGTGTCGATCCCGACGGTCCACCTGAACGGCCCCAAGCACGCCCTGCTCATCGCCGCCTTCGAGCGCACCTTCGCGGGCGACGAGGGCCGGCACTCGCTCACCGAGCGACCGGAACTCGTCGAGATCATGAGCGAGCCCGACACCGACGCGGCGATCTCGAGGTACGTCGACTTCCTCATCGAGGCGAACCGGCGTTCGGCCGCGATCGTCCGGGCCCTGCTCGCCGCCGCCGACAGTGACGCCGAGGTGCGCGCCGCGTACCTCGACCTCGAGATGCGGCGCCATCGCGACATGACGATCGCGGCCGGCTGGTTCCTCCAGCGCGAGCGCATCCGCGTCGAGCAGGTCGCGCTCGCCGCCGACGTCCTCGGCCTCATCACGGGCCCCGATCCATGGACGCACTTCACCGTCACCCGCGGCTGGGACATCGACGCCTACCGGTCGTGGCTGACGGCCCAGCTCCTCCACCTCTCCGACAACCTCGCGTAGACCGTCCGCTGCCCGCGGGGGTCTCGTCTTCGAAAGAAACCGAACATGACCCGTTCCGCCCTCATCTGCAGCATGCCCGCCGTCGGCCACGTCGGCCCGCTCCTCGTCGTCGCCACCGAACTGCAGCGACGGGGATGGGATGTCCGCCTGCTCACCGGCGCCCGATACCGATCGATGGTCGAGGCCGCCGGCATCCGGTTCCTGCCTCTGCCGCCCGAAGCCGACACGCTCGACGACATCGGGACCGGCGACGACGAGCGCGAGCGGGGACTCGCGACGATCAACCGCGGCGTCGAGCGGGCGTTTCTCGACCCCGCCGGCCCCGCGGCGGCCACCCTGGAGCACGTTCTCGCGGAAGAGCCGGCAGACGTCGTGCTGCACGACATGCTCTTCCTGGGGGTGCAGACCCTGTTCGGCCTGCCGCGCTCCGAGCGTCCCCTCACCGTCATGTGCGGCATCACGGCGGCCGGCTTCTCCAGCCGCGACACCCCGCCCTACGGTCTCGGCATCACGCCGCTGCGTCAGCCGCTCCTCAACCGCGCGCGAAACCGGGTTCTCGGCGTCACCGCCAAGATCGTGCTCCGGCCGGTTCACCGCTCGCTCGACCTGTTCCTGGCCGGGGTGGGCGCCCCTCCGCTGAACGGGGCCTTCTTCATGGACGTCCTCTCGCGCAGCGACCTTCTCGCGCAGTTCACCGTCGGGGAGTTCGAGTACCCCCGCAGTGACGCCCCCGACACCCTGCGCTTCTACGGCCCGATGGCCACGGCGGTCACGCAGCCCGCGCCTGCGCCGGCGTGGTTCGCCGACCTCGATCCGGCCCTGCCCCTCGTGCACGTCACGCAGGGCACGGTCGCCAACACCGACTACAGCGAGGTGATCGAGCCGACCCTCACGGCCCTGGCCGACCTCCCCGTCCAGGTCGCCGTGACCACGGGCGGTCGCCCGGTCGACACGTTGCCGGCCCTTCCGGCCAACGCGTTCGCCGCGAGCTACCTGCCCTACGACGAGCTGCTCGCCCGCACGAGCGTGCTCGTGACCAACGGCGGCTACGGCGGACTCCACCACGCGATGCGCCACGGCGTGCCGATCGTGATCGCCGGCGATTCCGAGGACAAGGTCGAGACCTCCGCGCGCGTGCAGCATGCTCGCGTGGGTGTGAATCTGCGCACGGGTCGTCCGGCTCCGGATGCCATCCGCTCGGCCGTGCAGCGGATCCTCACGGACCCGTCGTACGCGGCGAACGCGCGACGCATCGGCGAGGCGATCGCGGTCGCTCCCGGCGCCGCGGGGCTCGTGGACGACGTGGAGGCGATGGTCGCGGCCCGCGCCGCGACCGGCTCAGACCCGGTCTAGACCCGTGGAGGAGCGGTCGACCCGCGGACGATCAGCTCCGACGGAAGCACCGCCGTCTCGTCGGGGGCGCTGCCGGCCATCGACTGCAGCAGCAGCTCCACCGCGAGCGCGCCCGAGCGTGCGATCGGCATCCGGACCGTGGTCAGGCTCGGGGTGACGGCTCCGGCGAGTTCGATGTCGTCGATCCCGACGATGCTCACGTCGTCGGGGCACGCTCGGCCGAGTTCGCCCATGCCGGCCTCGAGCCCGAGAGCGACGAGGTCGTTGTAGGCGATCACGGCGGTGGCCCCGCTCGCGATCGCCGCCGCGGCGTTCGCGCGGCCGCCCTGGATCGACGCGGCGTGGTTGCTCAGGCGCGTGAGGCGGATGCCGAACCGTTCGCACGCGCGCGCGACGGTCCGTGCGCGCTGATCGTCGGCCCAGGAGCCGTACGGGCCCGAGGCGTAGGCGAGGTGCGTGTGGCCGAGGGCGGCGAGGTGCTCGACCGCCTGGCTCGGGCCGCGCTCGGCGTCCATGATGACGCAGACGGCCCCCGGGATGAGGCGGTTGATCACGACGTGCGGGGTGTCGCCGATCAGTGCGAGCACATCCTCTTCGGGAAGGCGCGGAGAGCACAGCACCAGACCGTCGGCTTTGCCCGCGAGCTCGATGGATTCGCGCTCGCGCCGGAGGTCTTCGTCGGCGTCGTAGAGGACGATCCGGTGTCGACCGTGCCACGCCTGCCCCTGGATGGCCTTGAGGAGGGTCGCGTAGACCGGGTTCGCGGCATCCGGAACGAGGACCGCGATCGTGCGCGCCCCCGTCGGCACCTGCGACGTGGCGTAGCCGAGTTCGGTGGCGGCGGCGCGCACCCGCTCGAGCGTCGCCGGGGCCAGGCGGTCGGGCTCGCCGAAAGCGCGCGAAGCCGTGGCGATCGAGACTCCGGCGTGCCGGGCCACGTCGGTGAGGGTCGCCGCCATCCGTGCTCCTTCGTGCTGTCGTTCCATCTTCGTGCATAGCGGTGTGAAAACTGTTGACAAGTTTGTACAAACACAGCACACTGCTTGTATGTCGATCACCGATGATCCCTCCGCACCGACCGCGCGCCTGCGTCGCGACTCCTCGCCGGTCGCCCTTCCCCCGGTGTCGGGCGCCGCGGGGATCCTGCACCTGGGTCTCGGCAGCTTTCACCGCGCGCACCAGGCGGTGTACACCGCAGCCGCTCTCCGCGCCGAGGGGGGCGACTGGGGCATCGTCGGCGTGGCATCCCGCTCACGTCGCGTCGTCGACGCGCTGCACGCTCAGGACCACCTCTACGCCGTGGCCACGGTCTCGCCCGAGGGGACGACGCTCGCCATCCCCGGCGTCCACACCGACTCGTACGTCGCCGCCGACGACCCGGCACGAGTGGTCGCCGACCTCGCCGACCCCGGCATCCGCGTCGTGACGCTCACGGTGACGGAGAACGGCTACAGCTTCTCGTCGTCGACGCAGCACCTCGATGTCACCGATCCGCGCGTGCAGGCCGACCTGCGCGGCGGCGCGCCGACCTCGACCATCGGCCAGCTCGCCCGGGGACTGCAGGCCCGCGCCGCTGCCGGCGGCGCGCCCCTCTCGATCCTGAGCTGCGACAACCTGCTCTCGAACGGCTCGCACACCGAGAAGCTGGTCCGCGAGTTCCTCCAGGAGCTTCCGGATGCCGAGGGCGCCGACGTCCTGGCCTACCTCGACCGCGCCGTGACCTTCCCGTCGAGCATGGTCGACCGCATCGTCCCTTCGACCACCGCCGAGCTGACCGACCGCGTCGCCGGACTCCTCGGCGTCCGCGACGACATCCCCGTGCCGGCCGAGCCCTTCACCATGTGGGCGATCGAGGACCGCTTCGCCGCGGGCCGCCCCGCCTGGGAGGCCGGGGGAGCGGTGTTCACCGACGAGGTCGGCGCGTACGAGCAGCTCAAGGTGCGTTTGCTGAACGGCACGCACTCGCTCATCGCCTACCTCGGCGCGCTGCGGGGAGTTCCGACGATCCCGGATGCCATCGCCCTGGCCGACATCGAAGCCGCGGCCGCGACCGTCCTGCGCGGCGAGTACGAGCCCTCGGTCACCGCTCCCGCCGGCGTCGACATCGAGCAGTACGAGCGGGAGCTCTTCGCCCGCTGGGGCAACAGCGCTCTGGGCCACCGTACGAGCCAGGTGGGATCCGACGGGTCGGTCAAACTCGGCCAGCGCATCCCGGGCCCGATCGCCCACGCTCTCGACCGCGGCGAGTTCCCGCACCTCATCGCGCTGACCGTGGCCGCCTACCTCGCCTGCGTCGCCCCGCCGGCCGGGTTCGACCCCGGTCCGCACGCCGAGGCGATGACCGACCCCGCCCGGGAACGGCTCACCGCGGTCCCCACGCGCGGCGGCAGAGACCTCGCGCACCGCGCCATCGTCGACCTGCGGCTGTTCGGCGACGACGTCGCGCACCGCACCGCCTTCGTCGACCGGGTCGGTGATCTCGTCGACACGATCGTGCAGCGCGGCGTCGAGAGCGCGATCGCCGACAGCCTCGCCGCCGCCGGCAGCCTGGCGCACCCCGCGACCTGACCCCTGGGCACCCCCGAACGGCCCCACCATCCGACGCTCTCGAAGCGCAGAACGACAGGAAAGAGACGCGATGAAGCTCCTCGCGATCCACGGCGCGGAAGACATCCGCTGGGAAGACCGCCCGACTCCCGAGCCGGGCGAGGGCGAAGTGCGCCTGCGCGTGCGCTACGTCGGCATCTGCGGGTCGGACCTGCACTACTACTTCCACGGAAAGAACGGCGAGTACGCCGTCCGTGAGCCCCTGACCCCCGGTCACGAGCTCTCGGCCGAGGTCGACCTCGACCCCTCGGGTCGCCTCGCGCCGGGCACTCCGGTCACCGTCCACCCCGCACGGTTCGGTCCCTCCGCGCCGGGACTCGAGGACCGTCCGCACCTGCGCGCGGGAGGCGACTACCTCGGCAGCGCAGCGGGCTTCCCGCATCGCCAGGGCGGGGCCGCCGAGCTGCTCCTCGTCGAAGAACACATGATCCGCGTCCTCCCCGAAGGCCTTCCCCTCGAGCGAGCGGCGCTCGCCGAGCCCCTCGCCGTCGCGATCCACGCCGTGGGTCTGGCAGGGGACCTGACCGGGAAGCGCGCCCTCGTCATCGGCGCAGGCCCCATCGGTCTGCTCGTCGTCGCCGCGGCCGTGCACGCGGGGGCAGCGGTCGTGGGCGCGAGCGACGTCCGGCCCGAGCCCCTCGACCGGGCGCGGGCGCTCGGGGCGAGCGAGACGTTCCTCGTCGGCACCGACGCGATCGACCCCGAGTCGTTCGACGTCGTCTTCGAGTGCTCGGGGGTCGGCGTCGCCCTCACCCAGGCCGTCCGCGCCGTCCGTCGCGCCGGCACCGTGGTGCAGGTGGGGATGCTCCCGGACGCTGAGATCGGCGTCAACCTCGCTCCGATGCTCGCGAAAGAACTCACCGTCCGCGGCGCGTTCCGCTTCTCGACCGAGATCGACGACGCCGTCGCGATGCTCGCCGAGACCGATGCCCTCGACGCGGTCGTCTCGCACGTCATCCCCGCCGCCGACGCGGTGAGTGCGTTCGCCACGGCGCGCGACTCCTCGGCATCCGCCAAGGTCCTCCTCTCCCTCTGACCCGTCCCCGCTTCACCGAACGATCATCATCACTACGAAGGAGTAATCCGATGAGCAGCTCTTCCGCCCCCGGCGTCGACGCGTCGTCGTCGACGCCCGTCGCCAAGAGGTCGGTCGGCGACCTCGCCCGCGCCGCCGTCTCCGGCTGGCTCGGCACCGCGCTGGAGTTCATGGACTTCCAGCTCTACTCGCTGGCCGCCGCCCTCGTCTTCAGCCAGATCTTCTTCGCCGGGGGCGACGCCGCGATGGCGGTCGTCCTCGCGATGGCGACCTACGGTGTGGGCTACGTGGCCCGCCCGGTCGGCGCGTTCTTCTTCGCCCGCATCGGCGACAGGATCGGCCGCAAGCAGGTGCTGTTCTACACGATCCTGCTCATGGGAGCGGCGACGACCCTCATCGGCGTCCTGCCCACGTACGAGCAGGTCGGCATCCTGGCCCCGATCCTCCTCGTCATCCTCCGCCTGGCGCAGGGCTTCGGCGCCGGTGCCGAGATCTCGGGCGCAGGTGTCATGCTCGCCGAGTACGCCCCCGACAACCGTCGCGGCGTCGTCGCCTCGCTGGTCGCGCTCGGCACGAACTGCGGCACGCTCTTCGCCTCCGGCATCTGGGCGATCCTGCTCGCCGTGATGATGGAGAGCGATGTCATCGCGTGGGGCTGGCGCATCCCCTTCATCGGCAGCGCCGTGATCATGCTCTTCGCCCTGTGGGTCCGCTTCAACCTCAAGGAGAGCCCGGTCTTCGAAGAGCGCACCGACGTCGTCGACGGCAAGGCGCTCTCGCGCGCCGAGCTGCAGAAGGTCGCCACCGAGACCAACGACATCCGCACGCTCGAGTCGCTGCAGAAGAAGCCGCTCAAGGCCGTGCTCGTGTCGTTCTTCCTGCGCTTCGGCCAGGCCGGCAACTCCGGCATCGTGCAGACCTACCTGATCTCGTTCATCACGATCACCCTCGCCGTCTCCAAGGAGGTCGGCCCCGAGATCGTCATCGTCTCGTCGCTGATCGGCTTCGTCACGATCCCCGTCGTCGGGTTCCTCGGCGACAAGTTCGGCCGCCGCCGCATGTACATCGTCATGTCCGCGCTGTCGCTGCTGCTCATCGTCCCGACCCTGCTGCTGATCAACTCCCGCGACGTCGCGTGGATCTTCGTCGGCTACGCGCTGATCCACAACATCTCTGTGCTGGGTCTGGCATCCATGGAGAACATCTCGATCCCCGAGATCTTCGGAGCCCGCAACCGCTACACGCTCACCGCTGTCGTCCGCGAGATCGCCGCGATCATCGCCACCGGCATCGGCCCCGTCGTCGCCGCCGCGTGGGTGGCCGCCGCCACCGGCAGCATCATCCCGATCATGGTGCTGATGGGGGTCTTCACCGCCTCGGCGCTGGTCGCCGCGATCGTCGCCCCCGAGTGGACCGGTCGCGACCTGACCGACCCGCGCGCCGCGATGTGATCCGCGGGGCCGCCCCGCGCGGCCCCGCACCCGGCCGACCGCCGTCGCGCGGTGCGGCCCCGGGCGGGCTCGTGACGGCGAGTCCGCCCGGCATCCCTCTTCCCTCCTCCTCGAGAAAGTCCCCGCATGAGCATCGAGTCCGTCGACGTCATCGTCACCAGCCCCGGCCGCAACTTCGTCACCCTCAAGGTCACCACGAGCGACGGCGTCGTCGGATGGGGGGATGCCACCCTCAACGGCCGCGAGCTCTCGGTGGCGTCGTACCTCTCCGAGCACCTCGCCTCGATGCTGATCGGCCGCGACGAGGACCGCATCGAAGACACCTGGCAGTACCTCTACCGCGGCGCCTACTGGCGGCGCGGACCCGTGACGATGGCCGCGATCGCCGCCGTCGACATGGCGCTGTGGGACATCAAGGCGAAGAAGGCCGGGATGCCGCTGTACCAGCTGCTCGGCGGGGCCAGCCGCGACGGCGTGCGCGTCTACGCCCACGCCTCCGGCACCGACTTCGCCGCCCTCTCGAACGCCATCACCGGCTACCGCGAGCTCGGGTTCACCGCCGTGCGCGTGCAGACCGGCGTTCCCGGCCTCGGCCAGATCTACGGCGTCTCCTCGACCGGTCCGGGCGTGCGCTACGACTACGAACCGGCCAAGCGCTCCGGCGATCGTCCGTCGGAGGAGACGTGGGACACCCGCCAGTACCTCAACCACATGCCCGGGGTCTTCGCGAAGATCCGCGAGGAGTTCGGCACCGACCTGCGGATCCTCCATGACGGCCACCACCGCATGACGCCGATCGAGGCCGCCCGCTTCGCGAAGGACGTCGAGCCCTACGACCTCTTCTGGCTCGAGGACGCAACCCCCGGCGAGGACCAGACCGCGCTGCGCCTCATCCGCCAGCACTCGACGACCCCGCTCGCCATCGGCGAGGTTTTCAACACGGTTTACGACTATCAGACGCTCATCACCGAGCGGCTGATCGACTACGTGCGTTCGGCCGTGACCCACACCGGCGGCATCACGGCGATGAAGAAACTGCTCGACTTCGCCGCGATCTACGGCATCCGCTCCGGCATCCACGGTCCCACCGACATCTCGCCCGTCGGCATGGCCGCAGCCCTTCACCTCGACCTCGCGATCCACAACTTCGGCATCCAGGAGTACATGCCGCACAACGAGCAGACCCTCGAGGTGTTCCAGACGTCGTTCACCTTCGACAGGGGCTTCCTGCACCCCGGCGACCAGCCGGGTCTCGGCGTCGAGCTCGACGAGGAGGCCGCGGGGGCGTTCGAGTACACGAAGGCTTACCTCCCCGTGAACCGCCTGCTGGATGGGACCGTCCATGACTGGTGAGCTCCCCGCGCGCACGCTGTCGTCGAAGCTCGTCGTCGTCGCGCGGGCCTCGGCCGCATCGGACTACGCCCCGGTGCTCGCGACCCTCGCCGAGGCCGGCGTGCAGAGCGTCGAGCTGACCCTCACCACCCCCGGCACTTTCGACGCGTTCGCCGATCTGCGCTCGTCGTTCGACGGCGACCTGGGTATCGGCACCGTCACGAACCTCGCCCAGCTCGACCGCGCGATCGAGCTGGGCGCCGACTACGTCGTGACGCCGATCACCTCTGCCGCACTCGTGAAGAGGGCGGTGGATGCCGGCATCCCGATCATCCCGGGCGGTCTGACCCCGACCGAGCTGTTCTCGTCGTGGGCGGCGGGTGCCTCGGCGGTCAAGGTGTTCCCGGCCGGGCAGGTCGGACCGGGCTACCTCGCCGACCTGCGCGGACCGTTCCCCGACATCGCCGTCGTCCCCTCGGGAGGGGTGGATGCCGCCGGCGCGGCCGCCTGGCTCGCGGCGGGCGCCGTCGCGGTCAGCGTCGGCGGACCGCTGCTCGGCGACGCGTTCCGGGGCGGCGACCTCGGCGCGCTGCGCGACCGTGCGCAGCGGTTCGTCTCCGTCTGCGAGGGTGGCGAGGCGTGACCGCTCGCGTGCCGCCGGCGGGTCGATGCCGAGGAGGCCGCCCATGACCCGCGTCGTCACGCTCGGCGAGACGATGGCGCTCGCCCGCACCACCGAGATCGGCTCGCTGCGGCACGCGTCGGGACTCGCCCTCGGGATCGGCGGCGCGGAGAGCAACGTCGCGGTGGGGCTGCAACGCCTCGGCATCGACGCGTCCTGGCTCGGCCGGGTCGGCGACGATCCGCTCGGCGAGCGGATCGCGCGCGAGCTCCGCGGCGAGGGACTCGACGTTCGCGCTCTCGTCGACACCGGAGCCCCGACGGGCCTGATGATCAAGGAGCGTCCGTCCGCGGCATCCACCGCCGTTCACTACTACCGTCGCGGCTCGGCGGGGTCCCGGCTGAGCGCCGCCGACGTGCCGGACGGGTGGATCGAGGCAGCGGCCCTGCTGCACGTCACCGGTATCACGCCGCTGCTCTCCGACACCGCCCGCTCCGCCGTGCTCGCGGTCGTCGAACGGGCGCGCGCGGCCGGTGTGCCGGTGAGCTTCGACATCAACTACCGCTCGGCGCTCGCCGCCCCCGAGGTGGCGGCGCCGGTGCTGCGCGAGATCGCCGAGCGCGCGACCCTCGTGTTCGGAGGCGTCGAAGAGCTCGAGCTGCTGGGACCGGATGCCACGGCCTCGCTCCTCGCGGCGGGAGTCGGGCAGGTGATCGTCAAACGCGGACCCGAGGGCGCCGTCGTCTTCACCACCGACGACGCGACCGAGGCGCTCGGCTTCGTGATCGAGCCGCTCGACACCGTCGGGGCGGGTGACGCGTTCGTCGCCGGCTTCCTCAGCGCGTGGCTCGAGGGCCTCTCCGCCGCGGACGCCCTCGTGCGCGGCAACGCCTGCGGGGCGATGGCGTGTCTCGTCCCCGGCGATTGGGAGGCCGCCCCGACGCGCCGCGACCTCGAGCGGTTCCTCGCCGGCGGTGGGGATCCGGTGCGGCGCTGACACTCGCGGGGCGGGGCCCGGCTCAGGGCGTGATCGCGTCGACGAAGACCCGCGCCTCGTCGATCAACTCTGCCCACACCGCCGCTCCGGCATCCATCGGAACCTCCACCCACTCCCGCAGCGGGCGCCCCCGCATGATCATGGGCCCGGCGGTGCCCGAGGCGATGAGGTCTCTTGCGCGTTCCTCCGACAGCTTCACGACGAGCGAGCCGTTGTGCACGACGAACGCGTAGACCTTCGCGCGCACCCGCAGTCCCTCGGCGCCGAACATGCGGCCGAGGTCGATGTCGGGCAGCGCACACTGGCGCTCGGCGATCGGGTCGAAGATCTCGTGCGCGCGGGCCATGGCATCCCTGTCGACCATGACGAGAGGCTAGCGGGGAAGGATGACGACGACGACGGGGGCGTAGCGCCGCGCGTCAGCCCTCGACGACGCGGAGCGCGATGTCGCTTCGGTACTGTCCGCCCTCGAGGCCGATGCGCTCGAGACCGGCGTAGGCGGCGGCGCGCGCCTCGCGGAAGGTCGACCCCAGGGCCACGACGCTGAGCACACGGCCGCCCGTGGCGACGAACTTCCCGTCGGGGGAGGCCGTCGCCGCGTGCGCGAGGTGCACGCCCTCGACCTCCTCGGCCTCGTCGATCCCGGTCAGCCCGCGGCCGGTGACCGGCGCTTCGGGGTATCCCTCGCTCGCGAGCACCACCGTCACGGCGGCGGCCTCGGCGAAGGCGGGGCGCGGGCGGTCCTCGAGCGTTCCCGAGGCCGCGGCGAGCAGCAGCTCCGACAGCGGGTCGATCAGTCGCGGCAGCACGACCTGCGTCTCGGGGTCGCCGAAGCGCGCGTTGAACTCGATGACCTTGATGCCCTGTTCGGTCAGGATGAGGCCCGCGTAGAGGAGTCCGATGAACGGCGTGCCCTCGGCATCCATCTGCCGGATCACGGGCTCCGCGATCTCGCGCGTGACCTGATCGACGAACTCCGCCTCGCTGCCGAAGCGCTCGTCGAGCCAGGGCAGCGGCGAGTAGGCGCCCATGCCGCCCGTGTTCGGGCCTGCGTCGCCGTCGCGGAGGCGCTTGAAGTCCTGCGCGGGACTCAACGGCAGCACGTGATCGCCGTCGCTGAGGAAGAAGAGCGACACCTCGGGACCAGAGAGGAACTCCTCGACCAGGACGGCTCCGGTGGCGAGGTAGGTGGCGGCGTGCGCGATCGCGGCCTCGCGGTCGGAGGTGACGATGACGCCCTTGCCCGCGGCGAGCCCGTCGGCCTTCACGACGTAGGGCGCGCCGTACTCGTCGAGGGCGGCTTCCACGGTCGGAAGGTCGCTCGCGCGCACCGCGCGTCCGGTGGGAACGCCCGCGGCATCCATGATCCGCTTCGCGTAGGTCTTCGAGCCCTCGAGCTGGGCAGCGGCCTTGCCCGGGCCGAAGACCGGGATGCCGTGCTCGCGCAGGGCGTCGGCGACGCCGGCGACCAGCGGCGCTTCGGGACCGACGACGACCAGGTCGATCGCCTCTTCCTTGGCGAACGTGAGCACCGCGGCCGGGTCGTTCGGGTCGAGGCCGACGAGGTGCGCGTCGCGCGCGATGCCGGCGTTGCCGGGAGCGGCGAAGATCGCGTGCGATGCCTCTTCGGAGCGCAGGGCGAGGATGATGGCGTGCTCGCGCGCGCCCGAACCGAGGACCAGGATTCTCACGCGGCCAGCCTACCGAGCGGGGCGTCCGGCCGCGGAGCCGGGCGGATGCCCCGTGGAGCCGCGCGACCGGGCGTGCGCCTGTGCGCGGGGCCTCGCCCGCGGAGCCGCCGCCGCGACCCGCGAGTACCGTGGATGCCATGCCCCCACGCCGTATCGAGACCGGTGACGGTCGGGCCGCCCTCGAGGCGGTGGCCGCCGGCGACGCCCCGCGCCCCGCGCTCGCGACAGCGGTGCGCTACCTGCTCCAGCTGCTCGCCGAGAAGGCCCCGGGCAACTCCGTCGAGATGCGTGTGCCGCCCTTCGGCGCCGTCCAGGTCATCGAGGGTCCGCGCCACACGCGCGGCACCCCGCCCAACGTCGTCGAGACCGACGCCGCGACCTGGATCGCCGTCGCCACGGGGCGGGAGCACTGGACGGATGCCGTCGCCGCCGGGCGCATCGTCGCCTCCGGTGTCCGCGCCGACCTGAGCGCGCTGCTCCCGTTGCGCCCGTAGTTTCGTCCGCACCCGCCCGCGATGTCGCGGTCTCCTCGCGGCCCGGTTCTGCGCATTTGCGGCCGCGGCTTCCCTCGCGAGGGCACACGTTCCGCGCGACATCACGCGCTCCGGGCGGTGCGCGACGTGTGCGTTCGCGCGGAACGTGTGCTCTCGAGGCGGGGCGGCGGCGTGACCCGCCGACGACGCGGTGGTGGGACAATGGAGGCATGGCCGAGCAGCCCGCCCCCGACCGACCGTCCATCTCGCGAGACGACATCGAGACGGTCAGCGTGCGCCGCGCCCCGAAGTACGGCGTCTTCCTCGCCGCCGGTGCGTTCGTCGGCATCCTGGCCGCCCTCGTCCTGACGTTCGCGATCGACGGAGCGGACGTGAGCCCGTTCACGCAGGTCGTGTACTCGCAGCTGCAGGTGTTCGGCTTCACCGCGTTGATCTGCGTCGTGATCGGCGTGACGATCGCGGCCATCATCGCCCTGATCTTCGAGCGCACCCTCGGCGGTCGCACGCGCCAGGTGGTCGTCGATCACGAGCAGCACGGAGCCTGACGTCAGGCGAGCTCCGCGATGATCGGGTGGATCGCGGAGTCGAACGCCGCGACGTCGCCGCGCAGGCCGTCCGTCACCGCGACCGTGAGCGAACCGATCCACCACACTCCCCGCTGAGCGAGCGGCAGGATCTGCACGTTGAGCTCGAACGAGTGCGCGCGCCGACCGACGATCCGCTCGTGCGCCGCGATCGCGCTCGCGTAGGCGCGGTACGACACCCCGGGTCGCGCCGCCGTCTCCCGGGCGTACCGTCCGTGAGCGTGCTGGGCGTAGTCCGTGGCGTCGTCGGCGAAGGGGGCCGCCGCCTCGCGCAGGGCGTCCGCGCCCTCGACCGGAAGGGTCACCAAACCGTCGAACCCGTCGACCAACTCCAGCGGCACGGGGGACGGGTGCGCTTGCGGCTCGACCGTCATCGCCCAGTACGCGCGCCACTGCCGCTCGAGCTCCGACTGCGCGGCATCCGCTCTCCCGCTCTCCGGCGTCGGCGGCACCCTCCGCAGGAACGGCAACTCCTCCGGAGAACGGATGCCGAGAACCTGGCGCAGGTAGAGCGCGACGAGCACGGGTGACGCAGCGTCCTCGCGGATCACCCACTCGGGCTGGCCTGCCGTCATGGCGTCATTGTAGGGACGGGCTTGCCCGGGGGCGATGGGCCTTGCGCGGGGCGCGCGAGCGCGAGCGAAGGTGATTCGGGGAGGGGAGGATGCCGGGTGCCCGGCGCGTCCTCCCTTCGCCGAATCCCCTCCGCATGCCCGGAAGTCCCGGCTGCGGCACTGCTCCTCCCCAACCCGAATTGTCCACAGGCCGCGATGCCTTTCCTGGAGACACACCCCGCGCGTCCGGCACGATACGGCGATGAGCGCTGGACTATCCCGCCGCATCGAGGCTCTTCGTGCCCGTGTGCGCGCCCTTGAAGGGGTCGTCGCGACGTCTCGCCTCCAGCGAGAGGGAGTGTCCGTCGACACGATCGCGGCGGCCGTGCGCAGCGGTGCCGTGCTGCGCATTCGCCGCCGGTGGATCGCTCTCCCCGACGCCGATGCGTTCCTCCTCGCCGCCGCTCGCGGCGGGGTGGTGCTCGCGTGCTCCACCGCAGCGACCCGGCACGGGTTGTGGGTGCTCGATCAGCACGACGTGCACGTCGCGGCACCCGCCCACGCGGGGCGAATCTCCGTGGCGGAAGGTACGCGCGCGCACCGCTCGCAGCCTCTTCTCCCGCGGCATCCGGAGGACCTGGTTGATGGCGTGATCAATGTGCTCGGTCTGGTGAGCGGGTGCCTCCCACCGGAACAGGCGCTCGCGATCTGGGATTCGGCGCTCAACAAACGACTCGTCACGCTGGACGAAATGCGTCGGTATCCGCTCACGGGCCGGGCGCGGCAGATCGCGGAGCAGGCGACGCCACTCGCGGACTCCGGCCTGGAGACGTTCCTTCTCGTTCGCCTGAGGTGGCTTCGCGAGCGGCTTTGCGCGCAGGCGTGGATTCTCGGACGTCGTGTCGATCTCCTCATAGGAGACAGACTCGTGGTTCAGGTCGACGGCGGGCATCATGTCGGCGCGCAGCGCGAGGCCGACATCCGACACGATGCTCTCCTGGCTTTGAACGGCTATCACGTCATCCGCGTCGGGTATCACCAGGTCGTCAACGACTGGCCTTCTGGGCAGCTCATGATCACCCAAGCGGTCGCGCAGGGGCTGCACCGAATCCGCTGACCATACCGGGAGGTGATTCGGGGAGGGGAGGATGCCGGGTGCCCGGGGCGTCCTCCCGTCGCGGATCCTCCTCCCGCCCGGAGCCCCACCCCGTCACCTGGCCCGCAGCCCCGCCCGCCACCCGCAGTGACCCCGCTCCGTCACCCCCCCCCAACCGGACGCCCGCACACAGCCACCCCGGGTAGTCTGTTGCGGTGGCCTCCGCTCCCCACGAAAACCCCTACTCCGCTGCCGGCGTCGACACTGCCGCGGGCGACCTCGCCGTCGAACTGATGAAGTCGGCCGTGCGCCGCACGCACGGGCCCGAAGTGCTCGGTGGCGTGGGCGGCTTCGCCGGCCTCTTCGATGCCTCGGCGCTCCGCGACTACGCCAAGCCGCTGCTCGCGACGAGCACCGACGGCGTCGGCACGAAGGTCGCGATCGCGCAGGCGATCGACAAGCACGACACCATCGGCGAAGACCTCGTCGGCATGGTCGTCGACGACATCGTCGTCGTGGGTGCGCGTCCGCTCTTCATGACCGACTACATCGCGTGCGGAAAGGTCGTGCCGCAGCGCATCGCCGACATCGTTGCGGGCATCGCGCGCGGCTGCGCCATGACGGGCACCGCGCTGGTCGGCGGGGAGACCGCCGAACACCCCGGCCTGCTCGGCATCGACGACTACGACGTCGCGGGAGCGGCGACCGGCGTGGTCGAGGCCGACCGCGTGCTCGGCGCCGATCGCGTGCGCGGCGGAGACGTCGTGCTCGCCCTCGCCTCGAGCGGCCTGCACTCCAACGGCTACTCGCTCGTGCGCCACATCATCACGGGCGCCGGCATCGCGTACGGCTCCGCCTCCGCCGACCTCGGCGGAACGTGGGGCGAGGCTCTCCTCGAGCCCACGCGCCTGTACACCTCGCCGCTGCTGCGCCTGCTCGACGACGCGGCGGTGGGCTCCGGCATCCATTCGCTCAGCCACGTCACGGGCGGCGGCATCGCGGCGAACCTCGCGCGCGTCCTGCCCCAGAACACGTGGGTCGACGTGGACCGCTCGACCTGGAGCCCCTCGCCGGTGTTCCGCGTGCTCGCCGACATCGGCGGCCTCGAGCTGACCGCGACCGAGGGCACCTGGAACCTCGGCATCGGGTTCCTCGCCGTCGTCTCGCCCGAGATCGCGGATGCCGCGACCGCGGCGCTCACGGCCGACGGCATCGCGACGTGGCAGGTCGGTGTCGTCCGCGACGACCAGCGCCCCGAGGGCGACTACGAACAGGGCGCGAAGGGCGTCGACGGAGGCGCCGTGCGTCTCGTCGGCTCGTACGCGGATGCCGGTGCGCCGGCGAACGGAGCGAAGTAACACCCCATGTGCGGCATCGTCGGCATGGCCGGGCAGGGCCCGGTCAACCAGGAGATCTACGACGCGCTCCTCCTTCTCCAGCACCGGGGACAGGACTCCACGGGCATGGCCACGGCCGAGTCGAGCGGCGTGTTCCACATCCACAAGGCCCGCGGGCAGGTGCGCGAGGCGTTCCGCACGCGCGACATGCGCGCCCTCCTCGGCGACATCGGCCTCGGCCACGTCCGCTACGCCACCAAGGGCACCGCGTCGAACGAAGAAGAGGCGCAGCCCTTCTACGTCAACGCGCCGTACGGCATCGTGCTCGTGCACAACGGCAACCTGACCAACACCCGCGAGCTGACGACCGAGCTCTTCCACAAGGACCGCCGGCACCTGAACACCAGCAGCGACACCGAGCTGCTCGTGAACATCCTCGGTTCCGAGCTGCAGTCCGAGATCACCGGCCCCGACCTCGACCCCGCGCAGGTCTTCCGTGCGGTCGGTCGCGTGCACGAGCGCGTCGAAGGGTCGTACGCCTCGATCGCCCTCATCGCCGGCTACGGTCTGCTCGCGTTCCGCGATCCCTTCGGCATCCGTCCCCTCATCCTCGGCAAGCGCCCCGCCCCCGAGGTGCCCGGCCGGGAGTCCCGTGACGAGTACATCGTGGCATCCGAGTCGCTCGTGCTCGAGAACGCCGGCTTCGAGGTCGTCCGCGACGTCGAGCCGGGCGAGGCCGTGTTCATCAGCCTCGACGGCACCCTGCACGCGCAGCAGTGCGCGAAGAGCACGATGCTCGCGCCGTGCTCGTTCGAGTACGTCTACCTCGCGCGCCCGGACTCGGTCATGAACGGCGTCTCGGTCTACGAGACGCGTCTGCGCATGGGCGAGCGCCTCGCCGACACCGTGGCGAAGTACACGCCCGCCGGCTCGATCGACGTCGTGATGCCCATTCCCGATTCGGCGCGTCCCGCCGCGATGCAGGTGGCCCGCAAGCTCGGCATCGAGTACCGCGAGGGCTTCTACAAGAACCGCTACGTCGGCCGGACGTTCATCATGCCCGGGCAGGCGGTGCGCAAGAAGAGCGTGCGCCAGAAGCTCAACGCGATGTCGACCGAGTTCCAGGGCAAGAACGTCCTCCTCGTCGACGACTCGATCGTGCGCGGCACCACGAGCCGCGAGATCATCCAGATGGCTCGGGATGCCGGGGCCAAGAGCGTCACCTTCGCCTCGGCCGCTCCTCCCGTGCGCTACCCGCACGTGTACGGCATCAACATGCCCTCGCGTCACGAGCTCGTCGCCCACGGCCGGACGATCCCCGAGATCGCCGAAGAGCTCGGGTGCGACTACCTCGTGTATCAGGAGGTCGACGACCTCAAGGCCGCCATCATGGAGGGCACCGACCTGGTCGACCTCGACATGAGCTGCTTCGACGGCCGCTACGTCACGGGGACCGTGTCGGAGGAGTATCTCGCCTGGGTCGAGGGCAGCCAGGAGTCTTGAGTCCCCGTCGCGCGGGGACCGTCGCGCTCGCCGCGGCCGCGATCGTGCTGCTCGCGCTGACGCTGCGCATCGCCGTCGCGTCGCTGTCGCCGCTGCTGATCGTCATCGAGCGCGACTTTCCCCTCCCGGCGGCCATCGTCGGCCTGATCGGCATGGCGCCGCCCGTGGCGTTCGCGATCTCGGGCTTCGTGACGCCCGCGATCGAGCGACGCGTGGGGCTCGAGCGCCTCGTGCTGGTCGCCGCGGTCGTCGCGGCGGTCATGCTCGGCATGCGGGCGCTCGCCGTCGACGCGATCACCCTGCTCGCCGCCACCGCCGGGATCTTCGCGGCGGTGGGTGTCGCCAACGTGCTGCTGCCCGCGGTGGTGAAGAAGTACTTCCCCGCCCGCATCGGCCTGATGACGACGATCTACACGACCACGATGGCGGTCGCCACGTTCATGCCGCCGCTCGTGGCCGTCCCCCTCGCCGAGAGCGTCGGATGGCGCGGCTCGTTCACCCTGTGGGCGGCGGTCGCCCTGGCCGCGGTGGTGCCCTGGGTCGCGATGAGCCTCCGTGCCCGGGCGGCCCGGGCGGACGTCATCGAGCAGCCGAAGACCTCGGTGCTGTCGCGGGTGGTCCGCGTGCCGCAGACCTGGGCGCTCGCGGCGACGTTCGCGGTGAACTCGTCCGTCGCCTACGGACTCTTCGCCTGGTTGCCGCCGCTGGTGATGGGCGTGGCCGGGGTGGATGCCACCGAGGCCGGCGGGCTGCTCGCCCTGTTCTCGTTCATGGGTCTGCCGGTGTCGCTCGTCGTCCCGCTGCTCGTCGTGCGTGCGCGCACCGTCGCCCCGTTCTACGTCGTCGCCGTCGTGGGCGGACTCGCCGGGGTCGCCGGGCTCCTGTTCGCCCCCGCGGCTGCGACGACACTGTGGGTGGTGCTCATCGGCATCCCGCCCCTGATGTTCCCGATGGCGCTCGTGCTCTTCGGCCTGCGCACGCGGTCGCACGACACCGCGGTCGCGCTCAGCGGGTTCGTGCAGAGCGTCGGCTACGGCGTCGCCGCGCTGATGCCGCTCGCCATCGGCGTGACCCACGAGGTCACGGGCGGATGGACGGCGGGACTCATCGTGCTCGGCGTCGTCATCGCGTGCGTGATCCCCGCGGGAATCGTCGTATCACGCGGAGAGACGATCGAGGAAGCCTGGGAGCGCCGTCACGGCACTGCCTGGTGACAGCCGCTGACGCGGCCGGTGCGGGGCGCTGAGGCCCTACGCCTTCTCGTCTTCGTACTCGTCGGAGTACTCGTCCGCCCACTTGTCGACGTACGCGTCTTCACCCGGTTCGGGTGCGCCGAGTTCGCGCTCGAGCGCTGCGTAGTTCACCGAATAGGTGTCGTACTTCAGCTCACGGGCGATCTTGGTGTGCTTCGCCTTCTGACGGCCACGCCCCATGCGAGACCCCCTCACGATCGACATCGCAGGCCGTGCTCAGGGCCCTGCGTATTGCGGTTCCGGACCGAGCCGGTAAGAGTAACACCCAGGATATCACGGTGCCCCTCGCCCCCGACCGTCCGCGGTCCCGCGAGGAGAGAGCCGACGACGAAGGGGAGAACGGCATGAGCGACCACGAAGCGGGAGCAGCGGCATCCGGAGCCGTCATCGCGGGAGTCGTGCCGGGGCAACCGCCCCGTGTCGTGCGCGAGGCGGCACGTTACGCCGCACTCGCCGGAGTCGAGCTGATCGTCGCGCACGTCGACACGACGCGGTTCGTCGCGTTCGAGGATCCGGACGGGTACGTCAACTCGGCGACGCTCGACGTGGCCGGGGAAGTGGCGCGCGCCGCGCTGGCGGAGGTCGAGAAGGACGCGACCGCGGCTCTCGCGGGTGAGGACGTGCGCTGGAGCGCGCGTCAGGTGATCGGCGATCCGGCGCTGGCGCTGATCCAGCTCGCCGATGAGGTCGGCGCATCGCTGCTCGTCGTCGGCACGCGCAAGCGCGGGCTGGGGGAGTCGCTCCGCGAGTTCCTGACCGGCTCGGTCGCCGCCCGGCTCTCGCACCGGCAGCACCGTCCGGTGCTGGTGGTTCCGCTGGGAGAGCCGGTCGGCGCCCACGAGGAGCTGCCGTGGGAGTGACGGGTCAGCCGCGCATCGCGCGGGCGACCGCGTCGGAGGCCTGACGCAGCGCGGTCTCGATCTCGTCGACTCCGGATGCCGCGAGCTCGCCGCCCCGGGCCACGTGCGACCGCAGCTCCGAGCGGACGCGTCCGCGGAACTCGGTGATCGCGGCATCCGCGCGGTGCAGCTGCTCGCGTGTCCGGGAACGGGCGTCGTCGACGGGGGCCGTGTCGGCGTGCTCACGCTCCTCGCGGGATGCGGCGGCCAGGTCGGCCCGGAGGCTTCTCATGGCGTCCCGGACGCTCCCGCGCACCTCGTCGGCGATGAGACGCACGCTGTCCGCGAGCTCCGCCTGGATGCCCTCGAGGTCGCCCGTGCGAGCCGCGACTTCGGCGCGTCCGGCATCCGTGATCTCGTAGACCGTCTTGCGGCCGTCGACGGTCTTCGTGACGAGACCCTCGTCTTCGAGCTTCGCCAGGCGCGGATAGATGGTGCCGGCCGAGGGGGAGTAGGTGCCTCCGGTGCGGTCGGACAGGGCCTGCATGAGGTCGTAGCCGTGGCGCGGCGCCTCATCGAGCAGGCTCAGGATGTACAGGCGCAGACCGCCGTGCGAGAAGACAGGACTCATCACCACTCCTCCTCGGTCGCGAGTTCCTCGGGACGCAGGCCCGAGATGCCCCGGCGCAGCACGGTGATCTCTCCCGAGACCGTGTTGGCGCGGACGTCGACGAACTGCCCCGCGAGGGTGCCGGTCGAACCGGTGTAGTTGGTCGGGCCCGAGCCGGAGCGCACGTGTCCGTCGATCTGCACGCGGCCGCTCACCGTGCGCGAGACGTAGTTCGCGGGGAGGCCGCGATCGAGGCGGATGGTGGCGGCACCGTTGACGGAGTTGAGCGCGATCGACTGCACGGGGCCGGTGGAGTCGACGAGCATCGCGCCCGAGACCGTGTCGATGGAGGCCTTGGTGACGGCACCGGTCACCGTGACGTCGCCCGAGACGCTGTTGGCGCTCAGGGAGCCTTCGAGCTCCCGCACCTGCACGTCGCCCGAGACGGCGTTGGCGTTGACGTCGCCCACGAGGCCGTCGACGATGATGTCGCCCGAGACGGTGTTGAGTTTGGCGTCGGTGCGCAGACCCGAGACGAGCGCGCTCGCGCTGACCACGCCGAGGGTCAGGGCGACGGCGCGCGGCACGGCCACGCTCACCTCGGCCTTGGGGCCGCCGGCGCCGAAGTTGCGGAACACCTCGAGGAAGTTGTCCCACCGCAGCTGCGGGTGGTCGATCTCGAGGCGACCGTCGCTCATCTCGATGCGCAGGTCTTTGACGGTGACGCCGTGCACCTCGATGCGGGCGGTCGGCTCATCGTGGGCGATGACGTCGATCTGGCCGCCGACGAGGCCGATCTTCAGTTCGCGCACGCTCTCGAGGTCGATGACGCGCGTCTCGCCGGGGTGGACGATCCATTTCTCCATGGTGGGGCTCCTCACTCGCGATATATCGCGTTGAGGACAGTATCGAGATATATCGCGAGTTCGTCAAGCCCCCCGCGACGGTTCCGGTGGCTTCGACGGGCTCAGCCACCCCGGCTTGACCGTGCGGGGTCGGTGGCTTCGACGGGCTCAGCCACCTGGGCTCAGCCACCACGAGTGCCGCGCGAGTGAGGTCCCTGAGCTCGTCGAAGGGACCGCCCCGCACACAAAAACGGATGCCATGCGCTCTGGGGGAACGCATGGCATCCGGGGCGGGCGAACCCGCCGAGGGGGGAGGGGACGCGCACCCGAAACGCGTCGTCCTCCGAGGGGGTCAGACGGGCTTGCGTCCGCTGATCAGGCGGAACAACAGCACAATCAGGGCGATGAGGCCGACGATGATCGCGACCCAGAGCAGGAAGCTGGCGGCCTGGCTCATTCCGCTCACGATGGCGATGACGATCGCGGCGACGATGATGATGATGAGGAAGATGTTCATGGGGGGCTCTCCTAGCTGTTCACCGCGTCAGGACACGGACCCGGGTGACTGGTCCTTCTACCGTGTCACTCGGTCGGAAATGCGGCAGGGGGTTGACGTTGCTGGGAAATCGCTGTTAGCCGCGCTCGCCCGGTAACACGGCCCACCCGTCCGACGTCGGCCGCGCGCGGTGTCAACCCCGAGGAAGGGGGTGGCCGTCCGCCGTAGCGTCGGTGTTCCGACGGAAGGAGACGATCATGCCCCAGGGGCGAGGATCCAACAGTCTGAAAGACCCCGAGCTCTACGAGGAACTGCGCAAGCAGGGCGACTCGAAGGAGAAGGCCGCGCGGATCTCGAACGCCGCTGCCGCGCAGGGACGCGGCGCCGTCGGGGAGAAGGGCGGCCACGCCGAGAACTACGAGGACCGCACCGTCGACGAGCTCAAGAAGCGCGCGAAGGAGCTCGGGATCACCGGGTACTCCGGCAAGAAGAAGGCGGAGCTGATCGACATGCTCCGCCATCACTGACGCATGGCGCGTCTCATCCGCGTCCGTCCCTACGAGGACCCGGGCTATCGCCGCGTCCGCTCGGGATCGGGCTACCGGTTCGTGGACCACACGGGGGCGCCCGTTCCCGAGCGGGAGGCCGAGCGGGCGCGCGGTCTCGTCATCCCGCCCGCCTGGCGGGAGGTGTGGATCGCCCGCGAGCCGAACGCCCACATCCAGGCGGTGGGGACCGACGAGGCCGGCCGCCGGCAGTACACGTACCACGCCGACTGGTCGAAGCGGCAGGACAAGGGCAAGTTCGCTCGGGCGCTGCAACTCGCCGAGGCGCTGCCCCGCGCTCGAGCCCGCGTGACGCAGTCGTTGCGCCGCAGCGAGATCGACCGGGAGCGGGTGCTGGCGGTGTCGTTCCGCCTGCTCGACCTCGTCGCGCCGCGTGTGGGCAACGCGCGGTACTTCGTCACGAACGGCAGCCGGGGCCTCACGACCCTCCAGCGGAGGGATGCCACGATCGAGGGCGATCTCATCCGCCTCTCGTTTCCGGCCAAGAGCGGCAAGCGCGCCGATCTGCGCGTGCACGATGCCGAATTGGCATCCCTCATCGAAGAACTCGCGCTCGGACGCTCGCGGGCGGCGCTCCTCAGCTACAAGCGCGGGAGGCGGCGCGTGCCGCTGACGCCGGGCGACGTCAACGCCTACGTCCGCTCCCTGACCGGCGGCCCTTTCAGTGCGAAGGACTTCCGCACGCTCCGCGGCACGATCATGGCGGCGGAGTCTCTCGCGAAGGTGGGAGCCGTCGGGGGCAAGAACGAACGCAAGAAGGCCGAGGTGGCGGCGGTGCGCGCGACCGCGGAAGCGCTCGGCAACACCCCCGCCGTGGCGAAGTCGAGCTACATCGATCCCCGCGTCTTCTCGCTGTACCGAAAGGGTCGCACGATGGAGCTGGGCGGCTCGAAGGATGCCGCAATCAGGCGTTTGATCCTCGGGGAGTGATCGCGTCGACCACGTCGGGCAGTTCCGGAACGGGCACCACCACGACGTCCTGGATCTTCCAGTCGAGGATCACGCACCCCTCGCGGGCGTCCTCGATGTCGGCGAGCGCGACCTTCCGATGGCGGGGGACGACGAACGCCTCGATGTGGAAGACGTGTCCCTCGTCGCGCACCCGGCTTCCCGCCTCGCGCACCCAGGGAAGGCCCGCGAGGTACTGATCCACCCGCCCCACGAGCGGGTGGGGCCGGGCGTCGTCGAAGGTCGTCGCGCGCGCGTCCATCAGGTCGACGACGGCGGCGCGCAGGTTGCTGATGCCGTCGTGCACGATGCTCCCGGCGATGAAGAGGGCGGCGGCGGCATCCATCCACCACAGACCGACGCCGATTCCGAGGACGCCCACGATCGTTCCGACCGACGTCATCCAGTCGGCCTTGTTCATGTCGGCATCGGCGTAGAGCACCTTGTCGTGCAGCTCGCGCGCCAGGCCGAGCTTCATCCGGCCGACGACGACCGGCGGAATGCCCGTGAGGGCCATGACCGCGATCATCAGCCAGCCGAGCCAGATCGTCACGCCGAAGAGGTTCACCGTGCCGATGGTCGGGTGCTCGGCGGTCAGCAGCCCGATCCCGGAGTCGACGATGAGGAACGCTCCCATTCCCGTGAGTGCCACCGCCGCCACCAGGTGACCGATCGCGACCGAGCGGTGGAAGCCGTACGGATGCCGCACGGTGGGCCGGCGTCGGGCCAGTCGCACGGCCACCAGGAAGGCGATCGGTGGGATGAAGGACAGGAGGTCCTCGATCCACGCGGCTTTCATCGCCTGCGAGTTGCCGAGCACGAGGAACACGAGGGTCACCGTGACGGCGAGGAACCCGAGCGTGATGCCCTCCAGGCGGACGGCGCGGCGGAGGACCTCGGCCTGCCGCGCCGGGAGCTCGGTGCGGCCGAAACGCGCGGTCATCGTCCGACCCCCTCAATCGTGGCTTCGGCGGTGAGGAACGTCTCGAGGCGCGACACGAAAGCGTTCTCGCCGAGCGGGACGAGCATCACGATCCGCGCGGTCGACCCGTCGTCGAGGGTCACCTCGCCGTATGGCCGTGTCATGCCTGCCTTGTCCGTCCAGGGGGTGTCGTCGGTGAGGCCGCCGGCGACCACGTCGAGGTCGCCGTTCTCGAGCCCCCGGACGAGCGCCTCCTCCGAACCGACGGTCCACTCGACCTCGGCGTCCACGGAGCCCGCGAAAGCGGTCAGAGCGTCGATCTCGCTGCCGCTCGGCTGAGCGCCGTCGACCTGCACGAAGTCGCCGTTGGGGGAGATCCCGGCGCGCAGCACTCCGCCCTCGACGCGGTCCAGGGTTCCCTGCGGGTCGCTGGGGATCCGGATGCCGCAACCGGCCAGGAGGAGGGCGCACAGGGCGGCGACGACGACGATCACCGGTCTCGATCTGGACATGACGGGGCCTTCCGTTGCGGGAGCGACAGGGATTCTGCGTCACCGCGTGCCCGGGTGTCGCGGGGGTTGCGCGGCTCTCGCCGTCCTCCTAGCGCGGAGCGGCGTAGGGTGGCGCGGTGAGCGTGTGGCGTGACGTGGTCCTCGTGGCCGTCGGCGGGGCGATCGGCACCGCCGTGCGCGCCGGGCTCACCCTCGGCCTGGGCGATGACCTCGGGCCCGCCCTCGTTCCGCTCGTCAACGTCGTCGGGGCGTTCGCGATCGGCATCGTGTTCGGGTTCCGGGCCCGGATGCCGGAGTCCTCGCGCGCGCAGCGGGCGCAACTGTTCCTCGGCACCGGCGTCCTCGGGGGCTTCACGACGTACAGCTCTCTCGCCCTCGAGTCCGCCGACCTGACGCAGCTGTGGTGGGGCGTCGCGACGGTGATCGTCGGGACTGCGGCGGCGTGGGCCGGTGTCGCGCTGGGGCGCGGGAGCCGTCGGCCGCGCTGAGCGCACGGGGCGGTTGTCCCCGGGACGAGAAAATGGTACAAATGTGCCACTTACGCCGCGCGGGCCGTCCGAGCGGTGACCCGACCCGGAGGTTCAACGATGACCGCCGCCCCTCGCATCGTCACGCTCGGTGCCCACGTCCTCGACACGATCGTGCAACCCGTCGATGAGATCCCCGACGGGCAGGGGTCCCTGCTCGTCGATGAGATCGTCATGTCGGCGGCCGGGCCCGCGGGGGGAACGGCGCTCGTGCTCGCGAGACTCGGCGCCCACGTCGTCACCAGCGGCTCGGTGGGTGACGACGTCACGGGGCGTGTGCTGGTGGGTCTCCTGGCGGACGAGGGGATCGACGTCGAGAATCTCCGCGTCGGGGAGCTCCCCACATCGGCGTCGGTCCTACCGATCCGCTCCGACGGGTCGCGGCCCGCTCTGCACGTCGTGGGTGCCAACGCCCTCGCGGCCGACGTCGTCCCGTGGGACGCGCTCGCCGCGGCCGACCACGTCCACGTGGGTGCGCCCGAACTCCTCGGCCCCGAGAACGTCATCGAGATCCTCGACTACGCGAGAGAGCACGGGGCGACCACCTCGCTCGACTTCCTCATCGGCGGCGAGCAGGCGTTCTACGCCCTGATCGAGCCGTTGCTCGCGCACACCGACTACGTCCTGCCCAACGCCGAGCAGGCGCTCGGGTGGACCGAAGCCGCCGACCTGCACGCGGCGGCGCACGCGATGGCGTCCGCGGGAGCCCGCGTCGTCGCGATCACCGACGGGGGACGCGACATCGTGCTCGTCGAGGACGGGGATCTCCGCGAGATCCCCATCCTGCCGGCCGAGCCCGTCGACACCAGCGGCGGAGGGGATGCCTTCTCCGCCGGCTTCGTCTTCGCGAAGCTCCTCGGCCGCAGCTCCGCGGAGGCGGCGCGCTTCGGCTCGGCGACGGCCGCCCAGGTGGTCGCCGGCGTCGGCACCTCGTACGGCACGTATGACGCGGCATCCATCGACGCTCTCCTGGCGACGGTGCCGCGGTGACGGGCGCGGGGACGACCCGGCCCGATGCCGCCCGGGCGTCCGACGCCGCGGGGCTCGACGCCGCGGGGCTCGATGCCGGCGGGTCCGACGCCCGCGAACGCGTGGCGGCCGTGTGTCGCGCGCTCGCGGCCGACGGGCTGGTGAAAGGGACCGCGGGCAACGTGAGCGTCCGCGTCGACGGGGGCATTGCGATCACCGCGACCGGAGTGGTCTTCGCCGAGGCGGTCGCGGACGACGTGGTGGTCGTCGGCGATGATCGACGCCTCGTGCGGGGGAGCCTCGCCCCCAGCTCCGAGCTGGACCTGCACCTCGCCGCGTACGCGGACGACGCGGTGGGTGCCGTCGTGCACACCCACGCTCCGGCAGCCGTCGCCGTGTCGCTGATCTCCGACCGCCTTCCCTGCGTGCATTACCAACAGCTCACCCTCGGCGGCGAGATCGAGGTCGTCCCGTTCTCGGTGTTCGGCTCTCGCGAGCTCGCCGAGGCCACGGGCGATGCCCTGTCCAGCGCGAACGCGGTGATCCTCGCGCACCACGGGGCCGTGACGACCGGCCGCGATCTCGCCGACGCCGTCGCGCACACCGCGCTGCTGGAGTGGGCGTGCGACATCTACCTGCGCGCCCGCGCCGCGGGGGAGCCGGCCGAGCTCAGCCCCGCGCAGCAGGCCGACGTCGTCGCCGCGGCGGTGGCCACCGGATACGGGCAGAAGCACGAGGCGTGAGATGACCTTCGATTCCCTGAGCCCGCTCGACGGTCACGTCGTCGGGACGTTCCCCGTCTGCGACGACGACGCCGTGCGCGCGGCGGTGGTCCGCGCCCGGACGGGGGCGCGGGCCTGGCGGGCGCAGGGGTTCCGCGGTCGTCGTCGCATCCTCGACGCCTGGCGTCGTGACATCGCCCTGCACCTCGACGAACTGATCGCCGTCGTCCGGGCTGAGACCGGCAAGCCGTCCGGCGATGCGCGGCTCGAGATCCTCCTCGCGCTCGACCACCTCGCGTGGGCGGCCGCGCACGCCGAACGCACGTTGCGGCGCCGTCGGGTGCGCGCGGGACTGCTGATGATCAACCAGTCCGCGAGCCTCGGCTACCTCCCCTACGGGGTGGTCGGGGTCATCGGCCCCTGGAACTACCCCGTGTTCACCCCGATGGGCTCCCTCGCGTACGCGCTCGCCGCGGGCAACGCGGTCGTCTTCAAGCCGAGCGAGTACACGCCCGCCGTCGGCGACTGGCTGCGCCGCGCGTTCGTGCGCGCAGGCGGAGCCCCCGAGGTCTTCGAGCTCGTGACCGGCCTCGGCGACACGGGTGCCGCGCTGTCTCGGGCCGGGGTCGACAAGATCGCCTTCACGGGATCGACCGCGACGGGCAAACGGGTCATGGCCGCGTGCGCCGAGACGCTCACCCCCGTCGTGATCGAGGCGGGAGGGAAGGACGCGCTCCTCATCGACGCGGATGCCGACATCGAGGCCGCCGCGGAGGCGGCGGTGTGGGGCGCGTACTCGAACGCCGGTCAGACCTGCATCGGCATCGAACGGGTCTACGCGCACACCCTCGTGTACGACCGCGTCGTCGCCGCCATCTCCGAGCGCGTGCGCGAGCTGCGTGCGGGAACCGACGACGCGGCGCGGCTGGGTCCGCTCACCATGCCCCGCCAGGCCGACGTCGTGCGCGAGCACGTCGCCGATGCCCTCGCCGCCGGAGGCGTCCTCCGCGAGGGAGCGGTCGTCGAGAGCGGGCAGACGCTCGCGCCGGTCCTTCTGCTCGATGTGCCCGAGTCGTCGGCGGCGGTGCGCGAGGAGACCTTCGGTCCGACCCTCGTCGTCAACCGCGTGGCATCCATGGACGAAGCCGTCGCGAAGGCGAACGCCGTCCGGTACGGCCTGTCCGGTGCCGTGTTCTCGCGTCGGCGGGGACGCGCTCTCGCCGAGCGCCTGCGCGGGGGCATGATCGCGATCAATTCGGTCATCTCGTTCGCCGCCGTGCCGTCGCTGCCGTTCGGGGGTGTGGGCGATTCCGGGTTCGGGCGCATCCACGGGGCGGACGGCCTGCGCGAGTTCGCGTACGCCAAGGCCATCACCCGACAGCGCTTCCGTCTGCTCACCCTCACGACGATGCGGCGCACGCCCCGCGTCGACGCGCTCGTGCAGCGGATCATCCGCCTGCTCTACGGGTGAGCGCGCGCCCTCGGACCGTCAGCGGCCTCCGTGCTCCCGCGCCTCAGCGCACCGAGCGCACCCGCATGACGACCGCCGCGCCGAGCAGCCCGGTCACACCGCTCGCGATGAACAGGCCCGGAAAGCCTCCGAAGAGCACGACCGCTCCGGCACCGAGGAGCGGTCCGAAGGCCTGAGGGCCGGCCATCGCGATGTTCATGATGCCGACGTCCTTGCCCCGCGTCTCGGCGGACGGGAGCACCTGGGTCGCCAGGGCCTGGTCGACGGCGAAGAAGCACCCCTGCCCGAGCCCGAGCAGCACGGCCCCCACGATCGAGGTGCTCTCGGCGGGAGCGACGGCGAGCAGCAGCGCCGCCAGCGCCTGGGCGACTCCGGATGCCAGGACGAACACCCGCCGTCGCCCCAGCACGTCGCTGAGCTTGCCGAGGGCGATGGATGCCACGATCGTGACGACCATGTAGATCACCGTCGTGAACACGAGGAACCCGGTGGGGTCGGCGACACCGAGCGCGAAGGTGAAGAAGTACAGCAGCATCGTCGTCGCGATGGCATTGCCGAGGTTGATGAGCACACGGCTCGCCACGGTCCAGGCGAAGTCGGGATGGCGACGGGGGTCCACCCAGATGGATGCCAGCACCGACCGCACCGTGAGCGGCCCCAGGCGGGCGGCATCCACGGGGCTCAGCGGAGCATCGCGCAGGCGCAGCACGAACGGCACGGCGAGCACGACCACGCTCACGGCGAGCGCGAGGTAGCCGGAGGGGATCGTGGTGAACACCGCCGTCACCAGCACGATCCCGAGCAGGATCCCCAGCGCGTTCGGCGCCGAGATCCACCCCGACACGAGCCCGCGCTGGTTCTCCGGGACCTGGTCGGCCATCACGGCGGTCAGGGCGGCCGAGGCCATGCAGAACCCCAGCATGACGACGGTCCACATCCCGATCGTGCCGACGGTCCCGGTCTGGATGCCGAGGAGCGCGAGGCCGACGCCGGCCGTCAGCGATCCGCCGAGGATCCACGGTCGCCGCCGCCCGAAGCGTGATCGCGTGCGGTCGCTGAGCGCCCCCACGATCGGGTAGGCGACCACGACGAACGCCCCGGCGACCGCGCTGACCAGGCCGTAGGAGACGAGCGAGGTGAGCCACTCGTCCGAAGAGTGCTGGGCGGCGATCTGCAGGGGGAGGAGCACCTGGACCGGCACGAGCTGCGCCATCCACAGACCGAGCCACGCGCCGGCGAAGGCGGCGATCCACCCGGCGCGGACCGGTCGGGTGGGTTCGGCGTACACCGCGACCGGGACCGTCCGGCCGTCGGACGTCATCGACGCGCCCCGTCGGCGCGGGCGGACAGGCGGCCCAGCGCCCACGTGCCGGCGTCGGTCACGGCATCCCGAGCGTCTTTCAGAGCTCCGCACGCGTTGAAGAAGCCGTGGATCTGGCCCGTGTGGGTCACGAGCGTCGTGTCCACCCCCGCCTCCTCGAGGCGTCGCGCGTACGCGATGCCCTCGTCGCGCAGCACGTCGAAGCCCGACACGGCGACGAACGCCGGGGCGAGTCCGCCGAGGTCGTCGGAGAGCAGGGGCGAGACGAGCGGGTCGTCGGCTCGTCCGCCGCCTCGGAGGTAGTGGGCGGCGTACCAGTCCATCTGCGCCTCGGTGAGGAAGAAGCCGTCGGCGAACAGCTCGTACGAGCGGTGTTTGCGCGAGAGATCGGTGACGGGGCAGAAGAGGATCTGGAAGGCGGGCGCGCCCTCGGCGTCGTCGCGCGTGACGATCGAGATGACCGCCGCCAGATTTCCTCCGGCGCTCTCGCCCCCGACACCCACGGTGTCCGCCGTGCCGCCGAAGCGGTGCGCGTTGTCGCGCGTCCAGCGGAAGGCGTCGACGCCGTCATGGACGGCCGCGGGGAACGGGTCCTCGGGAGCGAGGCGGTAGCCGATCGAGACGACGGTCATACCGGTTGTCGCAGCGAGCGTTCGGCAGGTGGCATCCGCGCTGTCGAGGGAACCCAGCACCCACCCGCCGCCGTGGAAGTAGACGACCGTCCCGGTCGCCGGGCGGTCCGTTCGCGCGCGGTAGACGCGGGCCGGAACCTGCCCGTCGCGCGTGGGGATCGTGATGTCCCGGCGTTGGGCCAGCCGTGTCGAACTCGCGAAGGTCCAGGCTTCGACCTCGATGTGCTCCCGCGCCTGGGGCAGTGGCATCCGTTCGAAGTGGGCGCCCGGCGAGGCGTTCATGACCCGGAGGGAGGTCTGCACGGCGGGGTGGAGGCGATTCCCGTCCACCTCGATCGGCCGTCCGTTCAGGCGGCGGAGGACGCCGTGCGGCACACTCCCCAGCGCGCGGGCTCCCCAGCGCAGCGCATGGTCTTGCAGGCGGTGACGCGCCATCGATCGCACCCTTTCCTCGAACACATCGTCGTGGTCGACTATCGGGTCACTTTATTGCACACACGTACAAGATTGTGTGTCGAACGTGTGAAATTGCCGCGCAAGGTCGAGATGCACACGCCGTAAGTAGTACGTTTGTGCAAATTACTCGAGCGGTGACGCGGACTCCCCCAGCGAGGTGGTGGCGGCGAGGGTCACGAATCCGACGAGAGTGGCGCGCAGGGCGCGCGCCAGGGACTGGTACTGGACGACTTCGGAACGGGCGATGCGATGAAGAGCGAATCCATCGATGAGGGCGACGACCGCCGCGGCGGCGTGCGGATCGGTCACGCCGTTGACGCGCAGCACGCTCCCGGCCAATTCCCTCGTCTCGTCGAGGATGCGTTCGACGTGCGCGCGCAGAGCCGGATGCCGCGAGGCGAAGAGGTAGATCTCGAACTGCGCCACGGTGTGCTCGTCGGACTGCTGCCGCACGATCTCGACGAACTCGTCGATCGCGGCGCCCGGCGACCCCGCGCCGCTCTCGAGGACGGCGCGGAACTGCTGCAGCCGCTCGAACTCGGCATCCATCGCGTGGGCGACGGCCTCGCCGATCATGTCGTCGAGCGAATCGAAGAAGTACGTGGTGGAGGAGTGCGGCACGTCGGCGGCGGCGGCCACCGAGCGGTGCGTGACACCGGCGATGCCGCGCTCGGCGATGATCGCCAGCGTCGCGTCCAGCAGCAGCTCCCGTCGCGCGCGCCCTCGCGCCCGCATCGACCGGCTCGTCGTCTCGCTCACGGCGTCCCCTTCCACGGCCCGACCGCCCGAGATCGCACCAGAAACGGAGCAAGCCTATGACCGTCACCCCCGAAGCCGTCGATCGCGCCACGGCCCCCGACGTCGACGTGGTGGTCGTCGGGGCCGGGTTGTCCGGCCTCACCGCCGCTCGCCGACTCCACCAGCTCGGCCTGCGCGTCGCCGTCTTCGAGGCGTCGTCCCGGGTCGGTGGCCGCGTGAGCTCCGCCACCGTCGCGGGGGTGCACGTCGATCTCGGCGGCACCTTCGTCGGCCCCGGACAGGATCGCATCATCGCACTCGCCGACGAGGTCGGTGTGCGCCGCTTCCCCACGCACTCGGCAGGGCAGAACGTCATCCGGTGGCGCGGCCAGCACCGCCGCTACCGCGGCACCGTGCCCCCGATGGGGGCGAACCTCCTCGACGTCGGTCGCATCCAGCTCGCCCTGGACCGACTCGCGCGAACCGTCCCGCGCGGGAACCCGGCCGCGGCACCCCGGGCGGCCGAGCTCGACGCCGACAGTCTCGGATCGTGGCTCCGTCGCTCGCACGCCTCGACCACGGCCCGCGACCTCATCGCCATCGCGAGTCGCACCACCTGGGGCTGCGAGCCCGACGAGGTGTCGCTGCTGCACGCCCTGCACTACATCCATCAGGCGGGCGGGCTCTCGTCGATGCTCGACACCGAGGGCGGGGCGCAGGAGGAGCACTTCGTCGAAGGCTCGCACGAGATCGCCCTGCGGATCGCCGCCGACCTGGGCGACGCGGTGCGCCGGAACGCCCCCGTCCAGCGGATCGAGACGACGGATGACGGAGTGCTCGTCTCCGCGGGCGACGAGCGCGTCTCGGCGCATGCCGTCGTCGTGGCGGTGCCTCCGGCGCTGCGCTCGCGCATCGCGTTCTCGCCCGCACTGCCCCCGGTCAACGCGCAGATGTCGCAGCGGTGGCCGGCCGGTGTGCTCTCGAAGGCCTACGCCGTCTACGAGACGCCGTTCTGGCGCGAGCGCGACCTGTCCGGTCAGGGCCTCTCCGACACCGGCCCGGCGTTCATCACCTTCGACGCCAGCCCGCCCGGGACGGGCGGTCCCGGCGTGCTCCTGGGGTTCGTGGGCGGTGTGTACGCCCGCGAGTGGGACGGTCTCCCGGCCGAGGAGCGGCGCGTGCGCGTACTGTCGTCGTTCGCCGACCTCTTCGGCCCCCGAGCACTGGATGCCACGGGCTTCATCGACCAGCGATGGGGCGCCGAGCCCTGGGTCGGGGGCGGCCCGACCGCGGCTCCGGGGCCGGGCGTGGTCGTCCCCTACGCGGGGGCGCTCGCCGCCCCGGTCGGTCGGGTGGTCTGGGCCGGCACGGAGTCGTCCGACCGCTGGACCGGATTCATGGACGGAGCCGTCCGGGCCGGGGAGCGGGCCGCTCTCCAGGCCCGCGGCTTCGTCACCTCCACCTCGCCGGATCACGCACGAACGGGAGCGTCCGCATGACGACATGGCGTCGCCAGTACACCCACCTGACCACCGCGTCTCCCGAGGCGGTGTGGAAGCGCTGGACCACCCCCGAGGACTGGGCGGTCGACGACCCCGACCTGCGCGTGGCCGAGTTCGCCGCCCCGCCGCGCGTGGGCGCGACCGGTCGCGTGATCAATCACGGCACGCCGGCGCAGACGTTCACCTTCACCGAGCTGCAGCCGGGGGTCGCGATGAACTTCCGGATCCGCCTCCCGGGGGCGGTGCTGTCGTTCCCGCACCACATGCGGGAGACGCCGAACGGGCTGTCGGTGACTCACGGTGTCGAGATCTCGGGTCCGCTGGCGGTGGTTCTCGGGCCGCTGGTGGGGCGCAAGATCGCTGCGGGCCTGCCCGCGGTCGTGCGTCTGGTCACCACGAACGCCCTGGCCGACATGGCCGCGGGGTGAGGCGGTCGTGTCGCTGTCGCTGGCGCTGACCACGCTCGCCCTGTGGGTGAAGGCCGCTCCGACCCGTCGAGCCCTGTCGCGAGACGACTACCTCTCCACCCTCGACCCCAATCGCGCGCCGGCGCCGCCTCCCGCTCGTCTGCGTCGAACGGGTCGACTGCGCGTGACGCGGCGCGGTGGTCACGAGGTGGTCCGGTACGAGCCGGCCCGCCGCCGGGCGGCCCTCGAGCTCATGTATCTGCCGGGCGGTGGGCTGGTGAACCCGCTCGTCGCCGAGCACTGGTGGATCGTCGAACGCCTGGCGCGGGCGACCGGGGCGGCCGTCACGGTGGTGAACTACCCGCTCGCGCCGGAGCACCGCGCGGCGGAGACGGCCGCGTTCGTCGACGCCGAGTACGCGCGACTGGCCGAGCGCGTGGGGTCGGGGCGGCTGATCGTCGCGGGGGACTCCGCGGGCGGCACGGTCGCCCTCGGGCTGTCCGCGCGGGCCGAGCGGTCTCCGGACGCTCTCGTGCTCTTCTCTCCGTGGGTGGACCTCGCCCTCGACAATCCCGCGATCGCTCGCCGCTCGCGCCGCGATCCGTCCCTACGTGCGCCCGGATTGCGTGCCGCGGCACGCGCGTGGGTGGGCGGGGGATCGCGGGACGATCCGGAGGTCGACCCGGCTCGGAGCGACGTGTCCACCCTCCCACCCACGCTGATCTTCCAAGGGGGAAACGACATCTTCTTCGACGACGTGGCGGCTTTCGTCCGGCGCGCTCGCAAGGCGGGTGCGCCGGTGTCGCTCGTCGCGGCGGCCGGAGGTTTCCACGTCTACGTCGGGGCGCACTGGACGCCGGAGGCCCGCGCCGCCTACGCGCGGGTCGGGGATCTGGCCGAATCCTTGTTCCGCGTGATGACATAACTGTACAAACGTGCAACAATCTCGCCAGGGTGACGACGGTGCACCCGGATCAGGAGACACGATGGCCGCTCGATACGACCTCGCCAAGGTGAAGCTCGGCAAGCTCATGACGGACCCGGATGCCGAGGCGATCATCCTCGACGTCATCCCCGACCTGAAGAAGAGCCCGACGTACCTCGTCGCCAAGACGCTCACCGCGAGCGCCGCCCTGCAGCTGGCGGCCGCGCAGCTCGGTGCCGAGAAGGCCGCGGAGCTCCGTCGTCGGGTCGAGGCTCTGGAGGCCTGAGGTCCCCGTCACCGGAGTGCGGGAGAGGGTCGAGCGGGAGTGGCTAGGCTCTCTCCACCCCGTCCCGCGATCCAGGAGACCCATGCCGAAGCGCCCCACCCTCGTCGCCCCGTCGTTCGGCACCCTCGTCCTCGACGACCTGCTGCAGGGGGACTCCGCGGGTCTCATGCCCCGGGCTCATCTGGAAGGCGTGTCGTTCGACAACGTCGGTCAGGATGCCGTCGACCTCGAGAGCGCGGAGCTGACGGTATCCCGTATCGACGGCCTGCGGGCATCCACCCTCACGTTGCGTCACGCGCGCCTCGCGGAGGTGTCGATCACCGGTGTCGACGTGCCCATTCTGACGACCTCGCGCGGGGCATGGCGTGACGTCGAGGTCGCGGCATCCCGTTTCGGATCGGTCGAGGCGTTCGAGTCGACGTGGAGCGGGGTGCACTTCCGGAACTGCCGTCTCGGATTCGTCAATCTCCGAGGGGCGGTCCTGCAGGACGTCGCCTTCACCGACTGCACCATCGATGAACTCGACGTGGGTCAGTCCCGGATCACCCGTTTCGCCGCGCCGGGTACGCGCATCTCGAACCTCATCGTGGAACACGCGACCCTCCAGCACGCCGACCTGCGGGAAGCGGAACTGGGCGGCATCGCGGGGCTGAGCGCTCTGCGAGGGGCGACGATCTCGTCGTGGCAACTGCAGCAGTTGGCCCCGTTGCTCGCCGCTGACCGCGGGATCACGGTCGACGACTAGATTGGCCGCGTGACCCCGCTCGTCTTCGTCGCCGTCGCTCTCGCCGGGGGAGTCGGCGCGGCGGCGCGGTATGTGCTCGACGTCGCCATCCGTCGCCGCACCGGCGAGAGCTTTCCGTGGGGCATCCTCGTGGTCAACCTCTCCGGGGCGCTGGTGCTCGGCATCCTGAGTCGTCTTCCCGCGGACGAAGCGTGGCGCTGGATCCTGGGGACGGGGCTCCTCGGCGGCTACACGACGTTCAGTGCCGTCGCGGTGGCGACCGCGCTGTTCGCCGAGGAGGGTCGGACGCGCACGGCGACGGTCTACGCGGTGGCCTCGTTCGTCGGGTCGGTCGTCGCCGCGCTCGCCGGGATCGGCATCGGCTCACTGCTGTGACGCGGCCTCCCGCGCAACGGCCCGTGGGATACTGAGCGTCGATACATTTCTGTATCGAATGATGCTCCCGAGAGGTCCTTCGTGTCGTATCTGGCCGTCCTGAGCCTGAAGAACCGCGCCCTCATCGCCCTCGTCACGATCGTTGCGGCGATCTTCGGCGGCCTCGCGCTGACGAACCTGAAGCAGGAGCTGATCCCGTCGATCCAGTTCCCGCAGCTGGCCGTCGTCACCACCTACCCCGGCGCCTCGCCCGAGGTGGTCGAAGCCGACGTCTCCACGCCGATCGAGAACGCGATCCGCGGTGTCGACGGGCTCGAGTCCACGACCGCCACGAGCACGACCAACTCGTCGATCGTCTCGGCGTCCTTCACCTACGGCACCGACCTCGCCTCGGCGCAGCAGAAGATCCTCGCGGCGATCGCGCGCATCAAGGACCAGCTCCCCGAGTCCGCCGACACCACCGTTGCGTCGGCCAGCATCGACGACTTCCCGGTCATCCAGCTCGCCGTCACCGGCTTCAGCGATGCCGAGGCCGTGCAGTCCACGCTGCAGACGAGCATCATCCCCGACCTCGAGGACGTGAAGGGCGTCAACGGTGCGCAGATCGTCGGTGGCACCGCCCAGCGCGTGACGATCACGCCCGACGCCACGAAGCTCGCCGAGCGCGGCTACACCCAGCAGTCGATCACCGACGCCCTGGACGCGAACGGCGTCCTCTTCCCGGGCGGGTCGATCACCGAGGGCGATCAGACCCTCACGGTGCAGACCGGCGCCAAGCTCACCAGCGTCGATGAGATTTCAGCGCTTCCTCTCGTGCCCTCGGATGCCGCGCAGCTCCGCGCCGGTGCCACGACGATCGCCGACGTCGCGAGTGTGGCCCTCCAGGCCGACCCCACCACCACCCTGTCGCGCGTCGACGGGAAGCCGGCCCTCACGATCGCCGTGACCAAGCTCCCCGCGGCCAACACCGTGGACGTGTCGCGCGGAGTCCTCGCCGCGCTCCCGGGGCTCGAGTCGACCCTCGGCGACGGTGCCACCTTCACCGTCGTCTTCGATCAGGCGCCGTTCGTGGAGCAGTCGATCGAGGCGCTGGCGCAGGAGGGGCTCCTCGGCCTCGTCTTCGCGGTCGTCATCATCCTCATCTTCCTGATGTCGGTGCGCTCCACCCTCGTCACCGCGATCTCGATCCCGACGAGCGTGCTGATCACCTTCGTGGGTCTCCAGGCGTTCGGCTACTCGCTCAACATCCTGACGCTCGGCGCCCTCACGATCGCGATCGGCCGCGTCGTCGACGACTCCATCGTCGTGATCGAGAACATCAAACGGCACTACGTCGGCGACGCCGAGAAGATCCCGACCATCGTCCGCGCGGTGCGGGAGGTGGCGGCCGCGATCACGGCATCCACGATCACCTCGGTCGCGGTGTTCCTGCCCATCGCGTTCGTCGGAGACGTGACCGGTGAGCTGTTCCGTCCCTTCTCGCTCACCGTCACGATCGCGATGGCCGCGTCGCTCCTCGTCTCGCTGACGATCGTGCCCGTGCTGGCGTCGTGGTTCCTGAAGCCCGGGAAGGTGATCCGGGATGCCGAGGGCAACCCGATCGATCCCGAAGCCCCCGACGCACCGCCCTCGCGTCTGCAGAAGGCCTACGTGCCCGTGCTGAGCTGGACGCTGAAGCACTCATGGGTCACTCTCACCGTGGCTGTGCTGGTCCTCGGGGGGACCCTCGCGGCGGTGCCCCTGCTCAAGACCGACTTCCTCGGCGACTCCGGCCAGAACACGTTCACCGTCACGCAGAAGATCGGATCCGCTCCGAGCCTGGATGCCGAAGACGCCGCGGCGCAGAAGGTCGAGGCCGTGCTGCTCGACACCCCGGGCGTCGAGACCGTGCAGACGTCGATCGGCTCGACCGGGTCGGCCTTGCGCGACGCGTTCTCGGGCGGCGGCTCGGGCATCACCTACTCGATCACCTCGCAGTCGGGCGTCGACCAGGTCGACCTGCGCGACCGCGTGCGCACCGAGCTGGAGAAGATCACGGATGCCGGAGAGATCGAGGTCGCCGCTTCCGGCGGCGGCGGCCTGGGGTCCACCGACATCACCGTGGACGTGAGCGCCGCCGACGGGCAGGCGCTGCAGCAGGCGAACGACGCCGTCGTCGCGGGTCTGCAGGGGCGTGACGGCATCGGCCAGGTCACGAGCAGCCTCTCGGCGTCGCTGCCGTACGTCTCGGTGCGCGTCGATCGCGCGGCCGCAGCCGAGCGCGGTCTATCGGAGCGCACGGTCGGAGCGCTCGTGTCGAACACGATGCAGCCACGCCAGGCCGGCACCGTCGAGATCAACGGTCGCGGTGTGACGGTCTACGTCGCCGCCGCCAACCCGCCCGCAACCGTCGACGCGCTGCGCGCCCTCGAGATCCCGACCGCGACCGGCACGGTTCGTCTCGACGAGATCGCGACGGTCGAGCAGAGCCAGACGCCCCCGTCGATCACGACGGCTCGAGGGCTGCGCACGGCCACCGTGACGGTCACCCCGACCACCGACGACCTCGGCAGCTCCTCCGCCAGCGTGAACGCGGCGCTCGCCGACGTCCAGCTGCCGGAGGGGGCGACGGCGAAGGTCGGCGGCGCGGTGACCTCGCAGCAGGACGCGTTCGGCCAGCTCGGGCTCGCCCTGCTCGCGGCGATCCTCATCGTCTACGTCGTCATGGTCGCCACGTTCAAGTCCCTGCGTCAGCCGCTCGAACTGCTCGTCTCGGTGCCGTTCGCGGCGACCGGCGCGATCCTCCTGCTGCTGGTGACCGGGGTGCCGCTCGGAGTCGCCGGAATGATCGGTGCGCTGATGCTGGTCGGGATCGTCGTGACCAACGCGATCGTGCTCATCGACCTCGTGAACCAATACCGCGCTCGCGGTCTCAGTGTCTACGAGGCGACGATCGTCGGCGGCTCACGGCGTCTGCGCCCCATCCTCATGACCGCGCTCGCGGCGATCTTCGCGCTCGTGCCGATGGCGCTGGGCATCACCGGGCACGGCGGCTTCATCTCGCAGCCGCTGGCCGTCGTGGTGATCGGCGGGCTGGTGTCGTCGACGTTCCTGACCCTGCTCGTGCTCCCGACGCTGTACAACCTCGTCGAGGGAGCCCGGGAGCGGCGCCTCGCGCGGCGCGCGGCGCGCAACACGGACAGTGTCGACGCATCAGGGGGCGCGGCTGAGGCCGTTGCGGAGGACGGGCACCCGCTGAGCCGGCGAGAGCTGCGCGACCGGTACTGAGGGACGCGAGGCGCAGGCGCGCCGCGGGGTGACACGTCGCCGTACGGTGCGCCGCGACCGGCCGCAGCGTGGGCGCCTGCCCGGTGACCGACGGTGCCGGCGCCTGCGGTGCCGTGCCGCGCGGCGATGCGAGTCGCTGCGCCGCGACCCATCCGGCGACGCGCCGAGCCGCCGCACGCGCAGCGGCGTCGGACGTCACCGGGGCCGGTGTGGCGATGTGCGCCGTCGCGGCGTTCGCGGCTGCGGCATCCGGGTTCCCCGCGTGCATCGCGGCCGCCTCGGTCGGCGCCGCGGGGACGCCCGCTCGCGAGAGCATCCACGTGAAGATCCCCGACCAGCCGAACATCGCGGCGAAGGCGATCACCTCGAAGAGCGCGAGATTGATCGTGGCGGTGACGAACAGCCACGCCCCGGCGAACAGGAACACGAAGACGAGAGCCGTCGAGACCGCGAGGCGTCGGTTCAGGCGGTGCAGCAGCACGGGCGTGGTGATCAGCAGTGCGGCGAAGCCGAGCACCATCATGCCGGCGACCTTGTCGTGCAGGTCCTTGTTGCTGTTCAGGGGCACGCACCCCACGAGGGCGAGGTTGACGCCGATCACGGTGAGGCAGACGAAGGCGACCGTCGCGGCTCCTCGTCGACCCGCCCGCGATCCCAGGCGACGCAGCTCGCGACGCACGCGCACGGCGTAGACGACGACGAGCGCGCCGCCGACCTTGAGCGTGGTGTTGAACAGGGCGCCGGACAGGTCGTGGAACGTCCCGAGCTGGCTGAAATGCAGCTGCCACCACAGGGGATCGGTCGTGGTGAGGATCGACGCCAGGATGCCGCCCACGAGCACGACCAGCACCAGGGCGGCCAACTGCATCGTCGACAGAGCGATCGCCCGGCGCGCCAGACGGCGTGATGCCGCGAGCATCTCCCGCGAGAAGGTGAGGGACGGGGTGGAAACGGCTGGTCGGACCGCGATGCTCATTTTCGGGCGCTTTCGCTGGGGGCGGACCGAAAGTCCCCCGGCGCCGCGAGACCCTCGGCCTCCGTCGGCTAATTCGGGTAATGCCGAGAATCGCGTCGCTTTGATCCCCGGCGTCGACGGAGACCGTCAGCAGAATGCTAACTTTTCTCTCGCTCCAACGGGAAAGTCTTGACTGAAAATAAGCCCTGGTCGCGGGCGGAAAATATGTCCCCCAAAAGGGGGACATATTCATTGATTAAGCGCTAAACCGAATTCCCCACTCGCGCACCGATGTGTTTCCCGGCGTCAATGCGTGCACGTCGATTCCCGAGGCGAATGCATTCGCCGGCGCGGTCATGGGTTCGATCGCGACCGCGAGCGGCTGCCCGGGGTAGCGGTCGGTCGTGAAGACCTGTGCCCAGCCGAATCCGGCGTCCTGCCAGAGCTCGAGGACGCGGCCGTCCGGGGCGGTGAGGGTGTGGACCGCGCGGCCCTCGGCATCCCGTTCCAGCCCCCGGTAGCCGTTGTCGAGCGACGCGTCACCGAGGCGCCGGCCCCCGCGCAGGTCGGTGCGGTCGTCGACCGGAACCTCGTCGACGGGGATGTTGCGGTCGTCGAGCACGAGTGTCGTCGTCCCGGTGGAGCGGATCACGAGGTCGGCGGTCGCGACGCCGCCGATCTGCAGATAGGGGTGGACGCCGAGCGCGACGGGCGCGGTCCTCGCCCCGACGTTCTCTATGTGGTGCGCGACGTGCAGGCCGTCGGCGAGCAGCGTGAACGTCACCCGGGTGCGCAGGTGAAACGGGTACCCCGTCTGCGGCACCACGTCGGCGCCGAGCACGAGTCGCTCGTCGGTGTGCTCGATCGGCTGGTACGTACCGAAACGCAGGAGGCCGTGACTGGCGTTGCCGAACTTCGGCTCGCTGATCGCGAGCTGCAGCTCTTCGCCCTCGAAGGTGTACTTGCCGTCGCGGATGCGGTTCGGCCAGGGGACGAGAACGACCCCGGATGCCGCGGGCGTCGGCTGATCGTCCGGGTAGGGCGGCACGAGGTCGACGCCGTCGACGGTGAGGCCGCGCAGCGCCGCGCCCACCTGGGTGATCTCGGCGGACGAGCGCGGACCGCGCAGGGTGAAGCGCTGGCCGGTGGGATCGGCGGTCATGACGAGGCCTTTCGTAAGCGGGGTGGGCGCTGCAGCCACGGGCGCAGCAGGCGGGTGACCCAGGGGAGGACCGCGTAGGTCATCACGGGGGTGAGCATGAGGGTGGTCGCGAGCACGCGCACGACGAGGGGGATCTCGGTGAACCCCGGGATGAAGCCCAGAAGCCACGATGCGAGGAGGTTGGTGGGGAAGAATCCGACCCAGATGGTGACCGCCTGCTTCCACCGGGGCGGCGCGGGCGGTACGGGTTGCTGCACGGGCGAGGTCGTGGCATCCGTAGGCTCCAGCACCGAGCCGAACGAGGCGTCGAACCAGCCCTCGATGCCGGTGCGGCGCTCGACGCGCTCCTCGCGCGCGAACGGGCGGCCCGAGTCGAGCCACCACTGGCGCTGCGACGAGGTCTCCCACCCCTCGAGCGTGGTGATGTCGCGGAAGCGGTACAGCATGTACCAGAGGTCGCTCTCTTCACCCGCGCGCACCCAGCCCGAGCCGAGGAAGCCCGGGAAAGCGGTCGCGAGGTCGGTGCCGGCCTGCATCCAGGAGGTCGCTTCGGCGGTGCGCGTCGGGTCGATGCGCCGCTCGATCGCCACCGTGATGGGGTGGGCGTCGGTGTCTGCCATGCGTCCATTTTCGTCGAGGAGCGCGTGTATCCCGCCGTCCGCTCGCCACGAGAACAGGGGATGTCGTGAGAACAGGCTGTTTGGTGCCGATACGGCCTGTTTCCGTGGCATCCCCTGTTCTCGTCGGGCGCGGCGCTCGCGTCGGGACGCGGGGAGTGCCGCGGGCCTCGGGATCGTCTGAGACCGGGGCTGCCACCAGAACAGGGGCCGCGACGAGAACAGGGAGACAGGTGCCGATTTGGCCTGTTTCGGTGGCATCCCCTGTTCTCGTCGCGTGGGACGTGGATGCCATTCCCAGGCGCGACCTGTAGCGTGGGGCGGTCGGCTCTGGACACCGCGTGTGATGCGCGGATGGGTTTGTGAGTCCAAGGGGCCGATGGACAGGACGCGATCGCGGCCTCGACCATCATCAGTGAATGGCCCCCGGCCGACGATAGTCCGGGTTTTGCACCGCCGTGCGGTGCTGCTGTCTCGCGCGAAACAGAACCCAGAAGGACATCGTCATGCCCAAGAACAAGAAGCCCGCCGGCGGCCGACCCGCCAAGAACTTCGAGCCGCGCTACGCCGCGCAGACCTCGTTCCAGGACCGCAAGCGCCGCCCCGGTACCGAGGGCCCGGCCAAGCCCGGCAGCAAGAGCCCCGGCCACCGCGGCTACCGCGCCGAGACCGAGGCCGCGCCCGCGAAGGGCCGCTGGAACGCGGCCGACCGCGCCGGCCGCACCGAGGCCCGCGACATCCGCACCTCGGCGCGCGACGACCGTTTCGGCCGTTCGGATCGGGATGCCACGGCCGGGCGCCGCGACGAGCGTCCCGCGCGTTCGTTCGACGACCGTCCCCGTCGCGACTTCGGCGACCGTCCGGCGCGTTCGTTCGACCGCAACGACCGTCCCGCACGTTCGTTCGACCGTGACGAGCGTCCCCGTCGTGACGCGGGCGACCGCCCGGCGCGTTCGTTCGACCGCAGCGACCGCCCGGCTCGTTCCTTCGACCGGAGCGACCGTCCGGCGCGTTCGTTCGACCGCAACGACCGTCCCGCTCGTTCGTTCGACCGTGACGAGCGTCCCCGTCGTGACGCGGGCGACCGTCCGGCGCGCTCGTTCGACCGTGACGAGCGTCCCCGTCGTGACGCCGGCGAGCGCCCGGCTCGTTCGTTCGATCACAGCGACCGTCCGGCGCGCTCGTTCGACGACCGCCCCCGTCGTGACGACCGTCCCGCGCGTTCCTTCGACCGCAGCGACCGTCCCGCGCGTTCCTTCGACCGCAGCGACCGCCCGGCCCGTTCGTTCGATCGTGATGAGCGTCCCCGTCGCGATGCCGGCGAGCGTCCCGCGCGCTCGTTCGACGACCGTCCCCGTCGCGACTTCGGCGACCGTCCTGCGCGTTCGTTCGACCGCAGCGACCGCCCGGCCCGCTCGTTCGACGACCGTCCCCGCCGCACCGACGGCCCCAGCCGGAGTGATTGGAACGCCACCCCGAAGCGCTCCGCCGAGCACGAGCAGCGCGTCGACGTCGTCCACGAGCGTCTGCAGGCTCAGGCCGTCGACGCCGCGACCGAGACGGGCGCCGGATTCGGCGAGCTCGGCCTCGGCGACAACATCGTGCGCGCCCTCGCCGCTCTCGGTGCGGCGAGCCCCTTCCCCATCCAGGCGGCGACGGTGAAGCCGATCCTCGAGGGACGCGACGTCCTCGCCCGCGGCCGCACCGGCTCGGGCAAGACCATCGCCTTCGGTGCCCCTCTCGTCGAGCGCATCCTGCGCGCGCAGGCGGGCCAGCGCCGTGAGTTCGGACGCGCCCCCAAGGCGCTCATCCTGGCGCCCACGCGCGAGCTCGCCCTGCAGATCGACCGCACCGTGCAGCCCATCGCGCGCAGCGTCGGCCTGTTCACCACCCAGATCTACGGCGGCGTGCCCCAGGCGCGCCAGGTGGGTGCGCTGAAGAAGGGCGTCGACATCATCATCGGCACGCCCGGCCGTATCGAGGACCTCCTCAAGCAGGGCAAGCTCGACCTCTCCCAGGTGCAGGTGACCGTTCTCGATGAGGGCGATCACATGTGCGAGCTCGGCTTCCTCGAGCCGGTGCAGCGCATCCTGCGCGCGACCGCGGACGGCAGCCAGAAGCTCCTCTTCTCGGCCACCCTCGACCGCGAGGTCGCGGCCCTCGTCGACGAGTTCCTCGTCGAGCCGGCCGTCTACGAGGTCGCCGGCGAAGACCAGGACTCGGGCACCATCGAGCACCGCGTCCTCGTCATCGAGCACCGCGACAAGGCGCAGATCCTCGACTCGCTCGTCGACCGCGACGGCAAGACCCTCGTCTTCGCGCGGACCCGCGCGTACGCCGAGATGCTCGCCGAGCAGTTCGACGAAGCCGGCATCGCGGCGGTCGCCCTCCACGGCGACCTCAACCAGCAGAAGCGCACGCGCAACCTCGAGAAGTTGACCTCGGGCCGCGTGAACGTGCTCGTGGCCACCGACGTCGCCGCCCGTGGCATCCACGTCGACGACATCGACCTGGTCATCCAGGCCGACGCCCCCGACGAGTACAAGACGTACCTGCACCGGTCGGGTCGCACCGGCCGCGCCGGCCGCAGCGGCACCGTCGTGACCTTGATCACGCGGCAGCGTCAGCGCCGCATGACCGAGCTGCTCGACCGTGCCGAGATCGACGCTCCGTTCGAGTCGGCCCAGCTCGGGGATGACCTGATCGAAGAGATCTCGGGTCGTCAGCTGGCCGACGTCACGTCGTAATCCGCTCCGCGGATCCCGGAACCCCCGTCGCAGCCGCGGCGGGGGTTCTCGCGTTCAGAAGAGGGTCGGCTCGCTCGCGGGGGCGACCCGAGGCCTCACGGATGCCGGGACCCCGGTGCTGCGCAACGGGCCGAGGCTGCTCACCGGCGGCGTCCGCGCGGCCAGGCCGGGCTGCGGGCGCCCGCGGGGGTGGTCGTCCTCGTCCCACCCGTCGAGACGGTGCATCCGCAGGAGCGGACGCATGCGCTTGCCGAGCCACGTGCGGTAGGCCTTGGGGGCCGAGACGGAGACGCCGGGGTACAGCCCCCGATACGACGACACGAGGTGCGGGTGCTCTCGCTCGAGCCACTGCAGGAACCACTGCTTGGCCCCGGGGCGAAGGTGCAGCGCCCCGTAGACCACGCGTGCCGCTCCGGCCGCGCGGATCCGGGCGAGGGCGTCGTCGAGAGCGGCGACCGAATCGGTGAGGTGCGGCATGATCGGCATCAGGAACACCGTCACGCGGAAACCCGCCGCCGTCGCCGCCCGAACCGTCTCGAGCCGTGCCTCGGCGCTGGGGGTTCCCGGCTCGATCGAGTGCTGCAGGGCGTCGTCGAAGACGGCGATCGACATCGCGAGGGACACCTTCACCTCTCGGGCGGCGTCCGTGAGCAGGGGAAGGTCGCGCCGCAGCAGCGTGCCCTTGGTGAGGATCGAGAACGGGGTGCGGTTCTCGGTCAGCGCTCCGATGATCTCGGGCATCAATCGATAGCGCCCCTCCGCGCGTTGATACGGGTCGGTGTTCGTGCCGAGCATGACCGGCTCGCGGGACCACGACCCGCGCTGGAGCTCCGTCCGGAGTACCTCTGCGACGTTGACTTTGACGACGATCTGCGAGTCGAAGTCGGCACCGTAGTCGAGGTCGAGATACTCGTGGGTTTTCCGGGCGAAGCAGTTGTGACTGACGACGCCGTTGGCGATGAAGTCACCGGTACCGGTGGTGATATCGATCATGTCGATCTCATGCCCGAGGTCGTCTATCGAGATGACACGCAGGTCTGAGCTGGTCTTGACGGCTCGGCCGATCAGATCGAGCTTGCGAGTGATGGCGGGGCGGGCGACGCTGAAGAACCGATCTCGCGCCGCGTGACCGCCCCTCAGCCGAATGTAGACGACACCGTTGGGCCGCGTTGGCTCCCTGACAGCGTCGAAACGGAAGGCACGCATCGCCTGTTCCGTCAGATCAAGAAGCTCCGTGTTGGAGTTCGAGATTCGAACGATGCCTCCGGAATGCGCTCCCTCTGCGTCGAATATCCCACCGAGGAAGCCCGCCAGCCAATCCATCGAACGGTCCGGGGGGACCGTGATGAACTCTTCCACGCGCGCGACGGCGTCGCGCCGAGCGGTGTGCAGCGCCGTCATCGGCTTGCGGCCTGGGCGAACGGCGAACGGTCGGACCATCGTCGGCACGTCGATCTCCTCGAGGAACGCGCGAGTGAGGTCGAGGGCCTCGCGGTCGGCCAGCGCGAGTCGGAATCGGTGAACGAGTCGGACCCGACGGCCGTCGTCGTAGCTCTTGTGGAACACCATGCCGTCGCCGCGGATCATGCCGGTGAGGTAACCGCGCTTCCAGTCAGGCCCTGGACCGGATGAGTCAGCGCGGTGGCCGGTGCCGAAACCCTGGAGCCGGTTCATCAGGGTCAGGTGCGGTCGCCGCTCACGCCCACTCATCGCCCCCCGCACGCTCTTCCAGCCTCGATTGCTCAGGAAGCGGTGGTCTTCGCTGGCAACGATCTCGGTGCCGTCTGCGAGAGTCACGCGGTGTGCACGCTTGCGAGTCGCCCACTTCGCCAGGACCGTTGTGCGGGCGTAATGACGGTATGTCGGTCCTTGTTCTGTTCCGATGATCTCGTCGCCGACGCGGAGTTCCGACAGGGGGACGTGGCGTCCGTCGGCTCGAAGGATCAGTGTGTCGGGGGACAGGCAATACGAACACGCGTGGGTGCAGCCCCGATACGGATTCACCGTCCAGTCGAACGGCATCGCCGAGACACCGGGGACGCGGTTGAGCGCGCTCTTGCAGAGCACCTCGTGGAAGGTCATGCCGGCGAACTCGGGCGTCGTGACCGAGCGCACGAGACCGTCCATCCGCTCCATTCCGGGGAGCGCCGCGGTGTCATCGACGCCGAGTTGCTGACCTTGCCATCTCATCACCACATTCGAACACAGATTCGATAGTGAGGCAACCGCATGCCCGCAAAGTTCGTACGCGGATCCCCTTAGGGATGGTACGAGGCGCCGTGGTGAATGTGGACGTGATCGCCCGGCGCCGCGGCATCCTCTCCCGGTGCCCCGAGGAGGAGCCGCGTGAGCGCCGCTCCCGACGACAGCAGGTCGTCCAGCGCGGTCTCGAGGTCGGTATCGGTCACCCCGGCGCCGTCGCCCCGCACGGCGGCGATCAGCACCGTGCGGCGGATGAGCTCCTTCGCGAACGAGCCGGTGGTGCCCTCGGCGCGGTCGGCCGCGGCATCCAGGGCCCGATCCGAGAGAGGGAGGTCGGCGGCGTACCGACGGAACAGTCGTCGCCGCGCGTCCGCTCCGGGGAGGGGGATCTCGACGCCGAGATCGACGCGACCCGGTCGCGCGGCCAGCGCCTCCTCGAGGATGTGCACGTGGTTGGTCGTCATGACGAAGGCCACGTCGGCGTCGCCTTCCAGCCCGTCGAGCGCGTCGAGCACCTCGAACAGGATCGGTTGCGGCGAGTAGCCCCGGTCCGCGGCGACGAGGTCGATGTCCTCCAGCACGACGAGCGACGGCGGGAAGGTGCGGGCGATCTCCGCCGCCGCGGCGATGAAGCGGATGCTCGAGCCGGTGAGGACGACGGCGGTCGTGTCGGGGGTGCGCGACAGGAGGTGCCGGACGGTGAGGGTCTTGCCGGTTCCGGGCGGTCCGTAGAGGAGTACGCCGCGCTTGAGGTGCTGCCCCGCCGCGCGGAGGGCATCGCGATGCTCGCCGACCCCGACGACGTGCTCGACGACCCGCTTGAGCACCCCGTCCTCGAGCACGATGTCGTCGGCCGGCACGTCGGGGCGATCCAGGAACGTCGCACCCGCGTCGTGCCCGTACTCGGTGGGGACGAACGAGAGCACGCGTCCCTTGAGGACGCTCCTCTCGACCATCAGGCGCCGGAGCTCGGTGACGAGCTCGGTCGCGGCATCCTGGTCCGCGCTCAGGATCTCGAGGCGCGCGGTCTGCTCGCCATGGCGCGGGGAGGCGCCGCGCTGGACGATCGCGATCGGGTGACCCGCGAACGACAGCAGACGCACACCGAAGGCCACGATGCGGCGCTCGGTGTGCGGGCCCGTCGCCCTCATCTCGTACGACACCGGCCCCGGAGCGAAGCGGGTGTGGGCGTTGCTGATCAGGTCGGCGACCGACGAGTGATGGCGTTGTTCGCCGCCGCTGACGCCCAGGAGGGTTCCGCCGCGCTCTGCCGTCAGCTCGTCGAGCGCGACATCGGCGTCGACGAGCCGGTGCGGGGGCACGGACTCGGTCAGGACGGGGACGGATGCCGCGTCGACCCCGAGGTGATCGCTGAGCGCGATGCCCAGCGGCGTGCGCTCCTCGGCGGCTTCGGTGGCGGCCAGCCGATCGACGCGCTGCAGGTAGCGCTTGACGGCGCGCATGAGCTCGCGATCTTCGTCTTCGAGCATGATCGCTCCCTTCCCGGGATCGTGACACGGTTCCCCTCAGCGTGCCGTCGGCATCTCCGGGGTGCAACCGGGAATGAGCCGAACGAGCCGGGCGGCGGGTCGACCCGAGAGACGGTGCGGGGGACAATGGACGGAATGAGTCCCTCCGATCCGACGTTTCCGACCCGTCGCGCCGCGCGCGCGGAGGCCGAACGTCGGGCGACGGCAGCCATTCCGATTCCCGAGCCCGCGTCCTCTCGGCGCCGTTCCACCTTCGAGGAGCCGATGCCCGACGAGGGCTCCCGGCTCCGTCGGCGGGAGACCCCGCCGGCATCCGGCGGGGAGCTCGGCACCCCCTCGCGTCGCGCCCTGCGCGAGACACCGCGCGCCGCCCTCGGCGCCCTGCTCCTGCGCCGACGCCTCGCGGTCGCCGCCGCGGGGGCCGTCGTCGTCGCCGCGTGCGCTATCGCCATCGGAATCGCCGCGTCCGGCGGGGGACAGGATGCCACGGGCCCGGCCAACGCCGCCGGCCCCGACGCGGTGGCCTCGGTCCAGGGCCCCCCGGCCGTCCCCGCCGAGGGTCTGCCGGTCCCGACCCTCGCCGCGGCTCCGGCCGCCACGACCCCGTGCGACAACCCCGCGTTCACCTCCGCCCTCGCGGCGAAGGACGATGGAGCGGCGATCGCCGCGGCCGGGGGCGGGGCAGCATTCCGTGACGCCGTGGCATCCGGGATCGCTCCGTGCGTGTCGCTCAGCGACCCGACGCACCAGTGGGTCGTGGTCAACAAGCAGCGTCCGTACGACCCCGTCGACTGGCGCCCCGACGACCTCGTCATGCCCGACGGCGTCCGCGCGCTCGAGCAGAGCGCGATGCGGTCCTCGGCGGCGAAGGCCCTCACCACGCTCGTGCGGGCGGCCGACGATGCGGGGGCGGGTGAGATCGGGTACCTCAGTGCGTTCCGCTCGTACGGGACCCAGCAGGAGACCTACGCCGGCCGCGTCGCCGTGGGCGGGGTGGCGGCCGCCGACCGCGAGAGCGCCCGCGCCGGTTTCAGCGAGCACCAGTCCGGCCTCGCGGTCGACATCGTGCCGTGCAGCGGTTCGTGCGGGTCGCTCGACGACGTCGCCGGCTCGTCGCAGGGCGCGTGGGTGCGCGAGCACGCCTGGGAGTACGGCTTCGTCATCCGCTACGTCGACGGGCAGGAGAGCGTCTCGGGATACGAACCCGAGGCCTGGCACCTGCGCTACATCGGCCCCGAGCTCGCCCAGGCGTACCACGACGGCGGCTACTCGACCCTCGAGGCGTTCTTCAACCTCCCGGCCGCGCCGAGCTACTGACCCCGAGCGTCAGTTCACGACGCCGTTGCTGCACGTCTGCTGCGCCGCGCTCGACCCGGTGATCGACTCGGGCAGGGCGACGGCACCGGTGGTCGGATCGACCGATCCCGCCTCGACCTCGGGGGCGTCGGTCGGCGCGGCCGTCTCGTCGGGCGAGGGCTCGGCGATCACGCCCCCGTTCGCGCCCACGTCACCGGTGACCTCGATCGCCTGATTCGCCGACAGAGCGTCCCACAGCACCTGGGCCGCCGCGTCGTTCGGCTCGACCCGGTTCGCGTCGGAGCTCGCCGTCACGGTCGGGTACTGCACGAACACGATGTCTTCGAACGGCACGTCCTTCACCGCGGAGGCGATCTGCACGAGGGTCAGGGGGTTCGTGAGGCTCTGCGTGGGCGTGACATTGCGCAGCCCCGTGGATGCCAGCCGGAACACCGTCGCGGGATTCGACAGCACCTCTTCGCTGACGAGCTTCCGCGCCAGTCGTGACATGTACTGCTGCTGGTTGCTGATGCGCGCGAGGTCGCTACCGCCGACGCCGTAGCGCGTGCGGAGGAACTGCAGTGCCTCGTAGCCCTGGATCGTGCGCGGGCCGGCGGGCCAGTCGATCGCGGTGTTCTCGTCGCGCATGGGGCTCGCGAGGCAGATCTCGACACCGCCGATCGCGTTCGTGATCTCGATCACCCCGCCGAAGGTGACCATGGCACCGAACTGCACCTGCTGCTCGCTCAGGTCCGAGATGGCCGTCATCACGCACGACAGGCCGCCGTACGTGTAGATCTCGTTGATCTGCACGAAGCCGCCGCCCCACCGGCCGCCGTCGGGGGTGTCGCACGCGGGGGCGTCGAAGAGCAGGTCGCGCGGGAACGACACCACCGTGACCCGCCGCGGAGCGTCGGAGATGTGCATCAGGATGTTGACGTCGTTGAGCTGGCCCTCGGCATCCGCGCCCTCGCATCGCTCGCCGAACAGCGCCTTCAGGTGCTCCTCGCACGCGTCGATCCCGACGACCATCATGTTCACGCCGCCCTCGAGCTGTCCGAGGTCGGGCGGAATGGCCGGCTGGTTCTCGACGGCGACCGCTTCGGCGACGTAGTCCGAGGTCAGATCGACCGCGGTGTACGCCGTGACGCCGACGACCGCGACGAGGACGACCGTGGCGGCGACGGCCAGCAGCTTGGCCAGTTGGGAGAACGGATGCGGGGAGCGCAGGCGAGCGTGTTGCGCGACGGTGCGACGGCGCCGGGGCATGGCTTCTCCTCAGGTTTCCCCGAGTCTAGGGGGACGGATGCCACGGCTCCGGGACCCGGATCGCTCAGAACGGGCGCACGACGACGAAGACGGCGGCCGACACCGCCCAGAACGCCCCGACGAACACCGTGTCGCGCCGACGCCACGGGACCAGGTGCCGCTCGGTGCGGTCGGGGTGCGCGCCGAAGGCCCGCGCGTCCATCGCGAGGGCGACGCGCTCGGCGTGACGGATCGCTCCGGCCAACAGCGGCACGACGTATCCCGCCGCCCGCGCCGGGGCCGACCAGATTCCACCCCGGGCACCGCGCACGCGGTGCGCCTGCCGGATCACGGCGAGTTCGTGTCCGAAGCGCGGGACGAAGCGGATCGCCGCGAGAGCCGCGTACCCGATGCGGGACGGCACGCGCAGCTGCTGCACGAGGGAACGGACGAGATCGGACCCCTCCGTCGTGAGCCCGCCGATGAACGCGAGCGCCATGATCGCCGCGAGCCGCAGACCGGTGGCGAGCCCGATCATGAGCGCCCCCTGCGTCACCGCCCCGTCGCCGAGCCGGACGACCTCGCTCGTGCCCGCAACCCGCGCGGGGTCGACCCACAGGGCGAATCCCGCGGCGACAACGACGATCGCGACGGGGATCACCCCGATCAGGATGCCGAGCCCCCGGCGCGTGAGACGGGCGCCGAGCAGCAGCGCGGCGTACGCGAGACAGAGGAACACGAGCGGTGTGGACAGGTCGCGGACGAAGACGAGGGCGATCATGGCGGGGGCGGGGCCGGCGATCTTCGCCAGCGGGTTGAGCGCCCCGAGTCCCCGTCGCGCCGTCGGACGATCGGCTTCCACGACGGCGGTCATCGGGTGCCTTCGGGAAGGTCGCGCAGGCGCTCGACCGTCGCGAGCTCCGGGTGTCTCCGCAGCCCCGCGAAGGCCTCGCGCAGGGGCGGCGTGCGCAGCCCCGCGCGCGCGATGAGCGCCGGGTCGGAGAACGCGTCCGCGACGAGGCCGTCGGCCGCTATCCGTCCCTCGTCCACGACGATCAGCCGGTCGGCGTGCTCGGCGACCACCTGCATGTCGTGCGTGACGACGATGATCGTCGTGCCGTCCTCGCGCAGGTCGTCGAGCAGCGTGAGTAGCTCCTCGGCACGCGCACGATCCTGGCCGAACGTCGGCTCGTCCAACACGAGCAGGCGCGCGCCCCCGACGAGCGCGGTGCCGACCGAGAGACGCCGCTTCTGACCCCCGGAGAGGAGGAACGGATGGATGCCGGCCTTGTCGGCGAGCCCGAAGCGGGCGAGCAACTCCTCCGCGCGGCGCCGCACCTCGGCGTCGCCGAGACGCTGCGCCCGCAGGCCGTGCGCGATCTCGTCCAACACGGTCGTCGCGATGAACTGGTGCTCGGGATTCTGGAACACGAACCCGACGTGCCGCGCCAGTGTGCGGGCGCGGGTGCGGCCCACGTCCAGACCGTCGACCCGCACCGTCCCGGGCGGGGGACGGAGGACTCCCGCGATCGCCTGGACCAGCGTCGTCTTGCCGGCGCCGTTCGCCCCGACCACCGCGACGAACTCGCCCGCCGCGACTTCGAGGTCGATCCCGTGGAGCACGGGCGTGCGCCCGCGCGAGAGGCGCAACCCCTCGACCTTCACGAGAGCGTCGCCGTGGTGTCGCTCTTGCGGACGGGGGAGGGATGCCACGCCCCGGGCGGGCATCCCCTCGAGCGCGTCCCTCAGCTCGGCCGGGGTGAGCGGGAGCCGCTCGAAGGGGTATCCGGCGTCCCGCAGGCGCAGGGCCGCGAGCGTCGCGGTCGGCAGCCAGACTCCGAGGGCGTGGAGCTCGTCGGCGCGAGCGCGCAACACGTCGTCGACCGGACCGTCGGCGACGAGGCATCCCTCGCCGTCCAGGACGACGACGCGTTCGACGAGCCCCATCGCCGCGTCGAGGTTGTGCTCCACGAGGACCAGAGCGCGATCGCCCTCGGCGACGATCTCGCGCAGGGCTGCGTACACGTCGTCGACGCCGCGCGGATCGAGGTTGGCGGTGGGCTCGTCGAGGACGAGCACCGGTGAGCCCATCGCGAGCGCGCAGGCGATGGCCAGGCGCTGGCGCCCACCGCCGGAGAGGACGTCGGGGGATTCGTGTCGTCGCTCCCAGAGCCCCATGCGCCGCAGGGCCGCCTCCGCGCGGGCGAGGACGACGTCGACCGGCAGTCGGAGGTTCTCGGGACCGAAGCAGACCTCGTCGAGCAGCGTGCCGGTGATGAGCTGGGCATCGGGATCCTGGAACACCATGCCCACCGTGACCGCGAGCTGGGCGATCGTCGCGGTCGCGGCATCCTGTCCCGCCACCCGCACCGTGCCCTCGACCGTGGCCGGAACGGAGTGCGGGATCAGGCCGTTCAGCGCGAGAGCGAGCGTCGACTTGCCGGAACCGCTGGGGCCGAGCACCAGCACGACCTCTCCGGGCTCGACGTCGAAGCTCACGGCGGACGGCGTCGCCGCGGGCGCGTCGAGATGCGTGATCGCCACGTCGCGCAGGCTCAGCAGCGCGTCGGTGTCCGACGGGGCGGGGGCGGCGACGGGGTGGGGGCGGGTGGTCACGGGCGAGTCCTCGGGGGCGCGTACGCTCCCCAACTTAGTGCGCCCTAACTTCGGTTGTTCGAGCTCATCTCGGCGTCGAGAGACCCCGGGCGACCCCGGCGCCGCGCAGGCCCGAGCCGATGCCGAGTCCGACGGCGGTCCACGCGACGGGACCCAGGATGCTGATCGCCACCGCCGCGACCCGGGCGACCGGGACGAGACTCGCGATGTCGCCCGCGAACCACACCGGCACCGCGATGACGATGCCGACGATGACCGCGGAGATGAAGAAGCGCGCCGGTGCCCACACGCGGTAGCGGGTGAGGGCCGCGACCCCCTCCTGGATGCCGCCGATGAGGATCGCCGTCCCGAGGAAACGGAAGGTCCACTGCGGCGCCATGGCGCTCGCGACGAGGGCGGCGAGCACGTGCGTGACGAGGGCGACCCAGGGCCGGCGGACCACCTGCTGCGCGATGATCCCGGGCAGCACGTGCGACCCGAGGACGAGACCGTAGGCCCACGGCGCCGCGGCGAGCACCGCGAGGGTCAGCCATCCCGCCGCTCCGCCGAGAATGCCCGTTCCGACCCCGATCGCCGCGCAGACGAGCAGCACGCGGGTGGAGAGAACGGATGCCGAGGCCATGGCCTCAGCGTATCGGCGGCCCCGTCTTGCCCGCGCCCGTGTCTCTCGACGTCGAGTGTCCAAGAAACCCGGAAAGAGTGCGGGCGATTCCCGGGTTTCTTGGACACTCGATGGGAGTGCGCACCGCCGCGCGGTGCGGGCGACGACGCGGGGTGAGGAGGGCGCCGCGCGTGGCTCGGGCGGGCGGGTCAGCGCCGGCGACGGGGCGTGAGGCGCACCGCCGGGAGCGGTGGAGCGGGGATGCGCTCGGGGCCGTGGTCGATGACCTGGCCGAAGCGGGGAGCGTGCGCCTCCCAAGCCTCGCGAGCCTCGACGATCTCGTCGTGCGTGCGTCCGACGAAGTTCCACCACATCACGATGTCGGCCTCGAACGGCTCTCCGCCGAGGAGGAACACGCGGGCACCTTTGGGGCTGACGAGATCGACGTGGTCCCGCCCCTTCCCGAGGTACAGCAGGCGGCTTCCGTCCACCGAGACCGCGCCATCTGCTCCAGCCGGGAGCGGCTCCGAGCGTCGCGCGGCGTCGGCGTCGACGGCATCCATTCCTGTCTGGACATCCGTGGTTCCGGTCATGCCGTAGAGCGCATGCTCCCACCCCGGCCGCAACGGGAGCCGCACCCGCACGCCGGCGGGCAGGCGGATCTCGGCCCCGACGATCGGCGTGTGCACCGTTGCGGGAGAGCTCACAGCACCCAGCTCGCCCATCACGACGACGGCGTCGGCGCCCTCGCCGAGGTCGAGAACGGGGAGGTTCTCGTGGCGCTCGAAGGCCGGTCCGCCGTGGCGCCGCGATTCGGGCAGAGCGACCCACAGCTGCAGGGCGTCGAGAGCGACGGGTCCCTGGCCGAGTGAGTACTCCGAGTGCGCGATCCCCTCGCCGCTGGTCATGAGGTTGAGCGCGCCGGGGCGGACGACGACGTCGCTGCCCACGGCATCCCGATGGCGGACCTCGCCGATGATCGGCCAGGTCACCGTCTGCAGCCCGATGTGGGGGTGGGGCTCGACGCGCATGGTGGTCTCTTGCGGGCCGAACCGGTCGAGGAAGCACCACGCCCCGACCATCGGCAGCGCGCGGTGGGGGAGCGTGCGGTGCACCTCCATGCCGCGCACGCCGCCGAGCGGAACCTCCCGCGCCTCGACCACGAGGGCGCGCGGGCCGTCGCAGTCGACGGGGCTCTCGGATTCCGGAGGGGCGACGTCGAGGCGGGTCATGCCGGTTCGCTGGGGTCTGCCGAGTCGGCCGCGTCGTGGTCTTCCGGCCACTCGATGATGAGGCCCGGGACGTCGTTCTCGCGCAGATAGTGGGCGACGAACGGGCACGAGGGGATGATGCTGTCGCCGCGACGGGCGAGGTCGGCGAGCGCGTCGCTCGCGAGTGCGGAGCCGAGGCCGCGTCCCTTGAACGCGGGGTCGACCTCGGTGTGCGGGAGGACGACCCGGCCCTCACCGGCCGGGCGGAACTCGAGGAACCCGCCCAGCTCGTCGTCCACGTGGATCTCGTAGCGGTGGGCCTCATCGTTGCGGGTCACGGTCAGTGCGTCGGTCATGGCGCCTCCTGTCGTCGGGTTCTCTCCAGCAACGTACGGGGCGCGCGCGGTGTTCCGCACCCCCTCGACACCGCGGCATCCGGTCCCTTCGACGGGCTCAGGGACCTCCGCCGCGTCGTAGGTGGCTGAGCTCGTCGAAGCCCCCGGTCCCTTCGACAGGCTCAAGGGACCAGCCGCACCGTTCACCGCACCGTTCACGCCGCTCACCGCACGATGACCGGATGCCACGGCGTCGGGCCCGCGGCATCCGGTTCACTGTCCGAGTCCGCAACGCCGCGAGCAGGAGACACCATGAGCGCTTCCGTCGACGATGACGTCGTCACCGACCCGAACCTTCCCCCGGTCGCCGTCCCTCCCGATCGGCTCCGCAGCCGATGGACGCCCGCGAAGATCGCCCTGTGGGTCGGGATCGCCCTGCTCGGCGGCCTCGCGTGGACGATGCTCGCGATCGTGCGCGGAGAGACGGTGAACGCGATCTGGTTCGTGTTCGCCGCGATCTGCACCTACCTGATCGGTTACCGCTTCTACTCCAAGGTCATCGAGCGCTACATCACGCGTCCCGACGACCGTCGGGCCACCCCCGCCGAGCGCAAGCAGGACGGCAAGGACTACGTCCCCACCGACCGTCGCGTGCTCTACGGCCACCACTTCGCCGCCATCGCCGGCGCCGGACCCCTCGTCGGTCCCGTACTCGCCGCGCAGATGGGCTACCTACCCGGCACGATCTGGATCATCGTCGGCGTGATCCTCGCCGGCGCGGTGCAGGACTACCTCGTGCTGTTCTTCTCCATGCGCCGCGGCGGCCGCACGATCGGCCAGATGGCCCGCGACGAGCTCGGGAAGATCGGCGGCACCGCCGCGATCCTCGCGAGCCTGCTCATCATGCTGATCATCGTCGCGATCCTCGCGCTCGTCGTCGTGAACGCCCTGGGCGAGAGCCCGTGGGGTGTGTTCAGCGTCTCGATGACGATCCCGATCGCCCTCTTCATGGGCCTTTACCTGCGCTACATCCGCCCGGGGCGCATCACCGAGATCTCGATCATCGGCTTCGTGCTCCTGATCGGCGCGATCGTCGCGGGCGGCTGGGTCGCCTCGACCGAGTGGGGCTACGCGGCCTTCCACCTCGACCGCTCCATCATCGCGTGGGGCATCATCATCTACGGGTTCGTCGCCGCGGTCCTGCCGGTGTGGTTGCTCCTCGCTCCCCGCGACTACCTGTCGACGTTCATGAAGGTCGGCGTCATCGTGATGCTCGCCGGCGCCATCGTCCTCGTGCGGCCCGAGATCTCGGTTCCCGCGTTCAGCGAGTTCGCGGGTGGGGAGACCGGCCCGGTCTTCAGCGGCCCGATCTTCCCGTTCCTCTTCGTCACGATCGCGTGCGGAGCGCTCAGCGGATTCCACGCGCTCATCGCCTCGGGGACCACGCCGAAGCTCATCGAGAAGGAGCGCCAGACGCGCTTCATCGGCTACGGCGGCATGCTCATGGAGTCGTTCGTCGCGATCATGGCGCTCGTCGCCGCCCTGTCGATCGACCGCGGCATCTACTTCGCGATGAACGCCTCTCCGGCCGCCACCCTCGGCACGGTCGAGGGTGCGGTCGCGTTCGTGAACGGCCTCGGACTCGCGGGCGTCAACCTGACCCCCGACATGCTCACGACCACCGCCGCAGCGGTCGGCGAGGGCTCGATCGTCTCGCGCACCGGTGGAGCGCCGACGCTCGCCCTCGGCCTCGCGCACATCATGCAACAGGCCCTGGGCGGCCAGGCGATGATGGCGTTCTGGTACCACTTCGCCATCATGTTCGAGGCCCTGTTCATCCTGACGGCGGTGGATGCCGGCACCCGCGTCGCCCGCTTCATGCTCCAGGACTCGATCGGCACCGTTCTCCCGAAGTTCAAGGACCTCTCCTGGCGTCCCGGCGTCTGGATCTGCACGGCGATCATGGTCGCCGGGTGGGGGTCGATCCTCATCCTCGGTGTCACCGACCCGCTGGGCGGCATCAACACCTTCTTCCCGCTGTTCGGCATCGCCAACCAGCTGCTCGCCGCGATCGCGCTCGCCGTGGTGCTCGCGATCGTCGCCAAGCGCGGACGGTCGTACTTCCGGTGGCTGTGGATCGTCGCGCTGCCCCTGGCGTTCGCCGCGGTCGTGACGATCACGGCATCCATGTACAAGATCTTCTCGCCGGTCCCGGCGGTCGGATACTGGGCGAACCACATCGCGTTCCGCGACGCGCTCGCCGCGGGCAAGACCGAGTTCGGCACCGCGAAGACGGTCGCGGCGATGGAGGCCGTCGTCCGCAACACGTTCGTCCAGGGGGTGCTGTCGGTGATCTTCGTGACGCTGGCGATCGTCGTCATCCTCATGGCCGTGATCGTGACGGTGAAGGCCCTGCGAAACGGCGGCGGCGCCGACCTCGAGGACGCCCCCGTGGCATCCCGTCGATTCGCCCCCGCCGGCTTCCTCGCCACCCGGGCCGAGCGCGAGATCGAGAAGGAGTGGGAGGCCCTCCCGGCCGACCACCCGGATCGTCCGACCGCGTCGGCGCACCACTGAGGGCGTCATGAGCGACTCGGTGGAGACGCGTTCCGCCCTTGCCCGCCTGGGGGAGGGGCTGGTGCGGGTGGGGCGTGGCATCCGGTGGTACGTGACGACGCTCATGGGCGATCGCGCCTACGACGTGTACGTCGCGCACCACCGGGTGCACCACCGGGGCGACGTCCCGCTGACCGAGCGGCAGTTCTGGCGGCAGCGGGCGGCCGAGCAGGACGCGAATCCCGGCGCCCGCTGCTGCTGACTAGGCTGCGAGCATGCTCGACGCACCGCTGCTCGCCGGAGCCGCGGGGGTCGTCGTCGGTGCGGCGCTGACCCTCGCCCTGGTCTTCGCGCGCCGCTTCGCCCTCGCGCCGCGCGACCTCGGCAGCGACGCGGAGCGGGCGACGCACCGTACCCTGCACCTCGCCGTGGCAGCGGCATCCGCTCTCCGCGGGGGACGGGATGAACCGGATGCCACCCGCGCGGCCAAGCATCTGCGTACGCTCCTCGCGGCGGAGGCGGTGGCGATCGTCGACGCGGCCGAGGATCGTGTGGCGTTGGACGGCCCGGAGGCGCTGACCGCTTCGGCTCGCCGGATCGCCGCGCGCGTGCGCGAGACCGGTCGCCGGCAGGTGTTCACCGAGAGCGACGGCGAGGCCGTGGGGGCACCCATCGTCGTCGACGGGCGCGTCTGGGGAGCGGTGATCGCCTTCGCGTCGCCCGTGCGCGGGCCGCTCGTGCGCGCGGCGGGCGACGTCGCCGAGTGGTGCGCGGCACAGCTCGAGCTCGCCGGGCTCGACGCGTCGCGTGCCGCGCTCGCCGAGGCGGAGCTGCGCGCTCTGCGGGCGCAGATCAGCCCGCACTTCATCTACAACGCGCTGACCGCGATCGCCTCCTTCATCTCGACGGACCCGCCGCGCGCCCGCGACCTCGTCCTCGAGTTCGCCGACTTCACGCGGTACTCGTTCCGCCGTCAGGGAGAGTTCACGACCCTCGCCGAAGAACTCCGCAGCATCCACTCTTACCTCGAGCTCGAACGCGCACGGTTCGGAGACCGCCTGTCGGTGCGTCTGCGGATCGCGCCCGAGACCCTGGCGACGGTCATCCCGTTCCTGTCCGTGCAACCGCTCGTCGAGAACGCCGTGCGGCACGGACTCGAGCCGGGCGAGCGGGGCGGGGTCATCACCGTGACCTCGATCGACGACGGGACGCACACCGAGGTCGTGGTCGACGACGACGGCGTGGGCATGGATCCGGACGAGCTCGCTGCCCTCCTCGACCTCGACGCCGCGTCCACCCACGTGGGGCTCCGCAACGTCGACGCGCGCTTGCGCCAGCTCTACGGTCCGGCCGGCGGCCTGGTCGTCGAGACGAACGTCGGCGCGGGCACCGCGGTGCGCTTGCGCGTGCCCAAGTCGCAGCCGCGGCACGAGACGGCGCACCCGTGAGCGTCGACGTCCTGGTCGCCGACGACGAGGCCCCCGCGCGTGCCGAGTTGGTGGCGCTCCTGTCGGCCGACCCGCGGGTGGGCGAGGTGCACGCCGCCGCGAGCGGGGCCGAGGCGCTTCGGGTTCTCGAGCGGGTCGACGTCGCGGTCGCGTTCCTCGACGTGCACATGCCGGGGCTCTCGGGGTTCGACCTCGCCCGCGCGCTCGCGCGCCTGCGGGAGCGGCCCGCGATCGTGTTCGTCACCGCCGACGACGCGGGGGCGGTCGAGGCGTTCGACGTCGAGGCGGTCGACTACGTGCTCAAGCCCGTCCGCGTCGAGCGCCTCCGCCGTGCTCTCGATCGCGCCATCGACGCCGGTCCCGCACCGTCCGCCGATGAGGCGATCCCGGTCACGGTCGGCGGAGTGACGCGTATGGTCCGCCGGGCCGACGTGCGGTGGGTGCAGGCGCAGGGAGACTACTCGCGGTTGTACACGGCGGCATCCGATCACCTCGTCCGCGTCTCGCTGTCGGAGCTCGCCGAGCGGTGGGCCGAGGTCGGCTTCGTCCGCGTGCACCGGTCGACCCTCGTGCATCGGGATGCCATCGTCGAGGTGCGTCTGTCGGGTTCGGCGCCCTCGGTGGTCCTGCCCGAGATCGAGCTGCCGGTCAGTCGCCGGCTCGTGCCGTCGGTGCGCGACGCTCTGCTGCGCTGAGGCGGGCATTCCTCGCGGCGTACCCCTCGTCCCACTTTTCGCGGAGGATGTCCCGAAAAGTGCGGCTGTGGACGGACTCACGTGGCCAAAAGTGGGACACGCTCTCGTCGGGCGCCGGGATTACGCCCGCGCGCGATGCCGGCGCACGGCCGCGCGGTTCGCGCAGCGCACCGAGCAGTACCGCTGGCGTCCGTTGCGCGTGACGTCGACGACGACGTTGACGCACGGCTCCGCCGCGCACCGGGCGAGGCGGTCCTGCCCGCGCGTGACGAGATGCAGCGCCGTGCCGACCGAGATGACCGCGGCCAAGACCCGGGGGAGCGCGTCGTTCTCGTCGCGATAGTGCAGGTGCCACCCTTCGCCGTTGTGGTTGGTGAGCCGCGGGTAGGCGGTGACCGCGGCCATCTGCGCGTTGAGGAGGGCGGCTCGGGCGTCGGGGTCGGGCTCGTCCACGACGCGCAGCCAGTCGTCGATGACGTCGCGTGTGCGCTCGTGGTCGTCGACGCCGACCGGGAAATCCATCGACATGCCCAGCAGCCGTGCTCGTTCCTCGACGCCGTCGCGGTCGCCGGGCCAGTCGTTCGCGAGCGAGGCCGCGAGCAGGACCGCGTACTCACCGTAAGGGTTGAGATGCATAACGGCATTACAGCACGCTGACATCATGAGTGCCCCCGAAACCCTGTCGCTGCCCGTCGCGGCATCCGTCCACGAACACGCGTGGGTCACCGAGTCCGCGCACGTCACGAGCGAGGGGCGCGTGCGATACGTGCGGTGCACCGGATGCCTCGCCCGCCGCGTCGATCTCGATCCCGCCGCCGCGATGCCCCCGGTCCGCCTCTCGCGCGAGGTGTGAGCGGCGGGGAACGCGCATCGACGACGGACGCTCCGGATGCCACGATGGGAGGCCATGACCGACGAGCCGCCGCGCCTGCCGCGCGTGCGGGTCACGGCATCCGGATCGCATCGGGTGCCGCGCCCCTCCACGCGCGGCTTCGCTCTGCCGGGACGCGCGCCCGCCGAGGCCGACGACGTCTTCTCGCGAGGACTCGTCCGGGCGCAGCTGCGGCTCGCGATCGGCTGCGTCGCCGCGTTCCTCGTGGTCGCGGGAGCGCTCGCCGTCGTGATCGCGATCCTGCCCGAGCTGGGGGACCCCGTCGTTCTCGGCGTCCCGCTGTCGTGGCTCGCGCAGGCTTACGCGTTCTATCCGGTGATCCTCGTGTTCGCGCTCATCTTCGTGCGGGCGGCGGCGCGCAACGAACGGCGCTACCGCCACCTTGCCGAACCCGGGTCCGACGCGTGAACCCCGCCTTCGACCTCACCGCGGTGGGGCTGTTGATCGTCGTCACCGCGGTCCTGGGGTTCTCGGGCGTGCGTCTGTCCCGCACGACCGGCGATTTCTTCGTCGCTTCCCGCAGCGTCGGAAGCGTGTGGAACGCCTCGGCGATCAGCGGCGAATACCTCTCGGCCGGGACGTTCCTGGGCCTCGCCGGCCTCGTGCTGCTCTCGGGCGCCGAGGGGTTCTGGTTCCCCATCGGGTACGCCGCGGGGTATCTGCTCGTCCTCCTCTTCGTCGCCGCCCCGCTCCGGCGCAGCGGCGCGTACACGATCCCCGACTTCATCGAGGCGCGGCTCGAGTCGCGGGCCGCCCGCGGGGTCACGAGCGTCGTCGTGCTCGTGATCGGCTGGCTGTACATCGTGCCGCAGTTGCACGGCGCGAGCCTCGCGCTCGGCGTCGTGGCGGACGTGCCCGGGTGGGTGGGCGCCGTGGTCGTCGCCACCCTCGTCGCGGCCATCGTCGCGGCCGGCGGGATGAGGGCGATCACCGCGGTGCAGGCGTTCCAGTACTGGCTGAAGCTGACCGCGCTGCTCGTCCCCGCGGTCTTCCTGCTGGTCGTGCTCTCGCAGGGCGGACGCGAGCACGATCCGGCGACGATCTTCCCGACCGCGTACGGGCCCGCGTCGGTCGACACGTACGCGACCGTCTCGCTGCTCCTCGCCCTCCTGCTCGGGACGATCGGTCTCCCGCACGTCCTCGTGCGCTTCTACACCAGCCCGAACGGGGGATCGGCGCGGCGCACGACCGTGGTCGTCATCGTGCTCATCGGGGCGTTCTACGCGGTGTCGTCGACGATGGGGCTCATCGCTCGCGTGGTGGCCCCGGATCTGGCGGTGCGCGGCCTCGCCGACACGGTGGTGCTCGCTCTCCCCGCGCGACTCTTCCCGGGCCTGGTGGGCGAACTGCTCACGGCGCTCATCGTCGCGGGGGCGTTCGCCGCGTTCCTCGCGACCTCCTCGGGTCTGGTGGTCTCGCTCGCGGGTGTCGTGAGTCAGGACGTGTTCGGCGGCAGCGTCCGCTCCTTCCGCCTGTCGGCGGTGCTGTGCACGGTGGTGCCGCTCGCGGTCGCCCTGCTCACCGAGCCGGCGGGCCTCGTCTCCAGTGTCGGCGCGGTCTTCGTCTTCGCGGCATCCACCCTGTCTCCCGTGCTCCTGCTCGGAGTCTGGTGGCCGCGACTGACGGCTCGCGGCGCGGTCGCCGGCATGGTCGTGGGCGCGCTGGCGTGCGGGGCCGCGTTCGTCGGCGGAGGAATGATCCCGGATGCCGGACCGTGGGCTGCGCTCCTCGCTCAGCCCGCGGCCTGGACGATCCCGCTGACCACCGCCGTCATCGTGGGGGTGTCGCTGCGCGACCGGGCGGGCGTGCCGTTCCGCGTCGAGCGCTACCTGGCGCGTCTGCACACCCCGGATTCCTGACGCCCCGTCCCCAGATGCCCGGTCGGCTCGCGCGGGTGTCGGAACCCCGGGTTACCGTGGACGGGTGACTTCTTCCGGCGCCGCCCCCGAGCCCTACGCCGACGCGCCGCCCGAGCCGTTCGGCGGGTACGACGACCCCTACGCGGACGCCGACTGGGACCCTGATCTCTTCGCCCCGCCCGACGACCTCGACGCCCCACCCCCGCCCGTCGACCCCACGTCCGCGTTCGCGCGCGCGGTCGCCGCGACGGGTACGGCCCGTGAGCTCCCGGCCGTGCGCGACTTCACCGGTCGCGACCCGCGCGAAGTGCTCCACGAGGTCTACGGGTACGACGCCTTCCGTGGCGACCAGGCCGACATCGTGCAGCACGTCGTCGACGGCGGAGACGCGGTCGTCCTCATGCCCACGGGCGGCGGCAAGAGCGTCACGTATCAGGTGCCCGCTCTCGTCCGCCCCGGAACGGGGCTCGTCGTCAGTCCACTGATCGCGCTCATGCACGACCAGGTCGAGGCGCTCATCGCCAACGGCGTGCGTGCCGGGTACCTCAACTCCACGCAGGCTCCGGCCGAGCGCCAAGCCGTCGAGCAGGCGTATCTGTCGGGCGAACTCGACCTGCTCTACGTCGCCCCCGAGCGTCTCAACGGCGCACAGACCCTCGGTCTGCTCTCGCGCGGCCGCCTCAGCGTGATCGCGATCGATGAGGCGCACTGCGTGTCGCAGTGGGGTCACGACTTCCGGCCCGACTACCTCGCCCTGGGCGATCTCGCCGACCGGTTCCCCGGGGTGCCGCGCATGGCGCTCACGGCCACTGCGACCCCCGCGACCGCGCAAGAGATCGTCGAGCGCCTGCGCCTCCGCGATGCGCGCGGTTTCGTCGCGAGCTTCGACCGCCCGAACATCCAGTACCGCATCGACGCCAAGGTCGACCCGCGCCGTCAGCTCGTGCAGTTCATCAAGAGCCAGCCCGAGGGGGCGGCCGGCATCGTCTACGCGCTGAGCCGCAAGAGCGTCGAGCAGATGGCGGCGTACCTCTGCACGCAGGGCCTCGACGCCCTGCCGTACCACGCGGGCCTCGACACGTCCGTGCGCGCGGCGAATCAGTCGCGCTTCCTGCGCGAAGACGGGGTGATCATGGTCGCCACCATCGCGTTCGGCATGGGGATCGACAAGCCCGACGTGCGGTTCGTCGCCCACATCGACCTGCCCAAGTCGGTCGAGGGCTACTACCAGGAGACCGGTCGTGCGGGACGCGACGGGGATCCCTCGGTCGTGTGGATGGCGTACGGGCTCGGAGACGTCGTGCAGCAGCGCCGCATGATCGATCAATCGCCCGGCGATCGCTCCTACAAGATGCGTCTGGGCCAGCACCTCGACGCGATGCTCGCCCTGTGCGAGACGGTCGGATGCCGCCGCCAGAACCTCCTCGATTACTTCGGCCAGAAGTCGGAGCCGTGCGGCAACTGCGACACCTGCCTCACCCCTCCCGAGACGTGGGACGGACTCATCGCCTCGCAGAAGCTGCTCTCGACCATCGTGCGTCTTCAGCGCGAACGGGGTCAGGCCTTCGGCGCGGGGCACCTGATCGACATCCTGCGCGGAGCGAAGACCGAGCGCATCTCGCAGCAGGGCCACGACCGGCTCAGCACGTACGGCCTCGGCGCCGACCTCTCCGACCAGGACTGGCGCAGCGTCATCCGTCAGCTTCTGGCCCGAGGCATCATCGTCGCCCAGGGCGACTACGGCACGCTCGCGCTCAGCGAGGCGTCGGCCGGGGTGCTGCGCGGAGAGACGCCGGTGCCGCTCCGGCGCGACGCGCTCGGCCGCACCGGCGGGGGCGGGTCCTCCCGGCAGAGGAAGTCGAGCGCCGACGACGTGGCCCCCGGCGACCGCGACCTCTTCGAGGCGCTTCGCGCCTGGCGCGCCGAGAAGGCGCGGGAGCAGGGGGTGCCGGCTTACATCGTCTTCGGCGACGCGACGCTGCGGGCCATCGCGGCCGCGCGGCCCGGATCGGTCGACGACCTCGACGGCATCACCGGCATCGGCGCGAAGAAGCGCGAGGCTTACGGTGACGGCATCCTGACGGTGGTCGCCGCGAACTGACGCGGGTTCCGGTCCCTTCGACGGGCTCAGGGGCCGTGGCTCGAGGGGATGCGTCCCCGCGGTGGCTGAGCTCGTCGAAGCCCCCTCGGCCCCGCGCGCCTGGGGTGGCTGAGCCCGTCGAAGCCCCCTCGGCCCCGCGCCCCGCGCACCCGCCCCGGGTGACTGAGCCCGTCGAAGCCGCCGGCCGCCCTCGCCGCGTCCACAGCCACCGCACGGGAATGTTGACCCCCCACAACGACCGCGCCTCCCGTCGCCCCGACGCATTGTCGACACCGCACACACTGTTTGCCGGTGCGTTGTGGGACTCCTACCGTGGTGGCATCCCTTTGCAACGTCGAAAGGTGCCGAAATGACCGACGCCGCCGTCCGTCCCACCACGCCCGCCACGAGCACGCGCACACCCGTCGGGGGTGCCCCGTCCGCTCCGCACTCCGCCGCCGAAGCCGCCGAAGCGCGCATTGACATCGACCGGGTCACCGACCTGCTGCTCGGCACGTGGGGTGACACCCGTCGCCAGGCGCGCGAGATGCTGAAAGATCCCGCGCTGTGGCGTGACGACAGCCTGGGGATGGACGCTCACCGCGAGCGCACCCTGAGCCAGTTGCACCTGCTCGTGCAGAACAACGCGGTGCACCGCGCCTTCCCGAAGCGTTTCGGGGGCGAAGAGAACAACGGCGCGAACATCGCCGGCTTCGAGGAACTCGTCGCCGCCGACCCGAGCCTGCAGATCAAGTCCGGCGTGCAGTGGGGCCTCTTCGGCTCCGCCGTGCTGCAGCTGGGCACGGCCGAGCACCACGACAAGTGGCTTCCCGGCATCATGAGCCTTGAGATCCCCGGCGCCTTCGCGATGACCGAGACCGGTCACGGCTCGGACGTCGCGGCGATCGGCACGACCGCGACCTACGACCCCGAGACGGAGGAGTTCGTCATCCACACGCCGTTCCGCGGGGCGTGGAAGGACTACCTCGGCAACGCCGCGCTTCACGGCAAAGCCGCCACGGTGTTCGCCCAGCTCATCACCAACGGCGTCAACCACGGTGTGCACTGCTTCTACGTGCCCCTGCGGGACGAGGACGGCACCTTCCTCCCCGGTATCGGCGGCGAGGACGACGGCCTCAAGGGCGGTCTGAACGGCATCGACAACGGTCGCCTGCACTTCGACCACGTCCGCATCCCGCGCACGAACCTCCTCAACCGGTACGGCGACGTCGCCGCCGACGGCACCTACTCGAGCGACATCGCCAGCCCCGGCCGTCGCTTCTTCACGATGCTCGGCACCCTCGTCCAGGGTCGTGTCTCGCTCGACGGCGCCGCCGCCTGGGCGTCGGCCATCGGCCTCATCATCGCGATCACCTACGGCAATCAGCGTCGCCAGTTCGACTCCGGCAGCGGCACCCCCGAGGTCACCCTGCTCGACTACGGCAAGCACCAGCGGCGCCTTCTGCCCCGCCTGGCGACGACCTACGCCGAGATCTTCGCGCACGACGAGTTCCTGCAGAAATTCGACGGCGTCTTCAGCGGCGCGCTCGACACGGACGCCGACCGCGAAGACCTCGAGACGCTCGCCGCGGCCCTCAAGCCGCTGTCGACCTGGCACGCGCTCGACACGCTGCAGGAGGCCCGCGAGGCCTGCGGCGGCCAGGGGTTCCTGTTCGAGAACCGTCTCGTGGGGCTGCGCGCCGACCTCGACATCTTCGTCACGTTCGAGGGCGACAACAACATCCTCCTGCAGCTCGTCGGCAAGCGCCTGCTCGCCGATTACGCCCGCCAGTTCAAGGGCAAGGATGCCAAGGCCCTCGCCGCGTTCGCCGTCGGGCAGACCGCGGGCAAGCTCTTCCACGGGGCGGGGCTGCGTCAGCTCGGCCAGGCCGTCACCGACCTCGGGTCCACGGCCCGCTCGGTCGAGCGCGGACTCCGCGCCGATCAGCAGCACGAGCTGCTCGCCGGTCGCGTCCAGCAGATGATCGCCGACATCGCGGGTCGTCTGCGTCCGGCATCCAAGCTCTCCCGGGAAGATGCGGCCGCGCTCTTCAACGCGAACCAGTCCGAGCTGATCGAGGCGGCGCGCGCGCACGGAGAGCTGCTCCAGTGGGAGGCGTTCACCGACGCGATCAACCGCATCGAAGACCGCGGCACCCTGCAGGTGATGACATGGCTGCGGGACCTGTTCGGCCTCCAGCTCATCGAGAAGCACCTCGCCTGGCACCTCATCAACGGGCGCCTGTCGACGCAGCGCGCGGCGGCGGTCTCGAGCTACATCGACCGTCTCTGCGCGCGGCTCCGCCCGCATGCGCAGGACCTCGTGGATGCCTTCGGCTACGGCCCGGAGCACGTGCGCGCATCGATCGCCACCGGTGTCGAGGACGACCGTCAGAACGAAGCGGCGGCGTACTACGCCGAGCTGCGGGCCTCGGGCAACGCGCCCGTGCCGGAGAAGAAGCCGGCGAAGTAAGCGCGCGCGGGCGGCGGCCGTGGGGGACTGCCGCCCGCGCGCTTCCCGCTTCCGGGCAGTACCAGAACAGGCGATGCGCCGAGAACAGGGCGATCCGCGAGGATCCGACCTGTTCCGGACGCATCGCCTGTTCTCGTCGCACGATCGCGCCGTGGCATCCCGGTACACGGGAGCGGGCCCGCCCCACCCCGAAGGGCGGGACGGGCCCGCGGTACGCGTCAGCGCAGCGTGAACGTGACGGTCGTGCTGTTGCCCGCGACGTCGGAGACGACGAGCGTGTTCTCGCCCGACACGGCCCCGAACACTCCCGGGGCGACGAAGTTCACATCCGACCAGGTGTTGTCGGCGAGGTCCTTCACGACGCCGTTGAGCACGGCGCGGTCGATCTTGCCCTCGTCGTAGAGCTTGAAGCTCACCTTGTCGTAGGCCTCGGCGGTGCCCTGCGTGAACGCAGCGCCCTCCTTGACCGTGACCGTCGGAGCCGTCGTGTCGCCCGGCTCTTCCTCCGCGGCGACCACGCGGACGTCGTCGACGAACCCGGTGTTGTCGCCCTCGGTGGTCGTCGCCACGAACGAGATCGTGTGCTCGCCCTGCGTCACCGTGAACGGTGCGGTCTCGTAGTACCGGTAGTCGCCGCCCACCGGAACGTAGTGACCGAGCTTCTGCCCGTCGACCTCGACGTCGAACTCCTGCTGACCGCCGAAGCCGACGCGGTTCGCCGCGGCGAACGTGATCGCGAACGTACCAGCAGGGAACACCACGGTCTGGTCGATGCGGCTGGCCAGCCCCGAGTCGCTCTTCAGGTACGCCGTGCGCTCACCCTGCGGGGCGGGCGAGGCGGGGACGAAGACGCTGTTGTCGTGCTGGATTCCGGCGCGGGCGCTGAACGTCCATCCGTTCACCATCGGTCCGTTCGCCGTCCCGCCGGTCGCGGGGCGCTCGAAGCCGGCGTTGAGGATGCTCACCAGCGGCGGCTCCTCCGACACGTCCGGGTTGACGAAGCAGCGGTTGTCGCCGCCCGGGTTCGGGTCGGAGCCGAACGAGGCGACCGCGCAGTCCACGCCATCGGTGAAGGTCCCGAAGACGAACAGCCCGTCCGAGCCGAAGGCGACGTTGGCCTCGCCCTCGAAGGCGCACTCGCCGCCGCCGGCGTACTGGCAGAACGAGTACCCGTCGGGCGCGTTCTGCACGTCTCTCACCTTGTAGAGCCGTGAGGTCACGCCCGACGCGTCCGCCCCGGGCGCCACCGCGACGGCCCGCAGGTAGGTCGTCTTGAGCGGCTCGAGGAAGATCTGCCCGGTGTAGGGGGTGGAGGATGCCGTGGGCTCACTGCCGTCCGTCGTGTAGAAGATCTGCGCGTCGGGGGTGGCGCTCGTGATCGTCACGGCCTCGATCGAGTCGTAGACGCCGCGTTCGAGGCTGAACACGGGAGCATCGGTGACACCGGCCGTGCTGGCCGGGGTGACCTCGACCTGTGCGACCCCGTACTCGCCGTCGGCGAGGGTCGCCCGCACCGCGACGGTGCGTTCGGTGGTCACCGAGGGGGCGGTGAAGACACCGTTCGCATCGATGGTGCCGTTGTCGGATCCGACGACCGACCACGTCGGCGTGCCGGTGCCGTCGATGACGTTCGCGCCGAGCTGCACCCGCGAACCGCCGGCGACCGAGGTGCGCACGGGCGTCATCTCGACCTGCGTGGCTGCGGGGGCCGTGGTGTAGATCGCGTAGGTGTGCTCGTCGCCGATCTCGGTGTCGGTGAAGGCGTTGGCATCCGGGGTCAGGGTTCCGCTGGAGGCCGGCAGGAGCGCGTTCTCGCCGGGCTGCGCGATCGCATCCGTGTACGCGATGCGGGTGAAGTCGCCGGCGGCGTCGCCGCCCTCGAACTGCACGCGCACGTCCTTCGACGAGCCCGACTGGGTCTCGACGAGCACCGTCAGCTCGCCGTCCGGTGCCCGGAACGCGGTCGCGCGGACATCGGCATCGGAGATCTCCGTGCCGAGCACCGTGCTGCGCGTGGGCACGTACCGCATGAGCGGGCCGGCCTCGGAGAACGCGGCCGTGGGCTCGAGTCCCAGGATGAGCGAGTCCCACAGGTTGTAGGAGCCGTTCGTGTCACCCGCCGGGTCGCCCGTCATGACGCCGTTGAGCTGCCAGATGAGGTTGGAGTGCACCCCGTCGTTGGCGCTGCGGATGATGTAGTTCGCGTAGCCGGTCTCCCAGACGCTCGTACCCGGGTTGGTCCAGCCCATCTCGGAGAGGTTGAGGGGAGCGTCGCCGATCACCGCGCGGCGCTGGGCAATGGCATCCCCCATCGCGTCGTACGACTCGCCGTACAGGTGGAACGAGTACTGGTCGAAGACGTCGCCGGCGTTCTCGGCCATGTACTGCGTCCAGGCGACGGCGTTGACCTCTTCGGGGCCCCAGATGTCGACCTCGTCGCGCAGGCCGTCCGCGGTCAGGCGGTCGCTCACCGCGCGCGCCATGTCGGCGTAGTACGCCTTCTCGTCGCCGGGTGCCCAGAAGTCCCAACTGCCGTTGGGCTCGTTGTAGAAGGTGAGGTGGTCGACGTCGTCGTACCCGCGATCGAAGAGGTTCTGCAGCAGGGCGGAGGCGGAGGCGCCGTACGCGGGCAGGTCGGCGGGCGCCGAGATGTAGGGGTCAGGAGCGCCGGGGATCGTGAACCAGTCGTGGACGCGGGCGCCGACCTTCCACCCGAAGTTCAGTTCGATCTCGGTGCCGGCGGCCTTGAAGGCATCCAGGTACCGGTAGAACGCCTTCATCTCGGGGCTCTCGAAGTCGTACCGGCCCTTCTCGAGCTCCATCCAATCGATCTGGAACCAGATGCGGGCGACCTTCGGCTGCAGGGTGTGGATGCGCTCGACGTCGACCTCCCAGTCGGCGTCGTCGTACCCGTACTTCGTCGTGCCCTCGAGCAGGCTCCACGGGATGACGTTGACGCCGACCCCGAGGTAGTCCTCCTGCACGGTCTGATCGAGGTGGACGGTGACGGTGCGCTGCTCGTCGGCGGCGGATGCCGCGGTCGCGGGGACGAGCAGGGCGGCGGCGACGACGCTGGTCGTCGCGGTCAAGGCGAGGGCGGTGCGCCGTCGTCTCATGAGTTCTCCTATCGCCGGTGATGGGAGGCGTCGCGGTGACTCATCGCTGAATCTGTAGTAATGCTACGCCGAGGGGATGTATCAGCGAGGCTATGGCGGTTGCTTTGGATGCGCAAGCGCGGATTTACGGCCGTCCGCCGCTCGGGTGGCGCTACATTTGTGTAGTGCAGCTACTCAATCCGGGGTTCTGCGAGCTGTGCTCGGCGCCATCTCGCGGAGTCGAGGGTCGACATGCCGGTTCAGGATGCCGGAACTCGGCGTGTCGGGCACGGACCCCGCGGGACGGCGCGTCGCCCGGCGGCGGTGGCCGGACTCCGCGCGACGGCACGCCGCGCCGCGGGCCCGACGCGGCGGCCGAGACCCTCTCGGGGCGGCCGGTCAGAGGACGGCGACCGCCGCGGACGCCTCGGCCGACAGGGCGCGGACGGTCTCGGCATCCCGTGCCGTGAGCGCGGCGGACGGGACCATCCACGACCCGCTCACCGCGAAGACGTTGCCCAGGGCGAGGTACTCGGCGGCGTTCGACGCCGACACGCCCCCGGACGGCAGGAAGCGCACGTCGGGGAACGGCCCCGCGAACGCCTTCAGCGCGGTGGGCCCGCCCACGGCTGCGGCGGGGAACAGCTTGAGGCGGTCCAGGCCCGCGGCGACGGCCCGCTGGATCTCGGTGGCGGTCGCGACCCCGGGGATGAAGGGGATGCCGAGGGCCGCCGCCCGCTCGACCACGGCGTCGTCGAACCCCGGCGAGACGAGGTACGTCGCTCCGGCGTCGACGGCCGCCTCGACCTGGGCGACGGTCGTCACCGTACCGGCGCCGACGGCGAAGCCGGGGCGGCCGGAGACCGCGCGGATCGCGTCGAGGGCGGCGGGCGTGCGGAGGGTGATCTCGGCGGTGGGGATGCCACCGGCCAGGAGCGCGTCGGCGAGGTCGGGCGCGAAGGACGCGTCGTCGAGGACCACCACGGGCACGATGCGGCTGCCGTGCAGCACGTCGAGGGGCGCGCTCATGCGTCTTGCGAGGTCGGGGCGACCACGATCTCGCGGAAGCTCACGTGCTGCGGGAGCTGGTACGCCGCGAGGATCGCACGGGCGATGTCGTCGGGGACGAGTCCGCCGCCGATGCTCTGCTTGTACTCGCGGTAGCCGTCGAGGACGTCGCCCTCGCCGGTGTTGCTCAGCAGGGCGGTGTCGACCATTCCGGGGGCGACGAGGAGCACGCGGACGCCGTGCGCCGCGTTCTCTCGACGCAGTCCCTCGGTCATCGCGTGCACGGCGTACTTCGTCCCGTTGTAGACGACGTGGTTCTCGTAGAGCTGCTTCCCGGCGATCGAGCCGATGTTGACGATCGTTCCGTGACGGCGTTCCTGCATGCCCGGGAGGACGAGCTGGCTGTTCTTCACCAGCGCGACGCAGTTGACGTCGAACTGCTCCTGCACGAGCGCGGGATCCTGCTCGGCGACCGCCGAGAGCGCCATCAGGCCGGCGTTGTTGACGAGCAGGTCGACGGGGCCGAACCGTTCCTCGGCGCGCGCGATGGCCGCGGCCACCGCGGCCGTGTCGGTGACGTCGGCCTCCGCGAGTTCGGCATCCGGAAGACCGAGTTCTTCCATGGGCGCGAGGCGTCGGGCGATGAGCAGCAGGGGGTGGCCGGCGGCCGAGAAGGCGCGGGCGGTCGCGGCGCCGATCCCGGAGCTGGCTCCGGTGATGACGACGAGGGGCAGGGCGGTCATGCGGTCTCCTGGGAGGGGGTGGATCGGGCGAAGAGCACCGCGGCATCGGCCGCGGCGGAGTAGCGGTCGCGGGAGGCGGCGTAGGCGCGCACCCCGTCGGGGTCGGGCTCGAGGCGTTCGATCAGCCGGTGGGCGTCGTCGGCGACGCCGAGCGAGGACCACACCCCCGACCCGGCGAACACGAGGGCCGCGGCGCCGAGGGTCGCCGCCTGCTGATCGACGGTGGTGCGCAGGAGTGCCGTGTCGAGGACGTCGGCGTAGATGCGGTTCCACACGTCGGAGCGGCTGCCCCCGCCGGAGATGAGCAGGTCGGTGTCGGCGGGAAGCCCGCTGAGCGAGCGGATGTGGCGCAGGCTCCGATCCAGGGCGAAGGCGATGCCCTCGAGGCACGCGCGCACGAGATCCTCCGCCGCAGTGCCGAGCTCGATGCCGGCGAGCGTGCCGCGGATGCCGCTTCCCCCCTCGAGCGGAGTGCCGCCGGCGAGCGTCGGGACGAACACCGCGCCGCGAGCGCCGCGCGGGCTCGCCGCGGCGCCGTCGATGAACGCGCCGATGTCGGCGCCCGGACGCAGCACGTCGCGGAGCCACGTCACGGTCGTGCCGCTGCTGAAGGTCGAGAGGGCGCTGACGTACAGACCGGGCACGGCGTGACGGAAGACGTAGGGGCGCGTCTCGACGTCGAGCACGGGGACGCTCGAGGTCACCGTCATCCAGCTCGACGAGCCGAGCGCGGCGTAGATCCGGCCGTCGGTGGTGCCGCGCGAGCCGAGGGCCATGGCCGCGTTGTCCACGGCGCCCGCGTGCACGGGGACGCCCGCGGGAAGGCCGAGCGCGTCGGCGGCCGCGGGCCGCAGGGTCCCGACGACGTCGGCGGACTCGCGCGGGGTCGGCAGGAGAGAGCGGTCGAGCTCGGCCGCGTCGAGGATCGTGTCGTCGTAGTCGCCGCGGGTGAGGTCGTAGGCACCGGATCCGGATGCCATCGAGTGGTCGGTGGCGATCTCGCCGGTGAGCCGCAGGGTGATCCAGTCCTTCGACCCGAGAAGCGACCGGGTGCGCGCCCACCCCTCGGGGTCTTCGGCGCGCATCGTCTGGGCCTTGAAGACCGGATACAGCTGCGCGCCGAAGCCGTTGCCCGTGCGCAGGTACCAGGCGTCCTCGTCGATGCGGTCGAGGATCTCGCCCGTGCGCCCGCGGGTGTCCGACCAGATCGGGGTGTCGCGGGCGACGAGTTCTCCGGCGGCGTCGACCTGCACGACGCCGAGACTCTGCCCCGACAGGGCGATCCCGACGACGGCTTCGCGCGCGCCGGGAGTCTGGGCGACGACCTCGCGGGTCGCCGAGACGACGGCATCCCACCACTCCTGCGGACGCTGTTCGGCACGGCCGGGACCGGGATGCCGCGTCGGATACGCCACGACCGTCTCGGCGACCGCGCGACCGTCGGCCGACCAGAGCGAGGCTTTGCAGCCACCGGTGCCGAGGTCGAGGGCGAGAGCGAGGGGTCCCATGGGTCAGCGGGTGGCCAGGGCGAGCTCGCTCAACCGCTCGAACGCGGGACCCGAGGTGGGGATCTCGATGTCGAACACCTCGGCGATGACCTGCGTCCACCCGTGCACGAAGTAGATCCACCCGTCCTCGACCTGCAGGCGGCGCTCGGCGCTCTGCGCCCGCGCCTGGTCGAGGAAGACGAGGTCGCCGCGGTAGTTGAGGTCCCATGCGACGCCGTCGAGGGGGAACACGGCGTCATCGGGGAGGGGGGAGCCGGGGGCGTCCTTGCCGAGGCCGGTGGCGTTGACCACGAGCGAGCGCGGCGCGAGGTCGGCCAGCACGCGCGCGTTGTCGGCCGGGGTCGGGGTCAGGCGGTACTCGAAGAGCGTGTCGGTCGGCAGCGCCGCGTGGATCTCGCGCAGGTGGTCGAGGCGCGCGGCCGAGCGGTTGGTGACGATGATGCGCGCGGGGCGGTCGAGCCCCCGCTCCTGCTGGGAGAGGTACCAGCTGATCGCGATCGACGATCCGCCCGCGCCGAGGCAGAGGGCGTCGGCGGGGCCTCGCGACCAGAAGCCGGCGGGGAGGAACGCGTCGAGGGCGAGGCCGCTCGAGATCGGGTCCTTGGCGTGGCAGACGAGCCGGCCGTCGCGCTTGGAGATGCAGCTCGTCTCGCCCATGAGCGCGGCGAAGGCGTCGATCTCGTCGAACATGTCGCGGCACGCGGCGAAGAGGTCGATCTTGTGCGTGGTGACGAGGGCGCCCAGGCTCAGCGGGTCCTCCGCGATGAAGCGCACGACGGCGCGGTAGTCCTCGGCCGGTGCGTGCAGGGGCAGGTCGATGCCCTGCAGCACGGCATCCTGAAGTCCGAGATGCGCGGCCCACCGGGGGAAGACGTGCTGGATCGAGGAGCTCCCCGTCGTGACGCCGATGAAATAGAGGGTGGGAGCCGTTGCCGGACGCAGGGTCGCGGCGGTCAGGGTGGGAAAAGTCATCGGTGGTCCTTCGAGGCGTCGACCGCGGCCAGCGCGGCGGTGGCGTTCATGCCGAATCGGGTCACGCCGAGCTCGGCCATCGCGCGGACGGTCTCGAGGTCGCGGATGCCGCCGGCGGCCTTCAGGGCGGCGCGGCCGTCGGCCCGGTCGGCGATCAGGCGGATGTGTGCGATCGAGGTGGCCACGCCCGACCAGCCGGTGCCGGTCTTGATCCAGGGCACTCCGGCCTCGATGGCGGCATCCACTCCCCGTCGGATGTCGTCGTCGTCGAGACGGCCCACCTCGAGGATCGCGCGCAGCGGCACGCGGCCGTCGACGACCTCGACGATCGCGGCGAGCTCGTTCGTCACGTAGGCGTCGTCGCCCGAGCGCAGGCGCCCGATCGCGACGACCACGTCGAGTTCTTGAGCGCCGAGGGAGAGGAGTTCGGATGCCTCGGCCACCTTCGTCGCGGTCGTGGCGCCGCCGCTCGGGAACGACACCGGCGACCCGGCGAGGACGCTCGTGCCGTCCAACCGCTCGCGCAGGTAGCCGAGCCACTCGGGCAGGACGTGGGCGCTGACAAAACCGCCCGCCACCGCCTGCCGGACGAGCTCGTCGATATCGGCGCGCGCGTGCTGCGCCTGGACGCAGCTGATGTCGATGTGCCGAGCGAGGTCGGCCAGGACGGGACCGGGGTCAGGCACGGTAGCCTCCGTGGTCGGGGTTCGGGCGGGTCGTCCAGTCGTCGCCGTCGGCCACGACGAGCTGCCGCATCCCGCCGGCGTCGGCGATGATGCCGTAGTCCTGACCGGCTTCGGTCGCGTAGGTGAAGAGGGTGACGAGGGTGTCGTCGCCGACGTTGACGCTGCGGTGGATCCAGCCACCGGGGACGTGGACGACCACGCCCGGGGTGATCGGCAGGGCGCGGGACTCGCCCTCGACGGACTCGAGCAGCATCACTCCGGAGCCCGCGACGCCGTAGTACAGCTCGGCGAACTCGGACTGGGCGTGCAGGTGCCCGCGGGTCATCGCGAACTCGTCGCCGACGCGTCCGGGCCGGAGGACGCTGAGGCCGATCGTGAGCGCTCCGCGCCCGGTCTCGGGCGTGCTGCTCTCGACCCAGTAGACCGGCTCGCCGTCATCGCGAGCGACCGCTTCGGCGTAGGCCGCGTCGTCGCGGTAGACGCCGACGAGGTCGGGCAGGTGCTTCTCGTAACGCTCGGATCCTCCGGCGAGGAGGCCGCGGGCGATGTCGACGGTCATCCGGGCCGGTTCGGCCAGTCGTGCAGCGGCGCACATACAGTCGTTTCCCTTCGCCGACGACCGGGGTGCGTCGTCGTGCGTAGTAACACTACAAGAAGTGGGCGAGTTTGGGCAATCTCGGGGGCTACGGTGTCGATGGCGGGGCTTTGCGCGTAGTTCGGCTACTTCGCCCGCGGGGTGCCGCGCGAATCTGGGGTGAGCGGAGGACATGTAGCGAGCGGAGGATGTGTGAGCGCTCCCGCGTCCTCCGCTCGCCAGATCTCCTCCGTTCGCCACGTGTTGAGCGCGGACAGGGCCGCATGGACTCGCGGCACCGGGGCGCACACAGCCCCGGGGCGCCGACGCGCGCCGCACCGGGGGTGACGCCATCCCCGGTGCGCGCGACGCCCCGGGGTGCGCGACGCCCCGGCGCCTCGCCGCGCGTCGGCTCGCGACGCCGGCGCCCCTGTTCAGCCCCAGGTCAGCCAGGCGGCGGGGTTGCGGCGCAGGACGGCGTCCGCGAGATCGTCGCCGCCCTCGGCGCGCAGGCGCGGAACGAACCGGTCGCCGAGGTAGCGCAGCCCGGGCATGCCGCCGTACGCGATGTACCGCGTCCGGCGAGCGACGTCGCCGCCGAGCAGGATGCGATCCGCGCCGCCGGCCGCGGCCGTGGCGATCAGGCACGACAGGACGACGGAATCCGGATGCTCGCGCGCGCGAGCGGGGCCGTCGTAGCCGAGGAATGCGCCCGTCGCCGCGAGCTCGGCGTGCAGCCCCGGGTCGGGATTGCGGTCGATGTGCGCCAGGGCCACGCGGTGCGCGGGCACGCCGACGGATGCCAGCGCCTCGAGCGTCTCGAACGCCGCCGTCCCGTGCTCGAGGTGCACCATGACGGGCGCGCCGGTCGCCGCGTGCGCGCGGCCGATCGCCTCGAGGGAGCGTCGGGCGACGGCATCCATTCGCCAGTACCCCATGCCCGCCTTGAGCACCCCCGCCCGGACCGACGGGTCGCGGGCCTCGCCGGGTTCCGCGGCGCCGCGCACGAGGTCGTCCATGAAGGCCGCGGTGAGCGTGTCGACGTCGGCGGACAGGAGGGGATGGCCCTCGGCGTAGTGCTCGCGCCGGTGCAGCCCGGTCGTCAGCACGACCGTGACTCCCGTGGCTTCGGCGATGCGCCGTGCCGCCGCGGGGCGCCGACCGAGGCCCAGGGGAGTGGCATCCACGAGGGTACGGAATCCGGATGCCGCGAACTGGCGGGTCTCTTCGGTGCTGGCTTCCTCGTCGTCGAGGTCGTCGTCCGGCAGGAGCGGCGAGACCTGGAAGAGGTGCTCGTGATAATCGACGGTCCCGAGCGCCTCGGGGGCGAGGTCGCCCGTGGCGGACCGGACGAACCCGCTCATGCGGGCACGGGGTGCGCGGGAGCGTGCCCGCGCAGCAACGCCACCATGTCGGTGGTGGCCATGCGCCCCATGCCGTCGACACCCTCGCGGGTCTGCGCGCCGAGGTGCGCGGTGACGACCACGCGGTCGGCCAGGTCGTCGGCGAGAAGCGGCGACGCGGCGTCGCCGGTCGTCTCGATGGCGAGGGTGTCGGCGGCGTACGCGGCCACGCGCCCGCGACGGGCGGCGCGGGCGACCGCTTCCTCGTCGACCAGGTCGGCACGGGCCGTGTTCACGAGCAGGACCGGGCGGTCGGCGGCGGAGAGCCACCGCTCGTCGATGACCTTCTGACCCCCCGGCGCATGTAGTGTCACAACATCGCAGCGCGTCGAAAGAGTCTCGGTGTCGGCGCGCTCCACCGTCTCGAACAGCGGATCGCGGGCGTCGACCCACGGATCGGCTCCGAGGACGGTGGCGCCGAAGGCGCGCAGGCGCTCGGTCACGAGGCGTCCGATCCGGCCCAGCCCCACCACCCCGACCGTCAGCGCGGACAGCTCGCGGGCGGGCTGTCCCGACCAGTCTCCGGCTCGCACGCGACGGTCGGCCGCGGGGATTCCCCGCAGCGCCGTCAGCAGGAGCGCGAGGGTGTGCTCGGCCACGGCGGCCGAGTTCGCGCCGGGGGTGTTCGTGACCGGGATGCCGCGCGCCGCCGCCGCGGCCAGATCCACGTTGTCGACGCCGACGCCGTAACGGGCGATCCCCCGGAGCCTCGGTGCGAGATCGAGGTGCGCGGCGGTCACGGGACCCGTGCCCGCGATCCACCCGTCCGCGTCCGCCAAGAGCGGCGCGAGCTCATCGAGCTCGTGCGACGATCCGGCGCGCACGACGCGGTATCCCGCCTCCGCGAGCACCGCCTCGGGGTCGTACTCGCCCGACCCGAACGAGCGGGAGGTGACCAGCACGACCCCGGTCACGACTGGGCCTCGGCGGCGTCGCCCTCGGCGTGGCGCATGGCGGCGAGTTCGCTCTTCATTCGGCGGATGGCCTCGGTGTGCGCGGGGGAGCGGCGCAGGGCGACACCGGTGGCGAGGATGTCGATGACGACGAGGCCCGCGAGGCGGCTCGTCGACGGCGTGTACACGTCGGTGTCTTCGAAAGTACGCACGACCAGGGGAATATCGGCGAGTTCCGACAGCGGGCTCACGCGACCGGTGAGCGAGATGACCGTGCCGCCGGCCTTGTGCGCGGCGCGCGCGACCGTGAGCGTCTGCTCGGTGTGCCCGGTGTTGGAGATCGCGACGGTCACGCTGCGGGGCCCCGACATCGTCGCGGCGATGAACTGCTGGTGGAAGTCCTCGGGCGCCTGGCAGGGGACTCCGAAGAGGGGGAACTTCTGCTGGGCGTCCTGCGCGATGATGCCGCTGGCGCCGAAGCCGATGAAGAGGATGTCGCTGGCATCCAGGATCGCCTCGATCGCGCGCTCGACGGCGGCGGGCGCGAGAGTGCGGCGTGCGCGGTCGAGGCTCGAGATCGTGTGGTCGAAGATCTTCTCGGCGACATCGCCGGAGGAGTCGGACGCGGTGATGGTCGAGTGCGTGACCGGCAGTCCGAGCGCGAGCGTCTGGGCGAGCTGGATCTTGAAGTCCTGGAAGCCCTCGCACCCGACCGAGCTGCAGAAGCGCATGACGGTGGGTTCGCTGACCTCGGCGGCTTCGGCGAGGCCCGCCATCGTGTACTGCGCGGCGCCCACGGGGTTGTCGAGGACGATCGCCGCGACGCGCTGCTCGGAGCGGCGCAGGTGCGGCAGCTGACGGGTGATGCGCTCGAGAAGCGTGTCGGTGGACTCTTCGCTGGCCTGCTCGACGTCGAGGGTCATCGCGAGCTCCTTCCATGTAGTATGGCTACATCTTAGCCGATGCGGGCTCTCCCGCACAGCGCGACAGCACAGGAGGACGAAGATGTACCGACAAAGGCTGGAACTCACCGACCGGGTGGCGGTCGTGACGGGAGGATCCCGCGGCATCGGACTCGCGGTGGTGACCGCTCTCGAGGAGTTCGGGGCGATCGTCGTCATCGCCGACGTGCTCGACGAGGCGGGTACCGCGGCCGCAGCGTCGTTCGCGAGCGGGCGCGTGTCGTACGTGCATCTCGACGTCACGGATGCCGCCGAGGTGGAGCGCGTCTTCGCCGACGTGGCCACGCGTCTCGGATCGGTCGACATCCTCGTCACCTCGGCCGGCATCGCCAACCACCAGCCGTCGCTCGACCTCGAGCGCGAGACCTGGGACCGCGTGCTCGCCGTCAACGCGACCGGAACGTTCTGGTGCGCGCGCGAGGCCGCGCGTCACATGCAGGAGAGCGGCGGCTCGATCGTCGCCATCGGTTCGATGTCGGGCGAACTCGCGAACGCGCCCCAGCGTCAGGCCGCGTACAACGCCTCGAAGGGGGCGGTGCACCTCGCCGTGAAGTCGCTCGCGATCGAGTTCGCCGAGCAGGGCATCCGCGTCAACGCGGTCGCCCCCGGCTACGTCGGCACGGAGCTGACCAAAGAGGGCGTCCCCACCGACTGGTGGGACGACTGGGTGCGCCGCACCCCGATGGGGCGCCTCGGCGCCCCCGAAGAGATCGGTTCTCTCGTGGCGTTCCTCGCGTCGGACGCGGCGTCGTACATGACCGGCTCGGTGGTGCTGATCGACGGCGGCTACTCGGCCTGGTGACGCGCGGGCTCCGCCCCGTCCCCGCGCGCGCCGGCCCCGCGCCGGCCCCGCGCCGGCCCCGCGCCCGCGCCCGCCCCGCCCCGCGCCGGCCCCGCTCCCGCGCCGCGCCAGCCCCCGCCCCGCGCCCCGCCGCCGATAAACGCTCTCTGTGCTGAGAAACGCGGTGAGAGACCGTTTCTGAGCACGGGAAGCGTTTATCGGTGGGGGTGACGGCGCCGCCTCACTCCAGAAACGCCACCGGCAGGTCGGCGACCGGCAGACCCGAGTCGGCGATCAGCCGCTCGATCGCGGCGTGCTGCGCGTCGGGGGCGGTCACCTGCACCTTCTCGACGCCGTCGATCGGCGTTCCGCCGCCGCCGAATGAGAAGAAGCTCACGTCGTGGTCGCCGATCAACGTCGTGAGGAGGGCGTGGTAGCCCGCCGCCTCGCCGGGGCCGATCTCGACGCCGAGCCGCGGTCCCGAGACCTCGACCGGCATCGCCGGATCGACCCCCGCGGCCTCGCGCAGCGTGTCGGCGTGCGCGACGAGGGGCAGGAGGTGCGCCACGACCTCCGACGCCCCGCCGTCGAGTGAGGACAGCGCGAAGCGCTCGGCATCCCAGATCGCCGCCTGGATCACGCTCCCGGGTGCGACCCGGAAGATCTCGGATGCCACGGGCTCGAGGTCGAAGCCGAACGCGGGGCAGCCGCGCGCGGCGTCCGCGAAGGCCGAGACCCGGGTGCCTCCGGCGCTCTCGAGGTCGAAGCCCCACTCCACGGCATCCGGATACGTGGTCTCGCACGCGATCTCGCGGACCTCGGGGAACGCGGATGCCTCGGCGGTGACCTGCACCCAGGACGAGGTGGCGAGGAACGCGGGGGCTTCGACCCAGCGCTGCTTCTGGACGTCGGTCACCCCGGGAACCGCGGCGATCTCGGAGGCGAGCGCGTCGAACGCGGGGTCCGGGCGGTCGAAGCGCGTCTCGTCGATCATCCAGCCGAACATCACCACGGCGGCGCCGCCGACGGCGACCGTCCCCAGGACGGCGGCGGCGATCCCGATGCGGGCGCGTGTGGTCATCGGCATCCGTCGGCCTCCCGTCGTCGGACGGCCGACGATAGCGCGGGCGGGTGAACGTGCGGGGAACGTCGCGGCGGTATCATGGTGCAACCACATCGAGGGAGGAACCCCCATGGCTATGACGGTTCGACTTTCTCCCGAGGCGGAAGAGCGGCTCGAACATCTCGCGTCCGTGCTCAAGATGAGCAAGAACAGCGTGCTCGAGCAGGCGGTCCTCAACATGGACGAGCGGGCGGAACGACGTCGACGGTTCGCGGAAGCCATCGCTCGCGTCGACGAGCGCGACGCCGATCTGCTCGACCGCCTGTCGCGGTGACGGAGTACCTCGATCCTGATGACGTGGACGGTCTCGTCCGCGCGAAGGGATTTCACTACCGGGATCGCAACGGTCTCCTGTCGGCTCTCGCCGCGCCGCTCCCGGTGTTCGGCGAGGAAGTGCATGTGGGGATCCACCGCAAGGCAGCCGTCCTCCTCGCGGCCATCAACAGCAACCATCCGCTGCTCGACGGCAACAAGCGGCTGAGCTGGTATGTCACCGCGGTCTTCTACGACTTCAACGGCTATGACCTGATGGTGGCGGCGGACGAGGGTGATCTCTTCATCCGCCGCGTGGCGGGAGCGAGCCCGCCCTCGGTGGAAGACATCGCCGCGTGGCTCCGGGGCCACGCGCGACCATCGTCGTGAACACCACGGCGGCCCGGCCCGACCCTCAATAGAGGGCCACGCGCACCTCGTAGCTCCCGGCGTCCACGCGGCGGCGGAAGCCCGGCAGCTCGATCTCGGCGCGCACGCCGATCGGCACCTCGCACGACAGCGTCACCTCGCCGTCCTCGACGCGCCACTGCACCGCTAGCTCGCCGTACGGCGTGCGGACGGCCGCGCTCGCCGATGACAGCGCCGTCCCGAGCACCCGCGGGGCGATCCGCGCCTCGCGCCACCCCGGGGAGACGGGCTGGAGACCTGCCACGTCGGCGTAGAGCCAGTCCTCGATCGTGCCGAGGAAGTAGTGCCCGCGCGAGCGCGACTCCTCCCTCCAGTGCTCCCAGAGCGAGGTCGCGCCGCGCTCGACCCAGAAGCCCCAGCTCGGGAACGTCGTCTGCAGCGCGACCCCCACAGCCGCGTCGGCGTGGCCGAAGCGCGTCAGCTGGGGCAGGAGGTGCTTGGTCGCGAGAGCACCGGTCGACAGGTGGTGCCCGCGCTCGACGACGTCGGCCGCGAGCCGGTCGGCCGCGCGCTGACGGTCGGCCTCGGGGAGGATGTCGAAGGCCAGGGCCAGCGCGGTGTGCGCCTGGCGGTACCCGGCGTCGCCCCGGCCGCGGACCTCGGCGGTCTCGGAATCCCAGAACTCCGCGACGAACGCGGAGCGGGAGCGCGCGGCGGCGGCTTGCCACTCGGCGGGGTCGTCGCCGAGCACGCGCGCGATCGCGGCTGCCGTGTCGCACATCGCGATGACGAACGCCGTCGCCGCGACCCGGGTGTCCTCGGGGGCGTTGCCGCCGCCCGGGTCGGTCTCGGGACTCACCCAGTCGCCGAGAGTCGTGTCGAAGAGACCCTCGACGCCCCGCGCGAGCTCGAAACGCAGGTAGTCACGGGCGTCGGGCCACACGTCCTCGAGCACGCGGGCGTCGCCGCGGAGCGCGTAGATGTCCCACGGCACGAGGAGCAGCGCGGAGTGCCACGTCGGAGCGGGCGTCCAGTCCATGCTCCACCCCCCGTGCGGGGCGATCACCTCGGGTGCTCCCTCGCCATGACGGGATGCCGCGATGTCGGCGACCCACTTGGCGAGCAGCTCGTGCGTGTCGAGGTTGAGCAGCATCATCCGGGCGCCGACCATGCCGTCGCCCGTCCACCCGTTCTTCTCGTACTTCGGCGTATCGGTCGGGATGCCGTGCAGGTTGTTGAGGATTGTCCGCACCGTGAGCTCGTGCAGGGTGTTGAGCATCGGCGACGAGGTTTCGACGCGGCCGGTGCGCGCGGCGCGCGTGTGCACGACGCGCGCGCGCAGGGTCGGCAGCCGGCGCGCGCGCACGTCGACGTGCTGGAACCCGTGCCACGTGAATCGCGGATGCCACCGCAGCGGCCGGTCCGCGAGCGTCAGGCGATCGGTCTGGAAGCGACCGTCGAAGTACCCCTTCTCGTCGTCGGAGTTCGGGGTCCCGTCCGCGCGGAGGCTCTCACCGAATCGCAGCTCGATCTCCCCGTCGGGATCCGCTTCGGCGTCGACTTCGACCCATCCGGCGATCACGCGGGGGAAAGAGACGACCCAGCGGCCCTCGCCGAGCTGTGTGACCCGCGTCGGTTCGAGCAGCTCGCCCTCGACGATCGGGGGCTGACGCTCGGGGACGGGAACCCCGCGCGGGCCCTCGACCTCACGGGCGCTCGGCCACGCGCGGTCGTCGAACCCGGCGGTGCTCCACCCGGGCTGCTCGAGGCGCGCGTCGTAGTCCTCGCCGGCGTAGAGGTCGTCGAGACGCGTCGGGCCCGCCGCGGTCCTCCACGCGGAGTCGCTCGCGATGACGCGCTCGCCGCGGGCATCGCGCAGGAGCAGCAGCACGCGCGCGGAGGGGTCGGCGTGCCAGGGCGCGGTCTCCCAGTTCCACGTGTTGCGCCCGCGCATGCCGTAGAACCCGCGGCCGAGCTCGACGCCGATCGCGTGGCGGCCGGGCGTGAGCCGAGCGGTCACGTCGACCACGGTGTACTGCGCGCTCACCTCGTAATCGGTGAAGCCGGGACCGAGGACGCTGTCGTCCACAACAGCGCCGTCGATCTCGACGTGGGCGAGACCCCCGGCCCCGACCACGAGGTACGCCTCGTCGGGGGTGGCATCCACGTCGAACTCCGTGCGGAGCAGGGGAGCGGCCGCGCCGTCGTCGGCGGCGCCGATGAAGGTCGCGCCCCGCCAGTCGTCGTCGAGGACCGCGGTGACGAAGGTTCCCGTAGCGGCGGCGTCTCCGGCGGTCGTGGTGACCACGACCGTCCACTCGTAGCGGCGGAGCGGGGCCAGCGGCGGGCCGTCGTAGGCGATGTCGACACTGCGGTCGGAGGTGACGGGGCCGCTCCACCACAGCGTCTCGGCGCCGCGGCGCACGCTCAGGCGGTAGGAGAGCTGCCGGACGCCGTCGATGTCGGAGCGTAGGGTCCACCCGAAGCGGGGGGATGCCGGGATGCCCACCGGATCCGTGGCGTGCTCGACGGTGAGGTCGGTGACCGCGATCATGCGGCGTCCCGCAGCGCGCGGAGTTCGGGAGCGCCGCCCCAGCGCTGGTCCAGGGCGGCATCAACGTCCGGGTGCCGGGCGAGGAAGGCGGCCAGGGCGACCGGACGGTCCTGCGGGCGCGTCTGCTTCTGGTTGATCTCGCCGAGCAGGCTCCATCGGCGATCCCCCCGCTCCGCGGGCTCGACGAACGCACCCGCATAGGACGTGTAGTCGAAGACCTCGACCGTGTCGCCGACCTGAACGACACCGAGGCGGAAGTCGGCGCACATGAACCACGTCACCGTCTCTCCCGCGCGCGAGGCCTGGACGCCGCTGCCGCTCTGCTGCAGGAGGTAGGCGAGGTCCTCGTTGTCGGCGTGCCGGGCGCGCCACTCGTCGCCGAAGCGGCCGATCGTCGTCAGCTCGAGATCGCTCCACCGCTCGCGCAGGCCCCCGAGCCAGCCCGCCCAGGCATCGAGCGTGGTGGGGTCGTGCTCGAGCCCGCGCGCGACCTCGCTGATCTCGTAGTTGACGGTCAGCCAGCCGAGGCCGTTGCGCGCGACGTTGCGGTCGTTCAGGTGCGCCTCGCTCGTGGCATCCAGTTCTCTCAGCGCGTCCTGGCGCGGCAGGCGGTGGAGCGTCTCGATGGGGCCGAGTCCGAGCCGTGAGTTGTACTCGGACGACATGCCCGCGGTGCGGGCGGCCACGAGATCGACCGTCCAGCCGTCGAGCTGAACCGCGTCGATGCGGTCGTCGCCGCGGCCGGGCACGAGGAAGTGGTTCCGTGAGGGGTAGTAGGGGTACGCGAGCGAGCCGTCGCCGTCCTGCAGGTCGATGTCGAACTGGCTCCAGATGTTGCCCTGGACGGTACGGATGCCGAGATCGCGCGCTCCCGCGATGTTCGCCGCCGAGAGGAACCCGGCGACCAGTGCGGTGGTCGGGCGGTCGAAATGCGTGTGCAGCAGGTCGACCGCGTCGGAGATGTCGCGGGCGACTTCGTCGCGCGTGCCGTAGAGGTTGGCGAAGAATCCGCCGGGGACGAACGTGATGTCGTCGCCGTGCTCGGCGGCGAGGCGGGCGAGCGTGCGGCGGATGTCGCGGTAGCGCGGGGAACCGTCGGTGAGCGCACCCCACGAGAGGGCCCACGTGAGGGAGGCATCCGGGACCGCGGAACGCACGGCGTCGGAGAACCGCTCGACGAGGGCGGCGGAGTGCAGCGCGGTCTCGTCTTCCCAGAGGGAGGTGTTCCTCGTCGCCTCGATCTGGTGGCGGCGGACGATGGTGTTGATGGTCAGTCGTCGGCCGAGGGGCGGGCGTGTCTGCATGGGGCCTCACCCTAGCCGTCGAGGTCGCGATTCACGTAGTCGCACTAGCAATTATCGGGCCAACAGCGCCCGTTATGTATTCGATATGGGCGAATGAACCGATTTTGTGTAGTCTTGCTACCGACACCACGTCCCGCGGAACGGACCGCGCGACGATCGACGGAGATAGGGAGTGGCCATGACGAAGTGGCTGAGGCACACGGCGGTAGCGGCGGTCGCATTGACCACCGTAGGCGCGCTGAGCGGCTGCGCGGGAGGTGCCGGCGGCGGTCCCACCGAGCTCAGCTTCTTGATGTGGGGCGACGGCGGCGACACGCAGACGGCGTACGAAGACGTCATCACGAAGTTCGAAGCGGCCAACCCCGACATCACGGTCAACGCGGAGTTCTTCAACACCAACGACTACGACAACATCCTCAAGACCCGCCTCTCCGGCGGCGCCGGCCCGGATGTCTACGGATTCGACCTCGGCAACATCGACACCTTCGTCGCCGACGGCTTCGCCGCCGACCTCTCCGACGGGGGCGAGAGCTACCTGTCGAAGCTGACCCCCGAGGCGGCGAAGGACAGCCAGCGCGCCGGCGGAACCTACAACCTGCCCATCTCCCTGTCGGGCAACGGCATCATCTACAACAAGGCGCTGTTCGAGAAGGCGGGCATCGACGCCCCGCCCACGACCTACAGCGAGCTGCTGGCGGACTCCAAGAAGCTGTCGGATGCCGGGATCATCCCCTTCGCGATGAGCGCGCAGGACAACTGGTGGCCGCAGTTCATCGTCTACTACGCGCTCGCCGAGCACGGGGCGAACGAAGAGCTCGGCGCGCAGATGGCCGCGGGCGAGACCACCTTCTCCCAGAGTCAGGCCTGGGCCGAATCGCTCGACGTCGTCCGCGACCTGACGCCGTACTACATGCCCAACCCGGTGGGCACGAGCCAGACCGCCGCGCAGTCGGCGTTCCTCGGGGGCCAGGCGGCGATGTTCCCGGCGACGTGGATCCTCTCCGACGCCCGTGAGGCCGGCCTCGACCTCGGGTACATGAACTTCCCGACCGTCGACAAGCCGTCGAACGACCTGTGGGGCACCTACCAGGTGCGGTTCGGGGTGAACCCGAACAACGGGGATGCCAAGCTCGCCGCCTCGCAGAAGTTCCTCGACTTCTTCCTCCAGGACGACACCTACAAGGCGTTCCTCGACAAGGTGAAGCTGTTCCCCACCACGAAGGACGTCGAGATCGGCGCCGATGTCGACCCGCTCTTCCCCGAGATGCAGGCGGCCTGGGAGGGCAAGACCTTCGTGGCGGCGTTCTCGCCGACCGACCCGAGCATCCAGGATGCGCTGCTCGTCGGACTGCAGAACATCATCAGTGGTCAGAAGACCACCGAGCAGGTGCTGGGCGACCTCGACGTGGCCCTCGAGCAGTACCGCGCCAACAACCGCTGAACGACCGAACCGCCTCGCCCGGGAGATCCCGGGCGAGGCGGTTCCTTTTTGGAAAGACGATCCCCCATGCCCCGTTCCCTCGCCCTGACCGTCACGACCGCGACGGCGCTGAGCGCCCTGGCTCTGGCATCCCTCACCGGATGCCAAGCCTCCTCGAGCGACACGACCACCCTCAGCTTCCTGATGTGGGGTGACGGTGGGGACACGCAGAAGGCGTACGAGAAGGTCATCGACGCGTTCGAGGCCGAGAACCCCGGCATCACCGTGAACGCCGAGTTCGTCAACACGAACGACTACGACAACGTCCTCAAGACGCGCCTCTCCGGCGGCGCCGGCCCCGACGTCTACGGGTTCGACCCGAAGAACCTGACCGATTTCGTCCGCGACGGGTTCGCCGCCGATCTGTCGGGGGCCGACTTCTTCTCGCGCCTCGACGCGGCCGCCGCGCAGGAAGCCCGCCGGGGAGCGGAGGGGGATGCCGCGTACTCGGTGCCCATCTCGCAGTCGGGGAACGGCATCATCTACAACACCGCGCTGTTCGAGAGGGCGGGCATCACCGAGGTGCCGCAGACCTACACGGAGCTGAAGGCCGCGACCGAGAAGCTGTCGGCCGCGGGCATCACGCCGATCGCGATGAGCGCCCAGGACAGTTGGTGGCCCCAGTTCATCGCCTACTACGCGATGGCCCAGCACGTGTTCCCCGACGACCCGGGTGCGATCGAGGAACTGCTCGCCGGGGAGAAGACCTTCGCGGACATCCCCGGCTACGCCGAGTCGCTCGAGGTCGTGAAGGACCTCGTCCCGGCCTACATGCCCGACCCCCTCGGGACGAACCAGTCGGCCGCGAAGTCCGCCTTCCTCAGCGGGCAGGCGGCGATGTTCCCCGCGACCTGGATCCTCTCCGATGCGCGCGCGGCGGGGGTGGAGCCCGGCTACATGAACTTCCCCACGCTCGACGCCGACGTCGCCGACATGTGGGGCAGCTACCTCGTCGCGTGGGGGATCAACCCCGGCAACGATCGGGTCGAAGCCGCCGAGAGCTTCATCGACTTCTTCTTCCAGGACGAGGTGTACACCGGCTTCCTCACCTCGGTGAAGGCGTTCCCCACGACCGGGGGCATCGACGTCTCGGCGAACGACCCGCTGTTCCCCGCCATGACGGCGGCGTGGGAGGGGAAGACCTTCCGCCCCGTGGTGATCCCCGCGCACCCCCAGCTGCAGGAGACGCTGCTCGTGGGCATGCAGAACCTCATCGCGGGGCGCAGCGACGTCGAGACGGTGATCGCGGAGCTCGACGCCACCCTCGTCGAGGTCCGCGCCAACGCCGACTGAGCCGGTGCCCGTGGCATCCGCCCCCGTCTTCTCGGGTTCGGGGCGCGTTCCTCCGGTCGGGGCGAGTGTTTTCGGCCCCGCCCGGCGCAACGCACCCGAACCCCTCACTGGACGATGGATGCCGCCGCGCAGACGGTAGCGCTGCTACGCGAAATGCCATGTTCGTGCGTGAATGCCGGATCCACAGCGGCGCAATCGACCAGAACATGTAGTATGGCTACACAACGAGAACGAGGATGTGCTTGTGACCTCCCTGCTGACGATCGCCGACGATCGCACCACCGCGACCTTCGACCCCGAGACGGGCGGACTGCTCGCGCTCGACGGCCCGAACACCGGCCTGGCGCCCCTCGCGGGCGGGCACCCTTCTCTGTTCGTGGTCGAGATCCCGCGGGGAGGCGACCGCACGACCGTCGTCGAGACGGCCGCGCAGACGCTGTCGAGCATCGAGCGTGAGGGGGACGGCGCGCTGCGCCTGGTGTGGCGCGATCCTGTGACCTCTGCCGGCGAGCGGCTCACCGGCGAGATCGTCGTCGGTGCGCGCGTGCGCGACGGAGCCCTGCGATTGTCGCTGTCCTTCCGCTTCGACGAGGGCGGCGTCGAGGCCGTGCGCTTCCCTTCGCTCGGCGGCATCCGTCCGGTCGAGGGCACGCTCGAACTCCGCGGCGTCGATTACTCCACGGGTACGCGCGTGTCGCTGCTGCCGGTGTTCGACTCCAACGCCCCGTACTGGGGAACGCTGTACCCCGACTACGCCAGCGGCAACCTGCGCCCCGAGCTGGTGGGGACGCCGACGTCGCCCTTCGTCGTGCTCGCGACCGAGGCGGGCGGGCTCACCGTGCAGCCCGCTGCCCGCACCCTGGACTTCATCGGGTGGCGGGCGAGCCTCGTCCCGGGGTTCGCCGACAGCCTGCGTCGCACCGCGGCCGAGGACGCGGCCGTCACCCTCGACGCCATCCACTTCCCCGAGGGGGACGGCGTCGAGGCGACGCTTCCCGAGATGGCCCTGGCGCCGTACGCGGGGGAGTGGCGGGACGGCCTCGCGGCCTACCTGCCCACGCAGGAGCCGACGCGGCGGAGTGCGGCATCCTGGCTCCGAGAGCCGCGCTCGTGGCTGCAGGTGCAGCTCATGTCGACCGAGGGCGAGCCCCGATACGACTTCGACGCCCTCGTCGACATCATCGAGGAGTGCGCGCGCGAGGGCATCGGCGCGATTCAGATCGTGGGCTGGAACGAGGGCGGTCAGGACGGTCTCGTGCCCCAGCACCGGCCCGCCGCCAAGCTGGGCGGCGAAGAGGGCCTCCGCCGCGCCCTCGCCCGGGCGCGCGAGCTCGACGTCGCCACCGTGCTGTACGTGAAGTACGTGTGGGTCGAGAAGCCCGGACCCCTCTGGGACGAGCTCGAGCCCTTCGTCTCGCGCGACCCGAACGGGCAGCCCTACGCCCAGCCCGGCCCGGTCTACCTCTCGTCCCGGAAGCGCTACGGCATCAACACCCCCTGGTACGTGCCGCTGTGCTTCGGCGTCGAGGCGCTGCGGCGACGCTTCGCCGACGAGGTCGCCGAGATGGCCGCGTGGGGGGCCGATGGCATCCTGGCCGACGAGTCGCTCTATCACGGTCGTGCGCTGCTCTGCTTCGCCGACGACCACGGTCATCCCGTGGGTGCCAGCGCATTCACCTGGGATGCCGCCTTCGTGGACGACATCCGCGCGGGGCTCGGCGACCGCGCCGACACCTTCGTCATCGCCGCCGAGGGCGCGTACGACGATCAGTTCGCGCACTACGACGTGTCGTACTTCCGCAGCGCGTCGCCGACGCACCGTCCGCTCGGCCGCCAGCTGCGGCCGGACGCCCGCATCGTCACCGCCCTCACCGGATTCGACGACCGTTCGATGGTCGCGCAGTGCCTGCTCTACGGCTACGCGATGAGCCTCGAGCCCTACAACTTCAAGGGACGGCCGGGCGACATGCCCGCGACCGTGGCCCTCGCCCGCGCGGCCGACGCGCTGCGCGAGCGCCACCGCGACGTGCTCTGGAACGGGCGCCTCGTCGTCGACCACGACATCGTCGCGCTTCGCCCCGACGGCGCGCCCCACGACCTCCTCACCGTGTGGGAGGGAGCCGACGGGGCCCGCGCCCTCGTCGTGGCCAACGATGGCGACGAGGTGCTCTCCCTCCGCCTTCCCGGACTCGGCGACGCCGAGACCGACGACCTCGACGGGCTCCGCGCCCCGGTCTCGGACGGGCGCATCGACGTGCCCGCCCGGAGCGCAACCGTCGTCATCCCCTCTCTCGACTCGATTGGATCGCTATGAGCAGCACACGCGTCGAGGACCCGCGGGTCCTCGCCCTGGACGACCCCACCGCCACCCAGGCGGTGACCACGCGCTCGCTGAAGGCGCGCCTGTGGACCGGCCGTTCGACCGCGGGCAAGTTCTGGATCGCCGTCGCCCCCGCGCTCGTGCTCTACACCGTCTTCACGGTGTACCCCATGGGGCAGGTGATCGTCGCGAGCTTCACCGACGCCCGCGGGTTCAACCGCGCGTGGGACTTCGTCGGCGCCGACAACTTCGTGCGCATCTTCTCGGGTGACCCCGTCCTGATGGAGGCGATCGGGAACACCGCGATCTACGGGTTCTTCAAGATCGTCGTGCAGACGATCCTGGCGTTCCTGATCGCTGTCCTCCTGCACCGCCAGCTCCGGCTCGGCAACATCTATCGCGCGATCTTCTTCGCGCCGATGGTCATCTCGCCCGTGGCGATCGTGTTCACGTGGAGCTTCATGTACGACCCGACCTCGGGCACGTTCAACACACTGTTGCGCAGCATCGGGCTCGGGGGACTCGCGCAGGACTGGCTCGGCAACTACGACCTCGCCCTGTACAGCGTCATCCTCGTCGACCTGTGGAGCGGTCTCGGCTTCAACGTCGTCATCTTCCTGGCGGGGCTGTCGACCATCCCCGGCGAGATCCTCGAGGCGGCCAAGGTCGACGGCGCCCGGGGGTGGAAGGCGATGCGCTTCATCACGATCCCGCTCATGATCCCCTCGATCGGACTCGTGCTCGTGCTCTCGATCAACGGCGCGCTGAGGGCCTTCGACACCGTCTACCTGATGACGCGAGGAGGGCCGGGCAATTCGACCCAGCTGTTCATGACCCAGGTGTTCCAGGAGGGCCTGGTCAACAACAACTTCGGGTACGCCTCGGCCATGGCCGTCCTGGTGCTGATCGTGCTGATCGCGATCGCCGCCGTGCAGAACCGACTCAACAACCGCGTCGCCGCCGAGGAGGGCAACCGATGAGCACGCAAGCGAACACCCGCGTGACCACCCGCGTGACCACCCGCGTGAACACACGCTCCCTGCTCCGCCTGGCCCGCCGCATCCCGATCAACCTGCTGCTGATCGTGCTCAGCATCGCGATGATCTACCCGATCGTCATCATCGTCATCACGGCGTTCAAGCCGAACCTCGAGGTGCTGACGAACCCCACCGGGCTGCCGCAGGCACCGACCTTCGACAACTTCGTCACCTCGTGGCAGGATGCCGGCTTCACCAACCTCTTCTTCAACTCGGTGCTGCTGACGGTCTCGAGCATGACGATCGCCACCTTCGTCGCGGCTCTCGCCTCGTACGCGATCGTGCGCCAGGCCACCCGCATCGGTTCGGGCGTGTACCTGCTGCTCGCGGCGGGCATCTTCCTGCCGATGCAGCTCGCGCTCGTCCCGCAGTTCCGCGTCGTGCGCGACCTCGGCCTGATCAACAACTACGCAGGTGTCATCCTCATCTACATCGCCGGCGCGCTGCCCTTCGGTGTCTTCCTCATGGCCGCCTTCATGCGCCAGGTGCCGAAAGAGATCGTGGAGGCCGCGGTCATCGACGGCGCGGGGTACTTCACGCTGTTCCGCCGGATCTTCCTCCCGCTCGCGCGTCCCGCGATCGCCACCTTCTGGGTGCTGCAGGGGGTGGGCGTGTGGAACGACTACCTCGTGCCCCAGCTGCTGCTCACGGATCCGTCCAAGCGGACGCTGACCACCGGCGTGCTCTACTTCAAGGCGCAGTACCTCGCGGACTGGGGCAACATCATGGCGGCCGTGCTCATCATGAGCCTGCCGATCCTGCTGCTCTTCGTCTTCGCGCAGCGCTTCTTCGTCAGCGGCCTGTACGCCGGGGCGGTGAAGTGAGCGAATGACCTCGCTCGACGACCGCGAGCGGGCGCGCGCGCTCGCGTCGCCGCTGTACGGCGACCGGTGGGTGCAGGAGCACGCGGCCCTGCCCGTCTCCTCGCCCGCCGTGTCGCCTGCCGGCGGGACGGCGAGAACACCGGATGCCGGGACCCCGGCGCCGGGAGAGCACCGACCGCCCACCCGCGAGACGGTCTCGCTCGACGGCGACTGGCTGCTCGCCGGAGCGCCCGCCGGCCGCGAGTTCGCGATCGAGCGGTGGTTCGGCGGGCAGGCCCCGCCCGCGCCCGTGGACTGGCACCGCGCTGACACCGATCGCTCGTCGTGGATTCGCGCGACGGTCCCGGGGACGGTCCAGGCCGCTCTCACCGCGGCGGGGGCGATCCCCGACCCGCTGCTGCACGACCACACCCACGCCGAGCTCACCGCCCATGGCGTGCCGGCGGAGTGGCCCTGGTTCTTCCGCCGCACCCGCGTCGAGGAGCAGCAGTGGTGGTACGCCCGGCACGTCGAGGTGCCCGCCGCGTGGCGCGGCCGACGGGTGCGACTCGCCTTCGACGGCGTCGACGACGCGGCCTCCTTCTGGCTCAACGGCGAACCGATCGCCCGGCACTCCGGCATGTACGGCGGGCCCGAGATCGACGTGACGAGCCTGCTGCGCGGGGACGGCACCGACGAGATCGTCGTCCGCATCGACGCGCCCCCGCGCGACTGGCACGGCGTGCTCAAACCCTCCCCGGGCTGGGGCTGGCACTACGGCCACCTCATCTCGATCGGGATCTGGCGCGGGGTCCGCCTCGAGCGCGCACCCGATCTCGAGCTCGACGACCTGTTCGTCTCGACCGTCCGGGCCGCGGAGGGCGCCGCGCGCCTGCGCGTGCAGTGGGATCTCGTGCGGCACACCCCGGACGAGGGGACCGCCCCGACCCGCGTGCGCGTCCTCGACCCCGAGGGCACGGTCGTCGCCGACGTCACGGCGGAGGCCGTGGCATCCCGGGGCACGTCCCGGCACGCGGTCGAGATCGACGTGCCGGACGCCCGGTTGTGGTGGCCCCTCGGGTACGGCGCCCAGCCGCTGTACCGGGTGTCTGCGCAGGTCGACGGTTCCGGCCGCGAGACGACCGCCGGTATCCGCACCGTCGAGATGCGGGCGCTCCCCGAGGTGTCGGGTGACGACGTCTACGACTGGCAGTTCGTCGTGAACGGGCGGCCCCTCTTCCTCAAGGGGGCCAACTGGTGCTTCACCGACCCGATGGCCCGCCGCGGGTTCGAGATCGACCGGCACCTCCTCGAGCTGTGCGTGCGTGCGAACCTCCAGATGCTCCGCGCGTGGGGCGGCGGCACCGTCGAGAGCGACGCGTTCTACGACGAGTGCGACCGCCTCGGCATCCTCGTGCTGCAGGAGTTCCCGCTGAGCTTCGGACTGGATGCCACGGGCGCCACCCTCGCGACCGTCGACGAGCAGGCTTCGCGCATCGTGCGTCGGCTCCGCTCGCACCCGTCGCTCGTCATGTGGGGCGGGGGAAACGAGAACCCCGACACCATCTCGGGCGACGACCTGCTCACCGTGATCGGCACCCGCGTGCGCCAGTACGACCCGACGCGTCCCTTCCACCGCACCGACCCCTGGGGCGGCAGCGAGCACTACTACGGCGTCTATCACGAGGGCGAGCCCGTCGAGGCGTACGCGACGCACGTCCCCCCGGTGTTCGGCGAGTACGGGCTGTCGAGCCAGTGCGACCTCGACAGCATGGAGCGCTTCCTCGATCCGGCGCTGCTCGAGCAGTGGCCCCCGCCCGCTCACGGCGCGATCCTGCAGCACCAGGCTCAGTTCTCGCTCTTCGACCTGTTCAAGCAGGCGCGCTACGCGCACTACGGGCCGCTCACCGATTGGGCGACGTTCGTGGAGTACTCGCAGCTCGCCCAGGGCGACGCGCTCCGGTTCGCCTCGGAGCGGCTGCGCGCCCACGCCGGCGAGAGCACCGCGGCCTACTGGTTCTACAAGGTCGGCGAGGTCTTCCCTGGCGCCTCGTGGGCGATCGTCGACTACTACGGCCGCGCGAAGCTGTCGTACTACCGCGCGCGTCAGTTCGGCGCTGCGCGTTCGGCCTTCGCGGTGTACGACCGCACGGCGCTCGCCGCGGGCGAGACGTTCTCGGCCGAGGTCCACGCGGCGAACGACACGTCGCACCCCCTGAGCGGAGCGGTCAGCGCCCGTCTCTACGACGCCGACTTCCGCGTGATCGCCGAGCGCGCGGCATCCGTGGATCTGGATGCCGACTCCCACGCCCTCGCGTTCACGCTCGAGGCCGAGGTCTCCTCCGCAGCGGTGCTCGTCCTGGCGGTCTCCCTGCGCGACGCGCGCGGCGAGCGCGTCTCGTCGGCCTGGTACGCGCTCAACGCACAACCCAAGAGCGCCGAGGTCGCGGCCCTCGAAGCCGCGCCGCTGGACAGCCTGACCGACCGACCGATCGAGGAGCTGCTCGGCCCCTACGCGACGGGGCCGGCACCGCTGAAGGAGCAGCCCCGCACGTGTCTGGAAGCGCGTCTCTCGGACGGAGTGCTGCGCGTGCGCAACGTCGGCGAGTTTCCGGCGCCGATCGTACTCATCGACGGCTTCCCCACCGCCCCGGGAGCATGGCTCGACGACAATGCCTTCGGCCTCGAGGCGGGGGAGGAGCGGGCGATCGCTTTCGACCTCGCAGGAGCCTCCTGGCCGCGTCCGCGGGTGCGGGCCTGGAACGCGGATGCCGTGGAGCCCGCGCCGTGACCACCCCGCGGATCCTCGCGACCTGCGGCGGCTGGGTCGACGCCTCGGGAGGAGACGTGCGCTTCGGCCCCCTCCTGCGCTTCGCTCTCGACCTCACCGGGGTCGAGGGTCGCCCGAGGGTCGTGTTCGTCAACACGGCCGGAGGCGATCAGCGCGCGGACGAGGGACGCGAGCTCGCCGCGGCGATGGCGGCGGGAGTGGATGCCGTGCACCTCCGCCTCTTCGGACGCACCGCCCTGGACCTGGACGAAGTCGTCGGCACGGCCGACCTCGTGTGGGCGGGCGGGGGGAGCGTCGCGAACCTCCTGCCGGTGTGGCGGACGCACGGACTCGACGCGGTCCTCCGCCGCGCCGGGGAGCGCGGGACGCTGCTGGCGGGAACCTCGGCGGGCGCGCTGTGCTGGCACGAGGGGGGACCCACGTCGGGCTTCGGCGAGGTCCGCACGATCACGAACGGCCTCGGCTTGGTCCCCGGCTCGCTCGGGGTGCACTACGACTCGCAGGCCCCGCGGCGCCCGGCGCTTCAGGCAGCGGTGGCCTCGGGCGCGCTGCCGGGCGGCTTCGGCCTCGACGAGGGAACCGGAGTGCTCTACGAGGGGACGCGCGCGGTGGACTTCGTCACCGAGACCGCGGGCGGGCGGGTGCACCGCGTCGACCGCGACGGAGACGGGGTGGCCGAGGAGGCCGTGGCGACGCGCGCGCTGTGACGTGTTCGCCCGCGTCGAGGACAGGGGCGTTGCGAGAACAGGGCACGGGCGCGTGCCGCGGCCTGTTGCCGTGGCATCCCCTGTTCTGGTGACACGGGCGCCGTGGCCGTGCGTCGTCACGAGAACAGGGGATGCGTCCCGTACAGGGGCTTGGGGCACGTTGCAGCCTGTTTCGGTGGCATCCCCTGTTCTGCCGCCGCCCCACCGGCCGATGTCGGAGGCCCCCCGTAGCCTGTGGGCATGAGCGATCTCGTGACCGGGGCCGATGGCGTCGTGCGCTGCGCGTGGGCCGGGTCCGACCTCGAGTACCAGCGCTACCACGACGAGGAGTGGGGCACGACGCTGCGCGGCGATCGCCCGCTGTTCGAGAAGATGAGCCTCGAGGGCTTCCAGGCGGGACTCGCGTGGATCACGATCCTGCGCAAGCGCCCGCGCTTCCGCGAGGTCTTCCACGGATTCGACCCGGCGGTCGTCGCCGCGTTCGGGCCCGACGACGTCGAGCGGTTGCTTCAGGATGCCGGCATCATCCGCCACCGCGGAAAGATCGAGGCCGTGATCGGCAACGCGACGATCGTCGCGGCGATGGGCGAGGGGGAGCTCGACGCGCTGCTGTGGTCGTTCGTCCCGGCGTCGCACGAGCCGCCGCGCACGTTCGCCGAGGTCCCGGCCGTGACGCCGGAGTCGACCGCGATGAGCAAGGAGCTCCGTCGCCGCGGCTTCCGTTTCGTCGGCCCGACGACGATGTACGCGCTCATGCAGTCCTCGGGAATGGTGGACGACCACGTTGCGGGGTGCTGGCGGGCGGCGGCCTGACGTCACGTCCGCCTCAGGCGGATTCGTCTCCCCGCTCCGCGTCGAGCTCTTTGAGGCGGCGCAGTTTCGACCAGGGCACGAAGGCGATCCACGCGACGGAGGCGATCGCCCCGCCCATGATCATCGATGAGATGTCCATGGTCTCGACGCTACGGAAACCCACCCGGTGGCGGATCCCCCGCGCGACGGAGACGGCGCTCACCCGCTAGACTGGTCCGCGGAGCTTTCGCTCCCAGCGTCGTCGAACGCACCGGCCCCTTCTCTCGGGCCTTTGACCTTCACGGCGAACGGATGCGCCACCCGGCGCCTTCGCCCCTTGCAGCCGCAGCATCGCGGCATCCCGAACCGCCGTGCGCGCGTGCGCCGCGGCAGGAGTATTCATGACGTCCCAGACTTTCGCCGACCTCGGCGTGCCCGCCCCCCTCATCGACGTTCTCGCCGCTCAGGGCAAGAACGAGCCCTTCCCGATCCAGGCCGACACCCTGCCCGACACCCTCGCCGGCCGCGACGTGCTGGGTCGCGGCAAGACCGGCTCGGGCAAGACTCTCGCCTTCTCGCTGCCGCTGGTCGCGCGCCTCGCCGCGAACACCGACCGTCGCCGTGGCCGCAAGCCCCGCGCGCTGGTGCTCGCCCCGACCCGCGAGCTCGCCAACCAGATCGACGAGGTCATCAAGCCCCTGGCCCAGCCCTTCGGCCTGGTCACCACGACCGTCTACGGCGGCGTGAACCAGAAGCGCCAGGTCGACGCGCTGAACGCCGGCGTCGACATCCTCGTCGCGTGCCCCGGCCGCCTCGAAGACCTCATCGGTCAGGGCTTCGCGAACCTCGGCGACATCGAGATCACCGTCCTCGACGAGGCCGACCACATGGCCGACCTCGGCTTCCTCCCCGGCGTCACGCGCCTGCTCGCCCGCACGCCCGCCGACGGCCAGCGTCTGCTGTTCTCGGCGACGCTCGACAACGGTGTGGACAAGCTCGTCAAGCGCTTCCTGCGCAACGAGGTTCTGCACTCGGTCGACGAGGCGCACTCCCACGTCGCCGCGATGACCCACCACGTCTTCGCCCCGGCCGACGCCGACGCCAAGAAGGACCTCGTGCAGACGCTCGCCTCGGGCACGGCCCGTCGCATCCTCTTCATGCGCACGAAGCACCAGGCCAAGAAGCTCGCGAAGCAGCTCACCGCCTCGGGCATCCCCGCCGTCGACCTGCACGGCAACCTGTCGCAGCCCGCCCGCGACCGCAACCTCGCCGCCTTCGGCGACGGCCGTGCGAAGGTGCTCGTCGCCACCGACGTCGCCGCCCGCGGCGTGCACGTCGACGGCGTCGAGCTGGTCGTGCACGTCGACCCGCCCGTCGAGCACAAGGCGTACCTGCACCGCTCGGGCCGCACCGCGCGCGCGGGCTCGGCCGGCGACGTCGTCACGATCATGCTTCCCGAGCAGCGTCGCGACACCCTCGACATCTTGCGCAAGGCCAAGATCTCGGCCACGCCCACCCCGGTGACCTCGACCTCGCCCGAGGTCGTCGCCCTCGTCGGCGAGGTGGCCCCGTACGTCAAGCCCGAGCCGATCGTCGCGCAGCCCCAGGGCGGCGGACGCTCCCAGGGCGCCAACGCGCAGCGCAAGCGCGCGGCGCGCGGCGAGGGCCAGCAGCCCTCCGGCCGCGGCGGCGCGCAGGGCGGCGGCGGTCGTCGTCGCGGCGCCGGTGCCCCGGCATCCGATGCTCCGGTCGCCGGTCGCGCTCCCCAGGGCAGCCGCGGCGGTCAGCGCTCCGGTGCGGGCCGCGGCCAGGGCGCGGGCGGCGCGCAGCGCCCCGGTGCAGGCGCCGCTCGTCCGCAGGGCGCCGGCCGCTCGGCATCCGGTGCTCCCACGACCGGCATGGTCGTCGGTGCCCGCACCCCGCGCACGAACCGTCGCGCCCAGGGCTGAGCCCCTTCTTCCGGTGCCCCCGCAGATCCGTCTGCGGGGGCACCGTCGTCTTTCCGCCGACGCGCGGCGCGGCCGGTGCGCGGGACAGAGGCAGCGGTTGCCGCGTGCCGTCCTGCGGAGTCGAGGTGTGACACGCCGGTTCGGGATGCCGTGGGCCCGGCGTTTCGCGCACTCCGCTCAACGGCGCGGGGTTTCGGCGCCGACTCCGCGTGACGGCGCGGTGGGGCGGCACCGACCCCACCCAGCCCGTCACACGCGAGGCGTCGCGAATGTCGGAGGTCTCCGCCACACTGGGACGACCCCGAGGAGGCGCCCATGACCGATCCCGACGCCCACGACGTCATCCGCGTGCGCGGCGCGCGCGAGAACAACCTCCGAGACGTCGACCTCGACGTGCCCAAGCGTCGGCTCACCGTGTTCACGGGCGTGAGCGGCTCGGGCAAGTCGTCGCTCGTCTTCGGAACGATCGCCGCCGAGTCCCAGCGGCTCATCAACGAGACCTACCCCACCTTCGTGCAGCAGTTCATGGGGCAGCTCTCCCGCCCCGACGTCGACGCGCTCGAGAACCTCAGCGCCACCATCCGCGTCGACCAGGAGCGCATGGCCGCCAACGCCCGCTCCACCGTGGGAACGGCGACCGACGTGCACGCCATGCTCCGCGTGCTCTTCAGCCGCCTCGGGCAACCGCACGTGGGCTCATCGCAGGCGTTCTCGTTCAACGTCCCCTCGATCTCGGGGGCCGGGGCCGTGACCATCGCCACCGGTGCGCGCAAGGGGCAGAAGGAGCGCCGCTCGTTCGAGATCACCGGAGGCATGTGCCCCGACTGCGAGGGCCTCGGCCAGGTGAGCGACATCGACCTCTCCCAGTTGCTCGATGAGACCAAATCCCTCAACGACGGCGCGATCACGGTGCCCGGGTACACCGCCGACGGGTGGATGGTGCGCGTCTTCAGCGAGTCGGGCTTCTTCGACGGCGACAAGCCGATCGCCGAGTTCACCGACCAAGAACGGCACGACCTGCTCTACAAGGAGCAGGTCAAGGTCCGTATCGCCAACACGAACATGACCTACGAGGGCCTCGTCCCGAAGGTCACCAAGAGCATGCTGCAGAAGGACCGCGACGCCCTGCAGCCTCACATCCGTGCTTTCGTCGACCGGGCCGTGACCTTCGTCGCCTGCCCGGCGTGCGGGGGGACCCGTCTCAACGAGGGCGCGCGATCCTCGCGCATCGGCGACGTGAACATCGCGGATGCCGCTGCCATGCAGATCACCGACCTCGCCGCCTGGGTGCGCACGGTCGACGATCCCTCGGTGGCTCCGCTCGTGCAGGGGCTCCGCGACACCCTCGACTCCTTCGTGCACATCGGCCTGGGGTATCTCTCGCTCGATCGGGCGAGCGGAACCCTGTCGGGCGGCGAGGCGCAGCGCACCAAGATGATCCGACACCTCGGCTCGAGTCTCAGCGACATCACGTACGTGTTCGACGAGCCGACGGCCGGCCTGCACCCGCACGACATCCAGCGGATGAACGAGACCCTTCTCCAACTGCGCGACAAGGGCAACACCGTGCTCGTCGTCGAGCACAAGCCCGAGGTCATCGACATCGCCGACCACGTCATCGACCTCGGCCCTCGCGCGGGTCGTGAGGGTGGCACGGTGCAGTACGAGGGCGATGTCGCGGGTCTGCGGGCGTCCGACACCCTCACCGGGCGGTTCCTGGATCACCGCGCCGAGCTCAAGAGCGCCGTGCGCTCCGCCACCGGCGCGCTCCCGATCCGCGGGGCGACGCGGCACAACCTGCGTGACGTCGATGTCGACGTCCCCCTCGGGGTGCTCACGGTCGTCACGGGCGTCGCCGGATCCGGGAAGTCCTCGCTCATCCACGGCGCCCTCCCGGCCTTCGACGACGTCGTGGTCGTCGACCAGACCGCCATCAAGGGGTCGCGGCGCAGCAGTCCGGCCACCTACACCGGCATCCTCGATGCGGTCCGTGCTGCTTTCGCGAAGGCGAACGGCGTGAAGCCCGCGCTGTTCAGCGCGAACTCCGAGGGCGCCTGTGCGGCCTGCAAGGGCCTCGGCGTGATCGTCACCCAGCTCGGCTTCCAATCGACCGTCGAGACCGACTGCGAGCTGTGCGGCGGAACCGGGTTCTCCGACGAGGTGCTCGAGTACACGCTCCACGACAAGAACATCGCCGAGGTCCTCGCGATGTCGGTCTCCGAGGCGGCCGCGTTCCTCACCACCGGTCCCGCCGTCGCGGTTCTCGGGCGCCTGGTCGACGTCGGTCTCGGCTACCTCACGCTCGGACAGGCCCTCAACACCCTCTCGGGCGGCGAACGCCAACGCCTGAAGCTCGCGATCTCGATGGCCAAGTCGGGGGCGGTCTACGTCCTCGACGAACCGACCACGGGCCTTCACCTCGCCGACGTCGACAACCTCCTCGGTCTGCTCGATCGACTCGTGGATGCCGGCAACACCGTGGTCGTGATCGAGCACCACCAGGCCGTCATGGCGCACGCCGACTGGATCATCGACCTCGGCCCGGGGGCGGGGCACGACGGCGGACGCGTGGTGTTCGAGGGAACGCCCGCCGACCTCGTCGCCGCGCGATCGACGCTGACGGGTGAGCACCTCGCCCGTTACGTGGGGGCCTGAACCGCCGCCGGCGCCTCGCGTCGGGTCGTCAGAGTCGGGTCGTCAGAGTCGGGTCGTCGGAGTCGGGTCGTCAGAGCGGCGCGACCGCGTCGTGCAGGTGGCGCTCGCCGTGCGAGAGCACCTTCACGATCACGCCGCGCCGACGCAGGTCGGCGATCGCGCGCGTCTCGTCGTCGCGCGTGAGGCCGAGGGAGTGCGCGCTCGTCACCACGAGCACGTCGCCCCGCGTGAGCGTTCCGAAGAACCGGTCCAAGCGCGCGGCCCACCCCTCGAGCGTCTCGGGCGCCGGGTGGCGGAATCCCTCGATCGGCACGCCGAAGCGCGTGAGGTCTTCGCGCTGCTGAACGACGCTGGGCATCCCGGGTCGCGAGACCACCAGACCCACGAGCCGCGACCCCGCGGGCCGCGCGCGCCACCAGTCGCGGTCGCTCTGCAGCTCGGTGAAGCACTTCGGACACTCCGCCGCGGCGTGCGGGACGGGTACGGCGCCGGTCCCGGCGGCATCCGCGGGTGACGTCGTCGTCGGGATCGGATCGCTCATGGAAACCTCCGTCTCCATTGTGCCGCACGGGGCGTCGTGCGACATGCCGCGTTCCCGGCCGGTGGAGGCGTCAGTCGTCGTCTTCGTCGTCGATGCGCAGCTCGAGGCTGATCTGGTCGGCATCGAGCTCGGCGAGGGCGTGGCGCAGGGCGGCCGTGCTGTAACGGCCGTCGTTCGCGAGGTCGTTCAGACGGTCGCGCATCACCTCGATCGAGGCGAGGCGCAACTGCAGCAGATCCCGCACGCGTGCCGTCGCCTCCTCGTCGGGCGGCTCGGTCAGTCGTGAGCCCGCCCGCTCGACGATGTCGGCGGGGAAGCTCCCCCCATCGCGCCGCGTGAGCGAGCCGGACTGCAGCGCCGAGACCGCGGCATCCCGAAGCTCCGCATCCAGGGCGCGCTGCTCCTCGCGCGACGGTCCCTCGCCGCCCTCGCCGCCGAGGCCGACCGCGCGCACCACGGCGGGCAGTGTCACGCCCTGCAGCACGAGGCTCAGGAGCGCGACGAGGAAGGCGACGAAGATCAGCAACGGCCGATCGGTGACGCCGTCGCGCGGGAGCGTCTGCGCGGCGGCGAGCGTGACGACGCCGCGCATCCCCGCCCAGACGATCACGACGCCGTGCCGCCAGCCCAGGGGAGTGTCGCGGTAGTAGTCGAGGTCGGCGACCGTGCGGGTGATGCGCGAGCGCATCCAGCCGATGCGGCGAGCCGCGCGGGCCGGGTCGTCCACCGGGCGCGAGAGGCTCGCCGGGTCGTTGTGGACCGCGTCCTCGAAGCGATCGAGGCGTTCCTGCGCGGCATCCATCCGCCATCGGTGGCGTGCCAGGTTGCGGCTGCGCCGACCCTGCACCCAGATGAGTCCCGTGACGTACAGGGCGCGGACGGCCAGGGCGATCCCGAGGGCCGACATCGCCAGCCAGGCGCCGTGCCAGAGGCCCTCGTTCTCACGGAGGTTGCTGGTGACGATGTCCTTCAGCTCGAGACCGAAGACGAGGAAGACGCCTCCCTCGAGCAGCAACTCGATCGTGCGCCAGTTGACGCGATCGCTCAGCCGCTGCTCGGGCGTGAACCGTCGGGCGGCCCCCTGGCCCGTCACGATCCCCGCGACGACCGCCGCGACAAGGCCCGATCCGCCGAGGTGTTCCGTCGGCAGGTAGGCGATGAACGGGACGGTGAAGCTGAGCGCGGTGTTGGCGGCCGAGTTCGTCACGCGTTCGCGCAGCCGCAGGTTGCCCCATCCGACGAGCGCACCGAACACCAGGGCGAGGAACACTCCCCACGCGAAGTTGCCGACGGCGTCGCCGAACGCGAATCCGGATGCCAGAGCCGCCACCGCGGTGCGCAACAGCACCAGCGCGGTGGCGTCGTTCAGCAGGCTCTCGCCCTCGAGGGTGGTGACGACGCGCGGCGCGATGCCGAGCCTCTTCGCGATCGAGGTGGCGACGGCATCCGTGGGACTCAGGATGGCCCCGAGCGCGATGCCGAGGGCGAGACCGACGTCGGGGATGACCGCCCAGAAGAACACGCCGAGCACGACCGAGCTGAGCACCACGAGGAGGACCGACAGCCCCGCGATCGGGGCGAAATCACGCCGGAACTCGATGGCCGGGAGCTGCACCGCCGCCGAGTAGAGCAGCGGGGGAAGCACCCCGACGAGGATCACCTCGGGGTCGAGCACGAACGGTGGGAAGAACGGCAGCAGACTCACGCCGAGCCCGATCGCCATGAGCACCAGCGGGCCCGCGATGTTGAATCGGGGCGCGATGACCGTCACCAGTGCCACGACGACGACACCGGCCACCACGATGAGGAGGGGTTCGGTCACGGTTCGAGGCTAGTCCTCGCTCGTTCCCGGCCCGGCGGCAGGGGGGCGGTGGTCGATCCGCGGACGACCAGTTGCGGCGGGGGTGCCGTCGTGATCGGCTGCGGGTCGTGGCCGAGAGCCCGCAGGATCGCCGTCCCCGCGTGCTCGCCCAGGGCCACGACGTCGCGGGCCATCGCGCTCAGCGCCGGAGTCGTCGAGCGGCAGAGCACCGAGTCGTCCCACGCGAGGAGAGAGAGGTCGCCGGGAACGTCGATCCCTCGGGCGGGGAGAGCGGATGCCGCGGCCGCGGCCATCACGTCGTTGTCGAAGACGAGGGCGGTCGGGGGATCCGGCGCGGCGAGCAGCCGCTCGACCGCGGCGACGCCCCCGGCACCGCTGAAGTCGGCCACCTCGACGAGCGCGGAGATTCCGCACTCCGTCGCGGCCGCCTCGAACGCGGTCGTCCGGCGTCGCGTGTGGGCGAACGCGTCCGGACCCGCAACCCGTCCGACACGCGTGTGTCCGAGATCCCGCAGATACGTCACCGCGGTCCGCATCGGCGCCTCGTCGTCGACCCACACGACCGCGTGGTGCGGGGCGTCGTCGGGGTGGGCGAGGGCGACGCCGGCGAAGCCGAGCCGGTCGACCAGCGACAGGCGGGGGTCGTGCTCGTCGAGGATGTCGACGAGCACCACTCCCGCGACGCGCCCCGAGTCCGCCCAGCGGCTATACGCGTCGAGTTCGTCGTCGAGGTCGGGCACGACCTGCAGCACGAACGGCCGTCCGTGCGCGGCGAGCATCTCTTCGAGCCCACTCATGAAGTCGCTGTAGAACGCCTCGACGCCGAGCTGACGCACGGGCCGGCGCAGCACCAGACCCACGGAACGTCGCAGGGCGGACACGGGCGCGGGTTCGGGGGTCATCGTCGCCAGTATCGCCTACCGCGCGCGGGCGCGGACGACCAGATCGTTCGCCGTGCGCAGGACGGCCCGGCTCGTGAACGCCGCTGGATCGATCCCCGCGGGCGCGCTCACCCGGAACACGTGCTCCTCACCGGCGGTGAGGGTGACCATGCCCGAATCGACGCGCGCAGCGGGGTCCACCAGGTCCGCGAGGAGGGTGGCATCCTTCACCAGCGTCCGCGCGGTCACGGTGACCTCGTATCCGTCCGCGACGACCCGCGCGTCCGCGGACAGGGCGTCCTCCAGGGCGAGGGCGGTGTCGTCGGCGAAGTAGTGCAGGCCGCGCTCCCCGTTCGACGTCTCCGCGATGAGCACTTCGCGCGACGGGTCGACGGCCACGGCCAGTTCGGGAGCGATGCTCGCGTTCCAGGCGCCGCGCGCCGCCACCTCGACGTGGAGGGAGACGGATGCCAGGACGGTGCCGTCGAAGAGCTCGCGGCGCAGGTCCAGCTGACCGGTGACCCGCTCGTCGCTGTCGTTGTGCAGGACCACCCGCAACCCGTCGCCCTCGAGCGCGGGCTGGATGGTCAGCAGTCGGGATGCCGAGACCCGGCGCAGCTCGTACCACAGCGGTTTGCGGTGGCGGTGGCTGTCGACCGCGGCCCATGACACGACGGGCCAGCAGTCGTTGAGCTGCCAGACGATCCACCCGCGGTTCAGGGGGAAGAGCGAGCGGAACCACTCGATCCCGAAGGACACCGCGCGTGCCTGGTTCAGCTGCATCGTCCAGTGCCAGTCGGCGTAGTCGCCGGGTTCGGGGAGGTGCGTCCCGAGTCCGCGCTCGAGCTTGTCGTTACCCTCGTTCGCCTTCTGATGCGCGAGCATCTCGCGTCCGAACGGGCTGCGGGGCTCGTCGCGCACGACGCTCTCGAGCGTCGAGAACGCGGGCGGTCCCTGGAAGCCGAACTCCGAGACGAAGCGGGGACGGTAGGCGCGATAGCCGTCGTAGTCGCGGGTGTTCCACACGTCCCAGATGTGCATCGTGCCGTGGGCGTCGTCGTTGGGGTGCACGTAGGAGCTGAAGGAGAACGGGCTCCCGTCCGAGTAGAAGGTCGTGGGGGCGAGCTCGGCGACGATGCGGGGGAACAGGTCGCGGTAGTAGCCCTCACCCCAGCTGCGCCCCTTCAGGCGCGAGCGCCAGTTCCAGTCGACGTAGCCCCAGATGTTCTCGTTGCCGCCGTTCCAGATGACCAGGCTCGGGTGGCTCGTCAGGCGCGTGACGGCTTCGCGCGCCTCCGCCTCGAACTCGTCCCACAGCTCGGCATCCTCCGAGTAGGCGGCGCACGCGAGCAGGAAGTCCTGCCAGACGAGCACGCCCTCCCGGTCGCAGATGTCGTAGAAGTCGTCGCTCTCGTAGAGCCCGCCGCCCCAGACGCGCAGGAGGTTGAGGCCCGCGTCCGTCGCGTCCGCGATCGAGGCGGCGAGACTCTCCGGCGTGATGCGGGTGACGAAGACATCGTCGGGGATCCAGTTGGCGCCGTGGATGTAGACGTCGCGCCCGTTGATGCGCACCGAGAACGGGCTCCCCTGCTCGTCGGGTGCGATGTCGACCTCGACGTGGCGGAAGCCGATCGCGCGCGACCACCGCGTCGACTCGTCCGCACCATCGCCCACGCGGACGGTGAGGTCGTAGAGCCGCGCCTCGCCGTAGCCGCGCGGCCACCAGGGCTCGGCATCCGGAACGTCGAGGTCGACGACGACGGGCTGGCCGGGCCGCGCCTCGACCCGAGCGGACGAACCTCCGACGCTGACGTCCACGCTGACCGCGGCGCCGACGTCGCTCTGCCACTCGAGGTCGATGTGCGCCGTCAGGTGCGGGATGCCGTCGACGATGTCGACCACCGGGCGCACCGCGGCGATCCGCACGCCGGTCCACTCCTGGAGGCCGAACGGTCGCCAGATGCCGGCGGTCGCGAAGTCGGGACCCCAGTCCCAGCCGAAGTTGCAGGCGCTCTTGCGGATGGCGTTGAAGGGGTGCGCGTAGGAGTGCGGACGCTCGCCGAGCACCGCTTCTCGCTCACGCGCGTAGCGGACGGGGGAACGGAAGGCGACCTCGACGGTGTTCTCCCCGGCGCGGAGAATTCCGGCCAGATCGGCGCGGTAGCCGCGGTGCTGGTTCGCCGTCTCGAGCACGAGCTCGCCGTTCACGCGCACGGTGGCCACGGTGTCGAGGCCCTCGGCGACGAGGTCGACGCGCGCGTCCGCGACGGTCGGGCTCCACGAGAACGTGGTCCGGTAGGTCCAGTCCGATTCCCCGATCCACGCGAGCTCGGCCTCCCGCGCACCGGGGAAGGGGTCGTCGAGGAGTCCCGAGGCGAGCAGATCCGTGTGGACCACCCCGGGAACAGCGGCGGGGATGCCCTCACCGAGTGCCGCGAACGCGTCGGGGCGGTCGCCCCGGGCGAGGGTCAGGGTCCAGCCTGCGTCGAGGGGGTGGTGCATGAACGTCGGCGTTCCTTCCGTCGGTCCGCGGTGACTGCCTCCGTCGGGACCGGTCGCGGCGATAGGATCGAGGCAGCGGGGATCTTATTCAAGCTACTAAAATAAGTGGACAGGGGGAAGGATGCCGGGAAAGACGACGAGCGTCTCGACGCCCGCGCTGGTACTCGACGTCATCCGTACGCGCGGGCCGATCAGCCGGATCGAGCTCGCGGAGGCCACCGGCCTGACGGCCGCGTCCATGACGACCGCGGTGCGCCAGCTCATCGAGAAGCGCCTCGTCCTGTCGGTGGGGCACGGGGAGTCCACGGGCGGCAAGCGCCGCGAGCTCCTCGACGTCAACCCGACGACGCGCTTCGGCCTCGGTCTGCAGCTGGGGCCCGAGTCGATGCAGGTGGTCGTGGCGAACCTCTGGGGTGCCGTCGTGGGGCGCGTCGGTGTCGCCCTGGCACCCGGGGCGACCCCCGACGAGACCCTCGGGTCCATGTCATCGGCCGTCGAAGAGCTCCTCGCGACGACGTCGCTGGCCGACGGGCGGATCGAGGGCCTCTGCGTGGCGGTGCCCGGTCCCCACGAGGCATCCGGCGCGATCGTGGACACCCCGAGCCTCGCCGCGTGGGAGGGGTATCCGCTGGGTTCCGCGCTCGAGGCGGCGACCGGTATCGGGGTGCGTCTCGAGAATGCTGGCTTGCTCTCCGCAGCGGGCGAGGTGTGGACGGGAGCCGCGGGCGACTCCCGCGCTCTCGCGGCGATCCACGTCGACGGAGAGATCAGCGCGGGTGTCGCCGTCGACGGGCGTCTCGTCCGCGGCTCGCGCGGGCGCGCGGGAGACATCCGGCACCTCCCGATCGACCCGGCCGGGCCCCTCTGCCGCTGCGGGCAGCGGGGGTGCCTCGCCGTCACCGGAACACCCGAGGCGATCGCCTCGCGCTACCAGGACGAGACCGGATCCCGCCTGACGCCCGGGCGCATCGCCGCGCGCGTGGAGTCGGATCCGCGCGCCGCCCGCGCGGTCGACGACGCGGTCACCGCCTTCAGCCGCGGGATCGTCGCGTTCGCCGACGCGCTCGACCTCGACCGTCTCGTGCTCTCGGGTCGCGGCTACGGCCGCCTTCTCGACCGCTACCTCGACGGCGTCCGCGACCACGCCCGCGCCCTCGGCCGAACGCATCTCGCGGTAGCCGTGTCGGCGAACCAGCGCGATGCCGGAGCGGTCGCGGCCGCGGGCGCCGTCCTGCGCGACCACATCGCCGCCCGCTGACCGAGCGCCCCCCCGGTCCCGTCCCTGGGCCCCCGCGCCCCGTCGTAGGCTCCCGCCCCCCGTCCTGGGCCCCCGCACCCCCGTGCTTCCGTCCTGCCCCCGGGACCCCCGTCCCCGCATCCCCGTCCCTGCCGTCCCGTCCCGGTGGCCCCCGCACCCCCGTTGAGTGTCCAAAACACCCGGACGCTTCCGAAAATCGTCCGGGTGTTTTGGACACTCAATGCCGCGCGGGCACGCCGCCGCGCGGGCACGCCGCCGCGCAGCGCGGCGGGGCTCAGATCTCGGCGCGCAGCGCGTCGGCCACCGCGCCGAGGCCCGTGAGCACCTCGGCGAAGCTCGTCGACAGCGGCGAGAGCCCGATACGCAGGCCGCCGGGGTCGCGATAGTCGGGCAGCACGTCCCGGGTCCACAGGCGGGCGGTGACCGCGCGCATTGCGGGGTGCGAAAGCGTGACGTGACCACCGCGCTCGGCCGCGTCACGGGGAGAGGCGACGCGCACCCCGAGGGGAGCCAGGATGCCATCGCTCACGCGCAGGGCGAACTCGGTCAGCGCGACGGACTTGCGGCGCACCGCGGCGATCCCCGCGGTCTCGAGGAGGTCGAGGGTGTCCTGCATCGCGATCATTCCGAGCACCGGCGGTGTCCCCGAGAGGAAGCGGCGCATGCCGGCCGCCGGCCGGTACTCCGGTCCCATCGAGAAGACGTCGGCCGCCCCCATCCACCCCTGGACGGGCTGTACCAGGGCGTCCTGGTGTCGCGCGGCGACGTAGGCGAACGCCGGCGATCCCGGCCCGCCGTTGAGGTACTTGTACGTGCAGCCCACGGCGAGGTCGACGCCCCATGCGTCCAGCTCCACCGGCACCGACCCCGCGGAATGGCACAGGTCCCAGAGCACGAAGCCTCCGGCATCCTGAGCGATCCGTGTCAGCTCGGGGCCGTCGGCGAGGAATCCCGAGCGGTAGGACACGTGGCTGAGCAGGACGACCGCCGTGCGCGGCCCGACAGCGGCACGCAACAGCGTCGCGTCGACGCCGCGCGCCGTGTCGACCTCGACCCACACGACGCGGGCGCCGCGCTCGGCCGCGATGCCTTCGACCAGGTAGCGGTCGGTGGGGAAGTCGTCGCGGCCGACAACGATCTCCACGCGCTCCGGATCTCTCGCCATCTGGGCGTCCAGCGCGGCGCGCAGCAGCTTGTAGAGCAGGACCGTCGTCGAATCGCCGATCACGGTCTGCCCGGGCGCCGCGCCCAGCGCGAGCGCGCCGATGCGGTCGCCGATCGCGAAAGGCAGCTGCATCCAGGATTCGTCCCAGCCCCGGATGAGGCGGCCGCCCCACTCCTCGGTGACGAAGCGGGCGAGGCGGTCCGCGGTGGCTCGCGGGGGACGCCCGAGGGAGTTGCCGTCGAAGTAGAGGAGCGGGGTCTCGGCGCCGACGAACGCGTCGCGATGAGGCGCGAGGGGGTCGCCGGCGTCGAGTGCCGCCGCCTCGGACGCGAACGCGGCCGTCAGGTCGGTCGACAACGCGTCAGATCAGCGACAGTTCGCGCAGCTTCGCCTCGACGTCGGCGTTGCTCGGCTCGACGTGGTGGCTCGAGTCGGGGTACACCACGACGGGGATGCTGGTGCGGCCCGAGATCTCTTTCGCCACGTCGGCGGCGGCAGGATCGGCCACGAGGTCGACGTACTCGTAGGCGATGCCGAGCTCGTCGAGCTGCTTCTTCGTGCGGATGCAGTCGCGGCACCAGTCGGCGCCGAACATGCGGATGGGAGCGTCAGAGGACATGCATCCAGGGTACGCCGCCGGACGGGTCCGCAGGCGGCCGACGGGTCAGGCCGCGAGCTCGTCCTCGAGCGGTTCGCGCAGCGCCGTCACGGCCGAGGCCGCCTGTGCCTTCTTCGGCGCGTACACGACGAGCGCGTGGAACACGAAGCGCACGACGAAGGCCACGAGCAGGGTGATGGCCGCGGCGAGCACGCTCTGGATGTGCGCCTCGTTGACGAGCAACCAGATGACCGGGATGCGGACGATCGCCTCGATGCCGTTGAACGTGAACGACTTGATGAAGCGGTGCCGCATGAGGCCCGACTCCTGCCGCATGTCGGCGAAGACGAGATACTCGAGCGCGATGAAGTTGGCGATGATCGTCAGCACGCTCGCGATGACCGCGGCCACGAGGTATTGCACCCCGAGGGTCTGCAGGCCCCACATGATCGCCAGGTTGGCCACCGCTCCGAGTCCGCCGACGACGGCGAACGCCGACATGCGACCGAAGCGGAGCATCGTCAGCTGCGTCAGGAATCGCATGCCCTGACTGAACGACGCCTTGCTCTCACCGGCGAAGCGCGGAGCGAAGTCGAAGGGGACCTCGGCGACGCGCATCTGCTTGCGCGCGAGGATCTCGAGCAGGATCTTGAAGCCGCGCGGACGCAGTTCCTCGATGTCGAGGGAGCGGCGGTCGATGAGGAAGAAGCCCGTCATCGGGTCGGAGCAATTGTGCAGCTTCTTCGGGAACATCGCCTTGGTGAGCATCGTCGACGCGCGCGAGACCATCGTGCGCACGGCGTTCGCCAGTCCGTCGGACGTGCCGCCGTCGACGTAGCGCGACGCGACGACGACATCGGCATCGCCGACCTCGGCGCGCGCGAGCAGATCGGCGATGACCTCCGGCGGGTGCTGGAGGTCGCCGTCCATGACGACGCAGAAGTCGGATGCCGCGGCCATGATGCCTTCGACGACCGCGCCGCCGAGTCCCCCGAGGGGCTCGTCGCGGTGGATCAGCCGGACGGGGACCGGAGCGCTCGAGGCGACACCGCGGATGATCTCGGGGGTGTCGTCGCTGGAGTCGTCGACGAAGATGATCTCGATGTCGCGACCGGGAAGCGCTGCCGCCGTACGTCGAACGAGTTCGGCGACGTTCGGACCTTCGTTGAAGGTCGGAACGATGACGGAAAGGATCATGGGCGCTCGCGTTTCGAAAGTGAAGCCAGGATTACACAGCGTAGACCGGCCGACGCGTGCTCAACTTGGTATTGTGGATCACTTACCTGGGAGGTAGCAGGTGTTCACTCCCATTCCTCCCTGGTAAGACCCGTTATCCGGGCGCCGGTCAGCCGATGGCGTCCTTCAGATCGTCGACGGTCATGCCGTAGTTCATCCGGATGACGGGCAGGGCCAGTTTGTCGGTCCCGATGCGCACGTAGCCGTGCTCGATGGTGCGCCCCAGCTCGAATCCGGCCTCGCGCACCCCCTCTTTTGTGGTGTCGTTGTAGTGGCCGAACGGGTAGGCGACGACTTCTTTCGCGCCGAGGATCTTCGCGGACTGCTCGAGGTCGGCGGCGATCGTGGCCGCGTCCTCGTTGACCATGCGTCCCTTGCCGTTGTCGCCGGCCCGATGCATGTCGTGCGTGTGCGAGCGCTGCAGGACGAAGCGGTTCGGCGTCGGCTCGGTGCGGGCGGAGGTGATGACGAACGACGTGGTGAGCAACTGGCGCTTGTCGACGATGGGGGCGGCGAGTTCGAGCCACGTGCTGTCGGCGTCGTCGTCGGTGATGATCACTGAGTGCTTCGGCAGGTACACCTTGCCGTCGATGAACGCACTCAGCTCGTCCCACGTGGGCAGGTAGAAGCCCGACTCCTGGATGTGCGCCATCTGCGCGTCGAAGTCGCCGATGTAGGCGTAGTTGAGCCGTAGCCAGTTGTCCTCGCCCTCGGGCTTCGTCGTGAACTGGTGGTACATCAGGATCGGGATGCTGGCCTCTTCCACCGCATTCGCCTCGGGCGTCGTCCACCCCGCGTACAGCGTCTTCTCCTGCGCCGTGCAGGAGACCAGATCGGCGCCGTTGACGCGCGCGGGGAGCGTCATCGCGGCGGCGTCGGCGGCCGTCTCGTACCACCCGGCGAACACGCGGCCGTCGGTCTGGGGGAGGGGAAGCGCGGCGTACAGCGCATCCTGCGTCTGAAGCTGCGGGGCGAGCGCGATCCCCTCGCCCGAGAACGACACCGCGCATGCCTTCGGGTCGGTGGTCGACGCCAGGAGCTGCTCGGACGCGGTCTTCGGGGTCGGCGTCGGCGTCGGGGTGTCTTCGACGACCGGAGCGGAGGTCTCCTCGGCCGTCGGGCTCGCCGTGCCGCGCGTGAGGGCGAAAGCCGTCACCCCGCCGGCGATCACGACGATGGCGAGCGTCGCGACGATGGTTCGGCGAAGGCGCACGCGCCGGGTGGCGCGGCGACGGTGCTGGGCGCGTGTCGTTGTCATGATCCCTCGGGTCGGGTGCGATCGGCAGCGATCATCGTGATCCTAGCCGGACGATTCGCGCACTCCCTGGCCATGCCGAGCGGGCGGTGAGCGGGTGACCCGCGATGATGGGGGGATGATCCGCATCGGCATCGTCGGCACCAGCACCATCTCCGAACGCTTCGCCGAGGCCGTCGGCGTCGTCGACGGGGTCGAGGTGAGCCGCATCGCCTCGCGCGACGCGGAGCGCGCGCGGGCGTTCGCCATGAAGGTCGGCGCCGCGGGGATCGCGGTGGGACTCGAGGAGCTCCTCGCCGCCGCCGACGTCGACGCCGTGTACCTCGCGAGCCCGAACTCCGCGCACGTCGCGCAGGCGCAGACGGCTCTGGATGCCGGCATCCCGGTCCTCGTCGAGAAGCCGGCGACGCTGACCGCTCCGCAGTGGGAGGAGCTCGTCGGACGGGCCACGGCCCGGGGTGTCGTGTTGCTGGAGGCGATGCGGAGCGCATACGACCCGGGACTCGCGGTCGTGGCCGACCTCCTGCCGCGGCTCGGCACCGTGCGCCGCGTCTCGCTGCGCTACGAGAAGCGCTCGGCGCGGTACGACCACGTGCTCGCGGGCGAGCAGACCAACATCTTCGATCCGGCGCTGGGGGGAAGCGCGCTGCGCGATCTCGGGGTCTACCCGCTGCACGCCCTCGTGCAGCTCTTCGGTGTGCCGCGGGCCGTCCAGGGCGTGCGAGTCGGCATCGCCTCGGGAACCGACGGGCTGGGGAGCGCCCTCGCTGTCTACGACGGATTCGTCGCCGACATCGCCTGGTCGAAGATCACCGGCACCGGGCTGTCCAGTGAGATCCAGGGTGAGGAAGCGTCTCTGCGGATCGACGCGATCGACGCCCCGCGGACGCTCGAGCTCACCCCGCACGGCGCGAGCGCCGAGGTGATCCGGGTCGAGGCACCCGAGAACGTCATGGTCGGCGAGGTCGAACGCCTGCGCGACGCGATCGACGGCGCCGACATCACCGCGGACCAGGACCGCACGACCGCGACGCTGCGCCTCGTCGACGCGCTGCTCGCCGAGCCGCTGCGCTGACGTTCACCCGCTGTTCTCCCGGGGCCGATAGGACGGGTCGATGCGCAGAACAGGGACCCCGTGGGAGGTCTTCCGGGCGTTCCTCCGCCTCGGGCTGACCTCGTTCGGCGGACCGATCGCGCACCTCGGGTACTTCCGCGACGACCTCGTCGTCCGGCGGAAGTGGATGGACGATCGCGCCTACGCCGACCTCGTCGCCCTGTGCCAGTTCCTCCCGGGCCCGGCGTCGAGCCAGGTCGGTTTCGCGATGGGCCTGCAGCGCGCCGGATTCCTCGGTGCGATCGCGGCGTTCCTCGCGTTCACGCTCCCGTCCGCCGTGTTGCTCGTCGCGTTCGCGGGCGGGGCCGCGGTGTTCGGCGGTCCGATCGGTGCCGGTGTCCTCGAGGGCCTCACGATCATCGCCGTCGCGATCGTCGTGCAAGCGGTGTGGGGGATGGCCCGCACGCTGACCCCCGACGCCACGCGGGCGGGCATCGCGCTCGCCGCGGCGGCCCTGGCGCTTCTCGCCCCGGGAGCGGTCGGGCAGCTCGGTGCTCTCGCCATCGGCGTGGTGGCGGGCCTTCTGCTCCTGCGCGGAGTGACCGAAGCGGCCTCAGCGCCGTTGCCCACCTTCGGGGTCCCCCGGGCGGTCGCGATCGGATGCCTCGTGCTCGCCGGAGCGGCACTGATCGGTCTCCCGGCGCTCGCCGCCGTCAGCGGCTCGGGCGCTCTCGCTCTCGCCGACGCCTTCTTCCGCTCGGGCGCCCTCGTCTTCGGTGGCGGTCACGTCGTGCTCCCTCTCCTGCAGGCGGAGGTCGTGCAGACGGGGTGGGTGTCGCCCGAGACCTTCCTCGCCGGCTACGGAGCCGCCCAGGCTGTCCCCGGTCCGCTCTTCACGTTCGCCGCGTTCCTCGGCGCCGTGAGCACGGTCGGCCCCGGCGGGATCGCGGGGGCGGCGATCGCCCTCGCGGCGATCTTCCTCCCGGGTTTCCTCGTGCTCGTGGGCGTTCTCCCGTTCTGGGATGCCGTGCGCGAACGGCCTCTCGTCCGCGCGGCGATGCGCGGGGCGAACGCGGCGGTCGTCGGCATCCTGGGTGCGGCTCTCTACACGCCCGTGTTCACGACCGCGGTGACCGGGCCCGCCCCTTTCCTTCTGGCGCTGCTCGGTTTCGTGCTGCTGACGAGGTTCCGCGTGCCGGCGTGGGCGGTGGTTCTGGTGGGCGCCGTCGGCGGGGTGACGATCCACCTCGTCGCTTAGGTCGCGATTCTCGGTCCCGCCGTTCGTGACACCGGGTCTCAACGGTGCCAGGATGGGCGCACGCCGTCCGGTTTCGAAGGAGAAGCCCGTGTTCCAGAGTCCGTACCCGCGCATCGACATCCCCGACGTGAGCATCTACGACGATCTGTTCGGTTCGCTCGAGGAGGCCGACCTCGACCGTGTCGCGCTGATCGATCCGGCGAGCGGAGCCGAGACGACCTACGGCGCGCTGCGCGCCCAGGTAGACGCGTTCGCGGGGGCGCTCGCCGCCCGCGGAGTCGACACCGAGACCGTGGTGGCCGTGCTCTGCCCCAACGTGCCCGCTTTCGCGACGGTGTTCCACGGCATCCTGCGTCTGGGTGGAGTCGTCACGACGATCAACTCCCTCTATACCGCCCACGAGATCGAGAATCAGATCCGGGATGCCGAGGCCACCTGGCTCGTGACCGTCTCTCCGCTGCTCGGGCCTGCGGCCGACGCGGCGCGGGCGGCGGGCATCCCCGACGACCGGGTGATCGTGCTCGACGGGGCGGAGGGGCATCCCGACCTGCGGAGCCTGCTCGCGGAGGGACGCACGCCACCCGAGGTGAGCTTCGACCCGTCGACGCACGTGGCCGTCCTGCCGTACTCGTCGGGGACGACCGGCATCCCCAAGGGCGTCATGCTCACCCACCGCAACCTCGTGGCGAACGTCCACCAGTGCCGGGTCGTCATCGAGCTGCATCGCGACGATCGGGTGCTCGCGGTCCTGCCCTTCTTCCACATCTACGGGATGACGGTGCTGCTGAACCTGGCCCTTCGTCAGCGCGCGAGCCTCGTGACGATGCCGCGTTTCGATCTCGTCGACTTCCTCCGGAACATCCAGGAGTACCGCTGCACGTTCCTCTTCATCGCCCCGCCGATCGCGGTCGCTCTGGCGAAGCATCCCGTGGTCGACGACTTCGACACCTCGTCGGTCCGCACGGTGTTCTCGGGTGCGGCACCCCTCGACGGAGAGACCGCCGAAGCCGCCGCCGGGCGGATGGGCGCCCGCATCCTCCAGGGTTACGGCATGAGCGAGCTCAGTCCCGTGTCGCACGCCGTGCCCGATGATCGCGTCGACATGCCCGCGAGCTCGGTCGGGGTGCTGCTACCGAACGTCGACGCGAAGCTCATCGACCCCGAGACGGGAGCCGAGATCGAGGAGCACGGCGACGACGGCCTCACCCTCCCGGGCGAGATCTGGGTGCGCGGGCCGAACGTCATGCTCGGCTACCTGAACCGCCCCGACGCGACGGAGGAGACCCTGGATGCCGACGGCTTCCTGCACACGGGCGACATCGGCGTGCACCACGTCAGCGGGTACTTCGCGATCGTCGACAGGCTCAAGGAGCTGATCAAGTACAAGGGCTATCAGATCGCCCCTGCCGAGCTCGAGGCTCTGCTCCTCTCGCATCCGAGGATCATGGATGCCGCCGTCATCGGCGTGGACGACGACGACAAGCAGGAGATCCCCAAGGCCTTCGTGGTCGCCGCGCCCGACTCGGGGCTGACCGCGGACGAGGTGATGGCGTTCGTGGCCGCCGAGGTGGCCCCGCACAAGAAGGTGCGCCGCGTCGAGTTCATCGACGCGATCCCGAAGTCGACCTCGGGCAAGATCCTGCGGAAGGACCTCCGGGCGCGCGAGCGCGGGTAGGACGCGAAGGCTTCAGAACGCCGAAGGGCGGGGCGTCGTGTCGACGGCCCCGCCCTTCGGCGTGTTGTGGGCGGTTACGGCGCGATCAGCGCACCGGTCTGCGCGGCGGACTCCTCGGCGCGCTTCTCTTCGTCGTCGCGACCGCGGCGCTCGTCGGCGGCCTCCTGCAGCGCCGACTTCGCGCGCAGCGGCGGCGTGCGGAAGAAGAGCGACAGGACGAAGGCGAGGAGCACGACGGACATCGCCACCCAGTAGACCGAGACGGCCGACGAGTTGAACCCGACCAGGAACGGCTTCGTCAGCCGCGCGTCCGCCCCGACGAGGAACGAGGTGTCGTCGAGGGTCGAGTCGCCGATCGAGGTGTTCTCGTCGCCCGCCGAGAACTGGTCCTCGAGGGTGGTCGCGACGGTGTCGACGAAGGCTGCGCGCTGCGCCGGGTCCGAGAAGTCGAGCGAAACCGTTCCGTCGGCGGCGACCCGCGCGACGGGCACCTGCTCCTGGATCTTCGTCGTCGCCGCGGCGATGGCCTGCGACACCGCGGCCTGGGTCGCCTGCGCTTGCGCCGCCGCCGGGATCTGACCCGCCGCAACCTGGGCTGCGACGGCCTGGGTCGCGGCATCCGTCGCCTGCTGCACACCCTGCTGCACCTGCTGGGTGATGGCATCCGAAGTCTTCGAGACGATCGGGGTGTAGATCCCGGTCATGATCTTCTCGTTCGCGGGTGCCGATGCGACGGTGGGGTCGAAGGCCGCGTCGAGCGCGTCGGTCAGGGTCGTGCGGTCGCTGAACGAGCCGATGATGTTCGACGGCATGAGCGTGAACAGCAGCGAGAGCAGCACGGCCGTGCCGAGCGTTCCACCGATCTGGCGGAAGAACGTCGAGCCGCTCGTCGCCACACCCATGTCGCGCAGGCCCACGGAGTTCTGGCTCGCGATGGTGAGCGTCTGCATGAGCTGCCCGAGTCCCAGGCCGATCACGAGCATCGAGACGGCGACCTGCCAGTACGGGGTGTCGTACTTGAGGAACGTCAGCAGGAAGAAGCCGACGGACATCAGCAGCGTGCCCAGGATCGGGAACATGCGGTAGCGACCCGTGCGGGCGATGAGCTGACCGCTCACGATCGAGGCGATCATGAGGCCGAGGATCATCGGCAGCATCTCGAAACCGCTCTGCGTGGGCGACGACCCGAGCACGAGCTGCAGGTACAGCGGGAGCGTCAGCATCGCACCGAACATGCCGAAGCCGACGAGCACACCGATGACGGTCGCCATCGAGAAGGTCGACGAGCGGAAGAGCTTCAGCGGGATGAGCGCGTCGTCCTTCATGTAGGTCTCGGCGATGACGAAGGCCAGGATGCCGAGAGCCCCGACGACGTAGCAGGCGATCGCAATCGGCGAGCCCCAGCCCCACTCGCGACCCTGCTCGGCGACGAGGAGGAGCGGGACGAGCGCGACGATGACTGTCGTGGCTCCCCACCAGTCGATGCGGACCGAGTGGCGCGGCTGCTTGGGGATGTGCAGGAAGCGCCAGACGATCGCGAGCGCCGCGATCCCGATCGGGACGTTGATGAGGAAGACCCAGCGCCAGCCGGTGATGAAGAGGATCTGGCTCGCGCCGGCGAAGACGCCGCCGACGAGGGGTCCGATGACGCTCGAGATTCCGAAGACGGCGAGGAAGTACCCCTGGTACTTCGCGCGCTCGCGCGGCGCGAGGATGTCGCCCATGATCGCGAGCGGCATCGACATGAGGCCACCGGCGCCCAGGCCCTGGATCGCGCGGAACGCGGCGAGCTCGATCATCGAGGTCGAGAAGCTCGCGAGGATCGATCCGACGATGAAGATGAGGATCGCGATGAGGAAGAGCGGGCGGCGTCCGAAGATGTCGGAGAGCTTGCCGTAGATCGGCGTCGAGATGGTCGACACGATCAGGTAGGCGGTGGTGACCCACGCCTGCAGGCTGAGGCCCTGCAGGTCGTCGCCGATCGTGCGGATCGAGGTGCCGACGACGGTCTGGTCGAGAGCGGACAGGAACATGCCGGCCATGAGGCCGAAGATCACGAACATGATCATGCGGTGGGTCATGACCGTGTTCGTTGCGCCCGTGGTGGTCGGTGCCGTGTGCGCGCGGCGGGTTCGGGTGATGTCTGACATCGGGGCCTCTTCGAGAGAAGGCCTGGCGGACGGCTCGGGATGGCTCAGTCGAGCGCCAGGTGTTTGCTAAAAGTCAACAAAGTGTAGCGCGTCTCGAGGCGACTGGTGGCTGCGTTGGGTGAACGCTTACGTCAGCGCGGCGACGTGGCCTCCCGACCGCTCGCGGGTGCTCGTTGCATGGGCCGCGACCGTCGACTCAGGTGCGCGCTTTGAACAACGAGAACAGCCGGCCTTCGCGCGCGAGCAACGCGGGGATCGTCGCCCCGCAGAGCGCCGCTGCCACGGCCACGGCCAAGCTGACGGCGAGCGAGGCGAGGAGCCTGTGCATGACGCGCCTGACGCGCCCTGGATGCCGGGGCACGCGAGCGGGAACTTGTGCCCTATCGGCAGAGGCAAGCCATTCACACGTTCTTGCCTATGAGTCCCCGGAACAGGCCCTCACTAGGCAAAAGCAAAACCCCCGCCATGTAGAAGCTAGGCGAGGGTTTCTGGGATGACTGTAACGGTCATCCTTGTGGCTCCGACGGGCGTCGATCCCGTGACCTCACGATTTTCAGTTGTATACGCCGGGTTTGCGGGTGCTCACGAGTGCTCGTTTGTTGCGTGATTCCGCGGAATTCGTGCTCGTTGGTGATGGCTGGTTTTGGGTGGTTTGAGCCGAGTTTCCGGCCCGGGACCGGCCCACAGTCAGGGCGCGACTGGAATCTCACCAGCTGGCAGGCCGAGCTCTTCTTCGGCAGCGTCGTCCACCCCGAAGGCCTCTTTGAGTATTTGGCGGGAGAACTTGGCGTACTGACTCGATGCGTACGGAAATTCGCTCTTCGAAAAGCTCACGTCTACGGATCCAAGGAGCTTCTTGTAACCTGCGAAGTCAAGGACGCCGTGACCTTCCAGAGATCTCCGGAGTGCGATCACGTAGCCGTTGATCGCCGTGGTTGACCGGATCTTGGTCTCCGCTTCATCCCACGCCGCGGAGTTGGTGGCCTTGACCGCGGAGAAGTATGTCGACAGCACTCCCGCCGCGAAGTCGACAAACTGCTCCAGCTGAGCACGGCTGGTCTTCTTCTCTTTCTGCTTGAGTAGCTCCTCACGATCCTCTTCAGTGCCCCAGTAGTGAAAAAGCCGGTCAGGCGCGTCCACAATATCGACCACATAACGCAACGCAAACTTGATAATCGACGCGATCTTGATCTTTCCATCATCCATGAGCGACATCTGGAAGAGGTTTCGGAAGGGCGCGCGATCATTCAGTTTCATGAGCACCTGCCGCGCTACACCCAGGTCAGAGAAGGGATCCTTCAATGTCTCAATGAACAACAGGACGTCCTGCGGGACCGGCTTGGCGTTAGAATTTATATCTAGAAACAGTTCGCTCTCGAATTTGCGGCGCTCGAGATCAGTCATATTCTCTGGAAAAATCAGTCCGGTGACAAGGAGATGGAACTTCTTGCGTAGTTTTGCGACCTGAGGCTCCAATTGATCAAGCCCCTCATAGTGAGCAAAGATTCTGTGCTGACCATCGATCACGCAGATCGAGTTCATTTCATCCGGAATCAACATGGTGTGGCCGTCGAAGCTACTCACATCTTTCAGTTGCACGGCTTGGCCTTTGTCGTCCTTGAACTCTACAGACGAGGGCAAGCTCACAATGATGTTGTTGATGAAGGTGCTTCTTCTTTCAGTGAGGAACTTGCGGATTTTCAGTATCCGGTCACGTTCAATCAGTCGCTGATACAGCTCGATGGTGTCCTGCCAGTTGTCCTTGCGCAGCACGTAGGAGTTCCGAAGGAGCATGTCTGCCGACATCATAAATGACACAACGCGTACACCGTTGCGAAAGCCGGTATTGTCTACCGGATAGATGATGGAAGTCGGAATCTTCTTTGCACCGTCTGCGGCGTTCGGTAGTCCGAGATCTGCCGAGCTTATGTCCAAGAATCGGAAGATGTCCGTTCGAGCACTTCTCTTGATGTTCTGCGTCATCTTGACGAAATAGCTAAGCGTCGCCGGAGGGACAACCGTCACGGGCTTGAAGAGATCTATGTCCGCTACGTCCAGTTCGATCTCATTCTTGGAGAAGTACAGGAAAAAGACCTTGTAGCGCGACACGTCGTAGTCATCGAACACGCTCAGGCGGTCCCCGAAGTCCGTCGTTAGCCAGGAGATCAGGTCCGCGGTATTCGCCGCAATTTCGTCAGCGAGAATCTTCTTGTTCTTGAGGTGATCACGCGGTGACTTCTCGACAGTGTCTTCGCAAACCAGCACGATGTTCTCAAAAACGAACACCTGATCTAGCTCCCCAACCTTGTTGCCGAACTTACGTTCTATGCCGTTGGTTGGTAGATATACGAATCCAGCATTGGTAAACATGGTGTGTATGCGCCGAGTGAAAGTCGTCTGCTCGCGTCGCTGCAACTGCGCCTGCGTCAGGGGCTTACGGGTAACCACCGTGGTTCGTCCTCTCGGCGCGCTGGCGCTGGATCCTCGTCTGGTGCGGCGCGGCCGACTGTCAGAGCTTCGAATTATGATTACCACATGCGCGAAGGAACCCGGGGTTGAGCGTGTCCGACCTGTCTACTGCACGCCAGCATCCCGCGAGCGTTGATCGGGCAGTCTGGACAGTCCATCAGCGCGATGCCCGCCGTACCGGAGAGTTCCTAACCGAGATCGCGAGGGCTAGCGAGAGCCCGACGGCTCCGTTCCTGACGACGACGATCACGTCGCCTCCGTACGCCAATCTCGTCAACTACGGCACACCTGATCAGATCGGTTTTGGTCAGTCGTACGAGTCCTACCTGGCTGAGTGCCGAACGGTCTTCGAGGATATCTTCTCGTGGACTCGCGACGAAGGCTCTATGTGGCTCGTTGCCGACACGCTCATGGAACCGCAAGGTGCAGGCAAGCCGTCGCGCCTCGTTCCGCTACCGTTTGACCTCGCAGCGCAAGCGACCGCCGCTGGTTGGACATTGCGAGACACGATCGTGTGGCGCAAGGACCGGACCCGCCCTTGGGCATCCAAAGGCCGCCTGCGGAACGGCTTCGAGTACGTGCTCTACTTCGTAAAAGGCTCGTCGTTCAAATATCATGTCGATCGCTTGCGCGATATTCGGGGTATGAGGAGTTGGTGGGTTAAGTACCCTGAGCGTCACAACCCCTGGGGAATGACGCCAGACAATGTCTGGGACATCCCGATTCCCGTCCAGGGCAGTTGGGCATCGAATGACTTGCGCCACGCTTGCCCCTTCCCGCCCGAGTTGGTGAAGAGAATCGTTTCGCTGTCGACTGATCCCGGGGACGTAGTCTTCGATCCCTTTTCTGGTAGCGGAATGGTCGCAGCGGTAAGCGAGGCCGAGGGTCGCCGCCCTCTTGGGACCGAGCTGAATCCCGAGTTTTGTCGCATCTACGAGCAACACGTCAGACCCACGCAGCTTCGTTCGGAGCAAGTTCTGTTGGACGTGGACTCGCTAGACATTACCGGCACCCTGCTTTCGCTTCGCGTGCTCAAGTACTCCAAGGAACTCGTGAAGCAACTGATGCGCTCCGGAGTTCAGAGAGACGATCTTCTCGGCACTGTTGTGCTTGCTGCCGATCTGAGCGCTGCTCCGACGTCGAGCCCATACGCCTCGATCACCTGCATGATCGTCGTACCGTCAACCACTTCTGAGGATGGCATCGCAAAACTGTTGAGCGCGGCCGGGCGTGTGAGCGGCATCGCACCGCTCTCAAAGTACGGAGTCACGGCAGAGACGGTGGTGCTTCGCCTAAGCGATCTTGGTCGACAGCTGGAAGGACATAGCGAGTTGAGCTTCTACCTCGGCGGGAGAACGTGGAAGTCGCGCGGGAAAGTCAGGACCGAGAGTCTCGGGCCGTGGATCGAAGCAATCGACATGAACGGTGTCCCTCCCGTGTTATCCCCGATCGACGTGCGAGTCGAACTCGAAGAGCGCTGAGCCGACTCGGCGCGCTCGATGCTCTAGATGTGCTGCCCAGGCAGGTTGGTCAATCTGCTGATGGGTGGGTGGCTTCCGATTGCGGTGTGGGGCCTGTGGTGATTGTAGGAGTGCAGCCAGGCCGGGAGCGCGTTTCGGCGGGCTGATTCGGAGTTGTAGTGCCGGGAGTAGGCCCAGCCCTCGGCGAGGGTGCGGTGGAAGCGTTCGATCTTGCCGTTGGTCTGCGGCCGGTAGGGGCGGGTGCGTTTGGGGTGGATGCTGAGCTCGGCGCAGGCGTCGCGCCAGGCGAAGGACCGGTAGGCCGAGCCGTTGTCGGAGAGGACACGTTCGACGGTGACGCCGCGTGCAGCGAACCAGCCGACGGCTCGGCGTAGAACGGCGATGGCGGTGGCGGCGGTTTCGTCGTCGTGGATCTCGGCGTAAGCGACGCGGGAGTGGTCGTCGATGACGGTGTGGACGAACGCGGTGCCCGTGATCATGTCGCCGGCGATGCCGCGTTTGCCGGTGTGTTTGGCTGTGATGGCGCGGTTGCGGTCGCCCTGGAAGCGGCCGACGTATCGCCAGCCGCCGCCGTCGGGGATGTTGCCGAGCTTTTTGACGTCGACGTGGATCATCGAACCGGGGTGTTCGTGTTCGTAACGGCGGGCGGGTTCGCCGGTGCGGACATCGACGTGGCTGAGCCGATTGATGTGGCAACGGGTGAGAACGGCGTGAACAGTCGACGCGGGCATCCCGAGCCGGGCGCCGATCCCGACCGGCCCCAGCCGCTGCTTCCATCGCAGGTGCACGACCTTGCGAACCAGCTGCCGCGGGGTCTTGCTCGGACTGCGATGAGGCCTCGAGGAACGATCGTGCATACCCTGTTCGCCCATTTCGACGTACCGGCGAGCCCACCGCTCCGCGGTGCGCCACGACACCCGGAAATGGGCCGCCGCCGCAGCGACAGACCAGCCGTCATCGACGACCTGCCGGGCGAGTCGAAGGCGTTGGCGCGGTGTCAGAGCAGCGTTAGCGTGGGTCACGAGGACCTCCTTGGTCATCGAGTGCGGGAACTAGACAGCTCCACTCTCGACCGGGAGGTCCTCACCCGTCCATCGCGTCACACCTCAACCAACGTCCCTGGGCAGCACAGCTAGCGGAGCTCAACGGCCGTTGGGAGTCCGTTATCGCGACTCTGTGTCGAGTGAACGGGTGGGACCGAGCGGATGCCGAGGCCGACGTCGAGCGCTCTCGCGAACGCTACCGCGAACTGTCGAGCACAGAGTGGGATCTGGATCTCCTTCTGCTCAGTGGGTGGGTCGCGCTCGACGGGTACCCGGAGCTCCTGATCCCGTCCGCGGATCGTGCAACCTTGGGGAACACGCTCGACAAGACCAAACGGAAGCTCTCGCTCATCGTCGGAGCCGAGATCCCCGACGCTATCTGGAGGTGGTGAAGTGAGTGGGTCCAACTCCGAGTTCTCGACAGCGATGGACGTGGTCCGTGCCGCCGCGGACGAGCGGATCTCGCGTGAAGAGCTGGTTAGCATCCTGTTGTCATGGCGTTACGAGCCGCAGTATCGAACGACTGGTCTCGCCGACGACTGGGAGTTCCGCGACAACAGCTTCGAGGCCGTCGAGTACGCGTTCATTAACGGCCTCATCGACGAGAACGATTACGAACGCATCGTCCGAGCCCTCGACGAAGATGGCCCCGCTACGAAGGACTCCGGTGGCCCAAGGAAGCCGTCGGCTTGCGACTCGCGACTTTCCTCACACGTCTCTGAGATCGATGCCGAAGCGATCGGCGACCTCCTCGAGCGGCTCCGAGTCCGTGGCCAGCCGATCTTGTGAAATGCGCTGAGTCTCTCGGTTGTCGATCGTCTCGACAATTTCCTCGAGCAAGTGGTCAACGCTGACCTTCCGGCTCGCCGCGAGCGCCGCGATCTTGGAGGCGGCCTCTGCGAGGGTGTACAGCCTTTGCCAGGGGTGTTCGCCGTGACGGGCGATCGCGACCGTATCGCGAGTGTAGGAGCGTGCGTCACCGGCGACGAGCCACCGCTCCTGACCCTCGGCGTTCAGGAAGAAGTCGACGATGCACTCTCCGCAGGGCATCTTGTACACGCCGGGTTCGGTCGGCGCACTTTCCGTGGCATCGGCGATCATCTCGCGGATGATGCCATTCCAATCCTCGCTCTGACCCTTGTCGTCCATCACTGACCTCCCTGCGCAGAACCGACAAGTATCTCATCAGGGGTCTGGAGTGTCCACCGGCCGTGTCGTCGACCAACCGCTAGCACGCGCTATGTGTGCGGGTCGTTGAGTTGAAGAGCCTCTTCCAACCTGCACAGGATCGCGCGACGATGGGGGCTTGGGCTCCCCGCGAAGTAAGGACGGACAATTGCCGAATGTTTTGACTCGAGGAACTCGCCGAATCGGTGACTTTATCGACGGAGACGCGAACACTCCCGAGGTCAAGGTCACACTTGAGCGGTCCGACCGGGGGATCGGAATCAACATCAGTTGGTCGTCGCCCGATTCGCCGTATGCGGGGTGGTTCCTCGGAAGCCGCCGGTTAGAAATTGGTGCCGGAGGACAGCCGAAGACGATCACGCCGTTGCCAAAGCGTGTTATTTTCCACGACTCACACGGGCCGGTCCTCCTAATACGCTGCTGGACGCAGGGATTCCATGCCAACGCGCTGGGACCCGGTAGCGGAAATCTGTGGGCACACGCTGCGGTGCTGGGGGTTGGCGAGCTGAAGGAATTCGACCGCCCGCACGGACTACAGACGGAGATCTCCGGCCTGCGCGAGTGGTTGGGCATCACGTCGTGGGCAGAGGAGGATCGCTGGCTCGAGGGGCGTACCGAGTACACGCTCAAGTCAAAAGCGCAGCCTTCGATAGTGATAGGTGCGCACTCTGGCGTGGCACTGGAGTTTCGTCCCGGATGGGGACTGAAACCGGCTGGCGCTGATGACGAGCGGGTTCTCATGGACCTCTTGCGGTGCACGACAGTGAGTTCGACGCCGCTCGATTGGGAAGATCACCTACAGGTGCATCGGGCGATTCGAGACCTGCTGGTGGTATCTCGGTGGTGGGACGAGTCGGTTGTCGAGGTCCGCGCGCATCGCGATGATGACCCACTCACGACTATGGACGGCGCGACCCACGGAGACCAGTGGCGTGAGGTCGTTGTGGTGAACGATGAGAGAAAGCCGCCCCCCAAGGGCTACCGCCAGCACCTGATCACCTATTCCGAGTTGGGGGTGACAGGTCTGCAGAGCTGGCTCAAACTTCGAGACGAGTTCGCGCGCGCTTTCGATCCGGTCATCAGCAGCATCGACCTGCGAAACACCACGGCACACACGCGTCTCGCGCACACAGGGCCAGGGCTAGAAGCGCTTGGCTACCTGCTCCTGGTCCGCGACGGGATCAGCGAAAAGAAGGCCGCGCAGTCGTCCCTCAGGGAAAGGTTGGAGCGCATTCTTATGGATCTCGGCACATGCCTTCCATTCGACGGCCCGACCTGGGTTGACAGGACCGTTGCGGTCTACAACGGGATCAAGCACGCGAATAGACAAGCGCCGGACTACGTCGATGTAGCAAACACGTGGCGTGAATCGGTACTGGCTGTGCGCGCGTGGATAGCGATCGAGTTGGGGGTGCCGGCGGCCGACGTTGAGTCCCGCTTGGGCGACGACCCGCAAAGCGCGCCACTTGTTCGGAGATCGTCCTAAGCGCGCCTATCGACCCTGCTCGCAGAGACTCGAACCGAATATGGCTCCACAACCGGCCCGCGACCGGCCCAACTAGACAGCGACCTCGTGTCGCCGGCATCCGACCGCGACGCTTCGATTCGCCTCGCTCGCTCAACGAGCGGACCAAAGCAGCGCGACACAATTCTCCGGAAGTTGCCCCTCATCAGGGAAAAGCAAAACCCCCGCCATGTAGAAGCTAGGCGAGGGTTTCTGGGATCACTGTAACGGTGATCCGTGTGGCTCCGACGGGCGTCGATCCCGTGACCTCACGATTTTCAGTCGTGCGCTCTACCAACTGAGCTACAGAGCCTCGCGACACCATGGATGCCGCGACCGAAACGAAAGGCCCTCCGAAAAGGGCCCGTCGCTCAGAGCGACCCTGACGGGACTTGAACCCGCGACCTCCGCCGTGACAGGGCGGCACGCTAACCAACTGCGCTACAGGGCCATGCGTATTTAGTTGTTCTGCCGGAAAGTGACCCCAACGGGATTCGAACCCGTGCTACCGCCGTGAAAGGGCGGCGTCCTAGGCCGCTAAACGATGGGGCCGGATGAGCTCGAAACCTTGCGATTTCGTCCTCGCTTGCCGACGACCGAGCCTACTTCATGATTCGCGAGATTGCCAATCGAGGGCGTGGCGTACGTGCCGAAGCGGGTTCGGCGACGGAAGATGGGCCGCAACGGCGGGACTCGCTCTGTTGCTCCTGTGACTCGTGTTGCTACTGTGTTCCGAGTTGCGAACCGGTGAGAGAAGGTATTCCCGTGACGCTCGAGCGCCCCGAAGATCACGACGACTGCGGTTGCGCGCCCTCCGAGAGTGAGAGGCGTCGCCTGTGGCCGTCGCTCGACCGACGGAGCGCGCTGAAGCTGGGAGCCCTGGGGGCCGTGGCGGTCGGCGCCTTCGGCGCGACGGTGCCGTCGTTCGGATCACCCGCGTACGCCGCCGACTACCCCTCGTGGGACGACGTCGAAGCCGCGCGCGCGAACGAAGCCGCGAAAGCGGGTGAGATCACCCGCATCCAGGGCCTGATCCAGCAACTGCAGTCCGAGGTCGCGCGCACGCAGGCCGAGGTCGTCGCCCGCTCCGACGAGTACTACACCGCTCAGCAGGCCTACTTCGACGCGGACTACCGCGCTCAGCAGATCCAGTCGCAGGCCGACGCCGAGGCGCAGAAGGCCACGGATGCCGCGACCAAGGCCGGCAAGGTCGCCGCACAGCTGTACCGCGACGGCGGCGATGACACCTCCCTCGATCTGTTCTTCTCCGGCTCGGCCGCGACCGCGGACGATCTGCTCGCCAAGCTCGGCACGATGGACAAGCTCGTCGATCGCAACCGCGCCGTGTACGCCGCGGCGGTCACGGCTCGCGACAACGCGAAGAACCTGAGCAACCAGGCGAACGACGCGCGCGCCGAGCGCGACCGGCTGCAGAAGATCGCGCAAGAGAAGATGGTCGCCGCTCAGCAGGCCGCCGACGCCGCTCAGCAGGCCCTGGCGGCACAGCAGGAGAACCAGGCGACCCTCGAAGCGCAGCTCGCCGCCCTCCAGGACACGACCGCGAAGACGGTCGCCGACTACCAGGCCGGCGTCGAGGCCGAGCGCAAGGCGCGTGAAGAGCGCGAGCGGAAAGCACGCGAGGAAGCGGAAGCGCGCGACCGAGCCGAACGCGAGCGTCGTGAGCAGGAAGAACGCGACAACGCCAACAACAACAGCGGTGGCGGCGGCGGTGGAGACAACGGCGGCGGCGGTGGCGGCGGAAACAGCGGCGGCGGCGGAGGGCCCGGTGGGTGGTCCCGTCCCTCGTGGGCCGGCACCACCTCGGGTTACGGGCCGCGCTCGAGCCAGTGCAACGGTAGCTACTGCGCGAGCTCGTGGCACCTCGGCCTCGACTTCGGCGCCGGGTGTTACTCGCCGATCTACGCGGCCTTCGACGGCCGCGTGAGCTACGCCGGATACAACGGCGGCTACGGCAATTACATCCGCATCGAGCACCCCGACGGCTCGGGCACGGGCTACGCCCACATCGTCAACGGCGGCATCTACGTGTCGACCGGCGACTGGGTCTCGTCGGGGCAGCAGATCGCCGCCGCGGGGCAGACGGGCAACTCGTTCGGCTGCCACCTCCACTTCGAGGTCTACCCGCCGTGGGGCGGCACCACCGATCCGGCGCCCTGGCTGCGCTGGCGCGGAATCGACGTCTGACACGAAAGAACCCCCGGTCCGAGACCGGGGGTTCTTTCGTTGACGCGAGGGTGTCAGAGCGTGTTCGGCGCCTCGCCCGAGCCCTGCGTCTTGGTCTGCGCGTCGTGCTCGTCGAAGCGCGTGAACGCCTCGCCGACCAGGCGCTCGGCCTCGGCGGCATCCGCCCACTCGTCGACCTTGACCCACTTGTTGGGCTCGAGGTCCTTGTAGTGCTCGAAGAAGTGCGTGATCTCCTTCTTCGTCCACTCGTCGATGTCGCCGACGTCCTGGATGTGGTCCCAACGCGGGTCCTTCGCGAGCACGGCCACGACCTTGTCGTCGCCGCCGGCCTCGTCGCTCATCTTGAGCACGCCGACGGGACGCACCTTGGCGAGGATGCCGGGGTGCAGCTCGCGGTCGAGCAGCACGAGCACGTCGAGCGGGTCGCCGTCTTCGCCGAGGGTGTTCTCGAAGAAGCCGTAGTTGGCCGGGTAGCCGAACACCGTGTAGAGGATGCGGTCGAGGTAGACGCGGCCGGTGCCGTGGTCGACCTCGTACTTCACGCGGCTGCCGCGGGGGATCTCGATGACGGCGTCGTATGCGCCCATACTCGTGCTCCTTAGATCTGTGGATTTCCGCGCCCAGCCTAGTCGGGAGCCACCCGGAGCCCGAGCCGTGACGCCGCTACCGTGGAGGGATGGATCACCGTCCCGGACTCGACCCGTCCGTCGCCGAGGTGCGTCGTGCCGTGCGCGCGGCGCTCGAGCGGATCGACGGCTCCGTCGTCGTCGCGCTGTCGGGCGGGCCGGATTCGCTCGCGCTCGCGGCCGCGACCGCGTTCGAGGCGCCCCGTGCCGGCATCCGTGCCGAGGCCGTCGTGATCGACCACGGATTGCAGGACGGGTCGGATGCCGTCGCCGCCGCGGCCGCGGAGAAGGCGCGCGCTCTCGGTCTCGATGCGCGCGTCGTGACGGTGCAGGTCGGTTCAGGTGACGGCCCCGAGGCTGCTGCGCGGGAAGCGCGCTATGCCGGTCTCGCGCGCGCGGCGGCCGACATCCGCGCTGACGCGGTGCTGCTCGGCCACACCCTCGACGACCAGGCGGAGACGGTGCTTCTGGGGCTGGCGCGCGGAGCCGGTGCGGCGAGTCTTTCCGGCATGGCACCGGAGCGACGGGATGCCACCGGCCCGACGTGGGTGCGCCCGCTCCTCGCCGTGCGCCGCCGGGTTACCGTCGCCGCCTGTGCCGCGGAGGGGCTCGACCCGTGGACCGACCCGCACAACGCCGACCCCGCATACACGCGCGTGCGGGTGCGCGAGCGCGTGCTGCCGGTGCTCGAGGCGGAACTCGGACCGGGGGTCGCCGAGGCCCTCGCCCGTACGGCCGAGCAACTGCGCGAGGATGCCGCCGCGTTCCAGGACATGATCGACGAGACGATCGAAGACATCGTCGAGCACGCCGAGGCCGGCATCTCGCTCTCGGCTGCGGCGCTGGCGGCGAACCCCGCGGCGCTGCGCAACCGCATCGTGCGATACGTCGTCGAGAGCGAGTTCGGGGTCTCCCTCACGCGCACGCAGACACTCGAGGTCGCGCGCCTCGCGACGGACTGGCGGGGTCAGGGCCCGATCGATCTGCCCGGATGCCTCGCGCGCCGCGCCGGCGGGCGGATCGAGGTCGTCGCGCGGGCGGCATCCTGAATCGACCGACGTAGACTTTCCGAATGCGCGCGGCCGACATTTCCGACGACATCAGCGAAGTCCTCCTCACCGAGGAACAGATTCACGAGAAGCTCGCCGAATTGGCGCAGCAGGTCGTCGCCGACTATTCCGGCAAAGACGTCGTGCTCGTGGGAGTCCTCAAGGGGGCGGTCATGGTGATGGCCGACTTCGCGCGTCACCTGCCCCGGCACATCACGATGGACTGGATGGCCGTGTCCTCCTACGGCGCGAGCACGCGCTCGAGCGGCGTCGTGCAGATCCGCAAAGACCTCGACACCGACATCACCGGCAAGCACGTGCTGATCGTCGAGGACATCATCGACTCCGGCCTCACGCTCAGCTGGCTGCTCGAGAACTTCGCCTCGCGCGGAGCCGAATCGGTCGAGGTGCTGGCGCTCCTGCGCAAACCGGATGCCATGAAGGTCGAGGTCGAGTGCCGCTACGTGGGCTTCGACATCCCCAACGACTTCGTCATCGGGTACGGACTCGACTATGCGGAGAAGTACCGCAACCTGCGCGACGTCGCGGTGCTCGCGCCGCACGTGTACTCCTGACCCCCGGATACGCCCACGACGAACGCACAGGCCCGGCATAGTCCGCGGGCGTTACCCTGATCCCACCGCTTTTCCTCCGCGAGCGGTTCACGAAAGGGCTGGGCTTGCCCACCATGGATTTCAAGAAGATCACGCGCAACCCGATCATCTACGTTCTGCTGGTCGGTCTGCTTCTGGTCATCGGCTTCTCGCTCATCTCGAACCTGAGCGGTGCACGTCAGATCTCCACGAAAGAGGGTCTCGACCTGCTGAAGGGCGGGACCGTCACCCAGGTGGTGACCAACGATCCCGATCAGCGCGTCGACCTCACGCTGTCGCAGCCGTTCGAGGGTGCGAACGACGTGCAGTTCTACTACAGCCAGGCTCGTGCGAACGAGGTCGCCAGCGCGATCGACAGCGCCGCTCCCTCGGACGGCTTCAACGACGTCGTCCCCAAGCCCAGCTGGTTCGACGGTTTCCTCGGGCTGATGATCCCGCTCGTGCTGCTCGGCCTTCTCTTCTGGTGGCTGCTCTCGAGCGCCCAGGGCGGCGGCAGCAAGGTCATGCAGTTCGGCAAATCGCGCGCGAAACTCGTGACGAAGGAGACGCCGACCGTCACCTTCCAGGACGTCGCGGGATCCGACGAGGCGATCGAAGAGCTCGACGAGATCAAGGAGTTCCTCAAGGATCCGAAGAAGTTCGAAGAGGTCGGTGCCCGCATCCCGAAGGGCGTGCTGCTGTACGGCCCTCCCGGAACCGGTAAGACCCTGCTCGCCCGCGCCGTCGCCGGCGAGGCCGGGGTGCCGTTCTACTCGATCTCGGGTTCGGACTTCGTCGAGATGTTCGTCGGTGTCGGCGCCAGCCGCGTCCGCGACCTCTTCAACCAGGCCAAGGAGAGCTCGCCGGCCATCATCTTCATCGACGAGATCGACGCCGTCGGTCGCCACCGCGGCGCCGGCATGGGCGGCGGGCACGACGAGCGCGAGCAGACGCTGAACCAGATGCTCGTCGAGATGGACGGCTTCGACCCGAAGGTCAACGTCATCGTCATCGCGGCGACGAACCGCCCCGACATCCTCGACCCCGCCCTGTTGCGTCCGGGCCGGTTCGACCGTCAGATCGGTGTCGACGCCCCCGACCTCAAGGGACGCCAGCGCATCCTCGAGGTGCACGGTCGCGGCAAGCCGCTGTCCGACTCGGTCGACCTCGAGGTCGTCGCGCGTAAGACGCCCGGCTTCACCGGTGCCGATCTCGCGAACGTCCTCAATGAGGCGGCCCTGCTGACGGCGCGCTCGAACGCGCAGCTCATCGACAACCGCGCGCTCGACGAGGCCATCGACCGCGTCATCGCCGGTCCCCAGCGCCGTACCCGCGTGATGAAGGACAAAGAGAAGCTCATCACGGCCTACCACGAGGGCGGACACGCGCTCGCCGCGGCGGCGATGAACCACACCGACCCCGTCACGAAGGTGACGATCCTTCCGCGCGGCAAGGCGCTCGGGTACACGATGGTGCTGCCGCTCGACGACAAGTACTCGGTCACCCGCAACGAGCTGCAGGACCAGCTGACGTACGCGATGGGCGGCCGCGTGGCCGAGGAGATCGTGTTCCACGACCCCACCACCGGCGCCTCGAACGACATCGAGAAGGCGACGAGCATCGCCCGCAAGATGGTCACCGAGTACGGCATGACCAACGACGTGGGCCCGGTCAAGCTCGGCTCCTCGTCGGGCGAGGTCTTCATGGGCCGCGACATGGGTCACGGCCGTGACTTCTCGGAGCGCATCGCCGAGCGCGTCGACGCCCAGGTGCGCGCGCTCATCGAGCAGGCGCACAACGAGGCGTACGAGGTCATCAACGCCAACCGCGACGTCCTCGACCGTCTTGCTCTCGAGCTGCTCGAGAAGGAGACGCTCGACCATCTCGAGCTCGCCGAGATCTTCAAGGACGTCAAGCGCCTCCCGCCGCGTCCCCAGTGGCTGTCGTCCGGCGACCGTCCGGTCTCGACCCTGCCTCCCGTCGACGTTCCCCGTCGCTCGGCCCCGGCCGGCGTGGCCGCGTCGGTGGAGTCCGAGGCGCAGACCGCGACGCAGGCGCAGCGCCGCCCGAGCGGACAGACGCGACCGGCCACGGCCTAAGGCGCCGTGGCCGTCGACCGGGAGCGCGTCGCCGCGCTCGTACGCGAGTTGCTCGAGGCGATCGGGGAGGATCCCGATCGCCCCGGGCTCCGCCAGACGCCGACCCGCGTGGCCGATTCGTGGAGCGAGTTCTTCGGCGGAGTGGGTCAGGATGCCACCGCCCCCCTGCAGCACACCATCTCGGTGACGCGCGGACCGGCGCCGGACACCCTTCCGTCCGGTGCCGTGATGCTGCGGGACATCGCCTTCCGCTCGATGTGCGAGCACCATCTCCTCCCTTTCCGCGGGCGTGCCCATGTGGCGTATCTGCCCGGGGAAGAGGTCGTGGGTCTCGGAGCGCTGCCCCGGGTGATCGACATCCTGGCGGCACGCCCTCAGGTGCAGGAGCGGCTCGGTGAGCAGGTCGCCGACGCCGTGGCATCCGCTCTCGATGCGCGGGGTGTTCTCGTGGTGCTCGACGCCGTCCACGAGTGCGTGACCATGCGCGGCGGCCGCCAGCTCGACGCGTCGACCGTCACGATCGCCGCGCGCGGCGCGTACACCGACGCCGTCGCCCGGGCCGAGCTCGTCGCCCTGATCGGGGCACGAGCGTGACCCTCATCATGGCGATCGTCAACGTGACCCCGGACTCCTTCAGCGACGGCGGGCGCTACCTCGACCCCGACGTGGCGATCGCACACGCGCGCTCCCTGCGCGCCCAAGGGGCGGACCTCCTCGACATCGGGGGCGAGTCCACGCGGCCGGGTGCCGAGCGCGTCGCCCCTCGGGTGGAGCAGCAGCGCGTTCTGCCGGTCGTCGAGGCGCTGGCATCCGAGGGGGCCGTCGTCAGCATCGACACGATGAACGCTTCGACGGCGCGCGCCGCGGTCGCCGCGGGCGCGCGCCTCGTCAACGATGTGTCGGGAGGTCTCGCCGATCCCGAGATGCTCGCCGCGGTCGCCGAGACCGACGCGGAGATCGCCCTGGGACACTGGCGCGGTCCCTCCTCCGACATGTACGCGCGCGCCGACTACGCCGACGCGGGCCGAGAGGTCGCCGACGAGCTGGCCGAACGGGTGGCGGCGGCCCGCGCCGCGGGAATCGCCTCGGACCGCATCATCGTCGACCCGGGTGTGGGCTTCGGGAAGCGTGGCATCCAGAACTGGCGGGTTCTGAACGCGATCCCCACCCTCGCCGCGCTCGGATCCCGCGTGCTGATCGGCACCAGTCGCAAGCGTTTCCTCGCCGAGGTGCTTGGCGAGGACGCCGATCTCACCCGCCGCGACCTCGCGACCGCCGTCACGAGTGCGCTGGCCGCGCGGTCCGGCGCGTGGGCCGTCCGCGTGCACGATGTTCCGACCACCCGCGACGCGCTCGCCGTCGCCCGCGCCTGGGAGGCCTGATGGATGCCGTTGACGAGATCACCCTCACGGGGGTGCGCGCCTTCGGCTATCACGGGGTGTACGCCGACGAGAAGCGCGACGGTCAGGAGTTCGTCGTCGATGTGACGCTGAGTCTTCCCTTGGGTCGCGCCGCGGCGACCGACGACGTGAGCGACACCGTGCACTACGGCGAGCTCGCGGAACGGATCGTCGAGATCGTCGAGGGGGAGCCGGCGGACCTCCTCGAGACCGTGGCGCAGCGGATCGCCGACGATGTGCTCGCCGACCCGCGCGTCGTCGTGGTGGCGGTCACGGTCCACAAGCCGGCCGCGCCGATCACCGTGCCGTTCGGCGATGTCGCCGTGACCATCCGACGCGGTCGCGTATGAGCGTGCGTCTGGCCCACGGCATCGGCGACCCGCCGCGGGACGCCGAGATGCCCGCGGTGGTGGCTCTCGGCGCGAATCTCGGTGACCGCGCCGAGACCCTGCGAGCGGCCGTCAATGCGCTCCGCGCTCTGCCCCTCACGACAGCGGTGCGGGTGTCGAAGCCGCTGGAGACCGTCGCGGTCACCGTGCACGGGGAGGATGCCGACGCCCCGCGCTACCTCAACGCCGTCGCGCTCGTGTCGACGCGGCTCGCCCCGCGCGCCCTCCTCCGAGAGCTCCACCGCATCGAGGCCGACCACGGCCGCGTGCGCCGCGAGCGCTGGGGGGACCGCACGCTCGATCTCGACCTGATCGCGTACGCCGACGAACGCATCGACGACGAGGACCTCACGGTGCCGCACCCCCGCGCGCACGAGCGGGAGTTCGTCCTCGCGCCGTGGCTCGACGTGGATCCGGATGCCGAGATCCCGGGACGCGGCCGCGTCGAGGACCTGCTGCGCGAGCTGCGGGGAGGTGCACGATGAAACGCACGGGCGCGGGAATCCTCGTCATCGCGGCGGTCGTCGGCGCGGTGTGCGGATTCATCCTCGACACCGTCCTCGCGGCGATGGGCCGCCCGACTTTCTCTCCGGCCGCGAGCCTGCCCACGATCCTCGTGCTCCTGGGCGCGGTGATCGTCGCGCTCGCGGTCCCGGTCGCCCGCGCGACCCGCGGCCGCTCGAGTCGACGCATCGACCCGTTCCGTGCCCTGCGCATCGCGATGCTGGCGAAGGCGTCGTCGCTCGTGGGCGCCGCGGCGACGGGTTTCGGTGCCGGGCTGCTGTCCTTCCTCTTCACCCGTCCGGTGACTCCGTCGGTAGGCTCGATGGGATCGATCATCGCGACGGTCGTGTGCGGAGTCGTCCTCGTCGTCGCGGGGCTCGTGGCCGAGCAGCTCTGCACCATCCGGAAGGACGACGATGACGAACACCCCGGACTTCCCGGAGCGGACGCCGCTCCCCGCTGAGGCCGCTCCGGGCGAGCGCGTCGGCGCGGACCCGTGGCCGCGCGTCGGCGCGGACCCGTCGCCGCAGCCCGGGGTCGTGGCACCCGAGCCGACGCCGTCGCGCGATGCGCCGGTCTTCGACGAGGGCACGTTCCCGCGAATCCTCGAGCCGCGCGGTGCGGGGCGCCTGCCGCTCGGTGACGGCACCTGGCATCAGCTGGCCCGCGCCTACGTGCGGGTTCAGGTGATCTCGCAGGGCGCATTCCTCCTCCTCGTCCTCGCGGTCGCTCTCGCCCTGCAGCTCTTCCTGAACCTGCAGTGGCAGTGGATCCCGGCGGGAATCCTCGCTGTCATCACCCTCGTGGGGCTCATCATCACCCCGCGCCAGGCGCGGTCGTTCGGCTACCAGCTGCGTCGCGATGACCTCGTCTTCCGTCGGGGGATCCTCTGGCAGCGCGTGGTGGCCGTGCCCTATGGCCGCATGCAGCTCGTGGACATCACTCACGGCCCCCTCGACCGCGGCTTCGGCATCGCGCAGCTCAAGCTCGTCACGGCCGCGGCGTCCACGGGCGTCACCATCCCCGGCCTCACCCAGGCGGCGGCCGAGCAGCTGCGTGACACCCTCATCGCCGTCGCCGAGACCCGTCGGACCGGACTGTGACCGACGCCGCCCCGCCACCCGCCGCACCGGGGGGACGCGTCACCACTCGATCGCCGATGAGCGACGGGGAATGGCATCGTCTCCACCCCCTGACGCCGCTCCTGCGCGGGGGCCTGTTCCTCCTCGTGATGATCGGCGTCCTGGTCGCGAATCTGCGGGAGCGACTCTTCGAGCTCTTCTTCCCGATCTTCACCGATCTCCCCTCGGGGGCGATGCCGCCGGATCCCGTCGACTTTCTCTTCTCGCACAACCTGTTCCTCATCGCCGCGGGCGCGGTGATCGTGGTGCTGGTGATCCTTCTGGCGGCCTTCCGCCTGTCGTGGCGGTTCCACACCCTGCGCATCGGCGACGACGTCGAGGTGCGGTCGGGCGTCCTCTTCCGCACGCACCGTCGCGCGCCCCTCGACCGGGTCCAGGGCGTGAATCTCACGCGGCCGATGGTCGCGCGGCTGCTCGGGCTGGCGAAGCTCGAGGTCGTGGGTGCGGGGCTGGATGCCAACGTCAAGCTCGAGTACCTCTCCGCCAAGGACGCCGACGCCCTGCGCAGTGACATCCTCCGATTGGCATCCGGTCGTCGTCTCGCCGAGGCGGGTCCGGGCGCGGTCCCGGGGGGATCGTTCGTGCGAGCGACCGCGGAGGCCGTGGGTTCCGGCATCCAGGGTCTCGTCGAGGGGGAGGACTTCTCCGATGCCGAGCCCGAGAGCATCGTGCGCATCCCCCTGGGAAGATTGGTCGCCTCGCGGGTCCTGAGCGGCTCGATGCTCTGGCTTCTCGGACTGGTCGCGGCGATCATCGTCGCCGCCTCGATCTCGACGGTGTGGCTGCTCTTCACCGTGGTGCCCACCTTCCTCGCTTACGGGGCGTACTACGTGCGCTCGATAGCGCGGGGGCTCCGGTACTCGATCGCGCCGACGCCGGACGGCGTCCGGCTGACGTTCGGCCTTTTCACGACGATCAGCGAGGTGGTTCCGCCTGGTCGCGTGCACGCGATCGAGGTGCGGCAGCCTTTGCTGTGGCGTCCGTTCGGGTGGTGGTCCATCTCGGTCAACCGTCTTTCGGGCCGGTCGTCCACCGATTCGTCGACCGATCAGCTCGCCGCCGTGCTCCCCGTGGGCACCACGGAGGACGTCGAGCGGGTGCTTCGGATCCTCGCGCCCGCCCTCCCGTCGGACGGATGGGCTCAGGTCATCCGTGACGGTGTGCTGGGCCCGGTGGCCGACGACCCCTACGTGACGACACCGCGTCGGGCGCGGATCCTGCGTCCGCTGTCGTGGCGTCGGAACGGGGCGCTGCTGACGGCGGAAGCGCTGTTCCTCCGGCGGGGATGGATCTGGAGATCGCTGTCGATCTTCCCGCTCGCGCGACTGCAGTCGGTCGGACTGCACCAGGGGCCGCTTGCGCGGTCGATGCGGACGGCGAGATTGGGGGCGCACGTGATCTCGGGAACGGTGCAGACCTCGGTGGGCGTGCTCGACCGCGATGCGGCGTTGACGTTGATGGAAGACACCGCGCGGGCGACCGTGGCGGCCGCGGCGGAGGACAGGACCCACAGGTGGGCGGGATGAGCGGAACGCGTGACGGGCGACTCGGGGTCGGAATCATCGGAGCCGGGCGCGTGGGTCCCGTGATCGGATCGGCGCTGGCGGGAGCGGGCCACGCGCTCACCGGGATCACGTCGGGATCCGATGACGATCGCGTCGAGGCCATCCTCCCCGGGCTGCCGGTGCTGTCGCCCGAAGAGGTCGTGCGTCGCAGCGAGCTGGTCGTCGTAGCCGTCCCGCACGACCAACTCGAAGGTCTCGTCTCGGGGCTCGCCGACCTCGGCGCCTGGCAACCGGGGCAGCTGGTCGTGCACACGGACCCGGCGTACGGCGTCGGCGTCCTCGCCCCGGCGGTGAAGAGCGGGGCGATCCCGCTGGCGATCCACCCCGCGATCACCTTCACCGGCGCGTCGTCGCTCGACCTGCACCAGCTCGCGCAGGCGTACGCGGCCGTGACGGCTCCGGCCCCCGTGCTCCCGATCGCGCAGGCGCTGGCGGTCGAGCTCGGGTGCGAGCCCGTGGTCGTCGCCGAGGCCGATCGCGGCACGTACGCCGAGGCCATCGCGACGGCGACTGAGTTCTCGCGCTCGATCGTGCAGCAATCCGCGGCGCTGCTCTCGCAGGTCGGGGTCCCGAACACCGGCGGGTACCTGTCCGCCCTCGTCCGCTCGAGCGTCGACCAGGCCCTCGCCGAGAGCACCGGGCCCGGACCGGAGGGGCTGAAGCCGGACGCTACGATCAACGAATGATCCGCACCATCGACGATCTGCGCTCCCGTTTGGCGGAGGTGCGCAGCGCCGACTCCTCCGAGAGCGTGACCCGCGTCGCCCTCGTCTCGACTCTCGGCGCCCTTCACGAGGGGCACGTCGACCTCATCCGGGAAGCACGTCGGCACGCGGACATCGTCGTGGTCTCGACCTTCGTGAACCCGCTGCGGTTCCGTACCGCCGAAGACACCGCCGCTTACCCGCGCTCTCCGGAAGCGGATGCCGACCTGCTGACCGACCTGGGCGTCGACGTCGTCTTCGCCCCTACGGCGGCCGATTTCTTGCCGGCCGGCACCGCGACGACGCGCGTCGCGGCGGGAGACCTCGGGTTCCGCTACGAGGGACGATCCCGCCCCTTCTACTTCGACGGGGTGCTGACGGTCGAGGCGAAGCTCTTCCACCTCGTGCGCCCGGACGTCGCGATCTACGGGGAACGCGACCTGCAGCGGGTGTTCCTCGTCCGCCGGATGATCCGCGATCTCGACTTCGCGATCGACACGGTGGTCGTGCCCACGGTGCGCGCCGAGGACGGTCTGCCCGTGTCGAGCCGCGTCGCCCTTCTCGACGATGCCGACCGTCGGGCGGCGGCGAAGCTTCCGCGGGCCCTCGAAGCGGCCGCCTCCAACGCCGACCTCGGCGTCGACGCGTGCATCGCGGCGGCGCAGTCTTCGTTGATGGGAGAGCAGCGCATCGCGCTGGAGTACCTCACCGTCGTCGACCCGGCGACGTTCCTCCCGGTCGAGGAGGGTCACCGCGGTCGCGCGCTGGCGCTCATCGCCGCGACCGTCGGGGGTCATCGCTTCATCGACAACGCGGAGATCTCGCTGCGCTGAGGGGACTCGCCCGGTCAACCCGGCCGCGCGGGAGGGCGGGGGCCACGGGCACCCGGTGCCCGGCGAATAGACTGGGTGAGACCCCGAGGAGCTCTCACGATGACCGACGCGCCCGCGAACGACGCCGCCGAACCCACCGAAGAAGACGTCTTCGAGCAGAAGGCCGTCCGCCTCGGTAAGCGGGAACGCCTCCTCGCTGAGCGGACCGACGCCGCGGGCGGTCCCTACCCGGTCGTGGTGCCCGTGACGGACACGATCCCGGCGCTGCGCGAGCGTTTCGGCGACCTCGAGGCGGGGGCCGAGACCGGCGTCACGGCGGGCGTGGCCGGACGAGTGGTGTTCAGCCGAAACACCGGCAAGCTCTGTTTCGCGTCGCTCCAGGCGGGCGACGGCAGCCGCATCCAGGCGATGGTGTCCCTCGCCGCGGTGGGAGAGGAGTCGCTCCAGGCGTGGAAGGAGCTCGTCGACCTCGGCGACCACGTCTTCGTCTCGGGAGAGGTCATCTCCAGCCGCCGTGGCGAGTTGTCGATCATGGTCGCCGAGTGGCGGGTCGCCGCGAAGGCCGTCCTGCCGCTGCCGAACCTGCACAGCGAGCTCAGTGAAGAGAGTCGCGTGCGCAGCCGCTTCCTGGACCTCATCGTGCGGGACCGCGCGCGGGAGACCGTGCTCGCCCGCGCGAAGGTCAACGCGAGTCTGCGCCGCACGTTCACCGAGCGCGACTTCGTCGAGGTCGAGACCCCGATGCTGCAGGTTCAGCATGGCGGCGCGAGCGCACGTCCGTTCGTGACGCACTCGAACGCCTTCGACGCCGAGCTCTACCTCCGCATCGCACCCGAGCTGTTCCTCAAGCGGGCCGTGGTCGGCGGCATCGACCGGGTGTACGAGATCAACCGCAATTTCCGCAACGAGGGTGCCGATTCCACGCACAGCCCGGAGTTCGCGATGCTCGAGGCCTATCAGGCCTACACGGATTACAACGGCATCGCTGATCTGACCCAGACGCTCATCCAGAACGCCGCCGTCGCGGTCGCCGGTTCGACCACCGTCACCTGGGCGGACGGGACCGAGTACGACCTCGGCGGTGACTGGGACCGAATCTCGATGTACGTCTCGCTCTCGGAGGCGTCGGGCCGGACGATCACCCCGCAGACCGCCGTCGACGAGCTTCGCGCGTTCGGCGCGGAAGCGGGCGTCGAGGCCCCCGCCCACGAGACGCACGGCAAGTGGGTCGAAGAGCTGTGGGAGCACTTCGTCAAGGGCGGTCTGACCCGTCCCACGTTCGTGATGGACTTCCCCGTCGACACCAGTCCGCTGGTGCGCGAGCACCGGTCGATCCCCGGCGTGGTCGAGAAGTGGGACCTGTACGTGCGCGGCTTCGAACTCGCGACCGGCTACTCCGAGCTGGTCGACCCCGTGATCCAGCGCGAGCGCTTCGTCGAACAGGCCACTCTCGCCGCGCGCGGTGACGTCGAGGCGATGTCGATCGATGAGGAGTTCCTCCGCGCCCTCGAGCACGGCATGCCGCCCACCGGGGGCATGGGGATGGGCATCGACCGCCTGCTCATGGCGATCACGGGTCTCGGCATCCGCGAGACCATCCTCTTCCCGCTGGTCAAGTGAGGCGGGCCCGCGCTCAGCGCGGGGCACGCTCGAACAGCCATTCCGGAAGCCGGCCGTGGTCGGCGAGGGTGAGCACGATCCCGCTGAGCCCGTGCGCGGGGTCGATCTCGAGGGCGGTTTCCGCGTAGAAAGCTGCGTGCGTGGAGCGCCCGGTCGCCCAGGCGAGCCATGCGCAGGCGGCGAGAGCACCGGGCCGGCGTGCGCGTGGCGCGGTCGCGGCGACCCGGCGGCAGCGATCCAGGGCGACGAGGAGTCGGTCGAGGTCGGGGTTCGCACCCTCTCCCCACATCGGACGGGCGATGTCTTCGGGATACCCCTCGCCGTCGGGGAACCGCGTCTGCGCGTGGAACGCGGCATCTCCCGTGGTGATGTCGCCGGCCCACTGCATCAGCGCGACGTCGCGCAACAGGGGTCGTTCGAGCGCGTAGGCGAGGCTGGCGAGTCGGTGACGACCGTCGGTGTCGGTGATCGGCTCGAGGACGCTCTCGAACAGAGCGGGCGGGTCGGCGAGCTCGTCGAGGATCGCCTCCGCGGAACGACGTCGCGACACGCTCAGGCTGTTCCGCCGTCGTGGGACGTCGAGCAGGAGATCGACGTCCTCGAGGGCGCGCCCCATCCGTTCTTTCTCGGCGAGGTCGACGGCGGGCAACGCAGCCGCACCGATCTGATCGTGCTCGGGGAAGGACTCGGGGAGATCCGGGCCCGCGGCCGTGATCTCGTCGAGCCCGTGCTCGCCGCCGACGGACGGATCCTGGTAGCTGCCCCATCCGTCCGCCCCCACGACGAGCGCCTCGATCACCCGGAGTCCGCAGATGTGTGCGCGCTCCAGGACGGCGTCGACGAGCGCGTCGTGGGGGAGTGAGCCTCGGTCGGCCACGGCGTCGTCGGTGTAGATCACGACCGTCACGGCATCCGTCAGGGGGACTTTGCAGGCCATGCCGATGAGGGTCGATGCGATGCGGGGGAGATCGGGATTGTCGTCAGCGGGGAGATCGACGCGCAAAGCGGCGAGCGATCGGGATCCCGCGAACGGGACCAGGACGAGGCTGCGGCGCGGCGTGCAGTCGAGAAGTCGCGGGACGAGAGAGAGAAGGGACAGGGGCGAGGAGACGCGGATGACCGTGGACATGACGACGAGCGTCGTGGATTCGCGGTTCGCGCGAGCGCCGCCGGGGACGAAATGGGGAGGGACCCGACAAGATCGCCGCGGTGCAGAAGGAGCCCGGGCCGGAGGTCGTCATGCCGCGGGTATCCTTGAGGGATGGAGAGTTCCTGGCTGCCGGTGTTGTGGGCGATTCTGCCGACCATCGTCGTGTCGGTGACGTTCTTCCTGATCCTGCGTGGGGCCATCCGCATGGATCGCACGGAGCGCAAGGCGTACGCGCGCATCGAGGCGCAGGAGCGCGCGAAGCGTGGTCTTCCTCCCGTAGCCGGCGACAGCGCCGCCCAGTAACCACGCCGTCCGCTGACGTCGGTCCCGTCGCGTGTCGGGGGTACTCACTACGCTGAGGGGACAACCCGCCCAGGAGGACCCGTGATCGACGCCACGTTCGAAGCGAGCTGGCTCGTCATCGCCTTCTTCGTGATCGACCTGGTCGTGCGCATCGCCGCGATCATCGTCGTCCCCCGCAACCGGCGTCCCACCGCCGCGATGGCATGGTTGCTCGCCATCTACTTCATCCCGTTCGTCGGCGTGTTCCTGTTCCTGCTCATCGGAAACCCCCGCCTGCCGCGTCGTCGCCGCCGCAAGCAGGCCGCCATCAACGAGTACATCCACGACACGAGTGCCTCCCTCGAGTTCGGCACCCTGCGACCCAACGCCCCGCACTGGTTCCGCGCTCTCGTGCAGTTGAACCGGAATCTCGGCGCCATGCCCATCGCGGGAGACAACGCCGCGACGTTGATCTCCGACTATCAGCAGAGCCTGGATGCCATGGCCGAGGCCATCCGGCAGGCGCGGCGCTACGTGCACGTCGAGTTCTACATCCTGCAGTCCGACGACTCGACCGACAACTTCTTCCGCGCCCTCGAAGAGGCCGCCGAGCGCGGCGTGGTCGTGCGCGTGCTGCTGGATCACTGGGCGAACCGCGGCAAGCCGTTCTACAAGAGAACCCTCCGCCGACTCGACGCGATGGGAGCGCACTGGCATCTGATGCTCCCGGTTCAGCCGCTTCGCGGTCGCTGGCAGCGCCCCGATCTGCGCAACCACCGCAAGCTCCTCGTGATCGACGGCGACGTCGCCTACATGGGCTCGCAGAACGTGACCGACTCCTCGTACAACCTCCGCAAGAACATCCGGCGCGGCCTGCACTGGGTCGACCTCATGGTGCGCGTCGAGGGCCCGGTCGTCGCGAGCATCAACGCCGTCTTCCTCTCCGACTGGTACAGCGAGACCGATGAGACGCTGCGCGACGAGATCGATCTCTTCAGCGTCACGACCGGCCCGGGCGAACTCGACTGCCAGATCGTCCCCTCCGGCCCTGGATTCGACTTCCAGAACAACCTCAAGCTCTTCCTCGGGCTGCTGTTCGCCGCGCGCGAGCGCATCATCATCGTGAGCCCCTACTTCGTCCCCGACGAGGCGCTGCTGCTCGCGATCACCACCGCGTGCCAGCGGGGCGTGCACGTCGAGCTCTTCGTCTCCGAAGAGGGAGACCAGGCGATGGTGTATCACGCGCAGCGCAGCTACTACGAGACGCTCCTGCGGGCCGGCGTCGTGATCTGGATGTACCGCAAGCCGTTCATCCTCCACAGCAAGAGCGTGACGATCGACGACGAAGTGGCCGTGATCGGGTCGAGCAACATGGACATGCGCTCGTTCGGTCTGAACCTCGAGGTGTCGATGCTCGTCCGCGGTCAGGAGTTCGTCCGCGACATGCGCGCGGTCGAAGACGTCTACCGCGGCCTCAGCCGCGAACTCACCGCCGAGGAATGGCAGCAGCAACCGCTGCGGTCGACCATCCTCGACAATCTGGCCCGCCTCACTTCGGCGCTGCAGTAGCCCGCGCGGGAGATCGCCCGCGGCGTTCGCCGCTGGCATCCAGGATTCTGGGCCACCATGGGGCGACGACAACTCGCCCCCGGAGGTCTCATGTCTCGTCGTCTCTCGCTTCTCGGGCTCTTCGGAGCCGGTCTGATCGTCCTGGGCGCCGCGACCGGGTGCGCCTCCGGTGCGGCCTCGGCGCCGTCTTCGGCTCCCCCCACGCAACCGGATGCCACGGCCTCGGCCGAGCCGTCCCCGGTCGAAGCCGGGTGGCTCAACGGCGGCCGCTCGATCGCCCTGGTCACGTGGGGGAGTTCCTCGTGCGCGCCGCGGTCGACGGACGTGCCGACGGTCGCCGATGGAGTGGTCACGGTGGACCTGACCGATCGGCCGGGCACGACGTGCACTCGCGATATGGTTCCCCGCCCGACTCTCGTCCCGCTGCCCGAGGGGCTGGATTCGACCAAGGAGCTCCGGATCTCGGTGACGGGTGTGGTGACGGGAGAGACGACTCTGCCGGGCCTGACGGATGCCGTCGAGCCCCCGACCGCGACCGACTTCGCCCCGAGCGCGGGCTGGGTCGGTGACTCGTTCGTCGCGATCCTGACCTACGGCAGCTCGAGCTGTCCGCCCGTGGTCGAGACGGTGGCGGCCCAGGGGGACGCGATCGCCGTGGGCTTCGCCACCCCGCCCGCCGATCAGGTGTGCACGCTCGACATCGCGCCCCGCGTCAGCATCGCCGACGTGAGCGATCTCGGCGACACCGGGGCCACGAGCCTCGTCCTGTCGGGCGGCGACGTGACCGTCGACGGGCCGGTGGCGATCATCGGGACGCGCTGAGCCGACGCGCGGTGAGCGCCGCCCCGCGGCCCGCGCTCACCGCGGTCCGCCCGGGCCGGGCGGACCCGCGCGGACTCAGTGCGCGATCACGAGCAGGTCGCCGACCTCGCACTCCAGCGCCCGGCAGATCGCCGAGAGGGTCGAGTAGCGGATCGCGCGGGCGCGATCGTTCTTGAGCACCGAGAGGTTCACCACCGAGACGCCCACGATCTCGCTGAGGCGGGTGAGCGTCATGCCACGTGCCTCGAGGAGTTCGTCGAGGCGGCAGTGGATACCGGTCGGTTCGTCGTCGGCCGCAGGGCTCATACGAGGCCCTCCGTGTCGCGCTGCAGGCGGGTGCCGTAGGTGAAGACGACGGAGAGGGCGAGGACGCCGAGTCCGACGAGCATCCAGACCGGATCGAAGGAGAAGCCGATCACGAAGACCCCTCCCGCCGCCGGGTTCAGCTCATCCGCCGCCATCATCCGGCCCAAGCCCCCGAGTCCCGCGGAGAGGATGCCGCCGATCAGCAGAGCGGCTCCCGCGACCTGGGTGGCGGTGATGAGGGCGCGGTGGAACGGGCGGCGCCACATCAGCAGGAGGAAGAAGAGCACCACCGCGCTCACGGTCAGCAGCGTCGTCAGCGCGCTGAACGCCGCACCGGAGACGAGGAGGGCGCGGGCCTGCCCGCTCAGCCCCTCGGCCACGACACGCGCCGAGTCGAACGTCGCGGACGCGAGGGTGGCCCCCTCCGCGCCCGCTGTCCGGGGCACGTCAGCCTCGGTCAGGAGGCTGATGGTCGCGCTTCCGCCGGCGATGTCGACGGCCGAACGGATCGCGGGGAGGGTGAGCGCGAAGCCCATCACGAGTCCGGCGGCGACGAACAGCAGGACGGTGCCGCGCTCCATGCGGGCCGACACCCAGGACGGGTTCGTCATCAGACGAGCCCGTCCGTGTCGCGCTGCAGGCGGTCGCCCACGGCGAAGACGGTGCCCGCGAGGCCCGCGACGAAGGCGACGCCGATCAGGGAGGGCAGATCGATCAACTGCACGTCACCGCGGTCGTACGTGCGATCCGAGAGCCAGGCGATCGCGCCGTTGGCGATCATGTTCTGGAAGAACGGCACGCCGGCGACCCCGACGAGGGTCACGATGCCGGCTGCCGAGACGAGACCCGTGTTGCGGCGGCTGAAGATGCGCCCGCGGAGGATGTCCGCGGTCAGCAGCAGCAACAGGGCGACGACGGTGACCACGACCGCGGCGAACAGCCCCTCCGCGATGAAGAGCGCTCCCAGCGATGCGGGCGGGAGCGAGGGGGCCGTGATCACACCCCCGGTCAGCTCGACGGGGACGGGAGCGCCGTCCGGCCCGAGAGGGGCCTGCACGACGGTGTCGAGGAAGGGTGCGGCGACGCGCACATTCTGGTTGGGGACGGCGGCCACGATGTTCGCGATGCTCCGGACCACGGCCCAGATGGCGATCGCGACGCCTGCCACGACGAAGAACCAGAACGATGCGGTGTCGCCGCGGGAGAGGACCCGGGAGGTCGGACGGGGGGAGATCATGACAACTCCTTATCGATGATCGTTGTTATCGGTAGTCGATAAAGTAACGACTATCGATGGGTTCCGCAAGACCGATCGTCGTGACGGTATGCCCACGGCGAACACGGGGCTCTGGCCTCCGGCCGCTGGTTACTCTCGATGTACGGCGCGCGGAGGCGTGCCTGTCAGCCCATTTCTGGAGGGACTGAGATGTTCGAGAGATTCACCGACCGTGCCCGTCGTGTGGTCGTCCTCGCCCAAGAAGAGGCGAAGATGCTCAACCACAACTACATCGGCACCGAGCACATCCTGCTCGGGCTGATCCACGAGGGCGAGGGTGTCGCTGCGAAGGCGCTCGAGTCGCTCGGCATCTCGCTCGACGCCGTGCGCGAGCAGGTGCAGGACATCATCGGCCAGGGTCAGCAGCAGCCGACCGGCCACATCCCCTTCACGCCGCGCGCGAAGAAGGTGCTCGAGCTGTCGCTGCGCGAAGCGCTGCAGCTCGGCCACAACTACATCGGCACGGAGCACATCCTCCTCGGCCTCATCCGCGAGGGTGAGGGCGTCGCGGCCCAGGTGCTCGTGAAGCTCGGCGCCGACCTCAACAAGGTGCGCCAGCAGGTCATCCAGCTGCTCTCGGGCTACCAGGGCAAGGAGCCCGCGGGCGTGGCATCCGGTGCCGGCGAGCAGAGCCAGGGAGCCGCCCAGGGCGGGTCGGCCGTGCTCGACCAGTTCGGCCGCAACCTCACGCAGGCCGCGCGCGACAACAAGCTCGACCCCGTCATCGGGCGCGAGAAGGAGATCGAGCGCGTGATGCAGATCCTGTCGCGCCGCTCCAAGAACAACCCCGTCCTCATCGGCGAGCCCGGTGTCGGAAAGACGGCGGTCGTCGAGGGCCTCGCGCAGGCCATCGTCAAGGGCGACGTGCCCGAGACGCTCAAGGACAAGCAGGTCTACTCGCTCGACCTCGGCTCGCTCATCGCCGGTTCCCGCTACCGCGGTGACTTCGAGGAGCGACTGAAGAAGGTCACCAAGGAGATCCGCACCCGCGGCGACATCATCGTCTTCATCGACGAGATCCACACCCTCGTGGGTGCCGGTGCCGCCGAGGGTGCGATCGACGCGGCATCCATCCTCAAGCCCCTCCTCGCGCGCGGTGAGCTCCAGACGATCGGCGCCACCACGCTGGACGAGTACCGCAAGCACTTCGAGAAGGATGCCGCTCTCGAGCGCCGCTTCCAGCCGATCCAGGTGGCCGAGCCGAGCCTGCCCCACGCGATCAACATCCTGAAGGGGCTGCGCGACCGCTACGAGGCGCACCACAAGGTGCAGATCACCGACGGTGCGATCGTGGCCGCGGCGAACCTCGCCGACCGTTACATCAGCGACCGGTTCCTGCCCGACAAGGCCATCGACCTGATCGACGAGGCCGGCGCCCGCCTGCGCCTGTCGATCCTGTCGTCGCCGCCGGAGCTGCGCGAGTTCGACGAGAAGATCGCCAAGGTCCGCGAGCAGAAGGAGCAGGCCTCCGAGGAGCAGGACTTCGAGAAGGCGGCATCCCTGCGCGACGAGGAGAAGTCGCTCCTCGCCGAGCGTCTCCGCCTCGAGAAGCAGTGGCGCTCGGGCGACGTCGCCTCCCACGCGGTGGTCGACGAGGGCCTGATCGCCGAGGTGCTCGCCCAGGCGACCGGCATCCCGGTGTTCAAGCTCACCGAGGAGGAGTCCAGCCGCCTCATGTTCATGGAGAAGACCCTGCACCAGCGGGTCATCGGCCAGGAAGAGGCGATCGCGGCCCTCTCGCGCACGATCCGTCGCCAGCGCGCGGGCCTCAAGGACCCCAAGCGCCCCTCCGGCTCGTTCATCTTCGCCGGCCCGACCGGTGTCGGAAAGACCGAGCTCGCCAAGGCGCTCGCCGAGTTCCTCTTCGATGACGAGGGCGCGCTGATCTCCCTCGACATGTCGGAGTTCGGTGAGAAGCACACCGTCTCGCGTCTGTTCGGTGCCCCTCCCGGATTCGTCGGGTTCGAAGAGGGCGGCCAGCTCACCGAGAAGGTGCGCCGCAAGCCGTTCTCGGTCGTGCTCTTCGACGAGATCGAGAAGGCCCACCCCGACATCTTCAACTCGTTGCTGCAGATCCTCGAAGAGGGACGCCTGACCGACGGTCAGGGCCGCGTCATCGACTTCAAGAACACCGTCATCATCATGACCACGAACCTCGGTTCGTCGGCCATCGCCGGTGGTCCGGTCGGCTTCCAGGTCGAGGGCAGTGCGCAGACCTCGTACGAGCGGATGAAGGGCAAGGTCGACGAGGAGCTCAAGCGCCACTTCAAGCCCGAGTTCCTCAACCGCGTCGACGACGTCATCGTCTTCCCGCAGCTGAACAAGGACGAGCTCCGTCAGATCGTCGGCCTGTTCGTGAAGCGCCTGGCCGATCGCCTGCTCGACCGCGACATGACCGTCGAGCTGTCGGACGACGCCAAGGACAAGCTCATCGAGATCGGGTTCGACCCGACGCTCGGTGCCCGTCCCCTGCGCCGTGCCATGCAGCGCGAGGTCGAGGACCGTCTCAGCGAGAAGATCCTGCACGGCGAGCTCGAGTCGGGCGACCACGTCAAGGTCGGCGTCGAGAACGGTCAGTTCTCGTTCGAGACCAGCCCCCGTGGCGAGAAGGTCGCGATCGGTGTCGGAACGGCCGGCGAGATCGCCGCGACCCCCGACACGCTCGCGGGCAGCTGATCGCATAGCGAACGAGGGGCCCGGATGCCATGGCATCCGGGCCCCTCCGTCGTTGCGGCGTACGCTGGTCGAATGACCTCATCCGCGCCGTTCGTCGTCCGCCCCGCCGGAACCGCCGACGTCCGCCGCATCCACGAACTCCTCGAGCCGTTCGTGCAGAAGCGCATCCTGCTCGGCAAAGACCTGGTCGTGCTCTACGGCTCGGTGCAGCAGTTCGTCGTCGCCGAGGCGGACGGCGTCGTCATCGGCTGCGGTGCCCTCCACGTGATGTGGGAGGATCTCGGCGAGATCCGCACCCTCATCGTGCACGACGACTGGCTGCACCACGGCGTGGGCCGGGCGATCGTCGAGAATCTCGAACAGCGCGCGCGAGAGCTCGGCGTGAGCCGGCTGTTCTGCCTGACGTTCGAAGTCGATTTCTTCACTCGCCGCGGCTTCGCGGAGATCGGCGAGCAGGTCGTCGACCCCGACGTCTATTCGCAACTCGTCCGCAGCCCCGACGAGGGTGTCGCGGAGTTCCTCGACCTCGCGCACGTGAAGCCCAACACCCTCGGCAACACGCGGATGCTCAAGCACCTCTGAGCGCGCCGTGGGCTGAGCGCACAGCGAGGCCGCCTACGCTGGAACGATGACCGATGCCCCCCGCAGGCGGAGGCAGTCCCCGGCGGTCTACCGTCGACGCCGTCTCGCCGCCGCGCTTCTCGCGCTTGTCGTGATCGGCCTCGTCGTATGGCTCGTCGCGGCTCCGCCCTGGCGATCCGCTCCCGCCGGCGACACCGCCCCCGCGCCCGTCGTCAGCGCGCCCGCGCCGTCGACCGCAGCCTCCGACGCGCCCCCGTCGGATGCGCCGACCACCCCCGCGCCGAGTCCCACGGCGAGCACGTCCGACGGCCCCGCGGAGTGCACTCCCGCCGACATCAAGGTCGAGGCGCTCTCCGACAAGAGCGAGTACGCGCAGGGCGAGAATCCGCAGCTGTCCATCCGGCTGACGAACTCCGGCGCGAACCCCTGCACGATGAACGTCGGCACGAGCGCGCAGTCGTTCACGGTGACCAGCGGTTCCGATGTCTGGTGGCGCTCCACCGATTGCCAGTCGGAACCGAGCGACATGGAGGTCACCCTCGCGGCCGGGCAGACGGTCACCAGCTCCGCCCCGCTCACTTGGGACCGCACCCGCTCCTCGGTCGGATCGTGCGACAGCGAGCGTCCGTTCGCCCCCGGTGGCGGCGCGACCTACCACCTCAGCGTCTCGATCGGTGGCATCCCGTCCACCGGAACGGCGTCGTTCATCCTGCAGTGACGCTGCGTGAGAACGGGAAGAGGGGCGGATGCCATGACATCCGCCCCTCTGCTGTCTCTCAGGACCGGGTGTCTCCGAACACCTCGCCCTCCATGGCGTCGTAGCCCTCCTTCTGCGGGTCGCCGTGCAGGCCGCCGGAGAGGGCGTACTCCTCCTCGGGGGAGAGCACGAGGCGGTGCCGGCCGTAGACCGCGAAGGCGATGAAGATCACGGCGTAGACCACGATGATCGCGACGATCGCGAGCAGGTAGGCGGGGTTCAGCAGCAGGCCGAAGAAGACGACCGCGGCGATGATCGCGGCCGAGTAGGCGCCGAACAGACCCCACGGGCTCTTGTAGGGCCGGACGGCGTTCGGGAACTTCTTGCGCAGCACGATGAACGCGACCATCTGCAGGAAGTACGCGAGCACCGCGCCCCACACCGCGATGTTCAGCACGATCGCGCCGGCGGGGCTGGCATCGCCACCCGCCGCCTGCACGATCACCAGGGCGAGGAAGCCGAGGACGGCGCCGAACACGAGCGCGACCCACGGGGTCTTGCGAGCGCCGGTGAGCGAGAGCCACCGCGGGTAGTACCCGGCGCGAGAGAGCGAATACATGTTGCGCCCGTAGGCGAACATGATGCCCATGAGGGATGCCAGGAGGCCGATCAGCGCGAGGAGCGACAGCAGAGCGGCGGCCTGATCGCCGACCATCGCGCGGAACCCGTCGAGGAGGGGCTCCACCGACGAGCCGGTCACGTCGGCCCCCAGGACGCCGGTGTTGAGGAACAGCACGATGAGACCGGTGACGATGAGGGTGCCGCGCGCCCAGAGCCCGGCGCGGGGGATGTCGCGAGCGGGGTTGTGCGACTCTTCCGCCGCGAGCGGGAGCTCCTCGATGCCGAGGAAGAACCACATCGCGAAGGGGAGGGCGAGCAGGATCGCGCCGACGCCGTGCGGGAGGAACTCGGACTGGCCGGGGTCGGGGACGATGTTCCACAGCGAGCCCCAGTCGAAGGCGCCGGTGGCCAGGGACATGATGCCGAAGACCACGATGATGCCGATGGAGATGACCGAGACGACGATCGCGAAGCCGAAAGAGATGTTCGCGCCGGCGGCGTTGAGGCCGATGAAGATCGCGTAGAGGATGATCCACCAGACGAACGAGGGCAGGCTCACCCCGGTCAGCAGTTCGAGCGCCGAGTCGGCGTACTGACCCGAGAAGTAGACGACGACGGCGGTGGTCGCGACGTACTCGATGGTCTCGGCGAGGCCCGTCGCCAGACCGCCCCACGGTCCCATCGCCGATCGGGCGAACGAGTAGGCGCCGCCGGTGTGCGGCATCGCGGCCGCCATCTCGCCGATCGAGAAGGTCAGGCCGTAGTACATGATCACGAGCACGACGAAAGCGATCAGCATCCCGCCGAAGCCGGCGTTGGCGATGCCGAAGTTCCATCCCGAGAAGTCACCCGAGATGACGGCGGCGACGGCGAGGCCCCACAGGCCCCACACGCCCGCCGAGCGTTTCAGCGTGCGTTTCTCGAAGTAGGTGGAATCCGTCGCCGTATAGGTGGCACCGGCGACCTTTTTGCGGGAACTGCTCGAGGTGGACATGAGACCTCCAGAGGGATGCGGGCAGGCGGCGGGCTCGCCTTGCGGGAAATCATGGCCTTCTATTGGTCGACCTGTCTACCTTTGGCGTGTAAGTTCCTCGTTACGTCCTCCGTACGCGGGGACGACGACCACGCGAGAGGGAGACCATGGCGGGCAATCTCACCACCGCAGAATTGGATGCCGCGATCGACAGCGGCGAGATCGACACGGTCATCGTGGCTTTTCCCGACGCGCAGGGACGCCTCGTCGGCAAGCGCGTCGCCGCGCGCTTCTGGCGCGACGAGGTGCTGCCGCACGGCGCCGAAGCGTGCAATTACCTGCTCTCGGTCGACGTCGACCTGAACACCGTCGACGGCTACGCGATGTCGAGCTGGGACAAGGGGTACGGCGACATGCTGCTCGTCCCCGATCTCGATACGCTCCGTCGCGTCCCCTGGCAGCCGGGGACCGCTCTCGTCGTGGCCGACCTCGCGTGGGATGACCGCCAGCACGTCGCGCAGTCGCCGCGTGGCATCCTGAACGCCCAGCGTGCTCGGCTTGCCGAGCGCGGTCTCACCGCGTACGCGGGGACGGAGCTCGAGTTCATCGTCTTCGACGACTCGTTCCGCGAGGCGTGGTCCAAGGGCTACACGGGGCTGCGCGCCTCGACCGACTACAACGTCGACTACAACCTCCTCGCCACCACGCGGTTGGAGCCGCTGCTGCGCGACATCCGCGTCGGGATGGACGGCGCGGGCATGTACTGCGAGGGCGTGAAGGGGGAGTGCAACTTCGGCCAGCAGGAGATCGCCTTCCGCTACGCCGAGGCCCTCGAGACGGCCGACAACCACACGATCTACAAGAACGGCGCGAAGGAGATCGCCGACCGCCACGGGAAGTCGCTCACCTTCATGGCGAAGTTCAACGAGCGCGAGGGCAACAGCTGCCACATCCACCTCTCCGTCCGCGGCGACGACGGTGCCGCCGTCATGGCGGGCGACGGCGAGCACGGCTTCAGCCCCCTCATGGAGCACTGGATCGCCGGCATCCTCGCCACCCTGCGCGAGTTCACGCTGCTGTACGCCCCCACGATCAACTCGTACAAGCGGTTCGCCCTCGGATCCTTCGCCCCCACGGGCATCGCGTGGGGCGTCGACAACCGCACCTGCGCGCTGCGCGTCGTGGGGCACGGCTCGTCGCTGCGCGTCGAGAACCGCGTTCCGGGCGGTGACGTCAACCCGTACCTCGCGATCTCGGCGATCATCGCGGGCGGCCTCCACGGCATCGAGAACGAGCTCGCGCTCCCCGCGCCGCTGACGGGCAACGCCTACACCTCCGGCGTGGACACCCTGCCCACGACGCTGCGCGAGGCCGCGCAGCTCTTCTCCGAGTCGACGATCGCCCGCGCGGCTTTCGGCGACGACGTCGTCGAGCATTACCTCAACCAGGCGCGCATCGAGGTCGAAGCTTTCGATGCCGCCGTGACCGATTGGGAGCGGGTGCGTGGTTTCGAACGTCTCTGATCCGAAGGGGACCCCGGTCGTCGGGCTCACGACCTATCTCGAGCGCGCGAAGCAGGGCGTGTGGGACGTGCGCGCGTCGTTCCTGCCGCAGCAGTACTTCGACTCCGTGACCGCGTCGGGGGCGAGCGCCGTGCTGCTCCCGCCGCAACCGCGTCCCGAGCAAGCCGCGGCGGCGGTGCTCGAGGGGCTCGACGGGCTCATCCTCACGGGCGGGCTCGACGTGCAGCCGGAGCTCTACGGCGCCGAGCGTCACCCGCTGACCGACCCCGCGCGCGCCGACCGTGACGCGTGGGAGATCGCCCTGCTGGCGGGAGCGCGAGAGCGCGGTATCCCGGTCTTCGGCATCTGTCGGGGGCTGCAGCTGCTCAACGTCGCCCTTGGCGGCACCCTGCACCAGCACCTGCCCGAGGCGCTCGGCACCGAGCGCTACCGGATCGGCGGGGGCGTCTTCGCCGAGAACGTGGTGGAGGTGGATGCCGGAACCCGGCTCGCCGGCCTCGTCGGCGCCGGACCCCTCACCGTCCACAGCTACCACCACCAGGGCGTCGACCGGGTGGGCGAGGGTCTCGTCGTGACCGCGCGCACCGACGACGGACTCGTGCAGGCCGTCGAGCTCCCGGGCGACGACTACCTCGTCGCCGTGCAGTGGCATCCGGAGGAGAACGCCGAGGACCGGCGGCTGTTCCTCGGGCTGGTCGCCGCCGCGGCGCGCTACCGAGCCTCGCGCGACACTGCGCCGTCGACCGCACCCTCCTCCGAGCCCCAGGGAGTCCCCGCATGAGCACCTTCACCGTCATCGACCCCTCGACCGGGTCGCCGATCACCACGCTCGAGCGCGCCGAGATCGATCAGGTGGATGCCGCCGTCGCCGACGCGGTGCGCGCGCAGCGCGCGTGGGCGGCGCTCGCGCCCGTCGCGCGCGCCGACGCCCTGCGCGCGTTCGCGCGGGTCGTCGAGGAGCACGTCGACGAACTCGCGGCGCTCGAGGTGAAGAACTCCGGTCACCCGATCGGCTCCGCGCGGTGGGAGGCGCAGCACGTCGCCCAGGTGCTGAACTACTACGCCGGGGCGCCGGAACGCCTGATCGGCTCGCAGATCCCGGTGGCCGGCGGGCTGGACGTGACCTACCACGAGCCCTACGGCGTGGTCGGGATCATCGTGCCGTGGAACTTCCCCATGACGATCGCGGCGTGGGGCTTCGCGCCCGCGCTCGCCGCCGGCAACGCCGTGGTGCTGAAGCCCGCCGAGCTGACTCCGCTCACGGCGATCCGCCTCGGTGAACTGGCTCTCGAGGCGGGGCTGCCGGAGGGGCTGTTCCAGGTGGTCGTCGGCTCCGGCTCGGTCGTCGGACAGCGGTTCGTGTCGCACCCCGACGTGCACAAGGTCGTCTTCACCGGGTCGACCGAGGTCGGGACCGAGGTCGCCGCCGGGTGCGCGCGGATGCTCAAGCCCGTGACCCTCGAACTCGGCGGCAAGAGCGCGAACATCGTCTTCGCCGACGCCGACCTCGAGAAGGCCGCCGCGGGTGTCCCCGGCTCGGTGTTCGACAATGCCGGGCAGGACTGCTGCGCACGCAGCCGCCTCCTCGTCCAGCGGAGCGTCTTCGACCGCTTCCTCGAGATGCTCGAACCCGCGGTGGCGGCGTGGAGAGTCGGCGACCCAACGCGCGAGGACACCCAGATGGGGCCGCTCATCTCGGCATCCCATCGCTCCACCGTCCAGGGCTTCCTCGACGGCGTCGACGTCGCGTTCCGCGGCTCCGCTCCCGAGGGCGACGGGTTCTGGTTCGCGCCGGCCGTCGTGCTCGCGCAGCCGGGCGATCGCATCGCGCGCGACGAGGTCTTCGGGCCCGTGCTCGCGGTCCTGCCGTTCGACGATGAAGCGGATGCCATCCGTCTGGCGAACGACACCGCGTACGGCCTCGCCGGCTCGATCTGGACCGAGAGCCTCGGGCGTGGCATCCGGGTCTCCCGCGGAGTGCGCAGTGGCGTGCTGTCGGTGAATTCGCACTCGTCGGTGCGCTACGCCACCCCGTTCGGCGGCATGAAGGCCTCCGGCCTCGGACGAGAGCTCGGACCGGATGCCGCCGAGCACTTCACCGAGGTGAAGAACGTGTTCTACGCCACCGAGTGACCCCTCCCCTCACCCCCTCGTCCCACTTATGACGGTCCTCGTCCCACTTCTGGCTCCTGCAGAGGCTCTGAACCAGCCATAAGGGGGACGAGGTTCAGCTCGAAAGGAACCACCGCACCATGACCATCGACCTCACCCAGCGGCTGCGCGACCGCGTCGCCATCGTCACCGGTGGTGCCTCGGGCATCGGCCTCGCCACCGCCCGCCGTTTCGCCGCCGAGGGCGCGCGCGTCGTCATCGCCGATCTCGACGAGACCACCGGCTCCGCGGCCGCCGCCTCGGTCGAGGGGGTGTTCCGGCAGGTGAATGTCGCCGACGAGGCATCCGTGAACAACCTCTTCGACGGCGTCGCGGCGGACCTCGGGAGCGTCGACATCGCGTTCAACAACGCCGGGATCTCACCCGCCGACGACGATTCGATCGAGACCACCGAGCTGCCGGCCTGGGACCGGGTACAGGACGTGAACCTCAAGAGCGTGTACCTCTGCTCGCGCGCAGCCCTGCGCCACATGGTGCCCGCGGGCAAGGGCTCGATCATCAACACCGCGTCGTTCGTCGCGCTGCTGGGCTCGGCCACCTCGCAGATCTCGTACACCGCCTCGAAGGGCGGGGTGCTCGCGATGACCCGCGAACTCGGTGTGCAGTTCGCCCGTCAGGGGATTCGCGTGAACGCGCTGTGCCCAGGGCCGGTGAACACCCCCCTGCTGCAGGAGCTGTTCGCGAAGGACCCCGAGCGCGCGCAGCGTCGCCTCGTGCACGTGCCGATGGGCCGGTTCGCGGAGCCCGAAGAGATGGCCGCGGCCGTGGCGTTCCTGGCATCCGACGATGCGTCCTTCATCACCGCGACGGCCTTCGTCGTCGACGGCGGAATCACGAACGCGTACGTCACGCCGCTGTGAGCACGCGACCGGGGGACGAGCGACCACGCCCGCCCCGGTGCTCCGCGTTCCCGGCGGGCGTGCCCCGGCACTCCCGGTCCGTGACAGGCTGAGACGGTGACCGACGCGCCGCTCGACGACCTGCGCCGGGCTGTGTACCGGCCCGTGCGCAGCGGCAACGCGCTCGAAGACACGACGGCGCGCATCGTGCAGACGGTGCGTCTCGGCCTGGTCGCGCCGGGGGAGTCGCTGCCCGCGGAGCGTGAGCTCGCCGCGCTGTACGGCGTGAGCCGCGACACGGTGCGCGAGGCGCTGCGCGAGCTGGCGGATGCCGGGTGGCTCGAGACGCGACGCGGGCGCTACGGCGGGACCTTCGTGGTCGACCCGGTTCCCCGGTCGACGGGTCCGGCGGACGTGTCGGCGGTCGAGCTCGACGACGTCATCGCCCTGCGCGGTGTTCTCGAGCCCGGCGCGGCCTGGGCCGCCGCGGGGCGGTCGCTCTCGGCCGAAGAACGCGACGTGCTCTGGGCCCGGCACGAAGCGGCCGCGCGCGCCGAGGGGGCGGACTATCGCCGACTCGACACGCTGCTGCACCTCACGATCGCGGAAGTCGCCGGCATCCCGTCCCTCGTTCCCCTCGTCGCGGAGAATCGCGCGCGCATCAACGCGTGGCTCGATACGTTTCCGCTCCTGCCCCGCAACATCGACCACTCCACGTCGCAGCACGCCGCGATCGTGTCGGCGATCCTCGCCGGGAGACCGGATGCCGCCCACGCGGCGATGCGTGACCACCTGGCCGGGTCGGAGGCGTTGTTGCGGGGGTTCCTGGCGTAGCGCGATCGGGGCTCGGGGTGCCCTTGGTTGCGGGTGTGGGTGCCAGGGGAGGAGATTCGGCGGCGGGAGGACGCTCGCCTGCATGTGGGTCCTCCGCCGGGCACATCTCCTCCGCTGGGCACCTGCCGCAGGCCGCGGATAGGCTCGGAGGATGGCCGCGGGCAAGAAACGCAAGGGGAAGAGGGTCGACGTGGAGTTCAAGAACACCGCGTTGACCGACGCGCTGCAGACGCAGGACATGGCGGCGATCGCCTTCGCGTTGCGGCACGGCCCCACCGTCGTCCCGCTGATGCGGGCGGGGGATGCCGACAACCCGCTCGATATGGGCGAGGTGTGGACCTACCGAGACCCGAACACCGGGCAGCTCGCGCTGCTGCTGTTCAGCGATGCGGCGCACAAGCCCGCGACGCTGCCGCCGCACATCGCCCTGCAGTCGCCGCAGTGGTTGCGGACCTTCCTCGGGATGCACGAGGAGGAACTCACGACCGTGTTCATCGATATCGCGGGTCCTCACCCGATCCAGGCCAGCCCCGCCGATCTGATCGCGGCGCTCGACGCCTGAGCGCCGCGCTCGACGCCTGAGCGCCGCGCCTGCTCGCGGTTTGCCGGCTCAGTGTCCAAGACACCCGGAGCGTTCTGAAAAACGTCCGGGTGTTCTGGACACTCGACAGGGCGCTGGAGCTGAGGGGCGGAGGACCTGATGCCTCGCGGGTGAATCACTGAGGTCGCGCGGGTGAGGCGAGAGTGCGAGACTCGGGGACATGGAGTACGTGATCACCGCGGCCGTGTGCGCCGCCGGACTCGTCATCCCCGCCGTTCTCGGGATGACGTCACCGCACCGTCGCCGACGGTCTGCTCCTCCCGGCCGCTGAATCGCGACTCATCGCGTCGACCCGTCTTCCGCCCGGGCGGTCGCCCCGCACGTCGGACGCCGGCGGTGCCGTCAGAAACCCGGTTCGCTGTCGTCGCGCGGCATCCCGCGCACCTGTAGTTCGTTGAGGGCCTGCGCCAGCTTGCGGGATGAGGCGTCGAGCACCGTGTGGTAGCCGAGGCGTTTGGCCTCGGACGCGCGCTGCGCCGCCTGCGTGACGTTGCGGATCTCGCCCGTGAGCGTGAGCTCGCCGATCGCCGCGAGGCGCTTGGACACCTTGCGGTTCTTCACGGCGTTGGCCACCGCGATCGCGATCGCGAGATCGGCCGCGGGCTCGACGAGCCGCACGCCGCCGACGGTGGACACGTAGACGTCGCGGTCGGACAACGTCAGCCCCATGCGGCTCTCGAGTACGGCGAGCACCATCGCCACGCGGGACGAATCGACGCCGTTCACGATGCGGCGCGGATTCGGCGCGGTCTGCCGGACGGCGAGGGCCTGGATCTCGACGGGGAGCGCGCGCCGGCCCTCCATCGCGATCGTGACGCACGTGCCCGGTTCGGGTTCGCCGTGCCCGAGGAAGAGGGCGCTGGGATCGGCGACCTCGGCGATGCCGGTACCGGTCATGTCGAAGCAGCCGACCTCGTCGGTCGGACCGAAGCGGTTCTTGAGCGCCCGGACGAACCGCAGGGAGGTCTGCCGGTCGCCCTCGAAATGGCACACGACATCGACGAGGTGCTCGAGGATGCGCGGGCCGGCGATCGACCCGTCCTTCGTGACGTGACCGACCAGGATGATCGGCAGCCCGCGTTCTTTCGCGATACGGATGAGGGCGGATGCCACCTCCCGCACCTGCGCGGGCTGACCCGCCGCTCCGTCGCTGTGGGCCGAAGAAACCGTCTGCACCGAGTCGACGATCAGCAGGCCGGGTTCGACCTGGTCGACGTGGCCGAGGATCGTGGCGAGGTCGGTCTCGGAGGCGAGGAACAGCTCGTCGTGGAGCGCCCCGGTGCGCTCCGCGCGCAAGCGGACCTGGGCGGCGGATTCCTCGCCGCTGGCGTACAGCACACGGCGGCCCGCATGCGCGCTCTTCGCGGCGACCTCGAGCAGGAGCGTCGACTTGCCGACGCCGGGCTCGCCGCTGAGCAGGATCGCCGCCCCGGGGACGATGCCCCCGCCGAGCACACGATCGAACTCGCCGACCCCGCTCGTGCGCCGAGGAGCGTCTTGCGTGTCGATTTCGGTGATGCGTCGAGCTGCGCGCGCGGACCCGGGGGCCACGGGAACGATGGAGCGAACGATCCCCGTCTGCTCGGCCGCCTCGACGACGGTGCCCCACGACTGGCATTCACCGCAGCGGCCGACCCACTTGAGCGTCGTCCACCCGCACTCGGTGCACCGGTACGGAGCAGGGGCGGAAGCGGGACGTCGGGATGCCATGCGCCCAGGCTACGCGGGGCCTCCGACATCGCTTGCCGGGGTGTTGGCATCCGCGGATCCGGCGTCGCTCGGGCTGGTGGCTTCGACGCGCTCAGCCACCTCGTGCGGGGTCCATGGTGGCGCGGGGAGGTTCAGTCGCGCAGCGACTCCGCCACGGTCGTCAGGGCGTCGGCGGAGCGGCGGAGGAGCGCCAGCTCTCCGTCGGAGAACGGGGTGCCGGGCAGCGGAACAGCTCCCTTCGCGCTCACGATCGAGGGGACGGAGAGGGCCATCCCGCTGATGCCGTGGAAGTCCTCGAGCACGGTGCTCACGGGCAGGATCGCGTGTTCGTCGCGCAGGATCGCCTCCACGATGCGGGCGCTCGACAGGCCGATCGCGTAGTTCGTGGCGCCCTTGCCCTGGATGACCTTGTAGGCGGCGTCGCGGACGTCGACGGCGATGGCATCCAGTTCGTCCTTCGTGAAACGCCCGCCGTCGGGGAGGTCGAACTCCGTGATGGGGACGGAGCCGATCGTCGCGGTCGACCACAGCGGGAACTCCGTGTCGCCGTGCTCTCCGACGATCCACGCGTGAACGCTCGAGGTGGCGACGCCCGCGCGCTGCGCGAGCTTCCAGCGCAGGCGCGAGGTGTCGAGGACGGTGCCTGAAGCGAAGATGCGGCGCGTCGGCAGGCCGGTGGCCTCCTGTGCGAGCACGGTCAGCACGTCGCAGGGGTTCGTGACGATCACGTAGACGGCGTTCGGGGCGACCGCGAGCAGCTTCGGCATCATGTCGCGGATGATGCGCGCGTTCGTCGCGGCGAGCTCGGTTCGGGTCTGGCCCGGGTTCTGCTTGGCGCCGGCGGTGATGACGACGACGTGCGAGCCCTCGGCGACCGAGACGTCGCTGCCGCCGACGATGTCGCTCGAGCCGGTGAACTGGGTGCCGTGCGCGAGGTCGAGCACCTCGGCCTCGACCTTGGCCTCGGCGATGTCGTACAGCGCGACGTGCCGCGCCGACCCCCGGATGAGAGCGGCGTACGCGACGCTCGCCCCCACGCTTCCTGCGCCCACGACCGTCAGCTTGGAGTTCTCGATCACGCTCATGTCTCGATCCTGGCAGCGGTGTGGGACCGGTGCCAGGGCGGTCGTTCGACGGTGGATGAACGGATGCCGTGGGGCCGGGGCTGGGGTGGGGGTGTGCCGCACGGGCGCGGGGCGATGGGCGAGGCGGGGCGTGGGGTGGGCTGGGTCGGGCTGGGTGCGGTGGGGCGGGAGTGGCGGGCGGTGCGGCTTGGCGGGCGGTGCGGGCCCTGAGGCGGGCCGAACTCCTGAGTTTCTGCACGGGTGGACTCCGGGGAGGGTGCCGGGGCACTCTTGAGCGCCATTTCTCAGGAGTCTCGCCCGCGCCGGGATGGGAACGCGCGGCCGGATTCGCGGCATCCGATCATCTGTCGTAAGCTGGTCGGCGGTGACGTGTCCGAGCGGCCGAAGGTGCAACACTCGAAATGTTGTGTAGGTTCACCCCTACCGTGGGTTCAAATCCCACCGTCACCGCCACCACGAAGGCCCCGACTCCCGCGGAATGACGCGGCAGGCGGGGCCTTCGTCATTCCCCTCGCGCCTCGGCGTCGGGGTGCGCCGGTCGTGCTCTCCGCCGGACGGGTTCCCCGGGCCCGTGGGGAAGCCGGCCCCGCGGGCTTCCGCTATGTTCGCCTCGGGGCATCGCGGGGTGCACCTGACGGAGGGAGACAGCGTGGGGTGGTTCGGAAGGCGACCGAAGGCCGCGCAGCCTGTGGATCGTGTGGAGTGGGTCGTCGCGACGGCTCGACAGGCCTTCGCACAGCGCGGCGTGGAGAGCACGATCGAACACGGACCCGCACCCGAGGATGTCACGCTGTTCGCCGACGGTCGTCGATTCCCGCTGTACAACCTGCTCGTCAAGACCGACGGATTGACGTTGTCGGAGGCGGAGAAGGTCATCGATGCCCACGTTCGGTCCTTGGCTCACGAGCCGTCGATCTTCGATCCGACGCCCGATGAACTGCGCTCGATGATCCGTACGCGCCTGATCTCGAATCAGAACGTGCGTCCCGACGAACCCTCGTTCGACTACGCCCGCCCCTTCGCCGACGGTGTCGTCGTGGCGCTCTGCCTCGACCTGCCCGAGACGGTGCAGACCATCAGCGACGCCGGAATCGCCACTGCCGGGTGGGATCTCGACGAGCTCTACCGGTGGGGGCAAGAGAACACGGACCGGGAATCGGTGGACGAGCGCGACGTTCTCGAGACGGGCGTTCACATTCTCGCCGGCGAATCGTTCTTCGTGGCCTCGAAAGCGACGAATCTCCCCCGCGCCGTGCCCGTGACCGAGTTCGGTACCGTGTTCGCGATTCCGCATCGCCACATGCTTCTCGCGCTGCCTCTTTCACGGCGCGACCCCGTGGACGGCATCCACCACGTGGCCGCGATCATGCAACGCATCGTTCGCGACCCGCTCCCCGGTGGGCTGATCTCGCGTGATCTCTTCTTCGCGAGGGACGGTCTCGTGAGCCGCGTATCGGAGACGGATGCCGAGGGCACGGTCTCCTTGCTCGTTGACGGCCCTTTTCAGTCCGCTCTGGAAGAAGTCGTCGAGGGCGACTCGTCCGAGGGCGTCAGCGGCTGAGCGATCCTGCCCCGGCCGGGACGGCCGAGGGGATGGCGGGCGGCTCGGAGCCTCGCGGCCTCCGAAATCCGGTGGGCGTGGTCGAGCGCGCGACTGCGGGACCGTCGTCATTCGTCTTTGATCATGCCCCGTTCGAGCGCCCGTCGATGCTGACGTCGGAACGACCCTCGGATGCCGAGCGCACCCTGTCTCCTGGCGGGCCCGCCTCGTCCGCCCAGCCACCGACTGCGGGGGAGGACGATGTCTCCCCATGAGGCCGCCCTCCGCAGCACGACGGCTGTCCACCAGACCAGCATGATGCTCAGGAGCACCGGCATCCCGCCCGTGAGAACGGGGACGTTGACCACGTTGTCGCCGAGGAGGGCGGTGGGCTGGAAGCCGGCCCGCGTGCGTCCTGTGCTGTCGGTCCAGCCGTTGAGATAGACGTGCTGCTCGATGATCGCTCCGTCGTCGCTGATCCATGTTCCGAAAGGACGACAACCGGCGCGGGGCCGGTCTTCGCAGCCCATCTGCGTGAATGTCCCCCAGACCCTTGGCTGTCCGAGGTCGATCAGGCTGGCGACGAGAAGTGCCGCAATAGCAACCGTGAGGACGCCGGCCACGACGTAGAAAACGATCTGACCGAAACGCCGCCACCACACGCCCCAGCGTCGTTGGCGCCCCATGTAGCGGTCGTAGGCCGCATGAGGAGGCGGCGCGGGTGTCGGCACGAAACGAGACTCTAGTGGCCTCCCGCGCCGCCTTGTGCCGATCGTTCAGCTGAGCGCCCCGGCGGGGCCGCGGGCATCTCACAGCCCGTCGAGGAACTCCCGCACCGCCGCCGCCGCGCCCGGTGCAGCCCGATACGTGTGCTCCGCCGCGGGGAAGACGCCCTCGCGCACCTCGCGCGCGAACGCCTCGACGCCCTCCACCATCGCGTCGCCGAGCGCGGCGTAGCGCTTGACGAAGACGGGGGCGCGGCCCTCGGTGATGCCGAGCAGGTCGTGCTGGACGAGGACCTGGCCGTCGGCCTCTCCGGCGCCGATGCCGATCACGGGGATGTGGAGGGCGCGGCGGATCTCGGCGACGACCTCGGACGGAACGGCTTCGATCACGATCGCGAAGGCTCCGGCATCCTGAACGGAGAGGGCATCGCGGGCCACGCGGATCGCGTCCTCATCGGTACGGCCCTGGGCCCGGAGGCCGCCGAGCGCCGTCGCGGTCTGCGGGGTGAGGCCCACGTGCCCGACGACCGGGATGCCGGCCTCGACGATCGCTCGCAGTCGCGAAAGGCGGGCCGGGTTCGCGCCCTCGATCTTGACCGCGTCGGCGCCGGCCTCGTGGACGAAGCGGACGGACGTCGCGACCGCCTGCTCGTCACTCAGCTCGGTCGTTCCGAACGGCAGATCGCACACCACGAGCGGCGTCTGCACCGCGCGGCGCACGGCTTTCGCGAGCGTCACCATCTCGTCGAGGGTCACCGAGGTGGTGTCGGGGTGTCCGAGCACGACCTGTGCCCCGGAGTCGCCGACCAACACCATGTCCACGCCCGCGCGCTCGGCCACGCGGCCCGACGGAAAGTCGTACGCCGTCACCATGACGATCGGCGTACCGGCTTCGGCGAGCTCGCTGAGACGGCGGAGCGTCACCCGGGGGCGCGTCACGGCAGGCTCCCCGTCGTCGAGATGAGATCGTCCACGCCGAGGATAACGTTGTCGATGAGTCGGACCTGCCCCACCCGGACGGCGAGGACGAGCAGGGCCGGAGCGCCGATCTCGGCGATCGGTTCGAGGCTCCCGGCATCGACGATCTCGACGTACTCCGGCTCGAGGCGCTCGGTCGTGAGCTCGTCGCGGACGACGCTCGCGAGGCGGTTCGGATCCCGGATGCCGGAGGCGAAGGCATCCTGTGCCGCTCGAAGCGAGCGCGGGATGACAGCGGCGACAGCGCGCTCGTCGGCCGACAACCGGGTGTTGCGGCTCGAACGCGCGAGCCCGTCGTGATCGCGGGAAGTCGGGCGGGCCACGATCTCGACGGGGATACCGAGGTCGCTCACCATGCGCCGGACGACGACGACCTGCTGGGCGTCTTTCGCGCCGAAGTACGCGCGGTCGGGCTGGACCGCGAGCAGCAGCTTGGCGACGACCGTGGCGACCCCGTCGAAGTGGGAGCGCCCGCGGAACGCGCCCTCGAGCGTGTCCGTGATCGCTCCGCCGACGGAGACCGTCGTCGCGAAGCCGGCCGGGTACATCTCGGCGGGAGAGGGGGCGAAGACGAGGTCGATGCCGGCCTCCTCGGCCAGGGCCACGTCGGCCTCCTCCGTGCGCGGGTAGGCGGCGAGGTCGGCGGCCTCGCCGAACTGCGTCGGGTTGACGAAGATCGACAGCACCACGGTCGCGTTCTCCGACCGGGCGGCGCGCAGCAGGGAGAGGTGGCCCTCGTGGAGGGCTCCCATCGTGGGGACGAAACCGATCGCCTCGCCGCGGAGCGGGGCGAGCGCCACGCGGAGGTCGGCGACGGTGCGGACGATGCGGCTGCTCATGGGGTCGTCTCGATTCCGGTTCGTTGTACGGCGGCGAGTTCGCGGGTGGCCTCGATGAGCGCGTCGAACAGGGCCAGCCGGTCGGGGAGGCGCTCGGCGACGGCCTGCCGCTGCCGCGCGATCGTGGCGGCGTCGCCGCGAGAGATCGGCCCGGTGAGCGAGGCCGCGGCTCCGCGTTCCGCCCAGTTGTCGACGGCGGCCCGGACGAGGGGGACGAGAGCTTCGCGCTCGACGCCCGCGGTCGCCGCGAGCTGCTCCGCCATGCCCTCGAGCGTGACCAGGAAGTTCGCCGCGATCGAGGCGGCCGCGTGATACGCCGCGCGATCGGTGTCGAGGACCTCGACGCCGGTCATCCCGAGTGCGGCGGTGAGAGCCGACGCGACGGCGTACGCCGCCGGTGAGGTCGCCGAGAGGGCGGCCGTGACGCCGGCGAACGACGTTCCGGCGCCCGTGACCGTCATCAGGGGGTGGATGCTGAAGGCCTCGTGCGGGTGCAGAACCGACAGATCGAGCGAGCCCGAGAGGTGACCGACCGTCCGTCCGGGCGCGATCGCGCGTGCGGCCGCCGCGATCTCGGCATCCGGGACGGCGAGGAGGACGATCGCGGCGTCGGTGCCGGATTCGCCCCGGCCCGCGGGTCCCGCGACTCCCAGGCCGGCAGCCTCGAGAGCGGCGACGAGCGCGCGTCCCATGCGACCGTCGCCGACGACGAGGAGGGGCCCGTCGAGCAGGGGAGGGGAGGGAGGCGGCGGAGTCATGTGCGTGGGGCGACCGCCGCGAGGGCGGCATCGCCGCTCCCCACCGTACCCGCTCGTGTCGCGCTCGAGCCCGCACCGCTTTGCCGAGACCGCAGGCGTTCGCGTCACGTCGCGTGCGGCCTCGGCAATCGGATGCGGTTTCGGCGACGAGGGGAGCGCGGCGGGGCGGCGGGGGCGGGGCGGCCCCGTCAGCGCGCGGTCGACAGGCCGGTGACCAGCAGCGCGGGCTCGACGTGCCGGCCGGGTGCGTAATCCGTGCCGGCGATGACGTCGGCGAGGTAGTTGGCCGCGCGGTCGCCGAGGGCGCTCAGGCGCAGGTCGATCGTGGTGAGACTGTTGTCGTCCTGGCCGGTCAGGCCGGCGATGTTGTCCATACCGGTGATGGCGACGTCGGTGGGCACCCGGATGCCGGCTTCCGCGAGGACGCCGGCCACGGCGGTGGCCATGGTGTCGTTGCCGCAGCACACCGCGTCGAAGGGCGTGCCGGAGGCGACGAGACGCTGGGCGGCCTCGCGGCCCCAGGACTGCGACCAATCGCCGCGGAGCACGAGGCCGGGATCGAGGGAGAGCCCGGCGTCGGAGAGGGCGTCGGCGAGGCCGGTGAAGCGGTCGCGCGCGGAGCGGTCCTCCTCCGAGGCGGTGACGTGGGCGATGCGCCGGCACCCGATCGAGACGAGGTGCTCGCCGGCGAGGCGGCCCGCGCCGTAGCCGTCGTGCAGGAATGATGCGTCCTCGGCATCGTCGGAATGACCGTACGCGTAGACCACCGGCACGGTGAACCCGGCGCTGACGGAGTGGATGTCGGAGCTCGACCCGTCACCGATGACGAGGAGACCGTCGATGTTGCGGGCGCGGAGCTTTCGCGCGGTGGCGGCGAAGAGCGCGCGGTCGAGGTGCGCGTCCGACACGAGCACCGACAGGTCGCGCGCACCGAGGGCCGTGGTCGCGCCGGTCAGCACCGGCATCGTGAAGGCGCCGGGGGCGTTGACGGTGAGCACACCGACGGTGGCGCTGCGCCCCTGGGCGAGGAACTGGCCCAGGGCGTTCGGCTGATAGTCGAGGCGTTTGGCGACGGACAGGATGCGTTCGCGCGTGGCATCCGAGACCTTCCCCTGCCCGCGCAGCACTTTCGACGCCGTGGGGACGGAAACTCCAGCCAGCGCCGCCACGTCGCGGAGAGAGATCGCGTCTTTCGCCATTGCGGATCGAGTTTAGGGGGTCGGGGCGTCGATGCCACGGACGCGGAGGACCACGCGCGAGCGCACCGTCTCGCCGGATGCGACCTCGATCGAGCCGAGGGCGTCGTGCGGATGGGCGTAGGGGTCGGACGAGGGCTCGAGGCCGACGGCATCCACTGCTCCCCACCAGGGGAACCCCGTCGATCCGCGCCGCTCGCGCCAGACGAAGAGGCGCGGGAACAGGAGCGGGTCCCAGGTGAGATCCAGGCGCAGCTTCCCGCTGATCCGGAGCGAACCCGCGGCGCCGGAGACGTCGTCGAAGCCGGCGGAGGGAGCCGCGGGTACCGGGATGTCGCGCTCGCCGGAGCGCACCGTGCTCGAGCCGTCGAACAGTTCGCCGGCGAACGCCGGGTGCTCCGCCCAACCGACACGCACGGGCGCCCCGGACACGTTGCGCACGGCGGTGTCGAGGCGCAGTTCGTCGTCGACCAGCGCGGCGGTCCGCTCGATCTCGAGAGGGACCGTGCGCAGGGTCACGCGCGCGTCACACGACGACTCGCCGGCCGCGAGCGTCCAGGTGCGCCACGCCGCCTCGCCGTGGAAGGGCTGCCGCGGCTCGACGTCGGCGGGCGGGTCTCCCGCGCGGGGGAGCAGGACGTGCCAGCCGCCCGGGTAGCGCCGGTGCCACTCGCCGCTGGAGTCGGGCAGCGCGAACGCGTCGCGCGGCTCGTCGGCCCACGGGGTGGTGGCGAGGAGCTCGCGCCCCGTCGGCAGGTGCGTGAGCGAGGCGATGCGCGCACCCTCGGGGTCGATCTCGGCTCGTAGGATGCCGCTCGCGATGACGACGCGTCCCCCGCTCACGCCGCGACCTCGTCGAGTCGAGCGCGCGTCGGGAAGCCCGTGTGGTCGCCCGGGTCCGCGACGACCCGCGCGGCGCACCACGCCCCGCGCCGGAGGGCGGCGTCGACCGGCAGACCCTCGAGGATCGACGTGATCCACCCGGCGGCGAACGCGTCGCCCGCGCCGACGGGGTGGTGGGGCGGCGGGATCTTGAGGGCGTCGGTGCGGCGCACGCCGCCGGCGTCGGCCGCCAGGGCGCCGCGACGGCCGAGCTTCACGACGACCGTGCGCGGGCCGCGCGCGAGCAGTTCCGCGATCGCACGCTCGGGCTCGTCGAGGCCCGTGAGCACGCGTGCTTCGTCTTCATTGCACAGCAGGGTGTCGACGTCGTCGATCACGTCGTCGACCGCGTCGCGCAACCCCGCGTCGTCGATCAGCTGGGGCCGGTGATTGGTGTCGAGTGACACCGGGATGCCGCGGGCGGCGGCGTCGTGGATCGCTCGCTCGAACAGTTCGCGGGGTCCTTCGCCGAGCGACGGCGTGATGCAGGAGGCGTGCAGCCAGTCGACGTCGTCGAGCGGGATGCCGTCGAGGTCGGCGGCGGTGAGCCCCGCCGCGGCGGAACCTGCGCGGTAGTGCTCGCTGCGCACGGCCTCGTCGCTCACGCGCTCCTTCACGATGAGCCCTGTCTTGCCGCCGGGTATCGTCCTCACCGCGCGAGAGTCGACACCCTCGGTCGACAGGGTCTCGCGCACCACGGCGGAGAAGGCGTCGTCGCCGAGTCGTGACATCCACGTCGCCCGGTGGCCGAGGCGCGCCACCCCGACGGCGGTGTTCAGCTCGGCGCCCGCCACCGCGACCGCGGAGGGGCGACCGCCGGCGACGAAGAACGTCGCGAGGGCCTCCCCGAAGGTGAAGACGTGACCCATCAGTCCGCGTCCGGCGCGAGGCCCCGCACGACGAACAGGGCGTCGCCGGGGAACTCGGACTGCTCGAGCCGCACGCCTCCGGCGACAGCGGTCCATCGCGCGGCATCCGGCCGGCGCTCCGCGAGGTCGTACACGCGGACGTCGAGGTCGGGCGTGGCCCGACCGCGGAGCGTCAGCGCGAACGCGGACGGCGCGTAGACGGCGACCACGTTCTCCGGCGTCCGACCCGCGATCGCGCCCGAGGGCTCGGCGTGGAGCAGGTCGGCATCCCCGTCGAGGCCCCACAGCCGCTCGTCCTCGATCACGCGGCGCAGGAACGACACGTCGTCGGCACCGGGGAAGGCCGCGGCGACCGAGAAGGGGAAGGGGTGGCCGTGCACATCGCCCGCGGCGAAGTCCTCGCCACGGCGATGCCACGACCACACGCCGTGGGCGCCGTAGCCGAGGCCGGCCGCGGCTCCCGCGACGACACCGGTCCAGCTCGCGCGGCGCACGTCGGCCGCGGAGTGCCGCTCCCGGCCGGCGAAGCGGCCGAGCCCCTCGTAGCAGGGCTCGAGGTTGATGATCGGTCGCGCGACGTCCATCGCCCGGTAGTACCGCGTGAGCTCGGCGGGGAGGGTGTCCCAGGCCTCGTTGTGCCCGGACTGCAGCCCGTGGAAATCGACCAGCTCGCCGTCGGCGATCGCGCCGGGCATGCGCGCGGTCGGGGTGTCGTGCCAGGTGATGAGCTGTTCGGGCGCGAGCTCGCGGACCTGCGCGGCGACGGCGCTGTAACGCGCCAGAGCCGTGTCTTCGTTGAGGTCGTCGTCGCCCGAGACGATCCAGATGGGATCGAATCGCGCGAAGCGGGCGACGGCTTCGGCCACGTACGACGTCGTCTGCTCGGCATCCATCACGTGATCCGGGGTGAGACCGGCGCCCCAGGTCCCGGGCACGAAGTTGTTCCACAGCAGCACGAGCATCGGGGTGAAACCGTGGGCGCGGGCGGTGGTCAGCACGCGCTCGGCGTCGTCCCAGTAGGCGTCGTCGCCCGCGGCGAAGTCGATACGACCGTCGCGGATCGCGTAGGGCGAGCGCGTGCCACTGGAGCGGTCGTGTTCGATGGGCAGGATGCTGAAGAGCAGGGCGTTGAAGCCCTGTCGGCGGCGGCGTTCGAGGTGGTCGAGCCACTCGTCGGGGCTCGCGCCGCCGAACGCCGCCCACACGGTGTCGGCGAGCAGGAACGTCGGCTCGCCGTCGCGCAGCAGCCAGCGCCGCGACGGCGCGAGGGTCCAGGACATGCGGGTTCTCTCCTCGAGAGGGACGGGGGTGGTCACGGGGCGATCAGCGCTCCGTCGGGTGCGCGCACTTTCGCGGCCCAGGCGTCGTGGCCGGAGAGCCCGGCGGGGAAGCGGGCGGCGGCCTTCTCGTCGGCCTCGATGCCCCATCCGGGGGCGTCGTTGGGGGTCAGCCAGCCGTCGACGATGTCGATCATCCCGGGGAAGACCTCGTGCGTCTGCTCGTTGTAGACGTGCCCCTCCTGGATGCCGAAGGCCGGGGAGGTGACGTCGAGCGCGACCGCGGCCGCCACCGCGAAGGGGGAGGCATCGCCGGGGGAGTGCCACGCCGTGCGGACGCCCTCGATGTCGGCGAGGACCGCGAGGCGCCGGGCCGCGCTCACGCCGCCGACGTCGGAGAGGTGCGCGCGGAGGTAGTCGACCTGGTGCTCGCGGACGAGCCGGGCAGCGTCCGTGAACGAGGTGGCGAGCTCGCCGACGGCGATCGGCACGGGAGACGCCTGACGCACCTCGCCGAGGCGGTGCCAGTGCTCGGGGGCGAGCACGTCCTCGACGAAGAACGGCCGGTAGGGCTCGAGGCTGCGGGTCAGGGTGACGGCCTGGCTCGGGCTGAGGCGCGAGTGCACGTCGTGCAGCAGCTCGACGCCGTCGCCGAGCTCCTCGCGGACGTGCGCGAACAGCCGGGGCGTGGCCACCAGATAGTCCTCGACGCGCCACCCCGCGGCGTGCTTCGCCCAGGCGAAGTCCCCCGGAAGGGGCGGAGCGCCGTAGTGCCCGGTGCCCTGCTGCCCGACCTGGATGCGGACGTGACGCTGGCCGGCGGCGATCAGTTCGCGCGCGTGCTCGGTGGTCGCCTCGGCGTCGGCGCCCTCGGCGTGCAGATACGTGTCGGCGGCGGCGCGGACACGTCCGCCGAACATCTCGTACACCGGCATCCCGGCCCTCTTGCCGGCGATGTCCCAGAGGGCCATGTCGAGGCCCGAGAGCGCGTTGTTGCCGACCGGCCCCTCGCGCCAGTACCCGGTGAAGCGCACGAGCCGCGTGAGGTCGTCGATGTCGCCGGGGTAGCGGCCGATCACGAGCGGACGCACGTGCTCGAGGAACGCCACGACGGCTTTCCACCGCTGCGTGAACGTCGCGCAGCCGTAGCCGTACAGGCCCGGCTGGTCGGTGTCGACGCGCACCACCACGAGCGGAATGCCCTCGGGGGCGGTCACGATCGCGCGGATGTCGGTGATGCGGACCTCCTCGCGCGGCAGCCAGGGCTGCGGGAAGGCGGTGTCGGTCTCGGCGAGGGTCATCGTTCGCTCCTGATCAGGGACGCCCGTTCGGTGGCGGTGCCGTCGTGGATGGACTCGCTCGGTACGAAGCCGAGCAGGTCGCGGGCCGCGCTCGTGTCGACGAGGGCATCGCGACCGAGGACCGGGCGCGAGAGCACGGTGCCGGGCGCGTAGCGCGCCACCAGCTCTGCCGAGTCGATGGGCAGCAGCGTGTCGGCGGCGCTGAGGGGGATGACGGGTGCGCCGACGAGATCGGCGTCGAGGGCGCGCTGCACCGCACGGGTGGCGTCGCGCATCGTGAGGTACGCCCACCCCTCGCGGGCGAGCCGCGCCGGGTCGTCCTCGACGTCGTGGGCCGCGTCGCGGAGCACGTCCGGCCACTTCACCAGGGGGAAGCGCAGCGCGACGACGTCGAGACCGTAGCGGCGGTGCGCGTACGCAGCGGTGCGCTCGTCGACGAGCTTGGAGAGCGAGTAGGCGTCGGCGATGTCGGGCGGGGTGTGCGCGTCCAGCGGGAACGCCGGGGGCAACGCCCCGTGGGGGTTGTTCGGGTACCCGATCGCGTTGATGCTGCTCGCGATCACGGCGCGGCGCACGCCCCGCTCACCGGCGCGGGTGAGCACCGTGAAGGTCGCCGCGGTGTTGACGCGGAAGACGTCGATCGGGGTGCCGAGGCTGGGGTGCGGGATCGCGGCGAAGTGGGCGACGGCGTCGACGTCGTCCATCGCGGAGTCGACGACGTCGGGTGCGGTGGCGTCGCCCTCGATGAGGCGATCGGCCGGGTGCGCCGACGAGAACGACAGCGACAGGGCGGTGACGGCGTGTCCGGCGGCGACGAGGCTCTCGCTGACCGCGCGACCGATCTCGCCGTCGGCGCCCGTGACGAGGATGCGGCTCATCCCTTCACCCCGCCCGCCATGCTCGCGCCCCGCAGGAACTGGCGCTGGAAGATGAGGAACAGCGCCACCGGGATGATGAGCGAGAGGAACAGCGCGGCCATCTGCACGCTGAGCTCGGTCTGATCGGCCAGGCGCGGCAGCGCCACCGAGACCGGCTGATTGTCGGGCGTGGGCAGCACGAGCAGGGGCCAGAGGTAGTCCTTCCACGACGCCACCACGGTCAGCAGACCGACGACGCCGAGGATCGGACGCGCGAGCGGCAGAACGATGCTCCACAGGATGCGGAGCGGGCCGGCGCCGTCGATACGGGCGGCTTCGTACAGGTCGGCGGGGATCGCCTCGAGGAAGCGCGAGATGATCAGCACGTTGAACGCCGTGGCGCCCGCGGGGAGCCATACGGCCCACCACGTGTCGATGAGGGAGAAGCCGAGGACCGGCAGTTCGCGCACCGTGAGGTACAGCGGGACGAGCGAGACGATGCCGGGGATGAAGAGGGTCGCCAGGATCGCGCCGGAGAGCAGCTTCCCCCACCGCGGGCGCAGCACCGTGATGACGAAGGCCGCGGTCGTCGACACGAGAAGCGTGGTCACCACCGAGCCCGCCGCGAGGATCGCGGTGTTGGTGAGGTAGTGCCCGATGCGGCCGCGTTCCCACGCGATGCCGAGGTTCTCCCACTGCACGACGCCGCTGGAGAAGAACGAGAACGGGCCGCGGATGAGGTCCTGCGTCGGCGAGACCGCCGCGAGGGCGAGCCAGACGATCGGACCGAGACCGGCGATGATCAGCGCGGCGAGCACGAGGACGTGACCGACGGTCAGGCTGATCCGTACCGAGGGCCGGGAGCGGTCGGCATCCGAGATGTTGGTGCGGGTGAGGGGCTCGGGCGCGGCGGCGGGACGACGACGGCCGAGGGAGAGCAGGCTCATGAACGGCTCCAGCTGCGCGTGAGGCGGAAGTAGGCGAGGGAGAACAGGCCGAGGACGAGGGCGAGCAGCACGCTGAGGGCGGTGGCCGCGCCGTAGTCGACGCGCGTGAAGGCGTAGTCGTAGATGGTCATGAGCAGGGTCTTGGTCGCACCCTGCGGGCCGCCGCCGGTGAAGAGGAACGGCTCGGTGAAGACCTGCATCGTGCCGATGATCTGCAGCAGCAGCATCGTGCCGATGATCCCGCGCATCTGCGGCAGGGCGACGTGCCAGACGCGACGCCAAATCCCGGCGCCGTCGAGCTCGGCGGCCTCGTACAGCTCGCCCGGGATGCTGGTGAGCGCGGCGATGTAGATGATCACCGCGGTGCCGGCTCCCGCCCACGTGGTCTCGAGGACGATCGAGGGCATGGCGCTCGCCGGGGAGTTGAGCCAGGGCAGGGGGCCGATGCCGACCCACCCGAGCACGGTGTTGAACAGTCCGTCGGCGTCGGGGGCGTAGAAGAACTTCCAAAGGAGGATCGCCACGACCGGGGGCACCATCACGGGCAGGTAGGCGAGGGCGCTGAAGTACCAGGCGCGCGAGCGCATCTCGGAGATGAACACCGCGAGGGCGAGCGGCACCGGGAAGCCGAAGACGATCGCGAGCACCGTGTACAGGACCGTGTTCGCGGTGGCCTGCGGGAGCCCGGGGTCGCTCAGCACGTAGGCGAAGTTGTCCCACCCGACGAAGTCGCTCTGCCCCGTGAGCACCACCCGCTGGACGCTCATCACGAGCGAGCTGAGGATGGGACCCCACGAGAAGTAGGCGTAGACGAGGATCGCCGGGGCGGCGATGAGCAGCGCGGTGAGGCCGGGGCGCCAGGGACGTCGCCGGCGGGCGGGGCGCGCGGGGGTGGCGGCGGTTCGCGCGGCGGTGCGCGGACGCTCGTCGAGATCGGTCATGGACGTCTCCGGGGGAGGGAGGGGCGGGCCGCGCGGCGACCCGCCCCGGGTGGGGTGATCAGCGGCTCAGGCGCGACTGCACGTCGGTCTGGGCGGTGCTGAGCAGGGAGGGGATGTCGGCGTTCTGATCGGTCAGGACCGACTGGACGACCGTGTCGAGGGCGCCGTACACCTCTTGCGCGTTGTTGACCGGCTCGGCGACGACGGGGATGGATGCCGAGGCGCCGAGGTACGGCGTGAAGTTCGCGCTCGGCACGTTGATGTACTGCTTGATCCAGTCGAAGTACGCGGAGTACTGGTCGCTGTTGACGACGGGCAGCCCCGGGAGGCCCGTGACCGAACCGGCCTCGTTCGACGCCTTGGCGTCCTCGACGGCGGTGTTCTCGTCGAGGAAGCGCTGCAGGTAGAAGAACTTCACCCACTTGACGGCCGCGGCCTGCTGCTCGGCGCTCGCCTTGGGGTCGACGATCTGCACCGTGCCGCCGCCGAGGGTGCCCTCGGCGCCCTTGAGCTGCGGCATCCCGCCGATGCCGAAGCTCTCGGCGGGCAGCTTCAGGTTCTGCACGATGTTGTAGTACGAGTCGCTCGCGCCGATGATCATGCCGATCTTGCCGGCGGCGAAGTCCTGACCCTGGGTCGGGATGTCGTAGAGCGTGTTCTCGGGCATCGTGCCGTCCTTCCACCGCATGTCGCTGAGCAGCTGCAGCGCCTGGGTGGAGGGCTTGTCGTCGAACGTGGCCTTCGAGCCGTCCTCGTTCTCGACGGTGCCGCCGAACGAGTAGGTCATGCCCGAGAACTGCCACCCGCCGGTGTTCGCGGTGGTGAGGACGGAGAAGCCCGCGGCGCCCGTCGCGTCGTGGATCTTCTTGGCGGCGGCCCGCACCTGGTCCCAGGTGGTGGGCGGGGAGTCGGGGTCGAGGCCGGCCTTCGTGAACAGCTCGCGGTTGTAGACGAGACCGAACGAGTACGCGTTGGTGGGGATCGCGTACGCGCGTCCCTCGCTGTTCTCGGCGAGCTTGAGCACCGTGGGGTTGAGGCTGTCGAGGAGGCCCTCGTTCTTCAGCGCGTCGGTGAGGTCGGCGGCCTGTCCGCGCTTGATGAGCCCCGCGGGTTCGGTGAGCGGCACGCTCATGACCGTGGGCAGGCTGCCCCCGGCGGCGAGCGCCTGGAAGGTCGAAGCGTCGTAGCCGGTCTCGACCGGCTCGAGCGTGATGTCGGGGTTGGCCTGTTCGAAAGCCTCGACACGCTTGTCGAAGTAGGCGCGGTCCTCGGGGCGGTCGGCGCTGGGCCGGTCGCCGATCTGAATCGAGACCTTGCCGTCGGACGTTCCCGCGGAGGGGGAACTGCAGCCCGCGAGGGCTGCGGCCGACAGGCCGCCGAGTGCGATCACGGCGACGACGGAACGGACACGTTTCGTCATTGAAACTCCTTGGCGAAGAGCGGAAGCAAGAGGGAAATCGCTTGCCCTGAGATGTCTAGCACCTCTCGGGCTGAGCGTCAAAGACAGATTTGCGTCCCCTTGATTTCTGCGATTCGGGTGTTGACAGAAACGTCCCCCGTCTCTCAAACTACTCGGGGCAAGCGCTTGCCTATCCCGAATCCGCTCAATGAGGAGACATTCGTGCCCATCCCCCTCAGATCCCGGTCCCGGCGCGTGTGCGCCGCGGCCGCCGTCCCAGTCGTCCTGTTGGCGACCGCCCTCGTCGCCCCGGTGTCTCCGGCCGCCGCGGCCACTGCCGCCGTCTCCCTCAGCCCGGTGGTCACGGGGAACCTCTTCGCCGAGGGCGACACGCCCCGGGTCGACTACCGCACCGACGCGGCCCAGCTGTCGTGGCAGGTCTCCGACCCGTCCGGCACGGTCGTGGCCGAGGGGAACGAGCCGGCCGACGGCATCCTGGACCTCCCCACCACCGCGCTCGGCTGGTACCGCCTCGTCGTCTCGGTCGACGGGGGCGCGGCGAGCGCCGAGACGAGCTTCGCCGTCCTCCCGGATCGGGATGCCGCGGACTCGGCGACCGGACGCTTCGGCGCCGCGACGCACTACGGGCAGTCCTGGAGCACCGATTCGCTCCCCACGCTCGCGACGGGCGGGTTCGCGCAACTGCGCGACGAGGTCTACTGGAGCGAGGTCGAGACGCAGAAGGGCGTGTACGACTGGGCCCGTCCCCGGGAGGAGTTCCTCGACGCGGCGCGCGACGCGGGCGTGCGTCCGTTGCTCCTCGCGGGCTACGGCAATCCCCTGTACGACGGGGGCGACGGTCCGGTCAGCGACGAGGCCGTCTCGGCGTACGCCGCGTACGCGGCCGCCATGGCGACGGAGTTCGGCGATCAGGCGACCGCCATCGAGCTGTGGAACGAGTGGGACCTGGGACTGGGTGGCAACACCCACACCTCGCCCGAGGATTACGTGAACCTGCTGGCTGCGGCATCCCCCGCCGTGAAGGCCGTCGCTCCCGACCTGCCGGTCATCGGTCCCGCCGTGGCGAACCTCAACACCGACTGGCTCGAGCAGACTTTCCGCCTCGGGGCGCTGAAGTATGTCGACGGCGTCGTGCTGCACCCGTACAGCTACCCCGTCTCGGCCGATGCGCTGGATGAGACCCTCACCCGGGTCGATGCCCTCGTGCGCGAGTACAACGGCGGCGTGAGCAAGCCCCTGTGGATCACGGAGCACGGCTGGCCCACCGGCACCAACGCGCGTGCGGTGTCGGAGCGCGAGCAGGCGTCGAACATCGCGCGGTCCGCGGTGATCTCCGCGGCGCACGATGCCGCCCGGTACTACGTCTACGACCTCGTCTCCGACGGCACCGACCCCGCCGAGACCGAGCAGAACTTCGGTCTCCTCCGCGCCGCCGACGACGCGCGCGGGGCGTACACGCCGAAGCCGGCGTTCGCCGCCTACTCGATCGCCGCGGCGCAGCTCGCCGGGGCGACCCCCGCCGGCCGCGACGACTCCGTCGACGGGGTACGGCAGTTCCTCTTCGACACCCCGGACGGCCCCCTGCGCGTGCTGTGGTCGGACTCGCCGCGGACGGTGCGCCTGAGCGCGGACGCGGCCGTCGCGGTGACCGACGCGTACGGCCGCACCGACACCCTCGACGGCTCGGGCGGCGACGTCTTCGTGACCGTCGACGGCGACCCGCTCTACGTGCGCGGACCCGTGACCGGAGCTGCCGCGACCGAGACCGCGCTGCGGCTCGATGCGGGAGTCGTGGGCGGGGACGTCACCGGCCAGTGGAGCATCGCGGGTCGTACCGACGGAGCTCCGGCCGAGTGGCGGCTGACGCTGCCGGACGGGCGCGCCTTCACCCAGGCGACCGCCGGGTCCGAGACGGCCACGACCGCCGTCACAGCCCCGGCGCCCCGCGAGACCGGCACGTACGAGACCGTGGCGCACGTCTACGAGGGTGATCGCGCAGCCGGTGTCCTGCGGGCATCCGCGGACATCGCGGAGCCGGTCACGCTCTCGGGCATCCAGGCGATCTCGGCCGACGGCGGCGACGTCCTGCGCCTACGCCTCTCCAACGCCTCGACGCGCGACCTGCCGCTGGCGCGGTTGTCGTACACCCTCGCCGGCGTCGCGGGCGAGGCGGACGCCCCGCCCGCCCTTCCCGCCTCGGATGCCGTGACCATCGACGTTCCCCTCCCCGACCTCACCGAGCGGCAGACGTTCTCGGCGGAGGCGGTGGTCGACGGGTCGACGGTCCGGGCCGAGGGAGCGGTGGCACCCCTCACCGTCGCCGACGCCGTCGGTGCCGCGCATCGGAGCATCGCCGTGGACGGCACGCTCGACGACCTCGGCGATCTCGCTCCCGTGACGTTCGAGCCGCAGGGGACGACCACGCCGCCGACGGCCGACGACCAGTCGGCGCGCGCCTGGCTCACCTGGGACGACGACGCACTCTTCCTGTCGGCCGACGTCAGCGACGACGTGCACGACCAGCCCGCGACGGGCGCGAACATCTGGCAGGGCGACTCCGTGCAGTTCACCGTGGCCGGGGGAGCACCGGGGGCGGCGAGCGTCTGGCACGAGTTCGGCATGGCCCTCACCTCCGAGGGGCCGCAGCTGTACCGCTGGCTGTCCGTCGGGCAGGGCGCCGGGACCGTGCCGGGCGCGCAGGTCGCCGTCTCCCGCGATGAGGACACCCACCACACCGTGTACGAGGTGTCCGTGCCGTGGAGCGCCCTCGCGGGCGTCGACCGGGACGCGGCCCTGCTGTCGAGCGCGATCATCGTGAACGAGGCCGACGGTGCGGGCCGGGACGGTTACCTCGCCTGGGGCGGCGGAATCGCCGCCGAGAAGGACTCGGCGCAGTTCCACGCGGTCCGGCTGCTGGCCGCGCCGGATCCTGGGTCGGGCGACGGAGGAACCACGCCGGACGACGGCGGAAGCACCCCCGTCTCACCGACGACCGATCCCGATGCCGGCGGCGCACCCACCGCGGACAACGCCCCGACCGCGCTCGCGCACACGGGCACGCCGTCGGTCGCCGGCATCCTGTTCCCCGCTCTCGCCGCCCTCGTGCTCGGTGCAGGGGCCCTCCTCCTGCGTCGCCGCCCGGCCCGACGCTGAACCCGACCCGGTGCCGCGCCCGCGGCGGCACCGGGTCTCGAAAGGACCGCATGAGGGACTCCTCCCGCGTCTCAGGTCTCCGCATCGGACGCCGCCGCGACCTCAGCGTCGCGAGCGAACCCCGGCCCCCGGTCTCGTGGCTCGTCGACGCCCCGGCGGGCTGGACGGCGACCCGCGCCGAGATGCGTCTCGACGACGCCGACCCCGTGGAGGTGTCGCCGGGCGGCGTGCTGGTCCCATGGCCGTTCGCCGACCTCTCCGCGGGAGAGCGCCGCGACCTGTCCGTCCGCGTGGCCGGTCCTGAGGGCGAATGGATGCCGTGGAGCCCGGCGATCGTCGTCGAGACGGTGTTCTTCCCCGGCGCGTGGACCGCTCCTCTCCTCGGCATCGCCGACCCCGGGGAGGAGGCCGCGCCGTTCGCGCTGCGGCGCGAGATCGAGGTCGGCGCGACCGTGGTGTCGGCCCGTCTGTGGGTGACGGCGCACGGCGTCTTCGACGCCGCTCTCGACGGCATCCCCGTGGATGATGCGGTGCTCGCGCCCGGGTGGACCTCGTATCAGCATCGCCTCCCGCTCGTGTCGGTCGATGTCACCCCGCTCGTCCGCCCGGGCTCCACGCAGGTGCTGTCGCTGCGGGTCGCCGGTGGATGGTTCACCGAGCGGTACGGGTTCGGGGCCACGGCCGCCCGCTTCTACGGCGACCAGGCCGCGGCCGGCGCCGTGCTGCGCCTGACCCACCGCGACGGGCGGGTGGAGGAGGTCGGTCCCGACGAACAGTGGCGGCTGAACCGCCGCACCGAGATCGTGGCGAGCGGGCTCTACGCGGGCGAGCACGTCGACTTCCGCCGTGAGCAGCGCGGATGGCGGATGCCGGGATTCGACGCCGCGTCCTGGGAGACGCCGGGGCGGACGCCGCCGCAGAGCGCGCCGACGGTACTCGACGTCGAGCCGGTGCGGCGCGTGCGCACGATCCGGCGGATGCGCGAGCTGCCGGCATCCCGTCCCGATGCCGTCTTGCTCGACGTCGGCGAGAACGTCGTCGGGCGCGTGCGTCTCGTCGTCGACGGCGCGGCCGGGACCGTCGTGACCGTGCGGCACGCGGAGCTTCTCGAGGACGGCGCGCTGTGCGTGCGTCCGCTGCGCGCCGCCGGGGCCACCGACGTCTTCGTCCTCGACGGTGCGGGGGAGCGTCCGTGCGAGGCCGCCTTCACGTTCCACGGCTTCCGCTACGTCGAGATCACCGGCGGACGGGTCGACCCGGCGCGGGTGGAGGTCGAGGTGCTCCGCACCGATCTGCGGCGCACGGGGTGGTTCTCGTGCTCCGACGAGAGGCTGAACCGGCTGCACGCGAACATCGTCCGCAGCTTCGAGGGCAATGCCCTGGCGCTGCCGACGGACTGCCCGCAGCGCGATGAGCGCCTGGGGTGGACGGGCGACGCGCAGGTGTTCGCCCCGACCGCCGCGACCCTGTTCGCCACGGACGCGTTCTTCTCTTCGTGGTTGCGCGACCTGCGCGCCGAGCAGGCGGACCGCGATGGACGGGTGCCCACCGTCGTCCCCGACCCCCTCGGTGTCCTCGGCGACGTCGCGGCCGCCGGGTGGGGCGATGCGGTCACCGTCATCCCCGACGTCCTGGCCCGGCGCTACGGCGACCGCGCGCTCGCGGTCGAGATGCTGCCCGCGATGCGGGCGTGGGTCGACGCGGTCGCGGATGCCGCGGGCCCGGGGCGCCTCTGGGAGACGGGGTTCCAGTACGGCGACTGGCTCGATCCGACGGCCACGCGTCCCGACAAGGCGAAAGCCGATCCGGGGCTGGTGGCGACGGCGTACTTCTTCCGCTCCGCCGACCTCGTCGCGCGCGCGAGCGAACCCGCCGACGCCGAGCGGTACGCGCAGCTGGCGCGGGAGATCGGGGAGGCCTTCCGTGCCGCGTACCTGACGCCCGCGGGACGCCTGGCCTCCGACGCCCCGAGCGCGTACGCCCTCGCCCTCGCTTTCGGTCTCGTGCCCGATGCGCAGCGCCAGGCGGCGGCCGATCGCCTCGCCTTCCTCCTGCGATCCGGCGGCTACCGCATGGCGACGGGCTTCCTCGGCACGCCGGTCGTCCTCGACGCCCTTCTCGACCACGGGCACGAGGCGGCGGCGGAGAACCTCCTCCTGCAGACGATGTGCCCCTCGTGGCTCTACCCGCTCTCGATGGGCGCCACCACGATGTGGGAGAGATGGGATGCCATCCGGCCGGACGGCACCCTGCACCCCTCGGGTATGACCTCCCTGAACCACTACGCGCTCGGCTCCGTGGGGGACGTGCTGCACCGCCGGGTGGCGGGGCTGTCGATCGAGGGGACGAGCCTGCGGGTCCGGCCGTGGTTCGTGGAGGCGCTGACCTGGGCGGGGGCGGTGCACGACACCCCGTTCGGGCGTGCGCGCGTGCGGTGGCAGCGCTCGGGCGAGACGATCGCGGTGACGGCCACGGTCCCGCACGGCGCGAGCGCGCGCGTCGACCTGGGGGATCGCGCGCCCTTCGAGGTGGCATCCGGGGTTCACCGCTGGATGGTCGACGCGCCGCTCGCGCCGCCGCGTCGCGCGCTGGACATCGACAGTGACCTCGCGGTGATCGCCGACACCCCGGGCGCGTGCGCCGCGGTCTCGCGCGCGATCGGTGCGCACTCGACCGAGATGCAGGCCGAGTTCGACGCGTACATCCGGTGGGTGCCGAAACGCCGGCTGCGCGAGGAGCTCGCGGCCGTCTCGGCGCCGCCGACGGTGGTCGCCGATGTCAAGGGTGCGCTGAGCGCGCTCTCGTCGAGACCGCTCGGTTAGGGTCGGGCTGTCGTGCTCATCGCGCGACGGGAAGGGGGGTCCCGATGGCGATACCGGCTGCCTGGTACGCACAGGGGGAGGGACTGCGCTGGTGGGACGGAGCCCGCTGGACCGGGATGCGCGTCAAGGATGGTCGCCCGGGGGTGGACTGGATCACGGCGGACCGCCCGACCGCACTCTTCGTCTCGAGCGCGCTGTTCTTCGTCGCCGGGGCGATTCACCTCTTCCTCGTCGCGTTCAACCCCTTCTACCTCGTGACGGGTTCGCTCTTCCTGGGGCTGGGCTTCTTCTGGCTCTTCGGCGCCCTGCACGTGCGACGCGTGCTGCGGATCCCCGCGCCCACGACCGCGCCCGTCGTCCTGGACATCCTCCGACCGCTCCCCGGGGAGCAGGAGGGGCCGGGCGCCGGCTGGTTCCCGGTCTCGCCGACCGTCGGTCGCTGGTGGACGGGGACCCGGTGGTCCGAGTACACGTGGACCCGATTCGGCATCCGCCCGACCTTCCACGGGGCGCGGTCGTTCCGCACCCTGCTCTGGGTCGAGGGGGCCTTCGTCGGTCTCGGTGTCCTGATGGTCGTCGCGGGGATCGTCGTCATGGCGGTGGCGCCCGAAGCGATGGCGACCGGCATCGGGGTCATCGTGATCGTCGTCGGAGCGGTCCTGCTTCTCCTCGGGGTGCTCCTGCTCGCGCTGTCCCCGATCTCCCGCCGTCCGCTCGTCATCCCATCGGCCCCACCCGCAGCGGTCTCGCCCGCCGCCGGCTGATCGCGGTCGTCAGCGTCAGGAACGATGGGGCGTGCGTGGTCCGGAACCGACCGGTTCCCGCGGCACGTCTGCGGGTAGCTGTTTGCGGCTCCAGCACAGCAGACTGCTTCCATGACGAACACTCACGCGATCGTCGGCATCGAGGGGATGCCGGTGTTCCTGGTCGCCGAGAACGACCCACGCTTGGTCAGCGAAGACGAGTTCGTTTCGGGCGTTCCGTTGGCTGACCTCATCGACCGACTCCAGCCCGGCGAACACGTGTACTTGGTTGACTACACCAGCGTTCCTGGACAAACGAGGCTCACGCGCCTCGCATCGCGTTCAGACCGGGACTGAGTCGCCGGAGGTGTTCCGCCACGGATTACCTCAGGAGGCCACGACCCCGCGCCCGGTGGGAGCCCGTCGAGCCTCGATGAGGTGTCGGCGCGGTTTCGTCACCTGGTAGACGTACGGGTCGACGAAATCCTCAGTCACGGTAGCCCCCGCGCTTGACCTTCGCGATGATCTCCGCGGTCGAGATCTTCCCCTCGACGTAGAGGGCGATGTCCTTCACCATCTCCGGGGTGGGCTCCATGTCTTCGAGGGCCCAGCTCGCCATGGTGTCGATCACGAGCTCACGACGGGCCTCCTGCGAATCGAGTGCAGCCATGAGCGGTCTCCTTTTCCTCGGTTCCATTCTGTCAGCGATGGGTTTTCGGGCGCCGTCGATCAGTCCTGTCGTTCCTCGCCGAGCAGGGTCTCCACCAACTCGAAACCGAGTACGGACATCGAGGGGTAGTCGGCGAGCTCGGATGCAATCCCTGGCTCGGCGGCATCCGGTCCTGCCAGCATTCCGGGATGGATGCCACCCCGATCGATGCCGCAGCGCCCCCGCTCGTCGCCGCGGACGCGCGCCGCGCCATCGCCCTCGTCGTCGGCGTCGCGGCCACGGTCGCGTTCGTCGCCCTGCGTCTCGCCGTCGCGCTGAACGGGCACACGGCCCTCGACATCGACGTGTGGTGGGATGCCGCGATGGCGGCGATCGCGACCCCGGTGGGCGTGATCCTCGCGTGGATCCCCGCGATCGTGGGCGGCACGATCGGCATGATCGTGATCGGGGTGGCGACGACGATCGTCTTCGCGGTGCGGCGGCGCCCGTGGGACGCGCTGACGGTGGCGGCATCCATCGCCCTCGTCGTGGCGATCGGTGCCCCGATGGCCGCGATCATCGCTCGGCAGCGGCCCGAGGACTCGCTGGCCGAGACGATGGCGACTTCCTTCCCCTCGGGACACACGGCGGTGGCGACGACCATCGCGATCGCCCTGGGGCTGATCCTGCGTCGTCGATGGGTGTGGATCGCCGGGGTCGTCTGGGTGCTGGTGATGATGTGGAGCCGCACCTATCTGCACGCGCATTGGCTGTCGGACGTCGTCGCCGGGGCGCTCGAGGGCATCGCGGTGTCGACGTTCGTGTGGGCGCTCATCCAAGTGGTCCGCGAGCGTCGAGCGCAACGCCTCGCGGCGGAAAGCGCCTGACGGCTACGGTTCCGGGATGACTTCCCCCTCGGCCGCCGCGAACAGGGCGCAGGATTCGACCGCTTTCGAAGTCGCCGCGCGCGTCGGATACGTCGTGCTCGGTCTCCTCCACCTGTTGATCGGGGTGATCGCGATCTCGATCGCCACCGGATCGGGTGGGGACAGCGCCGACCAGAGCGGAGCGCTGCAGAAAGTCGCGCAGGCTCCCGCAGGGGTCGCGCTCCTCTGGGTGATCATCGTCGGCCTGGCCGCGCTGGCCGTGTGGCAGGTCGCCGAGGCGATCGTCGAACAGGACCCGGATGCCAAGAAGCGCTGGGCGCATCGCGCCAAGTTCGTGGGGACCGCCGTCGCCTACGCCGCGATCGCGGTCACCGCGCTCACGGTGGCGCTGGGCGGAAGCTCCAGTTCGTCGCAGTCGTCGCAGACGATGAGCGCGACGCTGCTGTCGAACCCCGCGGGCGTCGTGCTGCTCGTGGTCATCGGGTTGGGCGTGGCGGCGGTCGGCGTCGCGTTCGTCGTGCGCGGGTTCACGAAGGCGTTCGAGAAGCACCTGTCGACTCCGGGCGGAACGGCGGGGCGCGGCATCCGGACCTTCGGGATGATCGGGTACATCGCGAAGGGCGTGGCTGTGGGGGTCGCGGGCGTGCTGTTCGTCGTCGCCGCACTGACTCACGATGCCTCGGCTGCCGGCGGCCTCGACTCCGCGCTGCGGTCGCTCGCGGCGCTGCCGTTCGGGCAGATCGTGCTGTGGCTCGTCGGAGCCGGGCTCATCCTGTACGGGCTCTTCTGCTTCGCCCGCGCGCGCTTCGCGCGCATGTGAGGTCGTTCCGACTCAGCGTCGGGGTCGGGCTCCCGCGATGAGCAGGGAGAGCCCGAGTTCGAACGCCCGCGTCGCCACCGGGTCGGCGGGGTCCTGGTCGACGAGGGTGGCGTAGGCCGCGGCGAAGCGCGGGACGCTCTCTTCCTGACCGGTCGGGTCGAACATCACCGAGGGGCCCGACATGTCGAGCACGCTGCCGAGGATGAACGATTCGAAGGCCGTCAGAAGCGGCAGGATGTCGTCGCTCGTCCAGCCCACGCGCTCCGCAGCGACGGCGAAGTCCTCGTACTGCGACATCAGCGAGGGCACCGACGAGCGGTGCGACATCAACAGCGGGATCGTCCGCGGGTGGCGGCGGAAGGCGTCGCGGTAGGACCGCGCCCACCGGCGCAGGCCCTCTTCCCACTCCTCCTCGCGGAGCGGGGACGAGTCGATGCGCGCGGAGACGAGCGCCCGGATGTCCTCGATCAGCGCTGCGAGATTCGGCACGTGGTTGTACAGCGACGTCGGGTGCACCTTCAGGCGATCGGCGACGCGGCGGATGCTCGCGCCGTCGCTGCCGTCGCGATCGACGAGGGCGAGGGCGGCGCGGGCGATCGCTTCGCGCGACAGCTTGGGGTGCGACGGCCGGGGCACGGTGGGGCCTTTCGGTCGGGGTCCGACCACGTTACGCGATGCGCGCGTTTCGGCCGTGTATCGGGTTCGTGACGAGTCCGCGAAACGGCGGATGCCCGTTCGGAAAACGTCGTAGCGTTCCTAAAACCTACGCTGTATGTTTCTCTCAGCGTGGTCTCGAGGAGGTTTCCATGGCGGTCGTGGTGTTCACGAACGGGGCGATCCGTGTCGACGGGTCGACGGCCGACGTCGACCGACTCGTCGTGATCGACGGGGTCGTGGCATCCGGTGATTCACCGATCCCGACGGATGCCGAGATCGTCGACCTCGACGGGGGGATGCTGCTCCCCGCCTTCCGCGACGGTCACGCCCACCCCCTGCTGGCCGGGCGCGAACGGCGCGGCCCGGAGCTGCGCGACGCGACCTCCGTTGCCGAGATCACCGCGCGCGTCCGCGCGTGGGCCGAGACCTGCGACGACGCGTGGCTCATCGGCGGCAGCTACGACGCCACGATCGTGCCGGGCGGGATGTTCGACGCGCGCTGGCTCGACGAGGGGGAGGCCGAGCGTCCCGTCGTCCTGCACTCGTGGGACTATCACACGGTCTGGGCCAACACCGCGGCCCTGCGGGCGGCGGGACTGGATGCCGACACCCCCGAGCCCGCGCTCGGGCGCATCGTGCGTCGCCCCGACGGATCTCCGCTCGGCACGCTCGTCGAGCGGACGGCGATCGACCTCGTGCTCGACCACGCCCCGCAACCTGCGGTGGAGGCGGACGTCGAGGCGCTCGCCTGGGCCACCGAGCGCCTCGCGGAGCACGGGATCGCGTGGGCCCAAGAGGCCTGGACCGAGCTCCACGACGTCCCCGCGTGGGTCGCCGCGGCCCGTCGGGGACGCCTGGCGGTCGACGTGGACCTGGCCCTGCGCGCCGATCCCGAGCGGTGGCCGGAGCAGCTGGCCGAGCTGCGTCGCGCCGCGGACGGCATCGCGGGCGTGGAGGGTCTCACGGCACGCACCGTGAAGTTCTTCGTCGACGGCATCCTCGAGAACCACACCGCGCACCTGCTCGACTGCTACCACGACGCCCACACCCGCGGCCTGCCCAACTGGCAGCCGGAGCAGCTCGGCGACGCGGTCGCCGCGTGCGACGCAGCCGGGTTCGACATCCACCTCCACGCGATCGGCGACGCCGCGGTGCGCGCCGCGATCGGCGCCGCCGAGGGCATCCGAGAGAGCCTTCGCCGCGGCCGTCGCCTCACCATCGCGCACGCGCAGGTCGTCGACCAGGCAGATCTGCCGCGTCTCGCCGACCTCGACGTGACCTTCTGCTTCCAACCGCAGTGGGCGGTCCCCGACGCGGTGATGACCGAACTGACGCTGCCGCGCCTCGGCCCCGAGCGCGAACGGCAGTACCGCATGCGCGCCGCGCGAACCGCCGGCGCCCGACTGAGCTTCGGCAGTGACTGGCCGGTCACCTCGCCGGACGTCCTCCTCGGCCTCCGCACCGCGGTGACCCGGCAGGACGAAGACGGCATGCCCGCCGGCGGCTGGCAGCCCGAAGAACGACTCACCCTCGACGAAGCCCTGGATGCCGCCACGAGCGGCGTCGCGTGGCAGGCCGGCGACGATGCCCACCGCGGCACTCTGCTCCCCGGCATGATCGCCGACCTCGTCTGGCTCGACCGCGACATCCGACGCGAGCCGACCGACCGCATCGCCGACGCCCGCATCCGCGGAACCTGGCGGCGAGGCATCCGCACCTTCACGGCACCGGCGCTCGCCGGGGCCGCTTCCACTCGCTCTTTCTGACCCGAACAGGAAAACCGTGACCTCCTCCGACACCTCGCTGCGGCGAGTCATGGGAGTCCCCTCCCTCGTCATCTTCGGTCTCGCCTACATGGTGCCCTTGACCGTCTTCACCACGTACGGCCTCGTCGCCGTCACCACCGGCGGCCACGTGCCGACGGCCTACCTCGTCACCCTCGTGGCGATGCTGTTCACCGCCTTCAGCTACGCCGCCCTCGTGAAGGCGTTCCCCCGCGCGGGCAGCGCCTACACCTACGCGCGTCGCGCGTTCGGCGGGCACGTCGGCTTCCTCACCGGGTGGTCGCTCATGATCGATTACCTGCTGCTCCCGCTCATCAACTACGTGCTGATGGGGATCTACCTCAACGCCCAGCTGCCCGGCATCCCGCCGTGGGTCTTCGCCCTCGCCGGCGTACTGCTGATCACCGGGCTGAACATCGTGGGCATCACGGTGGTGCGCAACGCCAACCTCGTGCTGGTGGGTCTGCAGCTCGTGTTCGCCGCGGTGTTCGTCGTGTGCGCCGTGCTCCACACCCTGCAGAACCCCGGTGTCTCGCTGCTGCAGCCGCTCTACGACGCCGGGCTCACGTTCCCGGGCCTGCTCGCGGGTGCCGCGATGCTCGCGCTGTCGTTCCTCGGCTTCGACGCCATCTCGACCCTGTCCGAGGAGGCTCGTGACCCCCAGCGCACGGTCCCGCGGGCGATCATCCTCACCACGATCATCGGCGGACTCATCTTCACCGTCATCGCGTACGTGTCGACCCTCGTCATCCCGAACGTCGCCGACATCGAGAACCCGGATGCCGCCGCCAACCAGATCATGGAGGTCACCGCCGGTCGCTGGCTCGAGTTGTTCTTCCTCATCGCCTACATCGCCGGCTGCATCGCCGCCGCCCTCGCCTCGCAGGCGAGCGTCGCGCGCATCCTGTTCGCGATGGGACGCGACGGGGTGCTCCCGCGCTTCTTCGCCCGCCTCAGCAAGCGCTACCGGACGCCGATCGGCGCGGCGATCTTCGTCGGCGTGGTCTCGCTCGCCGCGCTCTTCGCCGACCTGAACACCGTGGCCTCGCTCATCAGCTTCGGCGCCCTGGCCGCGTTCTCGCTCGTCAACCTCTCGGTGATCAAGCACTTCCTCATCGACCAGCGGCTCCGCGGCGGTGCCGCGGTCTTCCGCTACGGCGTGCTCCCCGCCCTCGGCTTCGCGCTCACCGCCTGGCTGTGGTTCAGCCTGTCGCCGCTGGCCCTCACGGTCGGACTCGTCTGGATCGGCGTGGGCGTCGTGTGGCTCGCGGTCCTCACGCGCGGGTTCCGTCGCCGCCCGCCCGAGGTCGAGTTCGACGACGAGGCCGAGACGCCCGAGCGCATCCCCGCGTGATCGTCGGCGACGCGGCATCCTGGACGAGTCCGGATGCCGCGTCGCCTCCCGTACTCCCACCCCGTCCCACCCGAGAGCCCCACATGACCTCGTTCGATTACTTCGCTCACGGCGAGCTGCCGACCCCCACCCTCCCCACCGACGAGGCTCGCGCGCTGATGCGCGAGGTCTACGGGGTCGACGTCGACCTGCGTTCGCTCGGAAGCCAGCAGGACCAGAACTTCCTCGTCGCTCCGGCCGCGGGCGGCGAACCGCTCGGCGTGCTGAAGATCAGCAACCCCGTGTTCAGCGAGTCCGAGATCGAGATGCAGGATGCCGCGGCGGCGGTGGTCGCGCGCGCCGAACCGTCCCTGCGGATCCCGCGGATCGTCGACGGCCCCCGCGGACCGATGTCCGGCTGGTGGGAGACCTCGCAGGGGCGCCTGCACGCGCGCGTCATCTCGTTCGTGTCGGGGAGGACGCTGACGGGATCGGGCTACCTGTCGCCCCGGGTCGTCGAGCGTCTCGGCGAACTGTCGGCCGCCGTGAGCGTGGCTCTGGCGCACGAGACGCACCCCGCCTCGGGGCGTGTCCTGCAGTGGGACCTCCGCCACGCCGAACGCGCGATCGCCGAGATCTCCGAGACCGAGCCGGACGCCGACGTCCGCGCGTTCACCGCGGAGGCCACCGCCCGCGCGCTCGCCGCGCTCGCGCCGGTCGCCGACGCGCTCCCGCGGCAGCTCGGGCACTACGACGTCACCGATGACAACGTGCTTCGCCCCGATGGCATCCAGACCCTTCCGGATGCCGTCATCGACTTCGGCGACGTGATCGACTCGTGGGCGGTCGGCGAGATCGCCGTGACCGTCTCCTCGGTGCTGCACCACGCCGGGGGCTCCTACCGCACCGCGCTCCCCGCGATCGCGGCCTTCGACCGTCGTCGTCCGCTCTCCGACGAGGAGATCACCGCGCTCTGGCCGCTCGTCGTGCTGCGCGGGGTCGTCCTCGTCTTGAGTGGTCGCCAACAGGTGCGGCTCGACGAGGCGAACGACTACGCCAGCGGGGCGCTCGACCGCGAGTTCTCGATCCTCCGCCGGGCGACCGCGGTGCCCATCGAGGTCGCGACCGCGCGCATCCGGCACGCCCTCGGACGCCCCGCCGCGGCGCACCCCGAGTGGACCGGCGCCGCGCTGCTGCCCGAGCCCGACCGGGCGGTGATCCTGGATGCTGGGACCCTGTCGCCGCTCGCCGACGAGGGCGCGTGGCTCGAGGACGACGCCGTCGAACGGGCCGCGCAGCGCCTGCTCGACGAGCGGGCCGAGGTGGTCGTCCTTCCGGCGCTGCGCCCCGTGCTGCTGGGAGCACCGTCGCGCACGCCGAACGCGCCGGCCACCGTGCCGACCGCCGCCGCCGTGTGGTTCGCGCAGCCCACGTCGCTGCAGGTCCCGGAGGGGCTGAGCGTGCGGCAGGGCGAGGCGGAGCTCGACGGCGAGGCTCCCGCCCGGGCCCGCATCGACGTGCTGTTCACGACGCTCGACCCGGCCGAGGTGCCCGCGACGATCCCGGCCGCCGACCTGCCCGGGTGGCGCGCCGTCGTCGGTGACGCCACGCGCGCGCTCGGCGTCGACGCTCCCGTTGAGGTCGAGGACGACCTCCTCGACCTGCTCGACCGCCGTGAAGCGGTCGTCGCCGAGGTCCAGGAGCACTACTACGCCCGCCCGCCCCGCATCGAGCGCGGGTGGCGCGAGTACCTCGTCGACGTCGACGGTCGCGTCTACCTCGACATGGTCAACAACGTCGCCTCGGTGGGCCACGCGCACCCTCGCATCGCCGCCGCCGTCGCCCGTCAGACGCGCCTGCTCAACACGAACTCGCGCTTCCACTACGCCGCCATCACGCGCTACGCCGAGCGTCTGGCATCCACCCTCCCCGACGAGCTCGACACGGTGTTCTTCGTCAACTCCGGGTCGGAGGCCGTCGATCTGGCGATCCGCCTCGCGATGGCCGCGACCGAACGTCGCGATGTCGTCGCGATGGCCGAGGCGTACCACGGCTGGACCTACGCGAGCGACGCCGTGTCCACCTCGATCGCCGACAACCCGAACGCCCTCGAGACGCGTCCCGACTGGGTGCACACCGTCGATGCGGCCAACTCGTACCGCGGTCGTCACCGGGGTGCGGATGCCGCGGCCTACGCGCCCGAGGCCGTCGCGCGCCTGCGCGCGCTCGCCGCGGAGGGGCATGCGCCCGCCGCGTTCCTCAGCGAGACGTTCTACGGCAACGCCGGCGGCGTCGCCCTGCCGGACGGGTACCTGAGAGAGGTGTACGCCACGGTGCGCGAGCTCGGCGGTCTCGCCGTCGCGGACGAGGTGCAGGTGGGCTTCGGCCGCCTCGGCTCCTGGTTCTGGGGCTTCCACCAGCAGGGGGTCGTCCCGGACATCGTCGCGGTGGCGAAGTCGATCGGCGCGGGATTCCCTCTCGGCGCGGTCATCACGCGCCGAGAGATCGCGGACCGCTACCGCACCCAGGGCTACTTCTTCTCCTCCACGGGCGGGTCACCCCTGTCCTCCGTCGTCGGCACGGCCGTGCTCGACATCATCGACGAGGAGCAGCTGCAGGAGAACGCGCGGATCGTCGGTGGTCACCTCAAGGCGCGTCTCGCCGCCCTCGGGGATCGGCATCCGATCGTCGGCACGGTCCACGGGTCGGGGCTCTACCTGGGCCTGGAGTTCGTGCGCGACCGCGAGACCCTCGCCCCCGCGACCGAGGAGACCGCCGCGATCTGCGACCGTCTCCTCGAGCTCGGCGTGATCATGCAGCCCACCGGAGACCACCAGAACGTGCTGAAGATCAAGCCGCCGCTGTGCGTGACGCAGGACTCGGCCGACTACTTCGTCGACATGCTCGACCGGGTGCTGTCGACGGGGTATTGATCGCGGCGCGCGTGTCACCGGAACAGGGGATGCCACGGGCACAGGGCCGCGCGAGCGGATACGCCCTGTTCTCGGCGCATCCCCTGTTCTGGTGACGGCGATCACGGCGCGACGGTGACTTGTCCGCCAGCGGATGCCGCGCGGTGCCGGTCCTGCTCCCCCGTCACCGCGTCGCCGTGTCGGCATCCGGATCCGAGAACGGTCCGCAGGCCGCGATCACGCGCCGCAGACTCACCGCCGCTTCCCACGCGTCGAGGGGCTCCTCCTGCGCGGCGAGGGTGCGCAGGTGGTCGGTGTAGTCGGTCAGTGCCCGCTCGGCCTGCCGCAGCTGCTCCGTCGTCGCCGTCGGCTCCGGGGGAGTGGTGACGAGGTGCGACGCCGCCTCGATCGCTCCGGCGAGGGCGCGACGGGCGTCGTCGGGGATGCGTGTCTCGACGTCGGGCCCGGCGGTCAGGCGGGAGAGGGATGCCGACAGCTCGCGCGTCGCATCCGCGGTTCCGGTCAGGGCGTCCAGCCGCCGGCGATTGAGGTCGCGCGGTGCCTGCAGGCGCCGCCCGCGGGGGTTGTAGCGACGGCTCTCGTCGGCGAGCTCGACCTCCTCGCGCACGTCGGCCAGCGTGCCCATGAGCCCCGCGGTCGCGGTGTCGGCGGCATCCGGATCGAAGGTGTGACCGGCCAGCGAGTCCGCGATACGGCGCAGCGCCTCGCCGAGCTCGTCGCGGAGCTGCCCGAGCCGATCGTCGGCCCGCTTGATCCGCAGCGGGGGAACCACGACGAGGTTCACCACCACCCCGACCAGCACGCCGAACGCCATCGTGATGAGGTACGACGACGAGTAGCCGTCGGGGTCGGCGCCGCCGAGGAGCAGGACGAAGAGTCCCGCGATCGCCACCCAGTCCCGGCCGACGCCGAGCGCGCGGACCCCCGCGAGCAGGACACCGATCAGGATGACGATCGCGACTGCGACGATGCGCGGGACACCTGTACCCACCACCGCGAGGCTCCCGAGGCCGAGACCGATGCCCAGGGCGAGGCCGACCACGGCCTGCACGCCGCTCGACGCGGACCGCGCCACGGTCGGGTACATGCTCACCAGCACGCCGAGCGGGGCGTAGTACGAGTACTCGCTCTGCGCGAGAGGCACGAAGGGCGCGAGGTACCAGGCCAGGGCGGCAGCCGCGGCGGTCTTGGCGGCGAGCAGGAGACGGTCGGCGGTGATCGCGTCGGTCCACCACCGCCGCGGATCCAGCGAGGGGGAGAGTCTCATGAGCGGGTCGGGCGAGGGGGGAACAGCACCGTCCCATGCTCCGGGCGCGGGGCCTCTCGGTCTCGGGGGTTGCCGTCCCGGGCCGCACGGGGTAGCTAGCGGCGGGGCCGGTACGCCTCCCAGAGGACGCGCGTGTGCTGCGCCTTCGCGCGTTCCACGCCCGACTCGTCCTTTCGTGCCGCGCTGATCCACTCCGCGAGACGGCTCGCCATCGCCCCGAGCACCATCCGCACGTCCGCGTGCTGCGCGGGAGGGACCGCGGCCTCGGCGGCCGGCATCCGGCCCTTCGCGGCGAGTTCGTCGCGGACGTGCCGCATCGTGAGGCGCGCGACGCCGACGGCGTGACTGTTGACGACGCAGTGCGCGGCGCCCTCGATCTCCCACCGACGGGCGGAGCGCGCGCGGGCCACGAGCCGCGAGTGGAGGCGACGCGGCGAGGGGCGGTCGTGCTCGCCGCGGATGAGCAGCAGGCTCGCCCGTGCCTCGACGATGCGATCCGAGATCCGGTATCGCAGCATGTGCGGCAGCGCCTCGAAGAAGTAGAGGAATCCGCACAGCAGGTACGCCGAGACGGCCAGCAGGGCGATGTGCATCGATTCGCGCGCGGTGGACTGCGCGAACCGGACAGCCTGCACACCCACCCGTGCCTCCCCCTCATCGACGACGGGGCTCACCAGGACCGCGTGCGAGAGCTCCCGACGCGTGAGGACCTCCGTGACGACCTGCGTCCCCATCGAATGGCCGATGAGCACGGGGTCGCGCAGACCGTAGTGGTCGAGCACCCCCTCGACCTGGTCGGCGAAGAATGCGGCCGTCGGTTGATCTCCGGATGCCGGGACCCCGGCGAAACCGGGAAGGTCGAGCGCGTACACCTCGCCCTCGGACGCCAACAGCGGCGCGAGGAACTCGAAGTAGCTCGACGCGACCCCGATTCCGGCGACGAGGACGAAGGCGCGTCCGGTGTCCGCCCCCGTGGACACCCGCGTCACACGCGTGCGCGCCGATCCGCGTCGGTAGGTCTCGACCTGGACGTCGGCGGGAGGGGGGTCGTTCGTCATCGATCCAGGATGCCGTACCCGCCTGAGCGCGCTGTCAATCCCGCAGCCGGTGTCGGATGCCCGGCCTAGCCTCGGGGCCATGAGCGATTCCTCCCGTGAAGAAGAGACCCTGGGTGCCGCCCGCGAGAGCGACAACCCCGCCGAGAAGGACCCGTCGGACTGGGTCACCGGCGACGAGCCGATGACCGCGCCGCAGCGCAGCTACCTCGACACCCTGGCGCGCGAAGCCGGAGAAGAGATCCCCGCCGACCTCACCAAGGCCGAGGCGTCCGAGCAGATCGACCGTCTGCAGTCGGCCACGGGTCGAGACTCGGCCTGACCGCGCCGCGTCCCGTTCGTTCTGCCCGTCAGTTCGAGCGGGACGCGCTGTCGGCCGACGCGATGCGGTCGACGTGCTGCTTCTCGACGCGCGCGATGTCGTCGAGGAAGTCGGCCACGATGCGACGCTCGGCGGCGCCGAGCTTCGACGCGGCCTCGGCGACCGAGGCTCGGCGGACGGAGAGCACCCGACGTGCCGGCGACTCCGGGTCGATGGTCGCGCGCACGACGATCGACCGCCGGTCGCCCGGGTACGGCTCTCGCTCGACCCATCCCGCTTCCGCGAGTCGGTCGATGAGCGTGGTGGTCGCCGCGGACGAGATCCCGAGCATCTCAGCGAGCAGGCGGGGAGTCACCGGGTCGTCGTCTTCGCTGCGCTCGAGGAGGAAACGCAGCACCTTCGCATCGTTGGGGCCGATGCCCAGGGACTGCAGGGCGGCGCGCTCCGAGATCGCGCTCGAGTCGGTGAGGTCGCTGAGGGCCTTCACCACGTCATCTGCCGTGGCCGTGCGCCGCATGTCACCTCCCGGGAACCTTGACGAGCTACTGTCTCGCTGTCCTATCAACTAGTCCGCCGACGTATCTTTCCCATGCTACCCGTCCACCTCGCGCAGCGGCAGGGGCCTGGACAGCGAGGCTGACATAGGATGCCGGGGTGGAAGACGGCTCGCAGTCGTCGCGCTACTGGTATGGCGCGACCGAGGAAGATCGTCGGCGTCGTGCCGTCGAGGTCCTTCAGGCCTTCCGCGTGTACCGCGCCGCCGAGGTCGCCATGCGCCGCCGTACGCGCGAGGCGATGTCGATGGGCGAGACCGACCTCCTGGTCCTGCGCTACCTCTTGCGCGCGGCCGGACAGGAGCGTCACGTGACGCCGGCGGAGCTCACGCGCTACCTCGGGGTGTCGACCGCCTCCACCACGGCGATCATCGACCGTCTCGAGCGGTCCGGCCACGTCACGCGCGTCCCGCACCCCACGGATCGTCGCAGCATCCGCATCGTCTCCACCGCGGCCAGCGACGAAGAGGTGCGCGCGACGCTCGGCTCGATGCACACGCGCATGATGGCGGCCGTGTCCGACATGACACCCGAGGAGTGCGACATCGTCATCGCCTGCCTCGGACGCCTACAGGATGCCGTGGACCAGGTCGACCCCGTCGAGGAGACCGCTCACTGACGGCTCAGGAGTGAGGGGTCTCGGTCCCGGGCTCCGGGACGATGAGAAGGCCACCCGACGAGTTCGCCGAGTTCGCCAATTCCTCGACCCACGCGCGGCTCAGCAGTGCCGGCTCCGGCTCGTCGAACACGAACCGCAGGGGGATGGACGGGTGGAGCCACACCGTGCTGCGGCCCACCTCCTGGCCGGGTCCGTGGGTCCACGACAGCGTGAAGCTCTCCCCGCGGCGCAGTTTGGTCGCGATGACGACCTTCACGTGCGCGAGCGCGCGGTCTTCCATTTCGATCGGCGTCGCGACGTCGCCGTAGTAGAGCGTTCCCACGGAAAGAACGCTACCGAGATCGTCGAGCCGCGCTCGAAGGGGTTGATTCCCCTCCGCGGACGTGGCACGCGCCAAACGGGTGAATCTGCGTTCCTCGGATAGGCTCGACCCCATGGGCAGATTCATCTACGACACCGTCGCCAACGCCGTCGACATCGATGACCGCACGCTCGCGCACCTGCGCATCGTCGTGATGAACAAGCTGCGTCGCTCGGAGTCGTTCATGTTCGACGTCGAGGTCGGCGACGGCAGCGGCCGCCGCAGCTTCTGGATGCACCCCTCGGTGCCGATCCAGTTCCACTTCTACGGCAGCCGGCAGCCGCGCATCAACCGCGTGTGGGTCGAAGACCTCATGCTCGCGGCATCCGGCCCCAACGGTCTGGCGATCACCCCGGAGCCCTCCGAAGACAGCTCGCCCGACGAGGGCTGAGCCTCAGCGCGCCGACGAGTCGGTCGTCGCGTCGCGTGACGGGGCGATGTCCTCGGCGACGAGCATGATGCCGCCCGACGAGTTCGCCGACTCGGACAGGCGCTCGATCCATTCGCGGCTGAGCTTGGTGGGCTCGGCGTCGTCGAAGACGAAACGGAGCGGGATCGCCGGGTGCAGCCAGAGCGTGCTGCGCCCCCGCGGCTCGTCGTCCAGGTGACGCCACGAGAGCGTGAAGCTCTCACCGCGGCGCAGCTTCGTCGAGATGACGACCTTGAGGTGCGCGAGAGCGCGATCCTCGATATGAACGGTCGTCGAGCTTCCGTAAATGATCGTCCCCATACCTCCACACTAACCGCGCGTGTCCGTGGGAGATACGTCGTCGGTCCGGACGTGTCAAGCCACCCCTGCCCACCGACGCGTGCTGTCACCGTAGAGACACCCCACGGAAGGACAGCGCCGTGAACGACCGACACCCCCCGTCGCCGATCGAACCCGCTGAGGAACCCGCCGACCTGCCCGACGTCTTCGACGGCCTCGTCGGCATCGACGTCATCGACGGTGAACTCGTGCCGCGAGAAGCCGAGCCGCCGCGCGCCTGACGCCCACCCTCACAGGCGCCTCGTATCTGCCTTCGGTACGGTCGGCGGCATGGCCGATTCGCTGGACGATCAGCAGATCACCGTCTCGAGCGCGGCTCTGCGCGCCATGCGCGACGAGTTCCAGAGATTCCTCATGGAGTACCGCTTCGGTCTCGCCGAGGTGGACACGAAGATCGCGATCCTGCGCGAAGAGTTCCAGGAGATGCACGACTACAACCCGATCGAGCACGTCTCGAGCCGGGTCAAGACGCCCGACAGTCTTGTCGACAAGGTGCGGCGCAAGGGCATCGACACCGACTTCGACTCCATCCGCGCCGCGATCACCGACATCGCGGGCATTCGCGTGACGTGCAGCTTCATCGACGACGCGTACCGCCTCTCCGACCTGCTCACGCAGCAGGACGACATCACCGTGCGCGACGTGAAGGACTACATCGCGAACCCGAAGGCGAACGGGTACAAGAGCCTCCACGTCATCGTCGAGGTTCCCGTCTTCCTCTCGACCGGACGGGTGCAGGTGCCCGTCGAAGTGCAGTTCCGCACGATCGCGATGGACTTCTGGGCGAGCCTCGAGCACAAGATCTATTACAAGTACGACCGTCTCGTGCCCGCCGACCTCCTCGACCAGTTGAAGGATGCCGCCGACACGGCCGCCGAGCTCGACACGCGCATGGAGCGCCTCCACCGTGAGATCCGCGGACCCCGACCCGGGGTGGTCTCCCTCTGACGCGAGGGTCAGAATGGAGCAATGACCGGCGCAGCGCGAAGCGACGACGACGCGCTCCTGGACGAGGCCGCCGTCGAGCTGCTCGCCCTCCCGCCCGCCCGCTTCACCGCGGCTCGTGCCGAGCGCGCCGCCGCGGTGTCCGGCACCGTCGGACGTCGGATCGCGAAGCTGCGCAAGCCCACCGTCGCTGCGTGGGCGGTGAACCTGCTCGTCCGCGACGGACGACTCGGTGAAGCCGTCGAGCTCTCGCACGCCCTGCGGGAGGCGCAGGACGACCTGGATGCCACCGAGCTCGCGCGCTTGGGAAAGCAACGGCGGCAGCTGGTCACGGCCTTGGCGCGGCGCGCCGGTGAGCTCGCCGCGGAGGCGGGGACGCCGCTCAGCTCGGCGATGGCGGAAGCCGTGGAGAAGACCGTGAACGCCGCGGTCGTCGATCCGGGAGTCGCCGCGGCCGTGCTCACCGGCCGGCTGGTCTCGCCGATCGACCTGGCTCAGGTCGACGATGGCCTCGGTGACGCCGTCGCCGGGTCGATGCCCGAGGCCCTGACTCCGGCGGCTCCCCGGGACGATCTCGCCGCGCGCCGCGCGCGCAAAGCCGCCGAACGGGCGGTGCGCGAGGCGGAACGGGCCCATGCCGACGCGGCGCGCGAGAACGCGGCGGCCGACAGGAGGGTCGCGACGGCGCGGGAGCGCGCCGACCGGGCACGCGAACGCGTCGAGGGGCTGCGGGCCGAGCTCGCGCGCGCCGAGGCCGAAGCCGCCGAGGCGGACACGGTCGTCGCGCAGCGGGAGAAGGAGCAGAAGGACGCGGTGGCGGCGACCCGCGCCGCCCAGCGCGCGGTCGAGCGCGCCGAGGCCGCGCGGACAGAGGAGTCGGACGCATGACCGGCGATCCCTGGGACGACGTGCGCGCCCGCCTGGCCGATGCGCCGCGCGAGAGACTCGGCGAACTGCAGGAGGGGCGCCGGGTGCTCGGCATCCCGCGTCCGGCGCGGATCGTGCCGCGCGGGACCGCGTGGCACCTCGGCGTCCTGCTCCTGACCGAGGAGGCCGTCCTGGCCACGGGCGGTATCGTGCGCTCGCGTGCGGAGGTCCGGCGCGGATTCGCCGCCGAATCACAGCGCCGGAGGGCCGAGCTCTCGGCGGCCGCGGCGCGGGGAGGCGTGCCGGAGGGGGAGACCGTGCACATCGACTGGCATCCGATCGACCTGTCCACCCTCGACGAGCGGTCCGCGCCCCTCGCGGTGCGCGGGGGAGAAACACTCGTGCGCTGGAGCGCGGCGGGCGGCTTCATGCCGCTCGCGCGGTATCTCGACGAACGCGTCGAGCTGCTGCGTCATCCCCCGGAGCGCGCATAGTCGGGGCCGCCCCGGGTGTCAACGGCGTCGAGACGGCGAGAGGCGGCAACAACGCTGGTCTATCGTGAGCGACGTGCAGCAGCTATGGCCAGGATCCAGCTATCCCCTCGGGGCCACCTACGACGGTAACGGGACGAATTTCGCCCTCTTCAGCGAGGGGGCGGAGAAGGTCGAGCTGTGCCTGTTCGACGAGGACGGGACGGAGACGCGCTTCGAACTGATCGACGTCGACGCGTTCGTCTGGCACGCCTATCTCCCCAACATCCTCCCCGGGCAGCGGTACGGCTACCGCGTCTACGGCGAGTACGCCCCCGCAGAGGGCAAGCGGTTCAACCCGAGCAAGCTGCTGCTCGATCCCTACGCCAAGGCCGTCGAGGGCCAGATCGACTGGGGCCAGCCCGTCTTCAGCTATGAGTTCGGCGACCCCGACTCGTTCAACGACGAGGACTCCGCCGCGCACATGATGAAGGGCGTGGTCGTCAACCCGTTCTTCGACTGGTCGGGCGATCGCCAGCCGAAGACCCCGTACGCCGAGACGTTCATCTACGAGGCGCACGTGAAGGGCCTGACCCAGCTGCATCCCGACGTGCCGGAAGAGCTGCGCGGCACGTACGCCGGCATCGCCCACCCGGCCGTGATCGACCACCTGCGCAAGCTCGGCGTCACCGCCATCGAGCTCATGCCGGTGCACCAGTTCGTCAACGACTCGACCCTCGAAGAGAAGGGCCTGTCGAACTACTGGGGCTACAACACCATCGCGTTCCTCGCCCCGCAGAACACCTACTCCTCGACCGGCGACCACGGCCAGCAGGTGCAGGAGTTCAAGGCCATGGTCAAGGCGCTGCACGCGGCCGGCATCGAGGTCATCCTCGACGTGGTCTACAACCACACCGCCGAGGGCAACCACATGGGCCCGACCCTGTCGATGCGCGGCATCGACAACGAGGCCTACTACCGCCTCGAAGACGACGACAAGCGGTACTACACCGACTACACCGGCACCGGCAACAGCATGAACGTGGGCAACCCCCACACGTTGCAGCTGATCATGGACTCGCTGCGCTACTGGGTGCTCGAAATGCACGTCGACGGCTTCCGCTTCGACCTCGCCTCGACCCTCGCCCGCGAGTTCTACGAGGTGGACCGCCTCGCGGCCTTCTTCGAGCTCGTCCAGCAGGACCCGATCGTCTCGCAGGTCAAGCTCATCGCCGAGCCGTGGGACGTCGGCCCCGGCGGGTACCAGGTCGGCAACTTCCCGCCCCAGTGGACGGAGTGGAACGGCAAGTACCGCGACACGGTCCGCGACTTCTGGCGCGGCGAGCCGCAGGCGCTCGCGGAGTTCGCGTCGCGTCTCACCGGCTCGGCGGATCTGTACGAGCACTCGGGGCGATTCCCGGTGGCATCCATCAACTTCGTCACCGCCCACGACGGTTTCACGCTCCGCGACCTCGTCTCGTACAACGAGAAGCACAACGAGGCCAACGGCGAGGACAACAACGACGGCGAATCGCACAACCGCTCGAGCAACATGGGCGTCGAGGGTCCCACCGACGACCCCGCGGTGCTGAAGCGCCGGGCGCAGCAGCAGCGCAACTTCATCGCGACGCTCCTGCTCAGCCAGGGCGTGCCGATGCTGCTGCACGGTGATGAGCTCGGCCGCACGCAGGGCGGAAACAACAACGGCTACGCGCAGGACAACGAGATCACGTGGGTGGACTGGTCGAGCGTCGACCACCCGCTCATCGAGTTCACCGCGGCCCTCGCGCGGCTGCGCAAGCAGCACCCCACCTTCCGCCGCAGCCGCTTCTTCGACGGTCGCCCGGTCAAGATGGAGGAGGGTGCGCCGATCCCCGACGTGGTGTGGCTGCGCCCCGACGGCTCCCTCATGCAGCCCGAGGACTGGGACAGCGGGTTCGGGCGAGCCGTCGGCGTGTTCCTCAACGGCCAGGGGATCCGCGAGCGCGACCGTCGTGGCGAGTCGATCAGCGACGACCACTTCCTCGTGCTGTTCAACGCCGGTGACGAGCCGGTGGACTTCGTCCTGCCGGCCTTCGAGTACGCGCCCGAGTGGGACGCGTACGTCGATACTGCCGGGGAGCGCGCGAACACCGAACCGCTGAACCCGGGGCAGACGCTGCCGCTCGAGCCGAAGTCGCTCATCGTGCTGCGCGAGCACCACCTGCCCGAGCCCGAGGTCGATCACTCGGTCGCGGCCTCCCTCACCGCGCAGATCCAGGTGGTCGGGGCCGACGACCTGCCCGGCCAGGCGCCCAAGCCGGAGCTGTGACCGAGATGCGGCATCCGCTTTCGACCTACCGCCTGCAGATCCGCGAATCGTTCACCCTCGACGACGCCGCCGAGGTGACCGACTACCTCGGTCGCCTCGGGGTCTCGTGGGCGTACCTCTCGCCGCTGCTCGAGGCCACTCCCGGTTCGGACCACGGATACGACGTCGTCGACGTCACGCGCGTGGACCCCGCCCGCGGCGGAGCCGAGGGCCTCTCGCGCTTCGTCGAGGCGGCGCGCGCCGAGGAGCTCGGCATCCTCATCGACATCGTCCCCAACCACATGGGCGTCTCGGATCCGCGCGCCAACGCGTGGTGGTGGGACGTGCTGCGTCAGGGTCGAGCCTCGGCTCACGCGACGGCCTTCGACATCGACTGGGAGTTCGGCGGCGGCAAGGTGCGCGTTCCGGTGCTGGGCGCGGACCTCGCGGACGTGATCGATGAGATCTCGTACGACCCGACGCCGGCGGACGACGCCCCCGACGGGCTGATCCGCTACTACGACCACGTCTTCCCGGTCGCGCCGGGGACGGGGACCTCGGACATCCGCGCGCTCCTCGACGCGCAGAACTTCGAACTCCGTTTCTGGCAGGACGAGGCGGCCGACCTCAACTACCGCCGCTTCTTCGCCGTCACGACCCTCGCGGGCGTGCGCGTCGAGCTGCCCGAGGTGTTCGACGCCACGCACGCGGAGATCCTGCGCTGGGTGCGCGAGGGCCTCGCCGACGGCCTGCGGGTCGACCACCCGGACGGGCTCGTCGACCCCGGCGGATACCTCGACCGTCTCTCCGACGCACTCGAAGAAGCGGGCGGCGAGGATGCCGGTTACGTGCTGGTGGAGAAGATCCTCGAGCACGGCGAAGCCCTGCCGTCGTGGTGGAAGACCGCGGGCACGACCGGGTACGACGCGCTCGCCGAGATCGACCGCGTGCTCACCGACCCGGCGGGAGAGGCCGCGCTCGACGCGCTCGACGCCCGCCTCCGCGCCGACAGCGACCTCGAGCCGCTGACCGGCTGGCACGACCTCATCCACGACACGAAGCGCAAGATCGCGGACTCGATCCAGGTCTCCGAGATCCGACGGATCGTGCGGGGCCTTCCGGGCGCGCTCCGCGACGAGTTCGAGAATGACGTCCTGCAGGATGCCCTCGCCGAGATCCTCGCGTGCTTCCCCGTGTACCGCTCGTACCTCCCCGCCGGCCGCGCCCACCTGGATGCCGCCGCCGGGGAGGCCGAGGTCCGCCGTCCCGAGCTGGGCGACGTGATCGAGAAGCTCGTGCCGGCGCTCGCCGACACCTCCCTCGAGATCGCCTGGCGTTTCCAGCAGACGACCGGCCCGGTCATGGCCAAGGGCGTCGAGGACACGGCGTTCTACCGTTACACCCGGCTCGGCTCGCTCACCGAGGTGGGAGGCGACCCCGGCCAGTTCGCGCTCGACGTGCACGGCTTCCACACCGCCCAAGCCCTCCGGCACGCGTCCTGGCCCACCGCCATGACCACGCTGTCGACCCACGACACCAAGCGCGGCGAGGACACCCGTGCCCGCATCGCGGTGCTGGCCGAGATCCCGGAGCGCTGGGCAGAGGTCCTCGCGGAGTTCCGTGAGATCGCCTCGACCGGGCACGGTCCCTTCGACGCGCTCCTGTGGCAGGCCATCGTGGGGGCGTGGCCCGCGTCGGCCTCGACCCGCCACGGGCTGTCCGAGTATCGCGAGCGCCTGCACGCCTACGCCGAGAAGGCGGCTCGCGAGGCCTCCGAGGTCACCGGCTGGAGGGAGCAGGACGAAGCCTTCGAGGAGCGCATGCACGCGGTCGTCGACGCGGCCACCGGTCCCGCGGCCGAGCGCGTGCGCGCGTTCGTCGATGAGATCTCGCCCGCGGGCTGGTCGAACGGGCTGTCGGCGAAACTGCTGCAGATCATGGGTCCGGGCGTCCCCGACGTCTACCAGGGCTCGGAGCTGTGGGAGCAGTCGCTCGTCGACCCCGACAACCGTCGCGCGGTCGACTTCGCCGAGCGTCGGCGGATCCTCGATGAGCTCGACGCGCCCGGAGCCCCTCTTCCGTCGGTGGATGCCACGGGCGCGGCCAAACTGCTCGTGACCTCCCGCGCCCTGCGGTTGCGTCGCGATCACCCGCTCGAGGTCTACCGTCCGCTCGAGGCCGCGGGTTCGGCAGCCGATCATGTCGTCGCCTTCGACCGCGGAGGCGTGTTCGCCGTGGCGACGCGGCTGCCGCACAGCCTCGCGGCTGCGGGCGGCTGGCGCGACACGGTGGTTCTGCTGCCGGACACACCGGTCATCGACGTGCTGACCGGCCGCACCTTCGCCGGTGGTCCCACGCCCCTGGCGGATCTGCTGGCGTTCCTGCCCGTGGCCCTCCTCATTCTGTGACCGCCGTCCCTCGTTCTCGCCACGTGAGGGGTCGTCTCCTGTCGCCTCACGCGGCGTCGAGCGACATTTCTCGACCCCTCACGCGGAAGGACACCCCATGAGCATCGACGTTTGGGCACCCCGGGCAGAGCGAGTGCGGCTGCGCCGGCTCGACGACAGCGGCGACTCCGTCGTCGAAGACATCGAGATGGTCGGGGCCGCCGACGGGTGGTGGACCGCCCCGGTCGAGCTCGCCGACGGCGAGCGGTACGGCTTCGTCCTCGGCGACGGCGACGACCTCCGCCCCGACCCGCGCTCGCGGCGCCAGCCCGGGGGTGTGCACGAAGCCTCGGCCTGGTTCGACCCGAGCGTGTACGCCTGGAACGACGCCGCATGGACGGGAAAACAGCTCGCGGGCGGCCTCATCTACGAGCTGCACCTCGGCACCTTCACCCCCGAGGGGACTCTGGATGCCGCGATCGGACGACTGGAGCACCTCGTCGACCTCGGTGTGACCCACGTGGAGTTGCTGCCGGTGAACGGCTTCAACGGCACGTGGAACTGGGGCTACGACGGGGTGCTCTGGTACACCGTCCACGAGGCGTACGGCGGACCCGAGGCGTACCAGCGCTTCGTCGACGCCGCGCACGCGGCGGGGCTGGCCGTCATCCAGGACGTTGTTTACAACCACCTCGGCCCCTCCGGCAACTACCTGCCCCTCTTCGGCGAGTACCTGCGCGAGGGCAGCCGCAACACCTGGGGCGACTCGGTCAACCTCGACGAAGACGCGGTGCGCGCCTACATCGTCGAGAACGCGCTGATGTGGATGAGCGACTATCACGTCGACGGTCTGCGCCTCGATGCCGTGCACGCGCTGCTCGATCACCGCGACCCCCACGTGCTACAGGAGATCGCCGAGCGCACCGACGCCCTGTCGGCGCACCGCGGCATCCCGCTCACGACCATCGCCGAGAGCGACATGAACGACCCGAAGCTGATCCTCCCGCGCGAGGCCGGCGGGTACGGGCTGACCGCGCAGTGGTCGGACGACTGGCATCACACCGCGCACGTCGCCCTCACCGGCGAGACGATCGGGTACTACGAGGACTTCGCCGACCTGGACGCGTTCCGCAAGGTCAGCGAGGGCGGCTTCTTCCACGACGGCACGTACTCGTCGTTCCGTGAGGAGAAGCACGGCAAGCCGATCCCGGCGGCCGTGCCCAACTGGCGCCTGGTGACCTTCGCGCAGGATCACGACCAGATCGGCAACCGCGCCGCCGGCGACCGTCTGTCGCAGACGCTCGGCTACGAGCGCCTCGCCGCGGCGGCCGTGCTGACGCTCACCGCCCCCGGGACGCCCATGCTGTTCATGGGCGAGGAGTGGGGTGCCACGACCCCCTGGCAGTTCTTCACCTCGCACCCTGAACCCGAGCTGGGCAAGGCCACGGCCGAGGGGCGCATCGCCGAGTTCGCGAAGATGGGCTGGGACGAGTCGACCGTCCCCGACCCGCAGGATCCCTCGACCTTCGAGAACTCGAAGCTCGACTGGGACGAGGTCGGCGAGGGCGATCACGCGCAGCTGCTGGGCCTCTACCGCGAGCTGGCGAAGCTCCGTCGCGAGCGCCCCGAACTCACCGACCCCTCGCGCGAGGGCCTGTCGGCCGCGGCGCGCGAGGCGACCGGTGGCCGCGTGTACGAGCTGCGTCGCGGCGACCTCGTGGTCGTCGTCAACCTTTCGGATGCCGAGGCCTCGGCATCCGTCGTCCCCGGTGCCCGGGTGCTCCTGGCGACGGTGGAGGGCGTGGTGCTCGAGGGCACCGAACTCACCGTTCCGGCGGGTGGCAGCGCGATCGCGGGTCCGGCCCTCTGACGCGGAGAACGCCCCGTCCGACCTCCCGGTCGGGTGGGGCGTTCTCTGTGTGCGGATTCCGCCGAGCGCGCCCCGCTGCCCGCCTGCTCGCTCTCCTCGTCCCACTTCTGGCGGAGCATGTCCCACTTATGGCTCGTGGGAGGGGCTGCAACCAGCCATAAGTGGGACGAGGTTCGGGAGAGGTCAGTCGACCGACGGCCGGACCAGGCGCAGGATGCGGATGACCGCCGGCGGCAGCAGCACGAACACGGCGACGATGATCGCCATCACGCCGATGCCGGTGCTCCGCGGTTCGCCGCCGAAGCGCTCGACCGCGAGCCAGCTCAGACCCCACGCCAGCGCCAGGGCGGGGGTGATCCGCCAGGAGCTCCGCCACGCGATCGCCAGGCCGATGAGGCCCACCACGACGAGGACGGCGATGCCGATGGCATCCGCTGCCTTCTCCCAGGACGACGGGGCGATGGTCGTGAGCCACGCGGCCGTGTTGGCGACCGTGGCGAGGGTGACCCAGCCGAGGTGCAGGCCCGTGACGCCGTCGATCAGCACGGAGTCGACCGCCCCGCCCCGCGGTTCGCGCGTGGTGACCGCGACGTGGAACGTCCAGCCGAGGGCGGCGAGAAGCAGCACGATGACGACCACGGTGAGGAAGAGCGTGCCGAAGCGCGCGGCGACGAGCCAGAGACCGTTGAGGGTCATCGTCAGGGCGATGAGCCACCCGAGCGCGCGCTGGCGCGGGTTCGTCCGCTGACGGGGGAGGGCCTGCCAGATCGCGTAGGCGATGAGTCCGAGGTAGATCACCGACCAGATCGAGAAGGCGGGTCCGGCCGGGGCGAGGTACGACCCGTCGGTGTTGAGGGCGCCGCCCTGCTGATCCTGGACCGCCGAGTTGCCGAAGGCGCCGGCCCCGATCACGGCCGCGATGAGCATGAACGACACCGCGGAGAGGACGACGATCTGACGCGCGAGGTCGTTCCCCCGCCATGAAGTTGCTGCGTTCATGAAGGAAAGCCTAGATAAGCTAGCGAGATCGGGGCTGCGGGCTTGACATCGCGGCCTGCGGGGACGGTCAGGCGGCGACGGCGCGCGCGGCGAAGGACCGCAGCAAGAGCGTGGGCTGCTCGACCGAGACCGTGCGCACGTGGGCCGAGACCTGGTCGAACGCCTCCGCGTCGAAGTACCCGGCGTCGCGGTAGACCTCCATGCGCGCGACGAAGGCGTCGGCGGTGGGCTCCGGGTGGAACTGCGTCGCCCAGAGTCCGGTGCCGGCGCGGTAGGCCTGGACGGGGCAGGCGTCGTTCTCCGCGAGCAGCGTCGCGGTCGGCGGCACGCTCGCGGTGCCCTCCTTGTGCGCGGTCAGCGCCTCGAAACGGGGGCTCAGGATGCCGAAGAGCTCGTCGGCGCGACCGGCCTCGGTCAGCGTGATGTCGGCGGGGCCGGTGCCCTCCGGGTGCAGGAGGGTGACCTCGCCGCCCAGCAGGCGCGTCACCACGCCGATGCCGAAGCAGGTGAAGAGGGCGTTCGTGCGCCCCTCGATCGCCGCCGCGGCGAGACGCTCGAGGTCGCTCTCGAGGCGGCGCTGCTCCTCGGTCTTGTCGGGGTCGGTGACGTTGAAGGGGCTGCCGCCCACGACGACGCCCGCGTACCGGTCGAGATCCGCGGGCAGGGGCTCGCGCACGAGATCGTGATGGACGAGGTCGTCGTCGCCCACGCCGAGGCCGTCGCGGAACGACGCCCACTCGGCCACGGCCGCCTCGCGCTGCGGGCGAGCGCAGACGTAGAGCAGGCGACCGGTCATCCGAGGATTCTATGCGGAGGCGGCCGAGGGGAGGACCTTTCGCGACGCATGACGCCGCACGGGCATTCCGGGTGTCAGCGGCGGGGACCGCCCCGTCCTGTCCCCCGCTCGAGGGCCGCGCCGGCGCGTGATCGTCGGACCGCAACGAGGAGGGCTCCCGCGAGGAGCGCGGCGGCCCCTCCGACGGCGAGGCCCGGGCTCGACGGCATCCCGGACTCCGCGAGGCGGGCGGGCGGGACGGTCGAAGCGGAGGGGGCGGGCGTCGGCGCGACTTCGGCCAGAGTGAAGCTCGCCGTCGTGGTGATGGGGACGGGCCAGCGCGCGTCCGCGAGGTAGGTGGACAGGAAGGGGGCCGGTTGCCCCTCGGTGGGCACGTCGCCGGTCGTCGCCTGCAGCGGGAGGGTCACCTCTCCGCTTTCGATCGTGACCGTCTGCTCGCTCGGGGAGGGCCGCCACGCGAGCGAGTCGGTCGTTCCCACCGTGACGAGGAGCGCGTGACCGGGCTCGAGCGTCCACTCGACGTTGCGCAGGTGCATCCGGGTCGTCCCCGAGGCGTCCACCGGCGCGGCCTCCTCGACGATCAGCGTCGGAACGCCTGCGGGATCGACGTCCCAGAGGCGCGCGTGCGCGACGCCGGTCCCCTGAGTCCGCAGGCTCAGGGACGCCCGCCCGCTCAGCCGGGTGGGCTCGTCCACGGGGGTCGAAAGCGTCTGGGAGGCCCCGATGCTCTGCGCGTCGCGGGGTGCGGTGCCGAAGAACGAGCCGTCGACCTCTTCATCGGGCTGCAGTGCGTCGGCGCCGCGTCCGGTGTCGACGTACGAGCCGGGGGCGAGAGGAGCGGTGAGCTCCCGCGTGACGCCGGGCCAGGACGCCTGCAGGCGCCAGCGCCCCTCGTTGTCCTGCAGCGCCCAGGCCGGGTCGGGGGCCGGCGCGCCGAGCAGGTGCGCGTCGAAGAACGCCCGCACCTCATCGATCCACCCGGCGCGGCCCATCTTCAGACGCCCCTCGTCATCGACATCGTTGCCGGAGACGTGGTCCCACGGCCCCGCCCACCCGCTCACCGGCCCCTCGATGGCATCCAGGAACTCCGCCATGCCCTCCGGCCGCGTGTTCCTCTCGGTCCATCCCTGCGTCAGGAACAGCGGGACCGTCGACCCCGCCGCGCGACGGGCGGTGTCGCGGGCACTCCAGAACGACGAGGCGCGGTCGGATGCCAAGGTGTCGGCCAGAATGCCGGCGGCGCACTCGGGGTGGGTCTGCTCGTACGCGGCGTTGGTTCGATAGCGCTCGGTGTCCGGCGGGACGACGACACCGTCCACCGTGCCGGGATGGTCGATCCCGGGGAGGGCCGCGATGCCGTTGTACGCGTCGATCGTCGTGCGGTTGTTCTCGGCGGGGATGCCGTTCTCGTAGAGGTAGTCGTAGAGATTCCACGACGGCTCCTGCGCGACGACGGCCGCGAGCCCCGCGGGCCGGTCGGCGAGACCGATGAGCCCGGTGACCGCGTCGTAGGACTTCCCGTACATCCCCACGCGACCCGTCGACCACGGAGCGGATGCCGCCCACTCCACGAAGGCGCGCACGTCGGCCTGCTCGCCCGGACCGGTGAAGTCGTAGCAGCCGGAGCTCCCGCCGAAGCCGCGCAGGTCGCCGAACACCACGGTGTATCCGGCGGCGAAGAGACCGCCGTCGTCGATGAAGGCACGGTGACGCAGGGAGGGGCCGGTGAAGGCCTTCTCCTCGTCGGCCTGCTGGCCGGCGTGCGAGAGATACGGACCGCTGATGAGGATCACGGGCGTGCGGGCGTCCGCCGGCAGCCCGGCCGGTCGGAGCACGTCGGCATGCAGTTCGACGGGGTCGCCGTTGCGGTTGGCGACCGACGACGGCAGGTAGTGCTCGGTCCAGACCGCCCCCTCAGGGACCGAAGGGTTCTGCGCGTGGGTGACACCCTTGGAGACGTCGGGGTCGGTGTCGGCGGTGGCGACGGCGTCCGGGGCGGGCGTGGGGGTGTCGTCGGGTGTGGTCTCAGGCTCGGGCGCCTCCGCGGGCTCGGGCGCCTCCGCGGAGCGCACGACGGGCCCTGACGCGGAACCGCTCGTGTCGGCGGCGACGGCGGGAGCCGCGCCGATCAGGGTGAGCACGACGGCCACCGCCAAGGCCTTCGTCGCTGTACGACCGTGCATTCCGTCTCCCCTTCGCGGTGCGCGTCGATCGCACCCTATCGCGCAGGGTTCGACCCGTCTTGCGCGGGTCGGACCCTCACGCGGAGCGGAGCGTCAAGTGCGGGTCGGCGCCGCGGGTGAGGGGCGGGAGCTCAGGCGCGGGTCGGCGCCGCGGGGGCGGAGCGGCCCGCGGTCAGCGCGAGGAGCGCGCTGTGCGACCCCGCACGATGCCGACGAACGTCTCGACGTCCGGCGTGGTGCGGTCCCGGAGCCACGCGAGCGCCACGGTGGAGACCGGGCCGTCGCGCAGCACGCGGTACTCGACGTCGCGGCGCTGGTGGGCGCGCGCGAGCGACATCGGAACGATCACGACGCCGACGCCCGCGGCCACCGTCGCGATGGCTTCTTCGGTGTCCGCCGGGGGCGCGAACGCCGGGGCGACGGCATCCGGGATCCGTGCACCGAGCACGTCGTCCGTGGGGACGATCACGACCTCGCCCGCCAGATCCGCGGTGTCGAGCTCATCGCCGGCGGTCAGGTGCGAGTCGACCGACATCACGACGACGGGTTGCTCCTCGTAGAGCGGGATGAGGTGGAGATCATCGGATGCCTCGACGGGAAGCCGCACGAGCGCGGCGTCCACGTCGTCGAGGTGCGCCCGCTGGCCGGCGACGTCGATCTCACGCAGTTCGAGCGAGACGTGCGGCATACGTTCGCGCCACAGCCCGATCCACTTGCCCGGGGTCGCGCCGGGAACGGCGCCCAGCACGAAGCTGCGCGGGGGCTCCGGCGGAACGGGCGCCGGGCGAGGTGTTCTCGCTTTCGCGGGTCGTTTCGGCGTCGCGGGGCGTGCCGCTGCGCCCTTCCGAGCGCCGCCGCCGGTGCCGCGCCCCCGGGACCCGCTGCCGTTCGCCATGGTCCCAGGCTATCCGCGCGAGTAACGTAGACCGCATGATCGGTATCCTGGCGCTTGTTTTCGCGGGCCTTGCTGCCCTGCTGCACGTCTACATCTTCGTGCTCGAGAGCGTGCGCTGGTCGCAGCCGAAGACGTGGAAGGTCTTCGGGATCGCCGACCAGAAGACGGCGGATGCCACGAAGCCCATGGCGTACAACCAGGGCTTCTACAACCTGTTCCTCGCGATCGGTGCGATCATCGGCATCCTGTTCTGGATCGTCAACGGCGTCGGCGACGTCGCCGGACGCACCCTGCTGATCTTCTCGCTCGGCTCGATGCTGGGTGCGGCGCTCGTGCTCGTGACGTCGGGCAGCAAGTACCTGCGCCCCGCGACCATTCAGGGCACGCTGCCGCTCATCGGCCTGGTGCTCGCGATCCTCGCGTGAGGCGCGCGTGCCCGGTGCCGTGAGGGGCGGCTCCGGCACCGCACGATGCCCCTCTCCGGCCCCGGGAAAACGAAAACCCGCACGCCCCGAGGAGTCGTGCGGGTCGTGAGGCCGTTGGACGGCCGTCGGACAGGCGGGGTCACGCGGCCAGGCGGAGTCCCCGCTGGTCGGTGGCGACGGCCTCGCCGTCGTTGATGATCTCGTCGTCGCCGATGAGCGAGCCCGTTGCGATGCGGGCGTTGTGTCCCACCTGCGTGCGAACGCCGATGTGAGCGCCCGCGCCGATGACCGCGCCCGCGCAGATGTGCGCGTGCGGCTCGATGCGTGCCTCGGGTCCGATGACGGCGTCGGACTCGATCCACGCCCCGCGGCCGACATGAACACCCGCGGCGATCTGCACGCCGGGTTCGACGTAGGCGCCGTTCTCGACCAGCGCCGACGGGTGGACCTTCGCGCCGTGCGCGACGAGTCCGCGACCGTTGACGTGCTTGCGGTAGCGCAGCGTCTCGCCGTGGTCGTTTTCGATGTCGATGTAGTTCTTACCCACGATCCCCTCCGGTCGACTCTCGGATTCAGCCGACATGTATGACAACGGGTGGGGAATGCCCTTCATTCCCTCGAATGGTTCTTCGTCGCCCGTGCCGCCATCGGTTTGCTCGATGTCGAGAGAAGTGCGGCGAGGACTCCCGACGATGTTGCGTCCTCCTGTTCTCGCACGCTCGCCTGGCTGGGCGAGCCGGGTTGACAGGAGCGCACCGGAGGGGCGCTGATTCATCGGGACGGTTCGACGGTCACCCGGGCTGACAGGTGGGGCACCAATACACGTTGCGTTCGCTCGTCGCCGAAGCCCCGAGCGCGGTCGCGCGGATCGGGGTTCCGCATCGGCGGCAGGGGGCGCCCTCGCGGCCGTAGACCCAGAACCGGCGGCCGGGGCGCGTGTCGCCCGTGAACGTTCGCTCGGGGCGGGGAAGGTTCGCACGGATCATGCGCTCGCCGAGTGCGATCGTGGCGGGGACGTCGATCTCGGTGGCGGGGGTCGTCGGGGCGATGCCGCGGACGAACAGCAGCTCGTTCGCGTAGACGTTGCCGAAACCGGCGACGTTGCGCTGATCGAGCAGAGCGACATGGACCTCGCGGGTGTCGGCCCCGACGCGTCGGACGGCTTCGGCCTCGTCCCAGTCGTCGGCGAGCAGATCGGGGCCGAGGTGGCCGATGACGGTGTGCTCGTCGGTCGTGCGGAGCACCTCGACCATCGCGAGGTCGAAGCCGACGGCGTCGGCACCCGCCACCCCGACGATCGCGCGGGCCTTGAAGGCGGGTCGACGCCAGCGCTCGCCGGGGCGGTAGACGTCCCACCGGCCCTCCATCTTCAGGTGCGAGTGCAGCGTGTAGCCGCCGATGCGATGCAGGAGGTGTTTGCCGCGAGCAGCGACCTCGTGGACGGTCTCCCCGCGCAGGTCGGCCGTCGCGCTCCCCGGCACGCGGATGTCGAAGCGCGTCACGACCTTGCCCGCAAGGGCCGCGGAGAGCTTGGCCGCGGCGCGGTAGACGGTGTCTCCCTCAGGCACGGGCGGCCTCGCGCAGGGTGTCGCCCGCGGTGAGCTTGCGCAGCGTGAGACCCTTCGGGGACTCGACGAAGCCCGCGGTGCGCAGCGCGCGACCGACCGCCGTGCCGTACACGAACTCGCCGTTGACCTGCTCGATCGTCAGAGTCTCGAGCCGTCGTCGTTTCGCCGTCTCGGCGAGGTCGGTCGCGGCGGCCGCGAGGCGGGCCTCGTCGTCGGTGAACGCGAGGGCGGTGCGCCCGCCGCGTTCGAGATACAGGGTTAACTCGCCGTCGACCAGCACGACCAGCCCTCCCGCCTTGCGCCCCGGGCGATGGGTGACCCCTTCGATTCCGGGCCAACCGAGCGCCGCGCCGTAGGGGTTGGCCGGGTCGGTCGCAGCGAGGGTGACGGCGCGCAGGGGCGGGGGATCGGCGACGGCGGCGAACTCGCGGAGCCGGTCGACCGTCGCCGAGGCGGCGAACTGTGCCGCTCCGAGCTTTTCGATGACGTACCCCCGCCGACAGTGACCCGCTTCTTCGAACCCGGCCAGGATCCGGTACACCTGCGCGAACCCGCCGGGGACGCCCTCGGACTGCACGGCCCCTCGCGTCACGACGCCGTACCGGTCGAGCAGCAGGCTCGCCGTCGCGGTCGCGCGGGCGGCGGCATCCGGCTCCCTGTCGGGGAGGAGCGACCAGCGCCCGCCGAGCGACGGGGGACGCGGGGCCGAGGTCGCCCGAGGCATGGTGGCCCCGCGGTACATCCGTGCGCGCGGGGCGCGCCGCGCGACCCGGTGCGACTGCCCTCCGCCGCTGAGCAGCGTACGGACCGGGGCGAAGGTGTCGTTCGTGACGCGTCCCGCCCAGGTGAGCGCCCAGAGAGCGTCGTTGACCGACTGCTCGTTCTCGGCCCCGGCGAGCTGCTTCAGCTGCGCGGCGAAGTACGCGCCTCCGCCCTCGAGCGCCGCCAGGATGCGTGCTTCGAGCGAGTCGGGGGCCGGGTCGTCGGGGTCGTCGGGATCCTGCAGCGTGAACGGCGCGGCCTCGGCGGGGTGCAGGGCGATCCAGCCGTCGCGGCCCGGAAGCGTGCCGTGGCCCGACCAGACCACCTCGCCTGTCGCGGTGAGCTCGTCGAGGAGCGCGGGGGAGTAGTCGCGGACGCGGGAGGGGAGCACGAGCGACTCCCACGCGCTCGCCGGGATCGGCACTCCCGCGAGCTGTTCGATGACCGCGAGGACGCCGTCGATGCCCTCGAGGGGGCGGCCCAGGTGCTGCCACACGGGGAGGAAGCGCGCGTAGGCCGCGGGCGGGACGGGCTCGACGCTGCCGCGGATGGCGGCGAGGGAGCGCATGCGCAGTCGCCGGAGCACCTCGACGTCGCACCATTCGGTGTCGTCGCCACGGCTGCCGCCCGAGGCCTCCGGCAGGAAGAAGCCGCTCGCCAGACGGCCCTGCGATTCGAGCCGCTGCAGCGTCAACCGGGCGACCGCGATGCCGACGCCCAACCGCTCGGCGACAGCGTCGGTCGTGAACGGCGCGTGCGTGCGCGCGTACCGCGCGACCAGGTCGCCGAGCGGGTCGGCGAGGGGTTCGAGGAAGGCGTTCGGGATGCCGACGGGCAGCGCCGCGCCGAGGGCATCGCGGAGCCGCCCGGCGTCTTCGATCCCGGCGACGCGAGAGACGCCACCGATCGTGACGCGGATCGCGCGGCGATCGTCGACGAGGGTCGCGAGGTGCTGCTCGGCCTCGGTGAGGGCATCGCTCTCGGCGTCGAGGCGGGCGGCGACCTCGGTCGCGTCGAGCGGGCCGAGGATGCGCAAGAGGTCGGCCACGCCCTCGACCCCGCGCGCACGACGGTCGGGGTCGAGGCGCTGCGCTTCGCGCTCGAACTGCGCGATGACCTCGGGGTCGAGGAGCTCGCGCATCTCGACCTTGCCGAGCAGTTCGCTCAGCAGTGCCGGGTCGACCGAGAGTGCGGCCGCGCGTCGCTCGGCGAGGGGCGAGTCGCCCTCGTACATGAACGCCCCGACGTACCCGAAGAGCAGGTCGCGGGCGTACGGCGAGGGCTGCGACGTGGTGATCTCGACGAGGCGGATCCGCCGCTCGCCGATCTGCCGGGTCACCCGCAGCAGGGCGGGAAGGTCGTAGACGTCCTGCAGCACCTCGCGGAGCGTCTCGAGGATGATCGGGAACGACGGATGCCGCTTCGCGACCTCGAGCAGCTGCGCCGAGCGTTGGCGCTGCTGCCACAGAGGCGAACGGCGGTTGGGATTGAGCCGCGGGAGCAGCAGCGCCCGCGCGGCGCACTCGCGGAAACGCGAGGCGAACAGCGCCGAGCCGCCGACCTCGTCGGTGACGATCTGCTCGAGCTCGTCGGGTTCGAAGACGAAGAGGTCGGCTCCGGGCGGTTCGGCCGCGGCATCCGGAACCCGGGCGATGATCCCGTCGTCGCTCGCGACGGCGGCGCCCTCGACGCCCAGTCGCTCGCGGATCCGCGCGTTCACCGCGAGGGCCCAGGGCGAGTGCACCTGCATTCCGTAGGGGGAGTGCAGGATGATGCGCCAGTCCCCGACCTCGTCACGGCTGCGCTCGACGGTCAGGGTGCGGTCGGTGGGGAGGCTCCCGGTCGCCTCGCGCTGCTCGGCGAGATACGACAGCAGGTTGGTGATCGCGTTGTCGTCGAGCCCGGATTCGCGCAGGCGCTCCTCGGCCTTGGCCTGTTCGGCGCCGGCGAGGTCGCGCGAGAACTTTCCCAGCGCTTCTCCGAGTTCGGCGGGGCGGCCGATGCCGTCGCCGTGCCAGAACGGCAGCTTGCCGGGCTGGCCGAAGGCGGGCAGGACGTTCACCCGGTCGTGGGTGATCTCGACGATGCGCCAGCTCGTGGTGCCGAGCGTGAAGACGTCGTTGACGCGCGACTCGTACACCATCTCTTCGTCGAGCTCGCCGACGCGCGCGTTCTGGGACTCGCCCGCCACGAAGACACCGAAGAGCCCGCGATCGGGGATCGTTCCGCCGCTGGTCACCGCGATGCGCTGCGCACCGGGTCGGCCGGTGAGCGTCCCCGCGTCGCGGTCCCAGACCAGGCGGGGGCGCAGCTCGGCGAACTCGTCGGACGGGTAGCGCCCGGCGAGGAGGTCGAGCGTCGCCTCGTAGGCCGAGCGCGGCAGCGAGCGGAACGGCGCGCTGCGCTTGACGGTGTCGAACCACTCTTCGACGTCGATCGAGCCGAGGGCGGCGGCCGCGACGGTTTGCTGCGCCAGGATGTCGAGCGGATTCTGCGGCACCGCGATCGCCTCGATGCGCCCCGCGAGCATGCGCTCGGTGACGACGGCGGTGTGCAGCACATCGCTGCGGTGCTTGGGGAAGAGGGCCGCGCGGCTCACCTCGCCGACCTGGTGTCCCGCGCGTCCGACGCGCTGGAGACCGGATGCCGCGCTCGGCGGTGCCTCGACCTGGATGACGAGGTCGACCGCCCCCATGTCGATGCCGAGCTCGAGGCTGCTCGTCGCCACGACGCAGCGCAGAGCGCCGGACTTGAGCTCGTCTTCGACCTGGGCGCGCTGCTCTTTCGACACGGAGCCGTGGTGGGCTTTGGCGAGGATCGCCGAGACTCCGGCCGTCGACCCCGCCTGCGCCCCCCCACTCGCCCCTCCAGCCGGCGCATTCGCGCCGCCCGGAGCCTCTGCTCTGTGGACCCACATCGCTGCCGGGACCGTCGGCTCGGGCACATCGATCCCCACCCGCTCGGCGTAGATCTCGTTAAGTCGCCCGGTGAGGCGCTCGGCGAGACGGCGCGAGTTCGAGAACACGATCGTCGATCGACGCTCGAGGATGCGATCGACGATCGCCTCCTCGACGTGCGGCCAGACCGATCCGGCCATCTCGGTGCTCTCGGGCCGCTCGGAGAACCATTCGCCGTCGGTCGCCTCGTCGGGCGCCGGCGACCCCGGCGGTGGGGGAGGGTTGAGCATGTCCTCGATCGGCACGACGACCGACAGGTCGAACGCCTTCGTCGCTTTCGGCGCCACGATGTCGACGGGCTGCGCGCCGCCGAGGAACCGCGCGACCTCGTCGATCGGTCGCACGGTGGCCGAGAGTCCGATCCGCTGCGCGGGCTTCTCGAGGAGCGCGTCGAGGCGCTCGAGGCTCACCGCGAGGTGCGCGCCGCGCTTGGTCGCGGCGACGGCGTGGACCTCGTCGATGATCACCGTGTGCACGCCCCGCAGCGTCTCGGCGGCCTGGCTCGTCAGCATGAGGTACAGCGACTCGGGCGTCGTGATGAGGATGTCGGGCGGATCGGTGACGAGCTTGCGGCGGTCGCTCGAGCTCGTATCTCCGGAGCGGACGCCGACCGTCACCCCGGGGACCTGGATGCCGAGGCGCCGGGCCGACTGCCCGATCCCGACGAGCGGCGAGCGGAGGTTGCGTTCGACGTCGACGCCGAGGGCCTTGAGCGGGGAGATGTAGAGGACGCGCGTGTTCGTCGCCGGGGCCTTCGGGGCCGCCTTCTTGCCGCGGCGCGGGGGCTCGGCATCCGGGATCTCGGGGGTCTTCTCGCGGAAGATGCGGTCGATCGCGAACAGGAAGGCCGACAGGGTCTTTCCGGAGCCGGTGGGCGCGACGACGAGCGCGTTGCGCCCGGACGAGACCGACTCCCACGCGCCCTTCTGCGCATTGGTGGGGGCCGAGAACGCGCCGCGGAACCAGTCCTGCGTCGCAGGACCGAATCTGTCGAGGACGTCAGCCATGCCGACATCCTCTCTCGGACCTCCGACATCGAGTCGGGGTTGACGTTCGCCCCGCGCGGAAACGCGGTTCTTCCGCGCCGTCTCGAGTCCGCGAAGCCGCACGAGATACGCGAGACCGCACAAGATCAGGCGCGAAAGCGTGAGGTTTCGGCACACACACGCGGTCTCGGCGATGAGCTGCCGGACTCACGGGGCACGCTCCGTCACGCGCCCGTCCTCCAACTCCAGCCGCAGGTCCAACCCGAGGCGGGCGAGGAACGCATCGTCGTGGCTGACGACGAGCACCGCCCCGCGGTACGCCTGCAGGGCCGCCACCAGCTGATCGACCGTGTCGAGGTCGAGATTGTTCGTCGGCTCGTCGAGCACCAGGAGCTGCGGTGGCGGGTCCGCCAGCAGCACGCGGGCGAGGGCGACGCGGAAGCGCTCGCCGCCCGACAGCGATCCGACCGGGCGGGTCACGGCATCTCCCCGCACGAGGAACCGCGCCAGCCGATCGCGCACGAGCGGAACGGGAACGCTGGGCGCCGCCCCGCACACGCTCTCGAGGACGGATGCCGCGTCGTCGAGGCCGTCGAGACGCTGGGGCAGGTAGCCGAGGTGCTCGACACTGGCTCGGGCGAAGACCGGCCCCGACGGGTCCTCGGCGTGGACGAGGCTCTCGAGGAGGGTCGTCTTCCCCGCGCCGTTGCGCCCCACCAGGGCGACGCGTTCGCGACCCGTGACGATCCATTCGCGCTCGCCGTCCCCCAGCGTCAGGATCCGCCGCCCGGCCGCATTGCCCGGATCCGGCAGGTCGATGCGGACCACGTCGTCGTCGCGCACCCGCGCCGACGCCTCGTTGAGCGCCGCGCGGGCGGCATCCTCCTTCCCCTTCATCTCGGTGCTGAGCCGGCCCGCGCTCACCTGGGCCGCGTTGGCCCGCCCTCCCGCGATGATCTTGGGGACCCGCTTCTCGACCTGCGCCTTGTGCGCGACGCGGGATCGCGTGGCGAGCTTGTCGTACGACTCGATGCGTTGCCGACGCTCGCGGCGTAGCGACTGGGCCGCGTCGCGCTCGGCACGCACGGCGGCTTCCTGCTCCGCATCGCGCTGCGCGCGCCACGCGCTGTACGGGCCGCCCACGACGCTGAGGGTCTGGCCGTACAGCTCGGCCGTGGCATCCATCAGCTCCAGAAGGCCGACGTCGTGACTGACGACGACCAGCGTGCCGGGCCAGCTCCGGACGAGGTCGCCCACGCGCGCCCGCGCGTCCCGGTCGAGGTCGTTGGTCGGTTCGTCCAGCAGCGTGATGTCGGCCGCGCGGGCGCGCAGCCCCACGAGAGCGGCCAGCATCGTCTCGCCGCCGGAGAGTTCGCCGACGGTCCGGTCGAGGACATCGGATGCCAGCCCCGCCTCGGCGAGGAGGGCATGCGCGCGCGCCTCGACGTCCCAGTCGTCGCCGACCGCGTCGAAGTGATGCGGCGCGACATCGCCCGACTCGATCGCCCGGAGAGCGCTGAGCGTCGTCTCGACGCCGAGAAGCGCCGAGACGGGGCGACCTGGATCGGCGGCGAGGCGCTGGGGGAGCATCGCGACGTCACCGGATGCCGAGACCGTGCCGGACGTGGGGGTGAGGTGCCCCGCGGCCAGGCGGAGGAGCGTGGACTTGCCGGCACCGTTGCGGCCGACGAGGCCGGTGCGCCCGCGACCGAGGGCGCCGGAGACATCGTCGAGGGCGACGGTGCCGTCGGGCCACACGAGGCGGATGCGGTCGAAGACGAGGGACGGGGAAATAGCTGACATGACGGAACTCCGGGAACGCGGGATGCGCGGACGCCGGACCCGTCCGCATCAGCGGAGGGCGGCCGAGAAAACGGCGGGTCGACGGGTCAGCGCGCGGACAGGGGCGCGGAAGCGTCGACGTTCTTCACCGGAGGAGACCTCGTTCTCGGGGACAGGGCTGCCTACGATAGCCGACTCGCGGTCGATGCGGAACCCCGCCGATCGCGGTCGCCGTGGTTAGTCTGTCGGCGTGGTTGCTTCCTCGCCGCTGGACCGTCAGAAGGCCGACGCCCGTCGGCGGCGACTCCTTTTCGCGTGGGCGGTGACGTTCCCCGCCTGGGTGATCGTGTGCACTGTCGTGGCTGTCTTCTACGGCGATGTCGTGGGCGGCCTGCGCACGGGAGCCCTCCTCGGCGCGGTGATGGCCGGGGTGCTGTCGATTCCGCCGGGCCGGGGCGGCGGCTCGTACTCCTCTTCGAGCTACGTCGACACCGGCTCCGGCTCGGATGCCTCGTGCGGCGACAGCGGCGGGGGAGGGGACGGCTCGCACTGCTGAGTCAGCCCGCGGCCTCGCGATCGGCGAGACGCGCGTCGAGGAACGCGCGGACGTCGTCGAGCTCGTCCTGCGAGATCGAGTGGGTGAGTCCCGGGTAGACCCGGCCGCTGAGCTCGCTGTGCCCGGGGAGCCACTGCGCGGTCGCGTCGATGAGGTGCGCGGGGATGACGTCGTCCGCGGCACCCCGCCCCCAGAACACCGGGGGACGCCGCTCGGCGAGGACGGCGTCGCCGGGCAGCTCGCCCCCGGCCGCGTAGCCGGCGAGGACGACGACGAACGCCACCGCGTCCGGATCGACCCGCAGCGTCTGGAGGGCGACGGCGCCGCCCTGCGAGAAGCCGAGGAGTCCCACGGGCGCGTCGCCCACGGCATCCCGGATCCAGGCGAGCACGGACTCCGCCGCGCGGGTGACGGCGTCGGGATCGCGTCCGTCGAGACCTTCGATCGGATACCACGAGGCCCCGGGCATGGGCCACGGCGGGGTGAGTGGGGCGCGGAGGCTGGCCACCACGTAGTCGGGAGGAAGGTACGGGGCGAGCCCGAAGAGGTCGTGTTCGTCGGAGCCGTAGCCGTGCAGCAGGAGAAGGACGGGTCGGTCCGCCCGCTCATCCACCGGCACCGACCACCGCACGACGGACGCGTCGAGGGAGAGGTGGGCGCTCATGCGGCCATTGTCGCAAAGGCCTCCGACATCGGACTCCGGCGGCGGCGAGCGGCCGCGCACGGGAGGAGATTCCGGGGGCGGAGGACGCTCCGCCGCGGCGACATCCTCCGCTTCCGGAGGCCCCTCCCTTCGCGCGGCAAACCTGCCCGGTTCGCGCGGACACGCGGCATCCGTCTCGGTCGGTTGATATACAGGGAGCATGGCTGTCCGCACACCCGACCCCGAGCCCGGCGACAACGGCGGGGAGCGCGAGCCGCTGTCCGGCCCCTTCTCCGGCGCGCCTTCCGGCCCGAACACCAACCCGGGCTGGCTCAGCGAGGTCGAGCTCGCCGAGGCGCGGCGGCGACTCCCGATGCTCTACGTCGAGGCGCTGCCCGTGCGGACCGACGGCATGGGCATGGTCACGCAGGTCGGCATCCTGCTGCGCGCGACCCCGCTCGGCGAGATGACCCGCACGCTCGTGTCGGGGCGCGTGCGCTACGGCGAGACGGTGCGCGACGCGCTGTTCCGGCACGTCGAGAACGACCTGGGGCCGATGGCCTTCCCGCTGCTCCCGCCCCAGCCGGCACCGTTCACCGTGGCCGAGTACTTCCCGCTCCCGGGCGTCAGTGCGTTCCACGACGACCGGCAGCATGCCGTCGCCCTCGCGTACGTCGTTCCCGTCACCGGGACGTGCGAACCGCGTCAGGATGCGCTCGAGGTCACGTGGCTGTCGCCCGAGGAGGCGGCATCCGATGCCCTCGCCGCCGAGATGGAGGGCGGCCGCGGGACGCTCGTCCGGCAGGCGCTCGCGTCGGTGGGCGCGTTGCGCTGAGCGTTGCCGGTGTCGGAGGCCCTGTCTAGGGTCGAGGGATGCCGATCACCGCACCCGCCCCGCTGATCCTTCCCACGGATGCCGCCGGATGGACGAGTTTCGTCACCGAGCGCCCCGCCACTCGTCGCGCGCGCATCGACGCGATCGACGCGCGCCTCGCCGAGGCCGGTGACCTGTCCACCGCGGAGCGGTTGGAGCTGTGGAATGACGCCGACATCGCCTTCGCCGAGGCCCTGTCCGAGGCGCATCTGCTGAGCGAGTCGCATCCGGATGCCGAGATCCGCCGCCTCGCCGAAGAGCGAGTGCAGCAGTTCGAAGCGCTGCAGGCGCGGCGCCTGCTCGACCGCGGTCTGTGGAGCGCGTTCGCCGACGCCGACGAGGCGGGCCTCGGGGACGACGAGCGCCGTCTGCTCGACCACATCCGTCGCGATTTCCGTCGCGGCGGAGTCGACCTCGACGACGCCGCCCGCGAACGCGTCCGCGCGCTGACCGACCGTGACACCGAGCTGTCGCTGGCATTCTCGCGCCACATCCGCGACGGCAAGCGCGAGATCCGCGTGCCGGCGAACGCCCTCGACGGCTTGCCCGCGGACTTCGTGGCGGATCACCCCGTCGACGGCGAGGGCATGGTGACGCTCACGACCGAGTACACCGACCTCATGCCGGTTCGGGAATACGCTCTCGACCGTGCCACGCGCCACGCGCTGGTCGCGGCCTACAACGACCTGGCCTGGCCCGAGAACGAGCCGGTGCTGGCCGAGCTCCTGGCCGTGCGCGCCGAGCGCGCCGCACTGCTCGGCTACGGCGACTGGGCCGACTACGAGACCGAGACGCGCATGATCGGATCGAGCGCCGCGGTGGCCGCCTTCCTGACGCGCGTGGCCGACGCGGCGGCACCGGCCGCGGCCGTGGAGTACGACCGCATCCTCGAGCGACTTCGTCGAGACGACCCCTCGGCCGACGCCGTCACGATCGCGGACTTCTGGTACCTGCTGAGCACCCTCAAGCGCGAGGAGTACGACGTCGACGCGCAGGTGGTGCGCTCGTACTTCCGCTTCGCGCGCGTGCTCGACGGCGTCCTCGCCACCACCGCGCGCCTGCTGGACGTGTCGTACGTGCCCGTCGACGCGCCCTCCTGGCACGGCGATGTCCGCACCTACGACGTCGTCCGCGGCGAGGAGACGCTGGGCCGGATCCACCTCGATCTGCACCCGCGCGACGGGAAGTACAACCACGCCGCGTGCTTCCCCCTCGCCCCCGGCATCACGGGCCGATCGCTTCCGGAGGGCGTGCTGCTCTGCAACTTCTCCCGCGGTCTGCTCGAGCACGACGAGGTCGTGACGTTCTTCCACGAGTTCGGTCACCTGGTCCACGAGATCGTCGGCGGCCGTCAGCGGTGGGCGCGCTTCACCGGCGTCGCCACGGAGTGGGACTTCGTCGAGGCGCCGAGCCAGCTCCTCGAGGAATGGGCGTGGGATGCCGGAGTCCTGGCATCCTTCGCCGTCGACGACGACGGGGAGCCGATCCCGGCCGACCTCGTCGCTCGCATGCGGACGGCCGATGCGTTCGGTCGGGGACTCGAGGTCACGCGCCAGCTCGGCCACGCCACGACCTCGTACCGTCTGCACGTCGATCGCCCGGCTGATCTGCGGAGCGCCGTCGACGGCTACTACCGCGCGGCGAGCCCCGTGGTGCCCCTGGACGGGTCGCACTCGTACGCCGGTTTCGGACACCTGACGGGCTACGGCGCCTGCTACTACACGTACCAGTGGAGCCTCGTGATCGCGCGGGATCTGCTGTCGGCCTTCGGCGACGACCTGTTCGACGAGGGAACCGCTTCGCGCTACCGGCGCGAGATCCTCGAGCCCGGTGGCTCGCGGGATGCCCGCGATCTCGTGGAGGCGTTCCTCGGCCGCGAGAGCACGTTCGACGCCTACCGCGACTGGCTCGCGGGGGCCTGAGACGACGAGGGCCGCGGCATCCTGAATCGGGATGCCGCGGCCCTCGGCTCGACGTCGGGAGGGAGCCGTCGTGCCCGCTCGCCGGCGGCCGGGCTCCGTCCATCGGGGGAGCGTGCGGGTGTCAGGCGGTGGTCTCGCGCGCGATCGCCGCGACGAAGGCGTCGATGTCGGCCTCGGTCGTGTCGAAGGAGCACATCCACCGCACCTCGCGGCGCAGCTCGTCCCAATCGTAGAAGCGGAAGCTCTGGCGCAGACGGTCGGCGACCCCCACCGGCAGGGTCGCGAACACACCGTTCGCCTGGGTGGGCTGGGTGAACTCGACGCCCTGGATGGACCCGTTGGCGAGACCCGCCTCGACGCCCGCGCGCAGTCGCTGGGCCATCGCGTTCGAGTGGCGCGCGTTGCGCAGCCACAGGTCGTTCTCGAGCAGCGCGACCAGCTGAGCCGAGACGAAGCGCATCTTGCTCGACAGTTGCATGTCGAGCTTGCGCAGGTAGGTGAGCCCCGTGGATGCCGCGGGGTCGAGCACCACGATGGCCTCGCCGATCATCGCGCCGTTCTTCGTGCCGCCGAAGCTCAGCACGTCGACGCCCGCGTCGCGGGTGAAGGCGCGCAGGGGGACGTCGAGCGCGGCCGCCGCGTTGGAGATCCGCGCGCCGTCCATGTGCAGCCGCATGCCGTGACCGTGGGCGTGATCAGCGAGAGCGCGGATCTCGTCGACGGAGTAGAGCGTGCCGAGCTCGGTCGACTGCGTGATCGAGACGACGAGCGGCTGGGCACGGTGCTCGTCGCCCCAGCCCCAGGCCTCGCGGTCGACGAGCTCGGGGGTGAGCTTGCCGTCATCGGTGGGGACGGTGAGCAGCTTGATGCCGCCGACACGCTCCGGGGCGCCGCCCTCGTCGACGTTGATGTGCGCGGTGGATGCCGAGATCACCGCGCCCCAGCGCGGAAGCATCGACTGCAGCCCCACGACGTTCGCCCCCGTGCCGTTGAAGACCGGGTAGGCCTCGACCCCGTCGCCGAGGAGGCCGACGAAGAGCTCGTGCAGACGGGCGGTGTAGACGTCTTCGCCGTACGCGACCTGGTGGCCCGCGTTGGCGGCGGCGATCGCCGCCAGGACGTCGGGGTGGATGCCGGAATAGTTGTCGGAGGCGAAGCCGCGCACCGACGCGTCGTGGAGGGAAGTCACCCGTCCAGCCTAACTTTCGCCCTTCCTCCCCCGCGGCGGAGATCCGCGATCCTTCCCCGTTCGGAGTCGAGCCGTGCTCGCGTGTCGGAAGCCCCGACGAGAATGAGGGGATGCAGCTGGACCCCGAAGCGCTCAGTATCGCCGGCGAGATGTTCTCCCCGGCAGCGATGACGCGCGCCGACCGGCTCCTCGTCTACGGCTCGGTCGAGGTCGGCGACGCGAAGACAATCGGCGACGTCCTGGTCGTCTCGGCCCAGTCCTTCGGCGCGGCGGGGTACGAGCACCTCGAGGTGCGGGTCTCCGCCGACTTCTCGCGGCTGTCCGGCTGGTGCTCCTGCGGGCGCGGCCCCGAATGCGAGCATTCCTGTGCGGCCGCCCTCGTTCTTCTCGACCGGATGATCTCCGCGGGCCGCCCGCCCCGGCCCGAGTGGCAGCGCACCCTCGACGAGCTCTTCCTCGCGGCTCCCGCGACCGACGACGAGCCGCCCTTCGAGCTCTGTCTCTTCCTCTCGATCCGACGCGGCGGCGGCCACGGGCGCAGCACCGCGCTGACGCTCACCGCGCGTCCCGGTGTGCGCGGCACCCGCGGCACCTGGATCAAGGGCCGCGCCGGCTGGCCGGCTCTGGCGACGCTCCCGGCGGCGCCGGAGGCGCGTGCGGCCCTCGACAGCCTGGGGCGACTCGGCCGATCCGGTCCCGGAGCCTTCCTCTCCGACGAATGGATGCCACTCTCCGCCGTCCCTCCGCACTCGCTCTGGATGCAGCTCGAGGCCGTCAGTGCCGCCGGAGTCCCGATCGTGTCCGGCGCGGGGGCTCATCATCCGGTCCTGATCCCGGACGAGCCGGTCCGCGCCGCGGTGTCGCTCGAGCGACGGGGATCGGGCCTGCAGGTTCGCGGAGTCGTCGAGGGAGTCGACGACGACGTCGCCGCTCGGCCGTCGTGGGTCGTGGGCGATCCCGCGGTCGCGGTGGCGTTCGTCGCCGACCGTGACGGCGACGACGAGCACATCACGCTGGCGCGCCTGTCGAGCCCCGCCTCGGGCCCGCTACGCGGCCTCCTCGCCCGCACGAGCGCTCTCACGGTCGACGAGGCGACGGCCGGTGCGTTCCTGCACGACTATGTGCCTCGCCTCCAGCTCGACGCGCCGGTGGTGTCCCCCCGCGGGACCGTCGAGGTGCCCGCCCCGCCTCTTCCCGTGCTGGAGCTCATCGTCGAGCATCGCGATGGCGAGACGTCGGTCGCGTCCCGATGGGACCGTTCGCCGACACGCGGTCGCCGCCACGACGAGCATGAGCGCTTCGTGTGGGACGCCGTGTCGGTCATCGCGAACGAGGCGCGCCTCGAGCTGCCCCGGCCGTTCTCGTCGGGAACCACCCCGCCACGGGTGCTGGTCCCCGCCGTCGCCGCGATCCTCAGCGTCGAGATCGTGCCGCAGCTGCGGGCGATCGACCACGTGCGCGTGACCGTGACCGGTGCGGGGCCGACGTATCGGGCCGCCACCGAGGCTCCGGTCGTCGAGCTGAGCACCACGGCCGACGACGGCAGCGACTGGTTCGACCTGAACGCGCGCGTGAGCGTCGGCGGTGCCGAGGTGGACTTCACCGATCTCTACACCGCCCTCGCGCTCGGCGATCGCGTCCTCTTCCTCGGCGACGGCGAGTACGTGCGCCTCGACACCCCCGAGTTCGCTCGTCTGCGTGCCGTCATCGACGAGGCGCGGACCCTCGCCGACCGGCCAGGCGCTCAGCTGAAGCTGAACCGGTACAACGTCGGGCTGTGGGACGACCTGTCCGAGCTCGGCATGATCGCGGCGCAGGAGGCCGAGTGGTGGCTGCGGGTACGCGGGCTCACCGACGAGGCCGCCCTGGAGCCCGTCGATCCCCCTGAGGGCCTCCGCGCGACCTTGCGCGACTATCAGCGCACGGGTCTGGACTGGCTGCACTTCCTGCGGACGCAGGGACTCGGCGGCATCCTCGCGGACGACATGGGACTCGGCAAGACCGTGCAGACGATCGCGATGATGGAGGCGGCGCGCGCCGCGGAGCCCGAGATGGCTCCGTTCCTCATCGTCGCCCCGACGAGCGTCGTGGGCAACTGGGCCCGGGAATGCGCGACCTTCGCCCCCGGACTCGACGTCCGCGTCGTGACGTCGACGCAGGCGCGGCGCGGCGCGAGCATCGCCGAGACCGTCACGGGGGCTCACGTCGTCGTCACCAGCTACGCGCTGTTCCGGCTCGAACAGGAGCAGTACGCCGACGTTTCGTGGTCCGGTCTGGTGCTCGACGAGGCGCAGCAGATCAAGAACCCCGCTTCGCGGGGCTACCGCGCCGCCCGGGCGCTGTCGGTGCCGTTCACGCTCGTCATCACGGGCACCCCGATGGAGAACAACCTCCTCGAGCTCTGGGCCCTCATGTCGCTCGTCGCCCCGGGGCTGCTGGGAACACGGGAGTCCTTCACCACGCTCTACCGCACGCCGATCGAGAAGCATTCGGATGCCGCCCGCCTCGACCTCCTGCGCCGGCGCATCCGGCCGTTCCTCCTGCGACGGACGAAAGATCTCGTCGCGGCGGAGCTCCCCCCGAAACAGGAGACGATCGTCGAGGTGTCCCTCCACCCGACGCACCGCAAGCTCTACGACCGCCGCTTCCACCGGGAGCGCCAGCGGCTCCTGGGACTGCTCGACGACGCCGAGGGCAACAGCTTCGCGATCTTCCGCTCGTTGACCATGCTGCGTCAGCTGGCGCTCGACCCCGCGCTGGTCGACGAGGGGGAGGCGCCCTCGGCGAAGCTCGACGCCCTGGAGGAGCTGCTGGTCGAGGCCGCCGCCGAGGGGCACCGCGTCCTCGTGCTGAGCCAGTTCACGCGATTCCTCCGCGCCGCGCGTCAGCGCTGCACGGATGCCGGGCTCGCCTCGGGATACCTCGACGGCACCACGACGAACCGCCAGGCCGAGATCGACCGCTTCCGAGACGGCGACGACCCGGCCTTCTTCGTGTCGCTGAAGGCGGGCGGCGTCGGCCTCAACCTGGTCGAGGCCGACTACGTGGTGCTACTGGATCCCTGGTGGAACCCCGCGGTCGAGGATCAAGCGATCGATCGCGCTCACCGCATCGGGCAGACCCGCCCGGTGATCGTCTACCGCCTGGTCTCCTCCGACACCGTGGAGCAGAAGGTCGTCGCCCTCCGCGAGGCCAAGGCCGAGCTGTTCTCTCGGGTGCTCGACGGAGGCGCCGACGAGGGAGGCTCCTTCGCGAGCGGCCCCCGGCTCACCGCGGACGACATCCGGAGCCTGCTGGACTGACGTCCCGCGACGCTCGGCCCTCCGGGGAAGACGCCCGGCCCTCGGCGGGCGCGGGCGCATCACGGCCCCGGCGCGCCCGCTCCGAGTCTCCTGCGCCGACCGGGTCTGGTCGATGTCGGAGGTCGGGTCTACCGTGTGGCTATGTCCCCCGAGCCGACCTCCGCCGCTACCGCCGCCGGTGCACCCGTGGGCGGGAACCGCACGTTCCTCGCGGTTCTCGTGAACACCGCCGCGGCCAACGTGACCACGAGCTTCCTGTGGTTCGCGCTCACCTTCTGGGTGTACCTCGAGACGCGTTCCGTCCTGGCGACGGGCATCGTCGGCGGGGCGTACATGCTGCTGCTCGCCGTGTTCGCGATGGTCTTCGGGTCGATCGTCGACCGCCACCGCAAGCACCGCGTCATGCTGTTCTCCGGACTCGTGACCCTCACCGCGTTCCTCATCGCCGGCGCGCTTTGGCTGGCGTTCCCGGAAGCCGCTCTGCTCGATCTCGGCGGTCCGTGGTTCTGGGTCTTCGCGGGAGTGATCCTGACCGGCGCCGTCGTCGAGAACATGCGCAACATCGCCCTCTCGACCACCGTCACGCTCCTCGTGCCCGTCGACCGCCACGCGAATGCCAACGGGCTCGTGGGGACCGTGCAGGGACTCGCATTCGTCGTCACGAGCGTCTTCAGTGGCCTCTCGGTCGGCTTCCTCGGCATGGGGTGGACGCTGGCCATCGCCATCGGCCTGACCCTCGTGGCCCTCTTGCACCTGCTCACGATCCGCATCCCCGAAGAGAAGCCGGCGGCGGGCGCCGAGCCGGGGCCGATGGTCGATCTGCGCGGAGCGGTTCGCGCCGTCCGCGCGGCCCCGGGGCTCTTCGCGCTCCTCATCTTCTCGACCTTCAACAACCTCATCGGCGGCGTGTACATGGCGCTGATGGACCCCTACGGACTCGAGCTCTTCAACGTCCAGATCTGGGGTGTCGTCCTCGGCGTGACCGCGACGGGCTTCATCGTCGGTGGCGGTCTGGTCGCGAAGTTCGGTCTCGGCCGCAACCCCATCCGCACGATGCTCTGGATCGTGATCGCCATGGGGCTGCTGGGCGATCTTCACGCTGCGCGACTGGTGGTGGCTCTACGTGGCCGGCATCTGGGTCTACATGGCGCTCATCCCTCCCGTCGAGGCCGCCGAGCAGACGGTGATCCAGAAGGTCGTCCCCTTCGCCACCCAGGGGCGCGTGTTCGGTTTCGCCGCCGCCTTCGAATCGGCCGCGGCCCCGATCACGTCGTTCCTCATCGCTCCGATCGCCGAGTTCGCGATCATCCCCTACATGGAGGGAAGCGACGGTCGCGCGACCTGGGGCTGGCTGCTCGGCGACGGCGCGTCCCGGGGGATCGCGCTCGTGTTCGTCTTCGCGGGCCTGTTCATGGTGGTCGCGGCCTCGCTCGCGTTCCTCACCCGGTCGTACCGCACCCTCTCGCGCCAGTACCGGACGGCCGAGGTGAACGCGGATGTCGCCGAGACGGGAGGGCCGGATGCCTCTGTCGTCGACGGGACCCCACCCGGGGCCGCCGAGGCGGCGCCGCGCATCGACGACGCGACGACACCGCAGGCGAGCGTCGACGAGCGCCGGCTATGAGCCCGGGAGATCAGTCGGGTCCGTCGATCCCGATGACGACGTCGTTCCACGCCGCCGCGTCGTCGTCCCACAACGCCACGAACGATGCCGCGAGAGCGTCTTCGAGCCCCTCGAGACTCTTCACGCGGAAGATGACGGCCGCTGCCGTGGGCTCCCGGCCCTCATCGCGGGCCCGCTTCGCGTAGCCCTGGCCGACCGCCCGCACCCAGGTCTCCGAAGCCGCCTTGACCGTCGCGTAGTTGGCTCCGCCGGCGAGCGGGCGTGCGACCGAGGCGGAGGAGACGATCGCCAGGCGCCCGGCATCCGAGGTCGCGAGATCGTCGTCGAAGGCGCGGCTCACGTGTCGCAGGGCGGTGAGCGAGCGGAGGAGGAACGCGAAATCGTCGTCGCTCTGTCCGACGAGGCCCCCGCCGCCACGCCAGCCGCCGACCAGATGGAGGACGCCGTCGACCGGGCCGAGCGCGGCGTGCACGCGATCGCGCAGGGCGTCCACGGCATCCGGGTCGGTGAGATCGCAGCATTCGACCTCGACGCCGGGGATCTCCGCCGCCACCCCCCTGAGACGATCGTGGTCGCTGCCGACCACCACGACGCGGGCTCCCGCGGCGAGCAACGCGCGCGCACTGGCACGTCCTGCCGCACTCGTCCCGCCGGCCAGCAGAACCAGCCGTCCTCGGACGCCTTCGTCCACGGCCACCACGTCGGTCATCATCGCCCCCCACCCAGTCTGTCGTTCTCCGTGCGTCAGGTCGAGGCCGTTCGCGCCGACCCCCGCTCGAGCGCCCGAGAATCGTCGCATCGCGCCTCGCCCTCACGGCGTGTTCCGGACGCTCGGCCGCAGAATTCCCGCCAGGCGAGACGCTCGGGCGGCGACGCCTGCTCAGTCCGTGCCGCGGATGCCCTCCGTCGAGGCGATGACCGGGCGCATCTTCTTCTCCAGGGCCTCGAAGAACATCGACAGGGGGAACTCGTCATCGAGCACCGCGTCGGTGTACCCCTTCGGCAGACCCGCGAGCACCTCGTCAGAGAGCCCGCGCGCCCACACCGACGCGGGATGCGGCGTCACGACAGAGCGCACGAGGTCGTAGGCCGCGAGCCAGTGCGCCGTCTTGGGGCGGTCGATCGAGCGCCAGTACAGCTCGTCGATCGCGTCGGCGAGGGCGATCACCGCGGCGGGGACCTCGTCCCAGTCGAACGCCAGCGACGTATCGGTCCAGTGCAGGACCCGACGCTGGTGCAGCCAGGCGAACAGCAGCTGGCCACCGAGGCCGTCGTAGTTGCGCACGCGCGACCCGGTGATCGCGAAGCGGAAGATGCGGTCGAAGATCACCGCGTACTGCACGAGTCCGGCCTGCTCGAGGATCGCCTGCTCGGCGGCATCCAGGTCGTCCCGGGCGGACAGGCGGGCTTGCAACGCCACGCATTCCCGGAAGGCGGTCAGGTCGCAGCGCAGCTCTTCGAGCGAGTAGAGGAAGAACGGCATCCGCTGCTTGATCATGAACGGATCGAAGGGGAGGTCGCCGCGCATGTGGGTCCGGTCGTGGATCAGGTCCCACATCACGAACGTCTGTTCCGTGAGCGACTGGTCGTCGAGCATGCGGGCGGCGGGCTCCGGCAGATCGAGCTTGGCGATCTCGGCGGCGGCGCGGGTGACGCGGCGGTAGCGGGCAGCCTCTCGGTCCTGGAAGATCGCGCCCCACGTGAACGTCGGGATCTCGCGCATCGCCACCGTCTCGGGGAAGAGCACGGCCGAGTTGGTGTCGTATCCGGGGGTGAAGTCGATCAGCCGCAGCGAGACGAACAGGCGGTTGGTGTACTCGGTCTCGAGCTGCGCGATGAACTCGGGCCAGATCGCCTCGACGAGCACGGCCTCGACGTGGCGGTCGCGCGAGCCGTTCTGCGTGTACATCGGGAAGATGACCAGGTGACGGATGCCGTCGACCCGGTGCTCCTGCGGCTGGAACGCCACGAGCGAGTCGAGGAAGTCGGGGACCCCCAGGCCTTCTGCTCGCCACCGACGGAAATCGCTCACCGAGGCCTCGAGGTAGGTGGCGTCGTGGGGGAACAGCGGCGCCAGGGCCTCGATGGCTTCGACGACGTCGTCGAGCAGGGGAGCGGCGGCCGTCGGATCGGCGATAGAGCCGTCGCTCGCCTGCAGCTCCTGCAGCGCGACGGTGGCGTTCTTCAGCTGTGCCCAGGCGGGGGTGCGCTCGACCTCGGTGACGGGGCGCCCGTCGAGCAGCTCGTGCGCGGCACGGGAAGGCGTCGCGGTGGTCATGGCATCCTCCGGTCTTCGCGGTAAATATTCCTGCGTGAGTGTCATGCTAACGGAAAACTTACAGATGCCGCACGGGGTGAGCGAGCGCCTCCTGGTACTGTCGACCCCATGACCGAGGCCCCCGCTCGCCCGGCGCGCCTCGATGACGCCGTCGACGCCGCGATCGTCCGCGAGATCTCGCTCGATGCTCGAGCGACACTGTCGCACCTCTCCGAACGCGTGGGCCTGTCCGTCTCGGCCGTGCAGTCGAGACTGCGCCGGCTCGAAGCGCGCGGCATCGTGCGCGGGTACCGCCCGGTCCTGGATGCCGAGGCGCTCGGTCGCCCCCTCGCTGCCTTCGTCGAGATCACCCCCCTCGACCCCGCGCAGCCCGACAACGCCCCGGAGCTGCTGGCGCACCTCACCGCGATCGAGGCCTGCCACTCCATCGCGGGAGAAGCCGCCTACATGCTGTTCGTCCGCGTCCCGACCCCGCGTGATCTCGAGGCGCTGATCCGTGACATCCGCGCGGCCGCGCACGTGAACACGCGCACGACGATCGTCCTGCAGACCTTCTTCGAGGCGCGCCCGATCGAGCCGGCCGACTTCCCCGCCTGACGTCGGGCTTCTCCTCCCCGGGCGCCGATCTCGGCATCGCGTCCACGAATACATCGCAGGACGGATGCCGCCCCCCTCCCGCATCTGTAGCGTTGCCGCGATGCTCTCCCTTCGCCCGCTACGCCGTTACCAACTGGTGACCGACCTCGTCGTCGCCGGTCTCTTCGGGCTGCTCGCTCTCGCCCTCGAGCTCGCGTCGGACGCCCCGTCCGCGCTCGCCGGCGTCGGCGCGTCGCTGATGGTTGTGGCCTTCACGGCCGCCGCGGCCATGCGCCGGCTGAGCCCCGGGCTCGCCCTCGCTCTCGCCTGGGCGGGGGCTCTGCTGCAGATGGGCCTCGGCCGCCAACCTTCACCGACCGACGTCGTGGTGTTCGCAGTGCTGTACACGACCGCCGCGTACGGCACGCGGCGCGTGTTCTGGGCCGGATTCGCCTCCGCGGTCGGAGGCGCCGTCGTCGTCTCGCTCTATCTGGTCGTCCGCACGCTCACGTCGCCCATCCAGGCGGCCGACGTCGCAGCGATCGTCGGCATCCTCCTCGCGGCGGCGTTCGCGCTGTTGCTGGCCTGGGTGACGGGGGCCCTCGTGCGCACGGCGATCCGCGCGACCGAGAACGGTCGGGCTCAGCGTGCGGCCGAGGCGGAGACCGTGGCGGAGCAACAACGCGTGCGCATCGCCCGTGACATGCACGACGTCGTGGCGCACTCGCTCGCCGTCGTGATCGCCCAGGCGGACGGCGCCCGCTACGCGGCGGCCGCAGACCCCGAGGCCGCGACAGCGGCACTCGCCACGATCTCGACCACCGCCCGCGCGGCGCTGACCGACGTCCGCCAGCTGCTCACGCAGCTGCGTCACACGCAGGCCGAAGGGCCGCAGCCGCGGCTCACCGATCTCGACGCGCTGTACGCCCACGTGCGCGCCGCGGGTGTCGAGCTGTCGGTCGACGTCGATCCTGTCCCACCCGGGGAGCCGCCGGCGGCGATCCAGCTCGCGGTGTACCGCATCCTGCAGGAGGCGCTGACGAACGCCCTCCGCCACGGAGCCGACCGCCGCGTCGACGTGCACCTCGGGTGGCTTCCCGACCGCGTCGAGCTGATGGTCCGCAACACGCGGGCCCCGGACGGTCCGGCGCAGCCGTCCGGCGGGCACGGTCTCATCGGGATGCGCGAGCGCGCGCAACTCGTCGGCGGCAGCCTGACGGCCGAAGCGCAGGGACGGTTCTTCGTCGTGCGCGCGAGCATGCCCGTGCGGGCGTCCCTGTGAGCTCGGCAGGCTCGCGCGATACTCGAGAGAACCACCGCCGAGAGGAACCGACCGAGTGAGCACCCCCGTACGTATCGTTCTCGTCGACGATCAGGCGCTGTTCCGCGCCGGCATCCGGATGGTGATCGACTCGCAGCCCGACCTCGAGGTCGTGGGCGAGGCATCCGACGGCCGCGAGGGGATCGAGATGGTCCGGGCGACCCGGCCCGATCTCGTCCTCATGGACGTGCGCATGCCCGTCATGGACGGCCTCACCGCGACCGCGGAGATCCTGCGGGAGCCGGAAGCCCCGCGGGTCGTCGTCCTCACCACGTTCGACCTCGATGAGGCGGCTGCGCGGGCGATCCAACGCGGTGCCAGCGGCTTCCTCCTCAAGGACTCGGAGCCCGAGTTCCTCCTCTCCGCCATTCGGACGGTGCACGCGGGGTCCGCCGTCATCGCGGCGGAGGCCACGCGTGAGCTCTTCGCGCACATCGCCGAGAACGGCTCCGCCGAACCGGTGCCGGCCAGCTTCGGGGAGCTGACCGAGCGCGAGAGGGAGATCTTCCTCCTCGCGGCCGCGGGTCTCAGCAACAGCGAGATCGCGGCGCGCGAATTCCTCTCCGAGGCGACGGTGAAGACGCACATCAGCCGGATCCTCGCGAAGCTCTCGCTGCGCGACCGCGTCCAGCTCGTCGTCTTCGCGTACCGGCACGGGCTGGTCTGAGGTTCTCCGCGGCCGAGCGGGGCGCCGGGTCAGTCGGACGTGTCGCCCGCGGCCTCCGGGTCGTACGCCCAGGTCGGGGCGAGGGCGCGGATACGCCCCTCGCGCCACTGCCACATCGCCCACAGGCCCGGCCAGAGCACGGGGGCCGCGGCCCCGCCGATCGTGAGACGCTCCCGCCACAGCGTCCGCCCGGGCTCGCCCGGCGCCTCGGACACCGCCATCTGGTGGTCCCAGACGTCGAGGGTGGCGAGGGGGCCGGTCAGGGGCACCCCCCAGTCGCGGAACACGCGCACGCGCCCGTGCCCGTCCGTGGTCTCGCGGTCCGCGACCGAGATGAGCTGCCGGCCGAGGGGAAGCGCTCCGGCCAGGCTCATCTGGACCGGCACGTCATCGCCGGACGTGAACGAGGTCGGCATCTCACCGAGCGCATCGAGGTCGAGGAGGGGACCGTAGAGCTCCGCGACGGCGCGTGGCGAATGCAGCGCCCGCCACGCGGCATCCGGGTCGCAATCGATCACGAACTTCAACAGAATGCGCATGCGGGAGATTCTCCCGCACGCGTGCGGTCCCGTCCCCGGGTTGACGGCGAGCGGTCGCGTACCCGGCTTAGGCTCGAGGGATGCCGAACGACCCCGCCCCGCACGCTCAAGCGAACTATCAGGTGCGTCTCGATTGGGGGCTCGCGGGCCTCGGTCGGCTCGCGCCGGCGGATGTCGTGATCCTCGTGCAGACGCTCGGGCTCTCGGCCGACGCGCTCACCGCCGCCGAGTCCGGGGCGTCCCTCCCCGTTGAGGGCCTCCCGACCGCCGCGCTCGTGGGCGCCGCGGCCGAGGATGCCGCCGCCGTCCTCGTCGGCGGCATCCGCAATGCGCGGGCCGTGGCGGATCGCGTCCTCGCACTGCAGACGGCGCGCGCGGAGCGGACCAGCATCGCGATCATCGCGATCGGGTACCCGGATGCCGAGACCCTCCGCTTCGCCGTCGACGACCTCCTGGGGGCCGGGGCCGTCGTGGCCGCGCTCGGCGATCTGGGCATCGACCACGCCTCGCCCGATGCGGCCGTCGCGGGCGAGGGCTATCGCGCTCTGCGCGGGGCGGCCCGTCACCTGCTCTCGGCCAGCGGCACGGGTCGGTCGCTCACCGATGCCGGGCGAGCGGACGTGGTGCATGCCGCAGCCGCGCGGGACGCGGCATCCGTCGTACCGACGCTCGTCGACGGCACCTTCCGCGCCGACTGACCCGCTCGGGCTCCTCCCGCGGCGCGATCTCCGGCCCCGCGATGCGCGGCACCCCCGCCCGCGCCCTCGCCCGCCGCTGGTCGGCACCCCCGCCCGTCGCGCCCACGGCACCCCCGCACAGGGCACCCCGCCCGCGACACCCCCGCCCCGCCGCGTCAGCGCGGCGTCGCCGCGGCGAGCCGCGTGGCGCGGCTGATGTCGCGTCGCTCCCACGTCAGCGCGAAGCGCGGGTCGAAGCGCGGCGCGCACTTCGCGCACGAGGTCGGCCGGGTCGCGCGCCGGTGGCGGTAGGCGACGTGTCCCGCGGGGCAGGTGCCGACCCAGGGGGCGAGTTCGTTGGCGGTCTCGCCGGCGTGGGTCGTGCCACCCACGTAGCCGAGGTCGCGCGCGGTGCGCTTCCACGCCGGACCGTGGCCGGCTGCCCCGCCCGCGAGGGCGTGCGCGACCTCGTGCAGGAGCGTCTGGTGGTTGGTGTCGTCGTCGTAACGCGCGGCGAGGTAGCGCGAGACGCTGATGCGCTTGCGGCTGTAGTCGCAGAGCCCCGCCCGGCGCTTGGCGTTGTCGAAGCCGAAGGTCCACGACGCATCGAGGTGCAGGGCGATCAGGGCCTCCGCCCACGTGCGCACGCGCTGGAGTTCGGACATGACCGGAAGACTAAGCCGGGGCTACGACATTCAGCTCGCGACGACCTCGCGCGGACGCCGACGGTCGGCGGCGTCGATCGCGAGCAGCGTCGATTCGAGCTGGGCGTCGGTGGCTCCGGCGTTCTGCCGGAGGAACAGCGCGCGCTTGAAATCCCGCCGCGCGCTTTCGAAGTCGCCCTCGTCGTAGTGCACCTTGCCGCGGTGCTGCAGGGCGAAAGCCGCGATGCTCGCCCAGTTCTGCCCCTCGGCCTCCTCGGCGCACATCGTCAGCTCCTGCTCGGCGGCGGCGTACGCCCCGCGGCACTGCATGATCGTCGCGTGCAGGATGCGCGCGCGCAGCAGATCGCGACGCGTTCCCGCCATGCGCGCGACGCGCACGGACTGCTCCGAGATGGCGAGAGCCTCGTCGAAGCGGTCGAGGACCTTGAGCAGCCACACCCGCTCCAGCAGGGCCGGAAGGCTGCGCTGGGAGCCGATCTCGTCGAGACGCTCCGCGCACTCACGAGAGTCAGTGATCTCGCGCAATGTGTCGGGGTCATACCCGCGGATATAGCTCACCGTCGCTCCTCCCGAATGGCCGATGGTCTCCAGTCTGCGTCGAGATCGGCGATGTGCCGAGCCGCCACGCGGTCAGCGTTCGAAGAGGGATGCCGAGGGCTTGGGCGACGGCGTCGCATCGGCATCCGTCGCCGGGCGCGCGCCCCGGACGAACTCCTCGATCTCGGCACCCTGCGAGACCTTGGCGGGGTGAGGACCGGCGGCCATGAGCCGGGGCAGCCACTCGACGGGCAGGGGAGCGGCGGAGGCGGCGATGACGAGATTGCCGAAGCGACGCCCCTTCAGGACCTGCACTTCGGCCAGGAGGATGACCTCGGGCAGCACGTCGCGCACCGTCGCCACCTGCCGCCGGGCGAACGCGAGGCCGGGGCCGTCGGAGACGTTGACGAGGAGCACCCCGTCCGGGGCGAGCAAGCCGGCGGCCTCGCGGTAGAACTCCACGGTCGTCAGGTGCGCGGGGGTCTGCGCGCCCGAGTAGACGTCGCTGACGAGGAGGTCGACGGCGCCGGTGAGCCCGGCGGGAAGCCGCGAGAGCCCCGCGCGCGCGTCGCCGATGCGCACGCGGACCGCGGCGCCGCGGGGGAGCGGAAGGTTCTCCCGCACGAGGTCCCACAGCTTCGGCTCCAGCTCGATGACCTGCTGTCGCGAGCCCGGCCGGGTGGCCTCGACGTAGCGGGGGAGGGTCAGGGCACCCGCGCCCAGGTGCACAGCGGTCAGCGGCTGTCCCGGCATCCGGAGTCGGTCGATGACGGCCCCCATGCGGGCGATGTACTCGAAGTGCAGGTGCGTCGGGTCGTCGAGGTCGACGTGCGACTGCGGCGTGCCGTCGACCACCAGCTCCCAGCCGGACACGAAACCCGACGGCGACACCCGGGCGAGGGAGCCGTCGGAGAGCCGAGCCGTGGGGGCGTCGTCGGGTTCGATGCGCATTCGAGCCATGGCTCCCACGCTAGGCCCTGGTCCCCGCGCCCGCCGGATGCCGCCGCGCCGCGCCGGGGCGGGCACGCGATGCTGAGCGAATCGCTGCGCGGCGCGTCGCCGACCTGCGCGAAGTGGGTGTTCCGACCCGTTTCGTCGCGGCATCCTGCCCTGCTACCCGAAACACGATCGATACACAGGGGCAATGGGCAGCGGCCGCCTCGACCTGTACGGTCGGGGGAACAGCAAGCGGAGCGCGGCACGACGAGGTGACAGCGCAGTCGGGCTCCTCCTTTCCTCCCCCCGGAAGGCACAACGAAAAATGCAAGGAAATCTCCGTACCCGCGTGCTCGCGGCCGGCGCGACCATCGCCATCGGCGCGCTCGCCCTCGCGGGTTGCACGAGCCAGCGCGACGACAACGGCGGCGGCGGTGACGCCGGCGGCGACGTCGACTCGACGTTCGTCTTCGGCGCCTCGGGTGATCCCTCGAGCCTCGACCCCGCGTTCGCGAGCGACGGCGAGTCGTTCCGCATCTCCCGGCAGATCTTCGAGGGGCTCGTCGGCGTCGAGCCCGGGACGGCTGATCCCGCCCCCATGCTCGCCGAGAGCTGGACGCAGTCCGACGACGGCCTGTCGTACACGTTCCAGCTCAAAGAGGGCGTGAAGTTCCACGACGACACCGAGTTCAACGCCGACGCGGTGTGCTTCAACTTCGACCGGCAGAACAACTTCACCGGCATCGCGCAGTCCGAGAGCCTGTCCTACTACTGGGGCAAGATCATGCGCGGCTACGCCGACACCGGCACCTCGATCTACGGCGGCTGCGAGGCCGCGAGCCCGACGGAGGTGACGATCACGCTCACGGAGCCGTTCGCCGGCTTCATCCCCGCGCTCTCGCTCCCCGCCTTCGCGATCCAGAGCCCCGCGGCGCTCCAGGAGTACAAGGCCGACGAGGTCGGCGGCACGTCCGAGGCCCCGACGCTCAGCGAGTACGCGCAGGCGCACCCGACCGGTACCGGCCCCTTCAAATTCGACTCGTGGGAGCCGGGCGCCGAGGCGACCGTCAGCGCCTACGACGGGTACTGGGGCGAGCAGGGCCAGGTCCAGCAGGTCATCTTCCGCGTGATCGGCGACACCACCGCTCGCCGTCAGGCCCTGGAGTCCGGCTCCATCGACGGGTACGACCTCGTCGCCCCGGCCGACCTGGGCGCTCTGGAGAGCGCGGGCTACATGCTCACGAACCGCGACCCGTTCAACATCCTCTACCTGGGCATGAACCAGGCGAACCCCGCGCTCAGCGACATCCGCGTGCGCCAGGCGATCGCCCACGCCATCGACAAGCAGCAGCTCGTCACCCAGGTCCTGCCCGAGGGCACGACCGTGGCATCCCAGTTCATGCCCGACAGCGTGATCGGCTTCAACTCCGGCGTGACGACGTACGACTTCGACCAGGCGGCCGCCAAGTCGCTCCTCGCCGAGGCCGGGTTCACCGAGGCGAACCCGCTGACCCTGACCTTCAACTACCCGGTCAACATCTCGCGCCCGTACATGCCGAACCCCGAGCAGATCTTCACGAACCTGCAGTCGCAGCTGCAGGCCGTGGGCATCGTGCTCAACCCGGTGTCGAACGAGTGGGGCGAGTACCTCGACCTCATCCAGGGCGGCAGCGACCACGGCATCCATCTCCTCGGCTGGACCGGTGACTACAACGACCCCGACAACTTCGTGGGCACGTTCTTCGGCGCCAAGTCCAACGAGTGGGGCTTCGACAACGCCGAGCTCTTCTCGGCCCTGACCTCGGCCCGTGGCATCGCGACCGAGGCCGAGCAGGACCCGGCCTACCAGGCGGTGAACGAGCAGATCGCGACGTTCCTGCCCGGGATCCCGCTCGCCAACCCCGTGCCGACGCTCGCCTTCGCGCCCCGCGTGAAGTCGTACCCGGCCAGCCCCGTGCAGGACGAGGTCTACAACGAGATCGAACTCACCCAGTGATCCGGATGCCGTGGGCTCTCTCGCCGTCGAGGTGAGGAGCCCACGGCACACGGATGCCGCGGGCCCGCCGCCCTCTCGGACGGCCGGGCCGGCGGCATCCCGCGTCCCCCGCTCCCGACACCCTGTGAGAATCCGTGCTCCGCACCATCGGCAGACGCCTGCTTCTGCTCATCCCCACCCTGTTCGGCCTTTCCATCCTGCTCTTCGCCTGGGTGCGCGCGCTCCCGGGCGGTCCCGCCGTCGCCCTCCTCGGTGAGCGTGCGACCCCCGCGGCCGTCGAGCGCATCAACGAGCTCTACGGCTTCAACGAGCCGCTGTACGTGCAGTACTTCACGTGGCTCGGGCGCCTCGCCACCGGCGACTTCGGCTCCTCGATCCAGACGGGGCGGCCCGTGCTCGAGGAGTTCGTCCGCCGCTTCCCCGCGACCCTCGAGCTCTCGGTCGCCGCGCTCATCGTGGCGGTGGGCATCGGCATCCCGCTCGGATACTGGGCCGCACGCCGGCACGGCAAGGTCTGGGATCACACCGCGGTCGTGCTGAGTCTCATCGGGATCACGATCCCGGTGTTCTTCCTCGCGTTCATCCTCAAGTACGTCTTCGCCGTCCAGCTCGGCTGGTTGCCCTCGGACGGCCGCCAGAACCCCCGCATCGACGCGACGCACTATACGAACCTGTACGTCTTCGACGGTCTGATCACGGGCGAATTCGACGCCTCGTGGGATGCCATCCTGCACCTCATCCTTCCGGCGATCGCCCTCGGCACCATTCCGCTCGCGATCATCGTGCGCATCACGCGCGCCTCGGTCCTGGAGGTGCAGAACGCCGACTACGTCCGCACGGGCCGGGCGAAGGGCATCGGGACGGGGACGCTGCGCAACCGCTTCATCCTGCGCAACGCGATGCTGCCCGTCGTCACGACCGTGGGGCTGCAGGCGGGTCTGCTCATCTCGGGGGCGGTGCTCACCGAGACGGTGTTCGCCTTCCCGGGCATCGGGCAGTTCCTCGCGCGGGCGATCTTCACGCGCGACTTCCCCGTGCTGCAGGGCTTCATCATCTTCATCGCGATCGCGTACGCGCTCATCAACCTGCTGGTCGACCTGTCGTACAGCGTCATCGACCCGAGAGTGAGAGTCCAGTGAGCTCTTCGATCCTCCCTCCCGCCCCCAGCGGCGGTCCCGTCGACGACAACGCCGTGGTGGACGCGCAGCTGCTCTCCGCCCAGACGCGCGGCGGCTTCTGGCACGACGTGTTCCGGCGGCTCCGGCACAGTCCCGTCGCCTGGATCGGCGCGATCATCGTGCTGGCCTTCCTGCTCGTCGCCGCCCTGGCGCCCCTGCTCGCGCCCTACCCGGCCGAGTCGCTACCGGGCCAGCGTTTCATCACCCCGACCGACATCCCCGGCCCCGGGGAGATGGCGGAGTTCCCCCTCGGCCTCGACCGATTCGGCGGCGACGTGCTGTCCAAGCTCATCTGGGGTGCGCAGGCATCGCTGCAGATCGGTGTCATCTCGACCGCTCTCGGCCTGATCGGCGGGATGTTCCTGGGGCTGCTCGCCGGCATGTTCGGCGGGTGGGTCGACGCTCTCGTCATGCGCTTCGTCGACATCCTGCTGTCGGTGCCGAACCTGCTGCTCGCGGTGTCGATCGCCGCGATCCTCGGACAGAGCCAGCTCGCGATCATGATCGCCATCGGCGCGTCGCAGGTCCCGGTGTTCGCGCGGCTCCTGCGCGCCTCGATGCTGCAGCAGCGCGGCGCCGACTACGTGCTGTCGGCGCAGACCCTGGGCCTCAGCCGCCGCACGATCACGATGACCCATGTCCTTCCCAACAGCGTCGGCCCGGTCATCGTGCAGGGCACGCTGACGCTCGCGACCGCCGTGATCGACGCCGCGGCGCTGTCGTTCCTGGGCCTCGGCGGCGGCCTGCCGCAGACCGCCGAGTGGGGCCGCATGCTCACCTACGCGCAGGCGGAGCTCGCGATCGCCCCGTGGCTCGCGTTCCTCCCCGGCATCTGCATCGCCGTCACGGCGCTGGGCTTCACCCTGCTCGGCGAGTCGCTCCGCGAGGCGATGGACCCGCGCACGCGGGCGCGGTAACCCTTCGCCGCGCTGCTTCGGCCCCGTCCCGCTCGCGCGGGTCGGGGCCGCGGCGTCGGTGTCCCGGCATCCATGTCCCGGCGTCGGTGTCCCGGCATCCATGTCCCGGCGTCGGTGTCCCGGCATCCATGTCCCACTTATGGCTGGTCGGCGCCCGCTGGGCCGGCCATTTCCGGGACATACACCGTCATCAGTGGGACATGCACCCTTGCAACCGGCACACGCGGCATCCATGTCCCATTAATGGCTGGTCGGCGCCCGCTGTGCCGGCCATTTCTGAGACATGCACCGTCATAAGTGGGACATGCTCCGCGAGCAGAGCCACCACCGCCCCCGGCCCGCGCGTCAGCCCGCGAGCCCCAACTCGTTCCCCGGGATCGACGCGAGCAGCCGCCGCGTGTACGGGTCGCGCGGGTTGGTGAAGACCTCTTCGCTGGATGCCGCCTCGACCAGGCGCCCGTCCTTCATGACGCAGACGTAGTCGCTGATCAGGCGCACCACCGCGAGGTCGTGCGAGATGAAGAGGTAGCTGAGGCCGTACTCGCGCTGCAGGTCGCCGAGCAGGTCGAGGATCTGCGCCTGCACGAGCACGTCGAGCGCCGACACGGGCTCGTCGCACACGATGAGCTCGGGCGAGAGAGCCAGGGCGCGGGCGATCGCGACGCGCTGCCGCTGCCCGCCCGACAGCTCCGAGGGATAGCGACGGAGCATGGATGCCGGCAGGGCAACGTCGTCCATCAGCTGACGCACGCGCTTCGATCGGTCGGCCTTCGAGCCGCGCTTGTAGAAGGAGAGGGGCTCCTCGACGATCCGTTCGATCGTGAACATGGGGTTCAGGCTCGAGTACGGGTCCTGGAAGATCGGCTGGACCTTCTGGCGGAACTGCCGCAGGGCGTCGCCCTTCAACGTCGACACGTCCTGGCCGTCGAAGCGGATCGAGCCGCTTGTCGGCTCGACGACCTTGAGCAGCATCCGGGCCGTGGTGGTCTTGCCCGATCCGGACTCGCCGACGATCGCCACCGTCTGACCGCGCGGGATCGACAGCGAGACGTCGTCGACGGCGCGGAAGTCCTCACCGCGACCGCGCACGGGGTACACCTTGGTGAGGCCCTGGATCTTGACGATGTTGTCGCGCGCGACTTCGACGGGCCGCTCGCTGCGGAAGTCCTCGGGGCGCAGGCGCACCGCCGCGACCGACGGGGCAGCCGCCACGAGGGACTTCGTGTACGCGTGCTGCGGGCTCTCCAGGATCTGCCGCGCCGGGCCCTGCTCGACCACGCGTCCGCGGTGCATCACGACGACCTTCGACGCGCGCTCGGCGGCGAGGCCGAGGTCGTGCGTGATGAGCAGCACGGCGGCGCCGAGCTCGTTCGTCTGCTTGTCGATCTGGTCCAGGATCGTCTGCTGCACGGTCACGTCGAGGGCGCTGGTCGGCTCGTCCGCGATGAGCAGGCGCGGCCGGCACGCGAGGCCGATCGCGATGAGCGCGCGCTGACGCATGCCGCCCGAGAACTCGTGCGGGTACTGCGTCGCGCGCTGTTCGGCATCCGGAAGTCCGGCGGCCTCGAGCGCCTCGACGACCTTGCCCTTCACACTCGAGCGGTCGGCGAGTCCGTGGGCGAGGAGCGTTTCGGCGACCTGCGTGCCGATCTTCGCGACGGGGTTGAGATTCGACATCGGGTCCTGCGGTACGAGACCGATCTGCCTCCCGCGCACCTGGCGCATGCGGGCCTCGCCGAAGGTCGTGAGGTCTTCGCCGTCGAGCAGGATCTGCCCGCGGGCGACGCGGCCACCGGAGGCCAGCAGGCCGATGATCGCCATGGCGGTGGTCGACTTGCCGGAGCCGGACTCGCCGACGATGGCGATGGTCTCACCCGCGTGGATGTCGAGATTCACCCCGTCGACGGCGCGCACGGGGCCGTCCATGGTGGCGAAGTCGACCGCGAGATCGCGGACGGAGAGAAGGGGCAGGGGGGATGCCGGAGCGGGGGGACCGGCGACATCGGAGGTCATCCCTCCATCCTGTCCCGCCCGGGCGCTCCTGCCCAGCCTTTCCGGCCGATCGTCACGCGGACGTAACGCGCCGGCGGACGCACGACTCCTGCACATCCGCATCCTCGCCGGCCGGGAGGGACCAAGGAGCGCGTTCTGCAGGAGATGTGCACCGCCCCCGACCCCGGGCAGGGCTGAGCCGCCGCGGGAGATCCCGCCGCGGGCGTGCCGCCGCCCCCGCGGCGCGGCGCACGACTCCTGCAGATCCGCGCCCGCGGGTGTCGGCGGGTGCCCGTCGCGCCGGATCTGCAGGAGCCGTGCGGCGCGCAGTCCCCGCCCGCCGCGCGCCGCTAGCGTGGCAGCATGCGCGTGGACCTGAACGCCGACCTCGGAGAGACCGTCGACGGGATGCCGACCGCCGACGACGAGGCGATGTTCGCCGTCATCTCCAGCGCCAACGTCGCGTGCGGCGGGCACGCGGGGGATCCCGCCTCGATGCGCGAGGCCGTCGCACGGGCCGCGCGGTTCGATGTCGCCGTCGGCGCCCACCCCTCGTACGACGACCGCGCGAACTTCGGCCGTCTCCGTCGACACCCCGCGGCCGCCGATCTTCGCGAGAGCGTCGCCGCGCAGCTCGACGCCCTCGTGGCCGCCGGTGCGGACCTGCGCTACGTCAAGCCGCACGGAGCGCTCTACCACGCCGTCCGCGACGACGCCGAGCACGCGCGGGCGGTCGTCGAAGCGGTCGCCGACCTGTCGTCGCGCCTCGGACGCGCCCTCCCGGTGCTCGGCCTCCCGGGCGTGGTCGCCGACGTCGCGGCATCCGCGGGTCTGCCCTTCGTCCACGAGGCGTTCCTCGACCGGGGGTACACGATCGCCGGTGGTCTCGTGCCGCGCGGCGAGCCCGGGGCGCTCATCGACGATCCGGCCCAGGTCGCCGAGCGCGCGCTGCGGCTCGTGCGAGACGGAGACGTCGAGACCGTCAGTGGCACGCGCATCGCCGTCGACGCCGCCTCGCTGTGCCTGCACGGCGACACGCCCTCGGCGGTCTCGATGGCCCGAGCCGTCCGCGCGGCCCTCGACGACGCCGGGGTCGAGGTGCACGCGCCGTGGTGACGCTGCTCCCGATGGGGGAGCGCGCCGTCCTCGCCGAGGTCGCCGACCTCGCGGACGTCCTCACGCTGCACGCGGCGCTCGCCGTGGACCCGCCCGCCGGTATCGACGACCTCGTCCCCGCGGCGCGCACCGTGCTCGTCGCGTTCGATCCCGCGCGCATCTCCTCGGATGCGGTCCGCTCCTGGATCCGCGCCGCCGCCCGGCAGACTCCGGATGCCACGACCCCGGGCCCCCTCGTCGAGATGCCGATCCGTTACGACGGCGCCGACCTCGACGAGACCGCCGAGCTCCTCGGCATCCCGGTCGCGGACCTCATCGCCCGCCACTCCACCCCGGAGTGGACCGTCGCCTTCACGGGCTTCGCCCCCGGCTTCGGCTACCTGGTGAGCGAGGACTGGTCGTTCGACGTTCCGCGTCTCGCCCAGCCGCGCACCCGCGTTCCGGCGGGGGCGGTGGGCCTCGCGGGTGCCTTCAGCGGCGCGTATCCCCGTGAGACCCCGGGAGGCTGGCGACTGATCGGGACGACCGACGCGGTCCTCTTCGATCCGGATGCCGCCCGCCCGGTGCTGCTTCCTCCTCGCGCGCGTGTGCGCTTCGTGCCCGAGCGCGCCCGGATCGCCGCGGCTTCCACCCAGGTCCCTGAGCCCGTCGAAGGGACCGGAACCCCGTCGATGGTCGCGGAGGCTTCGACGACCTCAGCCTCCTCGGTCGCCCCCTCGCGTCCCCGCGCCGCCCTCCGCGTCCTCGCCGCCGGCGGGTTCACCACCGTGCAGGATCTCGGGCGCGCCGGTCGCGCCGCCCTCGGCGTCGCGCGATCGGGGGCTCTCGACCGCTCCGCGCTCCGCATCGCCAACCGCCTCGTCGGAAACGTCGAGGATGCCGCGGGCCTCGAGATCGCTCTCGGGGGCTTTCGCGCCCGGGCCGAGGTCGATACCTGGGTGTGCGTGACCGGTGCGCTGACCGAGCTGCACGTCGGCGGACGAGCCCGCGACCTCTACGTCCCGGTCCGGGTCCCCGCCGGCGCCGACCTCTCGATCGCACCTCCCCGTGCCGGGCTGCGCTCCTACCTCGCTCTGCGCGGGGGAGTCGTGGCGCCCGCCGCGCTGGGCTCGCGGTCCCGCGACGTGCTCGCGGGTCTCGGTCCCGCGCCGGTGCGCGCCGGCGATGTCCTGGACGCCGGGGTCCCGGCATCCGGGATCCCCGTTCTCGACGTCTTCCCCTGGTCCGTTCCGTCGGCCCTCATCGAGGTCGAGGTCGCGGCCGGCCCTCGCGCGGACTGGTTCGCCCCCGAGGCGCTGTCGATGCTCATCGACACGGAGTGGGAGGTGTCGACGCACGCCGATCGCGTCGGCGTCCGTCTCGACGGGCCGGGGCTGCCCCGGCTCCGCTCCGACGAGCTGCCGAGCGAGGGCATGCGTCCCGGGGCGATCCAGGTCCCTCCGCACGGGCGGCCGGTCGTGCTGCTGGCCGACGGCCCCGTGACCGGTGGATACCCCGTGATCGCCGTGGTGACGGATGCCACTCTCGACGCGTGGGGGCAGGCCCGGGCCGGTGATCGCGTGCGGTTCCGGCGCGTCTGACGCCCTGCGCAGAGGGAATGCTCGACGGGCGCACGCGGTTATACCGCAGGTCCGCAAACGCGTCAAGAATTGGACTGGACACGGCGAGTCCTCCCGCGTATGCTTGGACTTTGCGCTCCTCGATTCCCCCTGCCCTCATATGGTGGTCGGCTGAGCCTGTCCGTCCCCGCTTCACCGCGGTGTGTGACGAGCAGGTTATCGGGGCAGGAACGCACTCCACCTGACGACAAGGAATCACGAGCCCCTCGCCCGGGCTTCTGGAGGTTATTCCCTTGGCTGCTGCGAGCAACGCATCCACCACCACCCCGAAGAGCGGACGCGGCGCATCTCGCCTCTCGTTCGCGAAGATCTCCGACAAGCTGACCGTTCCCGATCTGCTCGCGCTGCAGACCGAGTCGTTCGATTGGCTCGTCGGTAACGACGCATGGAAGGCCCGCGTCGCCGAGGCGCAGGCCGAAGGCCGCACCGACGTGCCTGAGATCAGCGGTCTGGAGGAGATCTTCGAAGAGATCTCGCCGATCGAGGACCTCAGCGAGACGATGCAGCTCTCGTTCACCAACCCCTACCTCGAGCCCGAGAAGTACTCGATCGAAGAGTGCAAGGAGCGCGGCAAGACCTACGCCGCCCCGCTGTACGTCGAGGCCGAGTTCATGAACCACCAGACCGGTGAGATCAAGACGCAGACGGTCTTCATGGGCGACTTCCCGCTCCAGACCGACAAGGGCACGTTCATCATCAACGGCACCGAGCGTGTCGTCGTGTCGCAGCTCGTGCGCTCGCCCGGTGTCTACTTCGACAAGACCCCCGACAAGACGTCCGACAAGGACATCGTGTCGGCGCGCGTCATCCCGTCGCGTGGTGCCTGGCTCGAGTTCGAGATCGACAAGCGCGACCAGGTCGGTGTCCGCATCGACCGCAAGCGCAAGCAGTCGGTCACCGTCTTCCTCAAGGCCCTCGGCCTGACCAGCGAAGACATCCTCGCCGAGTTCGCCGGCTTCGACTCCATCGAAGAGACGCTGTCCAAGGACACGATCCTCACGAAGGAAGACGCCCTCCGCGACATCTACCGCAAGCTCCGTCCGGGCGAGCAGGTCGCCGCCGAGGCCGCCCGCGCGCTGCTGGACAACTTCTACTTCAACGCCAAGCGCTACGACCTGGCCAAGGTGGGTCGCTACAAGATCAACCAGAAGCTCGGCCTCGACAAGCCGCTCAGCGACTCGGTGCTGACCGTCGACGACATCGTCGCCACGATCAAGTACCTCGTCCGCCTGCACCGCGGCGACGTCTCGTTCGACGGCGTCCGTGGCGGCAAGCCCGCCGAGATCCGTCTCGACACCGACGACATCGACAACTTCGGCAACCGCCGTATCCGCGCCGTCGGCGAGCTCATCCAGAACCAGGTCCGCACGGGTCTGTCCCGCATGGAGCGCGTCGTCCGCGAGCGCATGACCACGCAGGACATCGAGGCGATCACGCCGCAGACCCTGATCAATGTGCGCCCCGTCGTCGCCGCGATCAAGGAGTTCTTCGGAACCTCGCAGCTGTCGCAGTTCATGGACCAGAACAACCCGCTCGCGGGTCTGACCCACAAGCGTCGCCTGTCGGCGCTGGGCCCCGGCGGTCTGTCGCGCGAGCGTGCCGGCGTCGAGGTCCGTGACGTCCACCCCTCGCACTACGGCCGCATGTGCCCGATCGAGACGCCGGAAGGCCCGAACATCGGTCTGATCGGTTCGCTCGCCTCGTTCGCGCGCATCAACGCGTTCGGTTTCATCGAGACCCCGTACCGCCGCGTCGTCGACGGCCGCGTGACCGACACGATCGACTACCTCACGGCCAGCGAAGAGAGCGACCACATCGTCGCTCAGGCCGGTGTCGCCCTCAAGGCCGACGGCCACTTCGTCGAGGACCGCATCCTGGCCCGCCGTGGTCAGGGTGGCGAGGTCGACCTCTTCCCGGTGGAGGAGATCGGCTACATGGACGTCTCGCCGCGCCAGATGGTGTCGGTGGCGACCTCGCTCATCCCGTTCCTCGAGCACGACGACGCGAACCGCGCCCTCATGGGTGCCAACATGCAGCGCCAGGCCGTGCCGCTCGTGCGCAGCGAGTCGCCCGTGGTCGGTACCGGTATGGAGGGCTTCGCCGCCATCGACGCGGGTGACGTCGTCACCGCCGAGAAGTCGGGTGTCGTCCTGGAGGTCTCGGCCGACGTCGTGACCGTCCAGCTCGACGAGGGCGGCACGCAGGACTACTTCCTGCGCAAGTTCGACCGCTCCAACCAGGGCACGTCGTACAACCAGCGCGTCGTCGTCTCCGCCGGTGAGCGCATCGAGGCCGGCGAGGTCATCGCCGACGGTCCCGCCACCGAGAACGGCGAGCTCGCCCTCGGCAAGAACCTCCTCGTGGCGTTCATGACGTGGGAAGGCCACAACTTCGAAGACGCGATCATCCTCAGCCAGGACCTGGTGAAGGACGACACGCTCTCCTCGATCCACATCGAGGAGTACGAGGTCGACGCCCGCGACACGAAGCTCGGCAAGGAAGAGATCACGCGTGATCTCCCCAACGTCAGCCCCGACCTGCTGAAGGACCTCGACGAGCGCGGCATCGTCCGCATCGGCGCCGAGGTCCGCCCCGGCGACATCCTCGTCGGCAAGGTCACGCCCAAGGGCGAGACCGAGCTCAGCGCCGAAGAGCGTCTGCTCCGCGCGATCTTCAACGAGAAGAGTCGCGAAGTCCGTGACACCTCGCTGAAGGTGCCCCACGGTGAGCAGGGCACGATCATCGCCGTCAAGGAGTTCAACGCCGAAGACGGAGACGACGAGCTCGGCTCGGGCGTCAACCGCCGCGTCGTGGTCTACATCGCCCAGAAGCGCAAGATCACCGAGGGCGACAAGCTCGCCGGCCGCCACGGCAACAAGGGTGTCATCGCCAAGATCCTCCCGATCGAGGACATGCCCTTCCTCGCCGACGGCACCCCGGTGGACGTCGTCCTCAACCCGCTCGGTATCCCCGGTCGAATGAACTTCGGTCAGGTCCTCGAGCTCCACCTCGGCTGGATCGCCCAGCAGGGCTGGAAGGTCGAGGGCACCCCGGAGTGGGCCGCACACCTGCCCGAGGTGGCTCGCGAAGCCGCCCCCGGCACCAAGGTCGCGACCCCGGTGTTCGACGGTGCGTTCGAGGACGAGATCGCGGGTCTGCTCGACTCCACGATCCCGAACCGCGACGGTGACCGCCTGATCGACTCGAGCGGGAAGACCATCCTGTTCGACGGTCGTTACGGCGAGCCCTTCCCGGCGCCCATCTCGGTCGGCTACATGTACATCCTGAAGCTGCACCACCTCGTCGACGACAAGATCCACGCGCGTTCGACGGGCCCGTACTCGATGATCACCCAGCAGCCGCTCGGTGGTAAGGCGCAGTTCGGTGGCCAGCGCTTCGGTGAGATGGAAGTGTGGGCGCTCGAGGCCTACGGCGCGGCGTACGCGCTGCAGGAGCTCCTGACGATCAAGTCCGACGACATCCTCGGCCGCGTGAAGGTCTACGAGGCGATCGTCAAGGGCGAGAACATCCAGGAGCCCGGCATCCCCGAGTCGTTCAAGGTCCTCATGAAGGAGATGCAGTCGCTCTGCCTGAACGTCGAGGTCCTCTCGGCCGACGGCACCGCTGTCAACCTCCGTGACACGGATGACGACGCCTTCCGCGCCGCGGAAGAGCTCGGCATCAACATCTCCAGCCGCTTCGAGTCCTCGTCGATCGACGAGATCTGAGCTCCCAGCTCAGCGACCCAGCTCAGATTTCAGAGAATTCCGACACAGGAGAACCAGTGCTCGAATCAACCACTTTCGATCAGATCCGTATCGGTCTGGCCACCGCCGACGACATCCGTCGTTGGTCCTTCGGTGAGGTCAAGAAGCCCGAGACGATCAACTACCGCACGCTGAAGCCCGAGAAGGACGGCCTCTTCGGCGAGCAGATCTTCGGACCCTCCCGCGACTGGGAGTGCGCCTGCGGAAAGTACAAGCGCGTGCGCTTCAAGGGCATCGTCTGCGAGCGCTGCGGCGTCGAGGTCACCAAGTCCTCGGTCCGCCGTGAGCGCATGGGCCACATCGAGCTCGCCGCGCCCGTCACGCACATCTGGTACTTCAAGGGCGTGCCCTCGCGCCTGGGCTACCTGCTCGACATGGCGCCGAAGGACCTCGAGAAGGTCATCTACTTCGCCGCCTACATGGTGATCTCGGTTGACGAGGATGCTCGTCACCGCGACCTGGCCACGCAGGAGAACAACATCCGTCTCGAGCTGAAGACGCTCGGCGACCGCCGCGATGCCCGCATCGCCGCGCGCCTGGCCAAGCTCGAGGAGGAGCTCGCCGCCCTGGAGGCGGAGGGCGCCAAGGCGGACCAGAAGAAGAAGGTCAAGGACGCCGCCGAGAAGGACATGACGGCCGCCCGCAAGAACGCGGACGAGCAGATCGCGAAGCTCGAGCGCGTGTGGGAGGACTTCCGCACGCTCGAGGTCGGCGCCCTCAAGCCCGAGGACGACGTCTTCCACGAGCTCCAGGACCGCTTCGGCCAGTACTTCGAGGCCCACATGGGTGCCGAGTCGATCAAGCGTCGCCTCGAGACCTTCGACCTGCAGGCCGAGGCCGACAGCCTCCACCTGCAGATCTCCGAGGGCAAGGGTCAGCGCAAGATCCGCGCGATCAAGCGCCTCAAGGTCGTCAACTCGTTCCTGCAGACCGGCATGTCGCCGGCCTCGATGGTGCTCGACGTCGTTCCGGTGATCCCGCCGGAGCTGCGCCCGATGGTCCAGCTCGACGGTGGCCGCTTCGCGACCTCCGACCTGAACGACCTCTACCGTCGCGTGATCAACCGCAACAACCGCCTCCGTCGCCTGATCGACCTCGGTGCCCCCGAGATCATCGTCAACAACGAGAAGCGCATGCTGCAGGAGGCCGTCGACGCACTGTTCGACAACGGTCGCCGTGGTCGCCCCGTCACCGGTACCGGCAACCGCGCCCTGAAGTCCCTGAGCGACATGCTCAAGGGTAAGCAGGGTCGTTTCCGCCAGAACCTGCTCGGAAAGCGCGTCGACTACTCGGGTCGTTCGGTCATCATCGTCGGACCCCAGCTGAAGCTGCACCAGTGCGGTCTGCCCAAGCAGATGGCCCTCGAGCTCTTCAAGCCGTTCGTCATCAAGCGCCTGATCGACCTCGGTCACTCGCAGAACATCAAGGCCGCCAAGCGCGCCGTCGAGCGCTACCGTCCCGAGGTCTGGGACGTGCTCGAAGAGATCATCCGCGAGCGCCCCGTGCTGCTGAACCGTGCACCCACCCTGCACCGTCTCGGCATCCAGGCGTTCGAGCCCCAGCTCGTCGAGGGCAAGGCGATCCAGCTGCACCCGCTCGTCTGCGCGGCGTTCAACGCCGACTTCGACGGTGACCAGATGGCCGTCCACCTGCCCCTGTCGGTCGAGGCTCAGGCCGAGGCCCGCGTGCTGATGCTCGCCTCGAACAACATCCTGAAGCCGTCGGACGGCCGCCCGGTCACCCTGCCCTCGCAGGACATGATCATCGGTCTGCACCACCTCACCACCCTCAAGGAGGGTGCGGCGGGCGAGGGTCGTGCGTTCGGTTCCGTGGGCGAGGCGATCCTGGCCAAGGACGAGGGCACCCTCGACCTGCAGGCCAAGGCGCGCATCCGCATCCCCGGCCTGACGTTCCTCGAGGGCCAGGCGCCCGAGGGCTACGACAAGCACGGCCTCGTCGACGCCTCGCTCGGTCAGGCGATCTTCAACGCGACGCTCCCCAAGGGCTACCCGTTCGTCCGCGAGCAGGCCGACAAGGGCAAGCTCTCGCAGATCGTCAACAAGCTGGCGGAGGAGTACCCCAAGGTCGAGGTCGCGGCATCGCTCGACCGGATCAAGGACGCCGGCTTCTACTGGGCCACCCGTTCGGGTGTCACGGTGGCGCTGAGCGACATCCTCACCCCGCCGAACAAGGCGGAGATCGTGGGCGGCTACGAGAAGCAGGCCGCGAAGGTCCAGGCGCAGTACGAGAAGGGTCTCACCACCGACGCCGAGCGTCGTCAGGAGCTCATCAAGATCTGGACCGAGGCCACCGACGAGGTCCAGAAGGCGATGCGGGACAACTTCCCCGCCGACAACACCATCAACCGCATGGTCTCGTCGGGCGCCCGTGGTAACTGGCTGCAGATCCGCAACATCGCGGGTATGCGAGGCCTGGTGAACAACCCCAAGGGTGAGATCATCCCGCGTCCGATCATCTCCTCGTACCGCGAGGGTCTGTCGGTCGCCGAGTACTTCATCGCGACCCACGGTGCCCGTAAGGGTCTGGCCGACACGGCCCTCCGTACGGCCGACTCGGGTTACCTGACGCGTCGTCTGGTGGACGTCTCGCAGGACGTCATCATCCGCGAAGAGGACTGCGGCACGTCGAAGGGCCTCGAGCTCCCGATCGCCGCAGCCGACTCGAGCGGCGCGCTGGTCAAGGACGCGAACGTCGAGAACTCGGTGTTCGCCCGCACGCTGGCGACCGCTGTCGTCGACGCGCAGGGCACCGTTCTCGCCGAGGCCGGCGACGACGTGGGCGACGTGCTCATCGACAAGCTGGTCGAGGGGGGCATCGAGTCGATCAAGGTCCGCTCCGTGCTTACCTGCGACTCGGCCGTCGGTGTCTGCGCGAAGTGCTACGGCCGTTCGCTCGCCACCGGAAAGATCGTCGACATCGGCGAGGCCGTCGGCATCATCGCGGCCCAGTCGATCGGTGAGCCCGGTACCCAGCTGACGATGCGTACCTTCCACACCGGTGGGTCCGCGTCGGCCGATGACATCACGCAGGGTCTGCCCCGCGTGCAGGAGCTCTTCGAGGCCCGTACCCCCAAGGGTGCGTCGCCGATCGCCGAGGCGGATGGTCGCATCACGATCGACGAGACCGACAAGGCCAAGAAGGTCATCCTCACGCCCGACAACGGCGACGAGCCCGTGGTCTACCCCGTCCTGAAGCGCGCGACGCTCCTGGTCGAGGACGGCCAGCACGTCACGGTCGGCGAGCCGCTGCAGGTCGGAACGCTCGACCCCAAGGAGGTCATGCGCGTGCAGGGTGCCCGCGAGGTGCAGAAGTACCTCGTGAACGGCGTCCAGGGCGTGTACCGCTCGCAGGGTGTGCCGATCCACGACAAGCACATCGAGGTCATCGTGCGCCAGATGCTGCGCAAGGTCACCGTCGTCGACCACGGCGACACCGACCTGCTCCCGGGTGAGCTCGTCGACTTCAAGCGGTACCAGAACATCAACCGCGAGACGGTCGGCGAGGGCAAGCGTCCCGCGTCCGGTCGTCCCGAGCTGATGGGTATCACGAAGGCGTCGCTCGCGACGGAGTCGTGGCTGTCCGCCGCGTCGTTCCAGGAGACCACCCGCGTCCTGACGCAGGCGGCCATGGAGGGCAAGAGCGACCCGCTCGTCGGCCTCAAGGAGAACGTCATCATCGGAAAGCTCATCCCCGCGGGGACGGGCCTGTCGAAGTACCGCAACGTCACCGTCGAGGCGACGGAAGAGGCAAAGAGCGAGCGATACCCCAACCGCATCTTCGCCTCCGACGGTGCGTACTCCGACGCCGACCTGAGCTACGTCGATTTCGACAGCTTCACGACGGACGACTTCACGCCCGGTAGCTACAACTAAGGGACTCGTCCCGAACGAAGGCCCTCGGCTCACGCCGGGGGCCTTCGTCGTGTCCGCGGCGTTTCGGCGACGCGACGTCTCGCGTCCGCGGCGTGTCGGATGACGGGACCGTCGGGGGAGTGCGCATACCGTGGACGGGGAGGAACGGATGGCTCGAGTCGGTGGTCGGAACGCGTGGATCGCGTGGCCGGCGGGCATCATCTGCACCGTCGTGGTCGCCGTTCTGATCGTGCTGGCGCTCCCCGGTGTCCCGGGTGCCGTGACGTTCGTCGGCGACACGCTCCGCGCCGCGAGATCTGCTCCCACGGCGACACCGGAGCCCTCTCGGACGCCGGCGGCGACCTGCGGCGAGCTGTACACGCCGGAGCTGTGGTCGTCCCTGGTGTGGTCGCGCGACAACCTCCTCACGCAGCGCCGGACGCCCGCCGCATCGACGCCCGAAGCCGTCGCGGCATCCGGTGCGACGGTCGTCGTCACCTGCCACTGGCGCGGTCGTGCGGGTCGGTCCCTCGAGACGACGGTGTCCACCGTCACGCCGGAGGGGGCATCGGCGGTCCAGGCGACGTTGTCGTCGCAGGGCTTCGGATGCCAGGTCTCCGGCGACACGGCTCACTGCGAGCGCGCGTCGGGCGGCGTCGTCGAAGTGCACGATCTGCGCGGGGACCGCTGGGTGTCCTCGACCCTCACGAACTGGATGCCGGACGACTACGCCGCGGTCGTGGCATCCTGTGCGTTCGGCGAGGAGCCGGTCAGCGGAAGATCGACGCGATGATGCTGGCCGTGTAGCCGGTCGGTGCGAGGTTCGAGTACTGCGTGTCGATGAGCACGTCGTCGCGGTAGAACAGCGTGCGGCCGTCGTTGACCGGGTACTTGTCGTTGATCCAGGTCTTCTCGCACCGCGTGCCGTCGTCGGGGGTGTAGCAGCTGAACCCCTGCGTCGCGACGAGCTCGTTGAGCATGTCGAGGGCAGGCCCGCGGTCGACGCGGGTGATGCGCGTCGACAGTTGGGTCGTGTCGGCACCCGGATCGCGCCAGACGCAGATCAGCGAGCCGTCGGACTGCGGGCCCGAGGGGCCGACCGACGGGTCGTTCAGGGGGATGGATGCCAACTGCGCCTGCACGTCGGCCGACAACATCGCGCGGCAGTCGGCGGGGATCGCCACCGGGGCGACCGTCGGGGTGATCGTGGGGATCGGGGTCGCGGTCGGCGCCGCAGTGGACTCCGCCGGGGGCGACGTGGGCGCTGCGGAACCGTCGCCATCCGGAGCGCACGCGCTCAGCGCGAGCACCGCCGCGACCGCGAACAACGCGGCACCGGCCGGACGAAACACGCGACGGGGCATGCAGTCACCCTAGATGCCCCCACCGACACGGTCGAGACCGACACACGACGGCACGCCTGCGCGGCACGGGGAGGTGCGCGGGTTAGCCTGACGCCGCAGATACTTGCGCGCGTGAGGAGACCCCGATGAGCGACCCCCAGTCGTACGGCAACCCCGTCGACGAGCCCAAAGACGAGGCGCACGACGTGGTCGGGCAGGCCCACGAGGGACTCGCCGACGCGGAGGCCGCCCAGCGCGACGCCGTCGACCCCGCCGAGGCCGCCGCCGCGTGGGACGAGCGCGAGCACGAGAACCACGTGACGACCTCGTCGACGCCCGCCGAGGCGACCGTGCATGACGCGTCGCCCGTCGCCCCGACGGTCGCCCACGACCCCGACGACGAGGACGCCCGCTGGGCCGCCTACGCCGCCTCCGCGGAGCCCGAGACGACGACCGCGCCGGCCACGGACGCGCTTACGCAGCGATACGACGCCGCGGGCGACACCTCCACGGCCGGAGCCGCCGCAGCCGGCGGCGCCGTCGCCGCCGGTGCCGCGGCCGGGGGAGCGTCCTCGACCCCGGTGGCATCCACCACCGCGTATGACACGCGCGCGTCCGACGCCGCCCCGGCTGCATCGCCGAACGCGTACGCGAACCAGCCCATCTTCGTGCAGGCCCCCGAAGCGCCCCGCCCGCGCGGGAACCGCGGTGCGGCGGGCGCGATCGGCCTGCTCGCGGCGCTCTGCTTCGCCGTCCTCTACCTCGCCGCCACCCTCGGCCTCCGCCTGCTGACGGGCGACCTCCAGGTGGCGGGTCTGGCCAACGCCGCTCTCTCCGTGCTGGCCACCTGGGGCCTGTGGGTGCCGACGATCGCCTTCTACCTGGGCTTCTGGTTCCTCGGCGCCCTCATCAACCGGGGTCGCTGGGGACACTGGGTGGTCTGGGGCCTGGTCGTGGGCGTCATCGCCTGGGGCGGGCACCTCCTGGGCGCGCTCTTCGCCGCGCCGTTCTGGATGCTGACCGCGCGCCAGGGCGTCGACCTCCTCGGCGAGAACGTGCTGGCCCCGCTCGCGATCGTCGCCTTCGTCCTCGGCCGCGAACTGACGATCTGGTTCGGCGCCTGGGTGGCGCGCCGCGGTCGCCGGGTGACCGAGCTCAACGACGAGGCGCAGCGCGAGTACGAGCGCACCCTCGAAGCCGGCCCGCAGGTCGCCGTCGTCTGAGCGGGATGCCATGACCGATGCGTCGCGACCGGCGGGGGTGACCCCGCCGGTCGCCGTCGTTTTCGCTGCCGTGACCTTCGTGGCTCTCGCGATCGGAGGACTCGGGGTCGCGAGTCTGGTCTTCGACAGCGACGTGATCCCGGTGACGGGTCTCGGCCCCATCCCCGGGGTCCTGGGCCTCGTGGTCGCCACGGCGTCGTTCGCCGGCATCCTGTTCTGGGGACTTCGAGCGGATCCACCGGGGTACCTCACCGCGGTTCCGTGCGCTCTCGGGGTGTACGTCGGCGAGCTCGCCGGAATCGTCATCGGGGGTGTGTTCAGCGGTTCGGATCCGGCCCGGGCGATCGCCGCGGCCGGAGAAGTGGCGCTCGGGTGGCCGGGTGCGGTGCTCGCCGGCGCGGGACTGCTGTCCGGGGTGTTCGGGGTGTTCCTCGTACGGGTGCGGACCGAGCGACCGCGGTGGACCTGGGAGGACGAGGAAGAGGACGGTCCCCGATCGTGACGCACGGATGTGACGCGCGGGCGTGACGCGCGGATGTGACGCGGATCCCCGCTGCCCGGGCGTGTCGGGCTAGCGTAGGGGTGTGGAGCGGTCGCTCGAGACCCAGGTCGGCCAGGCGGTGGACGCCTGGCTGAGGTGGTTGCCCCGGTGGGAGCCGGCGAACCATCGTGGCCGAGTCGCGCCCTGCCGACGGTGCTTCGGCTCGCCCGTCCTCTCGGCCGCGGGCCTCGGTGCCGACGTGCCCCACGGCGTCCAGCACGGTCTGTCGACGCGGGTGAAGGCGATCGTGGACCACGCCGTCGCCGAGTACACCGCGCGCAACCTCCCCATGCTGCAAGCCGAACTCGACCAGCAGGCCGAGCGGAACCGCCGCCGTTCCTACCGCCCCTCCGAGGGCCTCGAGCCCGAGTTCGAGGGGCTGCCGCTCGACCCCGAGCCCGAGCCGGGCGCTCCGTTCCTGTTCACCCTGACGGGCCTGGCCGCCGAAGAGGACGCCGTGATCCCGGCGCTTCCCCCGTTGTCGGATGCCGCGAAGGCGGCGCTGCGGCAGGAGGTCGGTCTCGCCGACGACTACGCGAACATGATCGGGCGCGAGGTCTGCACGATCCTCCTGCATCACCGGCTGCGGATCCAGGCGGCCATCGCGGAGTACGTCGAGCCGCAGGTCGCGGCGATGCTGGACGAGCTGACCCGCTCTCTCGACGCGCCGTTCGACCCCCGTGACCCCGGCACGGCGTCCTCGTGAGGTTATGCACACCCCCGAGGATCGAGAGGTGCCTTTGTTAGCATTGCCGGGTTGTCCGCCCGGTTAGGCGCGGGCGTGTCGTTCGGGAGGGGGCACCATGGCGCAGCGCCTGCCCTCGTCGCCTCCGATCCTGCCCGGACTCGCGTACATCCGGCCTCTCGGGTCGGGCGGCTTCGCCGACGTCTTCCTGTACGGCCAGGACATGCCGCGGCGCGAGGTCGCGGTCAAGGTCCTGCCGAGCGACGTGCGTGACCCCGACCTGTTACGGATGTTCAACGCCGAGGCCGACGTGCTCGCGCACCTGTCGGCGCACCCCTCGATCGTCACGGTCTATCAGGCCGGCATCTCGGCGGACGGGCGACCGTACATCGTCATGGAATACTGCCCCGGCTCGCTCTCGCAGCGTTATCGGGTGGAGCGGATGCCTCTCGCTGAGGTTCTGGCGATCGGTGTCCGCATGGCGGGCGCGCTCGAGTCGGCGCATCACGCGGGACTCGTGCACCGCGACGTGAAGCCCAGCAACATCCTGGTCACGACGTTCGGCGCCCCGGTGCTCGCCGACTTCGGCATCTCGTCGTCGCTCGTGCGCCACGACGCCGACGAGATGCTCGCGATGTCCGTTCCCTGGAGCGCTCCCGAGGTCATCGCCGAGCAGACGGCCGGCACCGTCTCGAGCGAGGTGTGGAGCCTCGGGGCGACGGTCTATTCGCTGCTCGCCGGGCACAGCCCCTTCGAGCGCCGGGAGCGCGGACAGAACTCTCGTGAGCAGCTGCGGCGCCGCATCGCGCGCGCCTCCTATACCGAGATCGCCCGCACCGACGTGCCGCCCTCGCTGCAGGCGGTGCTCGCGCGCGCGATGTCGCGCAACCCGCAGGACCGGCACCCCAGCGCGCGCGCCTTGGGCGAAGACCTGCAGCGCGTCCAGAGCGAGCTGGGGCTCCCGGCGACGACGCTCGAGGTGCCCACGGCCGACTGGTCGCCGTCGGCGCAGGTCGTGGACTTCTCCGACACCGCCCTGCGCGGACCGACGCGCTCGAGGATCGAGCGCGAGGGGGGCCGCAAACTCCGCGACCGCTCCGGGGTGACCGGCCTCGCGCGCGACGAGGACACCGACATCTCGGCGCCCGGCCCGGCGGCGCATCGCGTCCTGCCGTGGGCCCTCGCGGGCGCGACGCTCGTGGCGGCCGGTGCGGTGGCCGTCGCCGCGCTGTACGCCACGGGAGTGCTGTGATGAAGCGGCGGACGATCGCCGGGCTCGCGGCGACCCTCGCCGCGGCGGCACTCGTCATCACCGCCAGCGTCGTCTGGCCCGGGCTCGACGCGCAGGAGACGCCCGAGGTCGACACCTCGGTCTGGGCGCTGCAGACCGGCGAAGGTCAGCGCTACGCGCGCGTGAACACCTCCGTCGGTGAGCTCGACACGGTGCGCTCCGCGGGCAACCCGAGCGAGGTCGCGCAGAGCGCGGACGGGGCCTACCTCTTCACCGACAGCTACAGCAAGCTGTCGCGCATCGACGAAGCACAGCCGGTCAACCTCCAGGAAGATCAGCTCGCGTCGGCTCCCGACACCCCGCCCGGCACCACGTCGGTCGTCACCGCGGGCGACTTCGTCGTGTACCGCACCGACACCGGCACGCTCTTCGCGGGGCGGTTGAGCGAGGCCGGACAGGCGGCATCCGAACTCGATCCGTTCGACACGGCGGGCGGCGACACGCCTTCCTACACCGCGGATGCCATCGCCCTCGACGACCGTGGAATGCTCTTCGCCTACTCGTCGGTCGACGGCTCGGTGATCCGCTACGACATCGCGGCCGATGAGCTGCGCGGCCGCGACCCGTTGACCGCCGACGTCGCGTCACCGGTGATCTCGGCCGCGGGCGATGCCTGGGTCCTGGTCGACGCCGAGGCCGGGCGGGTGTGGGTGCGCGGGACCGATCCGGTCGACATCGCCGTGGCCGACCAGTTGGTCGTCGGTGCGCCCGATTCCGGGAGCGCGGTCGTCTACGCCGCAGACGAGCAGTCCCTCTGGGCGATCCCCACCGACGGCTCCGGACCGCAGCGCGAGGTGGGCGCCGGCCAGACGGTGCTCGGCCAGCCCGCCAAACCCCTGTCCCGCGGAGGCGTCGCGTACGCCGCGTGGCTGCTCCCGGGCGAAGCGGGCGGCACGCTGTGGCGCTCCGACGGGGGAGAGACCTCGCTCGACTACGCGGGCGGAACGCTTCCCGACCAACGACGCCCCGTCTTCGTCGCGACCGATCACGCCGTGATCCTCAACGAGACGCGCAGCGGGTGGGTGTGGACGGTCCCCGACGGGGCGCTCGTGGCGTCGAGTCAGAACTGGAGCCTCGACGACCGGACCGAGCAGGCCGCCGTCCAGAGCGACGAGCAGCTCAGCGTCGTGCTCGACCCGAAGCCGCCGATCGCGGAACCCGACGCGTTCGGAGTCAGAGCGGGCCGGCTGGTCACGCTTCCGGTGCTCCTGAACGACCACGACCCGAACGAGGACGTGCTGAGCATCGTCGGCGAGAGCGTCACCGGTCTCGACCCCGGGTTCGGTCAACTGAGCCTCACCGACGACAACCAGCGACTCACCGTGCGCGTCCGCCCGGAGGCGACGGGCACGGCGACCTTCTCCTACGCGGTGACCGACGGCACGACGCCCGACGGGCTGACCTCGGCTCCGACGACCGTCACCCTCACCGTGTCGCCCGAGACCGCCAACGCCGCTCCCGTCTGGTGCGGGGTCGAGAAGTGCCTGCAGCCGTGGCCCACGCCGGAGGTCGCGCGCGGAGGAACGATCACGGTTCCTGTCCTCCCGGGCTGGGTCGACCCCGACGGCGACCCTCTGCTCCTGCTGTCGGTCGACAACCCCGGCGGCGTCGGCAGCGTCACCTCGACGCCCGCCGGAGAGGTGGTCTACCAGCACGCCGACGACGGGTCGGGCGGCGAGCAGACCGTACAGCTCGATGTCACCGTGGCCGATACGGCGGGGGCGGTGGCGACGAAACCGCTGCTCATCCGCGTCGCGCCCGACCCGAAGCTCGCCGTGCAGTCGTTCGCCGTGGTCGACACGGTCGGATCGGGCCTCACCGTCGATGTCGGGCCGCACGTGACCGGGACGGCGGGGGCCATCTCGCTCAGCTCCGTGCGCGTCCTCGACGACGCGGCGGCGACGGCCGGTGTCGTCGGCGGCAGCACGACCTTCGACTTCAGCGCGTCCCAGCCCGGGGTGTACCGGGTCGATTTCACCGTCTCGGACGGGGGACGGGATGCCACGGGCACCGCCCGCATCACGCTCCTGGCCGCCGATGCGCCGGCGCAATTGGCGACAGCTCCCGTCGTGGCTTTCGTGCGCCCCCAGGAGGACGCGACACTCGACGTGTTCTCCGCCGTGTCGAACCCCACGGGACGCGTGCTCCTGCTGAGCGACGTCGTCGCCGCGGCGCAGGACGGAGCCTCGCTCAGCGTCGACACCGTCGGTCAGAACGACCTCCGCGTCTCGGGGAGCACCGCCGGCGGGGAGGCGGGCCTCCTGGGGACCGTGACCTACAGCGTGAGCGACGGAACCGACGACGAGGGCGCGCGGGTCGCCGGCGAGGCGACGGTCTATCTCCTTCCCCCGGCCCCCGAGATCGCGCCGATCGCCGTCGACGACACGGTCACCGTCCGCGCCGGGGCGCAGGTCGACATCCCCGTGCTCGACAACGACGTGTCCCCCGCCGGCGGACGGCCCACGCTGGATCCCGCGAGCGTGAGCGCCCAGCCGGCGAGCGATGCGCTGGCCTTCGCCTCGGGCGGGGTGCTGCGCTACCTCGCACCCGCCGCGCCGGGCTCGTACGAGGTGACGTACCGCGTGTACACCACGGGGGCGCCCTCGCTCTGGGACGAGGCGACGGTCCACATCACGGTGCTCGGCAATGACGCCAACCGGGCACCGGTGCCGGACACCCTGCAGGGACGGGTGTTGAGCGGGGGGACGACCACGATCCCCTTCAGCAGCTTCGGGGTCGACCCCGACGGCGACGCGGTGACGCTCGACCGGATCGTCTCACAGCCCGATCGGGGCACCGCGGCGATCTCTCCCGACGGGCTCTCGATCGTCTACTCGTCGGTGCCGGGAGACCGCGGCCAGGTGGCGTTCCGTTACCGCGTGGCCGACACGGCGGGAGCGACGGGCGAGGGCACCGTGCGCATCGGCGTCCTCGATGCCGAGGCCAACCCGAGCCCGATCACCTTCACCGACTACGTGCAGGTGCAGGCGGGGGCCGACAGCCGGCTCCGCGTGAGCCCGCTCGCGAACGACATCGACCCGACCCAGGGCCGGCTGACGCTCACCGGGGTCCGTCCGGATCTTCCTCAGACCCTCGCCGACGGCGAGGACAACCCCGAGTACGCGCGACTGGCGGAGCGGGTCGAGTCGGTCACCGACACCGGGGTGGTCATCCGCGCCGGGGACGCTCCCGCGACGATGTCGTTCCTCTACGACGTGGCATCCGACTCGGGGAACACCGGAAGGGGGCTCATCGTCGTCAAGGTCGTGCGCGAGAGCGTGCCCGACTACCCGGTGGTGGCCGACACGGCGCTGACGGTCGAGGACCGGGACGACTTCACCACGGGCGTCGATGTGCTCGAAGGGCGCGCGACCTGGTCGGGCGGCGACGTGAGCGACCTGAGGGTCGCGCTCTGGGGCAATCCCACGGATGTCCGTCTCGACGGACGACGCCTCTCGGGCGACCTGCCTTCCACCCGGCGCATCATCCCCTTCGCTGTCACCGGCACGGTCGACGGTGCCGAGGTGACCACTTACGCCTTCCTGCGCGTCCCGGGCGACGATGACGTGACCCTCGCCCTCCGCCCCAACGCGGCGCAGCGCGTCGATGAACTCTCGTCGGTCGAGTTCGACATGGCATCCCTCGTCGCGGTTCCCCGCCGCGCGACCCTCGAGGTCGGCACGGAGGCCACCACGAGCGGCGCCCGTGCCGAGGCGCGCTGCACGATCTCGGGAACCCGGGTGACCTACGACGCGGGCACCGGATCGCCGTGGAGCGACGTGTGCACCGTCCCCGTGCGTATCGCGGGGACGCAGGAATGGACGCTCCTGTCGGTTCCGATCGGTGTGGTGGCGCGTAACCCGCAACCCGAGCTCCGACCCGGATCGCTGACCGTCGGCCCGGGCGAGACCGCGACGTTCGACCTGCGCAACATGACCTCGTGGCAGCTGGGCCGCGAGGATTGGAACAGCATCCGCTACGCGCTCGACTACTCCGGCTCGGCGTTCTCGTCCGTCACCCTCGACGGATCGACCGTCACCGTCACCGGCGCGGATCGCGCGGTCCCCGGGACCGAGAACGCGGCGATCATCACGGTGACGAGCCACAACGCCGTCGCGCCCGCGCGCCTCGTGCTGCGGGTGGGAGCGGCCCCGTCGACCCTCCCGCAGGGGGGAACGACGGGGCGCCAATGCTCGCAGGCAGACGGGTCGTCGTGCCCGATCGAGGTGGTCGGCGCCGACGGAGAGGTCAATCCGCTCCCGCGCACGCCCCTCGAGGTCGTGAGCGTGCGCCCGACGGGAACGTGCACCGGCGTGAGCTTCGCGGTCGCCTCCGCCTCGAGCATCACCGCCTCGTGGACGAGCGACGCTCCCGGCGCCACCTGCGCGGCGAGCGTGACGCTGCGCGATGCCCAGGGTCGCTCCACCGCAGGTCCCCGCGACGCGCGCGTGGTTCTCGACCTCCAGGGGTACCCGCGAGCGCCCGCGAGTGTGCGTCAGTCCGCGTACGCCGACGGCTCCGTCACCCTCCGCGTCGATGCGGGCGAGGCGCGGCGCGCCTACCCGGGCCTCTCCGGCTTCGTGGTGCGCTACCGCGGCGACGTCGTCGCCCAGTGCGCGGCCGACGGAGGCTGCCCGACGATCGCGGCGCCGAACGGCGATCAGCGCGAGTACGTGGTGACGGCCGTGAACAATGTGGGCGAATCGCGCGGGTCCGTGCGCACGACGGCGTGGGCCTACGACCCGCCCCCGCGCCCCGACAGCGTGGACTGGACGCCCACCGTGACCGACGACGGCTCCGGGAACGTCGTGGACATCACGGTCAAGGGAGTGGATGCCGCCGAGACCGGCTCCCTCGAGATCCGCAGCAGCACGGGCGAGACGCAGACCGTCTCCGTGGGACGCAACCAGCAGGACGTGCCGATCAAGGGTTTCCGGGTCGGAAGCAACTCCTCGACCGAGGTCCGCGTGACCCCGCGGTCGCGCTTCGACGTCCCCCCGGGGTTGGGCGGCACGGTCGAGGGCGGTGTCCTGACCTTCCGCGCCCACGGCGTCGGCAGGCCGACCGGTCTCGACCTGACCCTCACCTCGCGTGCCGCGTCCGACGGCTCGACGACGATCGTGGCGCAGGCGACGGCCAGCCCGAACGGCACCGATTCCGACCTCCGCTACGGGATCGTGGAGGGGACGAACTGCCGCACGGGAGACGGCGGGCCGCGCCGGGAGTTCCCCGGCAAGAGGGACGGCGAGGAGTACACCTTCACGGCCTGCGTCGATTCGGTGTACCAGGGCAAGACCTACGGTTCCGCCGACCCGCTGACGAAGCCGCACCGCGTCGATCAGGATCGGGCGGCTCCGCGCGGGTACACCTTCCGCGTCGACGCGAAGCCGACCGTCGAAGTCAGGGACGAACGCACGGAAGCGCGCTGGTACATCGACAAGGACATCGAGCCCGGGAATGCCCCGCCGAACAACAACGACGTCAAGTACACGAACCTCCCCAGTGGAGTGTTCGGCAGTGACCCGGGTATCGGCGTGTACTTCCAGCACAGGTTCTGGGGCACCACCTCTGAGACGGGTCGAGTAACACCCGCCCAGGGGAGCGCGCCGTACCAGGTCGTGGCCGCCGCACGGGTTCGTGCGTGTGTCGCGGGCGAAAGCCTCGACCTCTCGTGGAGCTCGAGCAACGACGAGGCGGTCATGAAGCCGAACACGTCGAAGGCGGTGTACTACGACGCGAAGGGGGTCAAGATCGACCGTCCCGAGGGCAGCGATCGCGTTCCCGTCGGTGCCGTGCGCGTCGAGAACATCTCGGTCGTCGTCGACTGGTCCGGGCAAGGCTGGGGACTGGACGGAGCAACACTCGACGTCTCCGGCACCTGCTCGCCCGCAACCCCCACGAAGCCCTGACACAGCCCCCCCGACTCCCCGGCATCCATCCCCCGCCGGCATCCCCACCAGAAAGAGACCACCCACATGACGATCACCCAGGAGCAGGCCACCTGGTTCGCGCAGACGTTCTCGCAGATCGCCGACAACGTCGAGCGCGCCGTGCTCGGCAAGCGGCACGTCGTCGAGCTGGTGCTCACCGCGATGCTCAGCGACGGGCACGTCCTGCTCGAAGACGTTCCGGGCACGGGCAAGACCTCGCTGGCCCGCGCCGTCGCTCAGTCGGTCCAGGGGACGAACACCCGCATCCAGTTCACCCCCGACCTGCTTCCGGGCGACATCACGGGCATCACCGTCTACGACCAGAAGACCGGTCGCTTCGAGTTCCACGCCGGGCCGATCTTCGCCAACATCGTCCTGGCCGACGAGATCAACCGCGCGAGCCCGAAGACCCAGTCCGCGCTGCTCGAGGTCATGGAAGAGGGTCGCGTCACCATCGACGGCGTCTCGCGAGAGGTGGGCGTCCCCTTCCTCGTCCTGGCGACGCAGAACCCCGTGGAGCAGGCCGGCACGTACCGTCTCCCCGAGGCCCAGCTCGACCGCTTCCTCCTGCGGACCTCGCTCGGCTACCCCGACCACGCGGCGACGGTGCGCATCCTCGGCGGCGCCGCCATCGCGACCGGGGACCTGCGCGCCATCATCACGCCGCAGGCGCTCGTCGGAATGGCCGACCTCACCGCCACCGTCTACGTCGACGCGCTCGTCCTCGACTACATCGCCCGACTGGTGGATGCCACCCGCTCCGCCGACGAAGTCCGCCTCGGCGTCAGCATCCGCGGCGCCCTCGCGCTCACCCGGGCCACGCGTACCCGCGCCGCCGCGCAGGGGCGGACCTACGCCACCCCCGACGACGTCAAGGCGCTCGCCGTGGCGGTGCTGTCGCACCGGCTCATCCTCCACCCCGAGGCCGAGTTCGACGGCGTCACCGCCGAGGCGGTCATCGGCCAGGTGCTCCTCGACGTCGCCCCGCCGACGCAGCGCGAGAGCGAACGCGCGCGATGACGCCCCTCCCGCCCGGAGCCCCGCCATGCCCGACGTGAGCGTCACCGAATCGCGGCTGACACGCACCTCCGCCGGCACCGTCGGCACCGGGTCCCGGACCTCGGTCACGTCCACATCGACACGGCGCGCCCGGCGCCTCGTGCGCACGGTCGTCCGCGCCGCCGAGGCGTGGCGTGCGACGAGCGAAGCGGTGCTCACCGCGGCGCGGTGGGCGGGGCGCACCGTTCGTCCGGCGGGCGCCGTCGTGGCGATCGCCGCGACCGCGGGCCTCGGCCTCGGCCTCGTGTTCGGCTGGGTGGAATGGATCGTGGCCGGTAGCGCCGCTCTTCTGCTGCTCCTCATGAGCGTGCCGTTCCTCTTCGGCTCCCGTGCCTACGCGGTCGATCTGACGCTCGCGCGCGAGCGCGTCGTCGCCGGGCACGGCGTGACGGGCGAGATCGTCGTCCGCAACGAGAGCACGCGCGTCGCGCTCCCCGGGCGCCTCGACATCCCCGTGGGGGCGGGGCTCGTCGAGTTCGGTGTGCCGTTGCTGCGCCCCGGGCACAGCATCACCGAGACGTTGGAGGTCCCGCCCCTGCCGCGCGGTGTGGTCACGGTCGGACCCGTCACGACCGTGCGGAGCGATCCCGTCGGGCTGCTGCGCCGCGAGCACGCCTTCGACGACGAGAGCGAGTTGTTCGTCCACCCTCGTACGGTGGCTCTGCCGTCGACGAGCGCCGGTCTCGTGCGCGACCTCGAAGGGAACGCGAGCCGTCGCCTCGTCGACGCCGACATGTCGTTCCACGCGATCCGCGAGTACGCGCCCGGCGACTCGCAGCGCCAGGTGCACTGGAAGTCCACGGCGAAGACCGGCCGGCTCATGGTGCGTCAGTACGAGGAATCCCTCCGCTCCCGTATGGCCGTCGTCCTCGGCGCCGCATCGCAGGAGTACCTCGACGCCGACGAGTACGAGCTCGCCGTGTCCGCCGCGGCCTCTCTCGGGCTGCGGGCCGTTCGCGACGCGCGGGACATCGACATCGTCACAGGTTCCGAGATCCCGCGCGTGGTGAAGGGACGGCTGCGCGCGATCCGTCATATCCCGACGGTCACCCCGCGGCAGATGCTCGACGGGTTCAGCGCCCTCGAGCGCTCCGACAACACCATGTCGGTCTCGGACATCTGCCGCCTGGCATCCGAGTCCAACGAACGACTCTCGATCGCGTTCGTCGTCGTCGGCTCCCGCGTGCCCCTCGCGCGCGTACGCCAGGCCGCGCTCGCCTTCCCCGTCGACACCGCCGTGGCGGCCGTCGTGTGCGACGAGCGTGCGCACCCGCGCATGCAGAGCATCGCCGGGCTGACGGTGCTCACCATCGGCACGCTCGACGACCTCTCCGGCCTCCTCGTGCGCGGAGCGACGTCGTGACGGACGCGAGGCATCCCGGGCGCGTGGTGGCGGGTGCGCTGTACACGGCGGTGACGGTGGTGCTCGCGGCGGTCGCCGCGTGGCCCATCTACGCGTCGTGGTCGTTCGTCGTGCTCGTGGCGGTGTCGACGGTCACCGCAGCCCTGGTGGTGGCGCTCGTGACCTGGCGCCGGTGGGGCGGCTGGATCATCGCCGCCGCCACCGTCCTGGCTTTCCTCGTGCTGGCGGTACCCCTGGCGGTGCCGTCGCGGCTCGGCGGGCCTCTCGAGATCCTGCGCGGGATCGGCGAGGCCTCGGCCGGGGTGCTCGTCGCGTGGAAGGACCTCGTCACGGTGGATCTCCCGGTGGGCGCGTACCGCAATCTGCTCGTCCCCGCGCTCGTGGTCTTCCTCGTCGGGACCGTCATCACCCTCTCCCTCGCCCAGCGCGCCGATCGGCGGTCGGCCGGCGCTGTCGTCAGCGGGCTGCTGATGGCGGGATTCGGCCTGTTCTTCGGGCGTACCTCTCCCAGCGCTCCGCTCGTGTGGGGACCCGTGTCGATCCCGGCCCCCGTCGAGACCGCGGTGGGTCTCGCCGCGCCGCTCTCCGCCGTCCTCTGGCTGGCCTGGCGCGCCCGCGATGAGAGGATCCGCTCGCTCCGGCGCACGCACGCGCTCGCCGCCGTCGCGCCGACCGTGCGGCGCTCCCGCACCGACCGCCGCCGCACCCTCGCCGGAGCGGGCATGATCCTGGTCGCCGCCCTGGCGACCGTCGCCGTCGTACCGTGGGCGGCCGCCGATGCCGATCGCCGCGTCCTGAGGTCGGCCGCGGGGCCGGAGCGCCAGATCGCGGAGGCGGTCAGCCCGCTGTCCGAGTACCGGGCGATGTTCTCCGACTCCCGAGTCGATGACGTGCTGTTCCGCGTGAGCGGGGACGGAGCACTGCCGGATCGCATCCGCGTGGCCACCCTCGATTCCTACGACGGCGAGATCTTCCGCTCCTCGGGCACGGGGGAGGGCCGCTACGTCCGCGTCCCGTCCCGGTTGCCGGCGGCGGATGGTCGAGCCGTCGACGCCGAGATCGAGATCGGCGACCTCGGAGGGATCTGGATGCCGACGGCGGGGAGCCTCGTTCAGGCCGCCTTCGCGGGGGACCGGCAGAACCAACTGGCCGATCGCTTCTACTACAGCGCCGAGGCCGAGGCGGGTGTGCAGATCGCCGACGGCGGACTCGTGCCGGGCGATCGATACCGTCTGACGGCGACGGAGCCGACGGCCCCCGACCTCGCGACGCTCTCCGCCCCCGGCGCCCCCGGAGGGGTGTCCGGTGGGGAGAACCTGCGCCGCTGGGTCGACGAGCACAAGAGGGGCGACGACGGAGCCGCCCTGGCCGCCCTCGTGCAGATGCTCCGCGAACGGGGATATCTGAGCCACGGGCTCGCACCGGCCGCCGGCGCGGCCGCTCCGAAGTGGGCCGCGGACCTCGCCGGCTACCAGGTGCAGCCGAGCGCGTCGGGGCACTCCGTGGCCCGCATCGAGACGATGTTCCAGCGCCTCCTCGACCGAGAGGACGATCCCCGGGCAGCGGCATCCGGAAATTACGTCGCCGCCGTCGGCGACGACGAGCAGTTCGCCGTGGCCGTGGCTCTCGTCGCGCACCAGCTGGGTTTCCCGGCACGCGTCGTGGTCGGCGCGCGGCTCACCTCCGCCGACCCCGATCTTCCGACGTGCGAGGCCGGAGCATGCCGCGCCGATGATCTGAGCGCGTGGACCGAGGTGCAGGGTTCCGACGGCCGGTGGGTTCCCATCGACGTGACCCCGCAGCACGAGCAGTCCCCGAGCCTCGAGGTCACCGAACAGCGCGACCCGGAGAACGTCACCGAGGTGCGGCCCGATACGGTCGACGACGTCGTGCCGCCGGCTCCCGTGCAGGAGGACAACACCCTCAACGACGAGAATCGCGCCCCCGATGGCCTCGATCTCGCCTGGCTGTGGCCGATCCTGCGCGTCGCGGGATTCTCCCTCCTCGTCGTGCTGGTGCTGTTCGGGCCGTTCCTTGCCATCGTGATCGCCAAGGCGGTCCGCCGACGCGGGCGCCGTCGCGATCCGGATCCCCGAGCCGCGATCGCCGGCGGCTGGGAGGAGTACGTGGATGCCGGCGTCGATTCCGGCCGCGATCTCCCGCGCTCGCCCACGCGTCGCGAACTCGCGGCCGCGCTCGGAACGGAGAGCGGCGTGCGCCTCGCCGACGAAGCCGATCGCGCCGTCTTCTCGTCCCGGACGGTCACCGCCGACGAGGCCGCGGCCTTCTGGCGCATCGTCGACACCGAACGCCGAAGCCTCACGCGTCAGCGCGGCGGATGGCGGCGGCTGCTCGCAGCCGTATCGTTGAGATCGTTCCTGCGGTTCCTCGCCCCGCGCCCCACGCGCCGACGGCCGCCGCACCGCGACGAGAGGGGGAAGCGCCCGGCCCGCCGGCGGCGCGACACGACATGAACGATTCCACGGGAGTCATCCTCGGGCTGTCCACCGCCGTCCTCTTCGTCATCGTGTACGTCTGGTACGCCCTCGCGCTGGCGGCCCTGTTCGCCAAGACGGGGGAGAGGTCGTGGAAGGCGTGGATCCCGTTCGTCAACCTCGCCACGATTCTCAAGCTCGGCGGCTTCTCGCCCTGGCTCATCCTCCTGAACCTGGTTCCGCTGTTCGGCGGGATCGCCTTCATCATCGTCTTCATCGTCGCGGTGCACCGCGTCAGCGTCGGTTTCGACCGCGGGGCCGGCACGACGGTGCTCGGGGTGCTGCTCCAGGTCGTCTGGGCGAGCGTGCTGGGCTTCGGCTCCGCGCGCTGGGCGGGGCCCGATGCCTCCCGGTCGCGCGCGATCGACGAGAACTCCGCGCCTGTGCGCCGCGGGCAGGACTTCGCCGGCCCGTACGTGCCCCTCGTCGGCGGATGGACGCCGGAGCCGCCCGCCGCCCAGGACGCGGAGCCCTCCTCGGAACCCGTCGTCCTCCCGTTCGCGGCCCCGTCCGGTTCGCTCGCCGACGCGGTGCCCTCGTCGGTCGACTGGGCCCCGTCCCGCAGCGGGGACACGTCTCCGCCGCAGGAGGCCCGTCCTCCCCGCTCCGAGGACAGGACTCCGGATGCCGCGCCCCCGACGTCCGTGTTCGACGTGCTCGACGCTCTGCGCGCGGACGCGGAGGAGTCCGGCGCTCGCCGCAGCACGGCCGAGGCGGCGCCCGCCATCTCGGATGCCGAGGACAACGGGTTCCAGCCGACGGTTCCTCTGACGCCGGGGCTTCCCCTGCGCGGTCGCGGGTTCCCCGTCGCGACCACTCCCTCGACGGAGGCCGAAGACGGGCGTGACGCGGGTTCCGGCGCCGAGGTTCTCTCGGAGCCCGAGCCGTGGACGCCCCCGCGACGCGCCGACGCGCCCGCGCCGGTCGCGGAGGTGCCGCTCACTCGTCCCGCGGTCGACCCTGACGCCGAGGTGGATCCGCCCGCGCCCGCGCCCCAGCCCGAGGAGTTCCCGGAACTCTCCGAGGCGGTGTCGGCGGTTTCGGGTGCCCCGGATGCCGGTGCCCCCCGATCGGCGCGCACGTCGGTCGCCGCGCTCTACACGCAGCCGGAGTTCGCTTCCGACCTCGACGGCGACGACGACCTCGATGCGCTGGACCGGACCGTGGTGGCCCGACGTCGTCGCATCCCGTGGGCGCTCGTCCCGCCCAGCGGCGATCCCGTCGAGCTCACCTCCTCCGTGGTCATCGTGGGTCGACGGCCCGCGGCGGACAGCGCATTCCCCGACGCGCAGCTCATCGCGATCACGGATGAGACGCGGACGGTCTCCAAGACGCACGCGCGGCTCCAGCTCCGCGGCGACACCTGGTTCGTGACCGACCTGGACTCCACCAACGGCGTCCTGTTCGCCACCCTCATGGGCACAGAGATCGAGGCGCCCCCGGGTGAGGAGATCGAAGCCGGTGAGCGTTTCTTCCTCGGCGACGCGGAGGTGCGCCTGTCCCGGAGGGACGCGTGAGCGGTCCTTACGACAAGCCCGACGATCCCGAGGACGTCACCCTGTGGGCGGGGCGTCTGCGGCCCTGGCCCGCTTCGGTCACCCCGGCGACAGCGGACGACGGCGCCGATCCCGCCGTGAACGAGGACGAGACGCTGATCGCTCGGCGCGGCACCGCACGGCGTGCGGAGGTCGCGAACGAAGAGGCGGTCGCGGACGACACCGCGATCGTCGCTCGGGAATCGCAGGACCACACCGTCCTGGTGCGTCGTGGAGCCACGACGAACGGCCCCGAAGCCGATGAGGTGGGGGACACGGCGCCCGCGGAGCCCGCGCGCCGAGCCGGCACCGTGCCCGACATGCGGGCCGCGGACGACGACACCGCTCCGGGGCGTCGTGGCCCGAACGACGAGACGGTCCGCTCCCCGCGAGCGCGTGAACGGGCGGAGGATGTCAGCGCCGACCGCACGCCGCGCACACGCGGGCCCGAGGGTGGACCCGAGCCGACCCTCGACGACACGACGACGGCCGCGCGCCGCACGAGCGGCCTCGCCGAGCCGCTTCCCGCCACCGCTCCGGGTCGTCGCCGCGCGGGCGGCGTACTCCCGGATCTCGGCGCGGGCGTCGACGTCCCGCCCCGAGAAGAGCCCCGCGTTCGGACAGCGCGCGTCCCCGGCGCAGAGGTCCGGGAGGCGTACGGCCCGCGCGGCGACGACGCGATCCGCGTGCGCCGCAACGAGCCCGTGCCGAGAGCCGACTCCGCTCTCGACACCGCTTCCGTTCGTCCGAAGAAGCCGCATCGGGGGGTCGCCGGCCCGCTGATCATCGGGGGGACCACGGTCGTCGTCCTCGCGGGGGCGCTCGCCGCGTTCGTCCTGCTGGTCCGCTGACCGGAGGACGGGTGGGCGAGACACGCCGCCCGCACCCGTGAGGTCGCTGCACGTTTGCCCGTACCCCCGACAAGCACGTATCATTGATCGGGTGTGCGTTCACGCGCGCCGTGCGTCATGCCTCCGGGAGGACGTGCGGATCAACGCTCGCACCATCTCAGGGATCGACCTGCGAACAGGTCGCCCCCACGGCATATCCACCACGAACCGCGTCTGATCATTCTGACGCGCGGTGGATCACACGTGAGCCCGACACGTCACGAATCGCAAGATGCGTGAGGTTTCGGGGGAGACACGACCGCTGTCACCGTGCAGCACCTGGGCGGAACCGAGAGGAACCGACCAGCCAATCAAGGAGAGAACGTGCCAACCATTCAGCAGTTGGTTCGCAAGGGCCGCTCGCCGAAGGTCTCGAAGACCAAGGCTCCCGCGCTGAAGTCGAACCCCCAGCAGGCCGGCGTGTGCACCCGCGTGTACACCACGACCCCCAAGAAGCCGAACTCGGCCATGCGCAAGGTCGCCCGCGTGAAGCTGCGCAACGGCACCGAGGTCACCGCCTACATCCCCGGCGAGGGCCACAACCTGCAGGAGCACTCGCTCGTGCTCGTCCGCGGCGGTCGCGTCAAGGACCTCCCCGGTGTCCGTTACAAGATCGTCCGCGGTGCGCTCGACACCCAGGCTGTCAAGAACCGTAAGCAGGCTCGTAGCCGCTACGGCGCGAAGAAGGGCTGAGAACCATGCCTCGTAAGGGTCCCGCCCCGAAGCGTCCCGTCGTCAACGACCCGGTGTACGGCGCTCCTGTCGTCACCCAGCTGGTCAACAAGATCCTCGTCGACGGCAAGAAGTCCATCGCCGAGTCGATCGTCTACGACGCCCTCAAGGGCGTCGAGGCGAAGAACAGCCAGGACGCCGTCGCCACGCTCAAGAAAGCGCTCGACAACGTCCGTCCCACCCTCGAGGTCAAGAGCCGCCGCGTCGGTGGCTCGACCTACCAGGTTCCCGTCGAGGTCAAGCCGCACCGCGCGAACACCCTCGCGCTGCGCTGGCTCGTGAGCTACGCGAAGGGTCGTCGTGAGAAGACGATGACCGAGCGTCTGCAGAACGAGATCCTCGACGCCTCGAACGGCCTCGGTGCCGCGGTCAAGCGCCGCGAAGACACCCACAAGATGGCCGAGTCGAACCGCGCCTTCGCGCACTACCGCTGGTAAAACCCGCGGAGGGTCTGTGACCGAACCCGGTCGCGGACCCTCCGATGGGCCCGGCATCAACCTCCCAACAGGTAAGGAAGACACCCGTGGCACAAGACGTGCTCACCGACCTGCATAAGGTCCGCAACATCGGCATCATGGCCCACATCGATGCCGGCAAGACCACGACGACCGAGCGCATCCTGTTCTACACGGGCGTCAACCACAAGATCGGTGAGACGCACGATGGTGCGGCGACCACCGACTGGATGGAGCAGGAGCAGGAGCGTGGCATCACGATCACCTCTGCTGCTGTGACCTGCTTCTGGGACAAGAACCAGATCAACATCATCGACACCCCCGGTCACGTCGACTTCACCGTCGAGGTCGAGCGGTCGCTCCGCGTCCTCGATGGTGCCGTCGCCGTCTTCGACGGCAAGGAGGGCGTCGAGCCCCAGTCCGAGACCGTGTGGCGTCAGGCCGACAAGTACGACGTCCCCCGCATCTGCTTCGTCAACAAGATGGACAAGCTGGGCGCCGACTTCTACTTCACGGTCGACACCATCGTGAACCGCCTGAAGGCCAAGCCCCTCGTCATCCAGCTCCCCATCGGTGCTGAGAACGACTTCGTCGGCGTCATCGACCTCGTCGAGATGCGCGCACTCGTGTGGCCCGGCGACGCCAAGGGTGACGTGACCATGGGCGCGAAGTACGAGATCCAGGAGATCCCGGCCGACCTCGCCGACAAGGCCGCCGAGTACCGTCAGCAGCTCCTCGAGACCGTCGCCGAGTCCGACGACACCCTCCTCGAGAAGTTCTTCGGCGGTGAAGAGCTCACGGTCGCCGAGATCAAGGGCGCCATCCGCAAGATGACGATCAACTCGGAGCTCTACCCCGTGCTCTGCGGTTCGGCGTTCAAGAACCGCGGTGTGCAGCCCATGCTCGACGCGGTCGTCGACTACCTCCCCTCGCCCCTGGACGTGCCCGCCATCGAGGCGCACGACCCCAAGGACGAAGAGATCGTCATCGAGCGTCACGCCGACCGTGAGGAGCCCTTCGCGGCCCTCGCGTTCAAGATCGTGACGCACCCGTTCTTCGGTCGCCTCACCTACATCCGCGTCTACTCGGGTCACCTCGACTCCGGCGCCCAGGTCGTCAACGCGACCAAGGGCAAGAAGGAGCGCATCGGGAAGATCTTCCAGATGCACGCCAACAAGGAGATGCCGGTCGACTCGGTCACCGCCGGTCACATCTACGCGGTCATCGGCCTGAAGGACACCACCACCGGTGACACCCTCTGCGACCCGGCCAACCAGGTCGTCCTCGAGTCGATGACGTTCCCGGAGCCGGTCATCGAGGTCGCCATCGAGCCCAAGACCAAGGCCGACCAGGAGAAGCTGGGTGTCGCCATCCAGAAGCTCGCGGAGGAAGACCCGACGTTCCGCGTCGAGCAGAACTCCGAGACCGGCCAGACCGTCATCAAGGGCATGGGCGAGCTCCACCTCGACATCCTGGTCGACCGCATGAAGCGCGAGTTCAAGGTCGAGGCCAACGTCGGCAAGCCGCAGGTCGCGTACCGCGAGACCATCCGCAAGTCGGTCGAGCGTCACGACTACACGCACAAGAAGCAGACCGGTGGTTCGGGTCAGTTCGCGAAGATCCAGTTCGCGATCGAGCCCCTCGAGGTCACGGCCGACAAGACCTACGAGTTCGAGAACAAGGTCACCGGTGGTCGTATCCCGCGCGAGTACATCTCGCCGACCGACCAGGGCTTCCAGGACGCCATGAACGTCGGCGTGCTCGCCGGCTACCCCATGGTGGGTGTCAAGGCGATCCTCCTCGACGGTGCTTCGCACGACGTCGACTCGTCGGAAATGGCGTTCAAGATCGCCGGTTCGATGGGCTTCAAGGAGGCCGTCCGCAAGGCGAACCCCACCATCCTCGAGCCGATCATGGCCGTCGAGGTGCGTACTCCCGAGGAGTACATGGGCGACGTCATCGGCGACCTGAACTCGCGTCGTGGCCAGATCCAGTCGATGGAAGACGCCGCCGGCGTCAAGGTCGTCCGGGCCAACGTGCCGCTGTCCGAGATGTTCGGCTACATCGGTGACCTGCGCTCGAAGACCTCGGGCCGCGCCGTCTACTCGATGGAGTTCGACAGCTACGCCGACGTCCCGAAGGCCGTGGCTGACGAGATCATCCAGAAGAACAAGGGCGAGTAACACCGCTCTCCGGATGCCGTGAACCCGGGTTCCTGCTCGGGTTCCCGGCATCCACTCAAACTCAATACCGACTCTCTAGTAACCTGAGAACCATCCCCGTGGAGAATCGGTCGCAATCCAGCGCCCGAGACTTCGCATCTACGTCCTGAGGAGGACCCAGTGGCTAAGGCCAAGTTCGAGCGGACCAAGCCGCACGTGAACATCGGAACGATCGGTCACGTCGACCACGGCAAGACCACGCTCACCGCTGCCATCTCGAAGGTGCTCGCCGACAAGTTCCCGTCGGCCACCAACGTTCAGCGTGACTTCGCGTCGATCGACTCGGCGCCGGAAGAGCGTCAGCGCGGTATCACCATCAACATCTCGCACGTCGAGTACGAGACCCCGAAGCGTCACTACGCTCACGTCGACGCGCCCGGCCACGCCGACTACATCAAGAACATGATCACCGGTGCCGCTCAGATGGACGGCGCGATCCTCGTGGTCGCCGCCACCGACGGCCCGATGGCTCAGACCCGTGAGCACGTTCTGCTCGCCAAGCAGGTCGGCGTGCCGTACCTGCTCGTCGCGCTGAACAAGAGCGACATGGTCGACGACGAGGAGATCCTGGAGCTCGTCGAGCTCGAGGTTCGCGAGCTGCTGTCGTCGCAGGACTTCGACGGCGACAACGCCCCCGTCGTCCGCGTCTCGGGCCTCAAGGCTCTCGAGGGTGACGAGCAGTGGGTCAACTCGATCGTCGAGCTCATGGAAGCCGTTGACGAGTCGATCCCCGACCCGGTGCGCGACAAGGACAAGCCGTTCCTCATGCCCATCGAGGACGTCTTCACCATCACCGGCCGTGGCACGGTCGTCACGGGCCGTGCCGAGCGCGGTACCCTCGCGATCAACTCCGAGGTCGAGATCGTCGGCATCCGCCCGACGCAGAAGACCACGGTCACGGGTATCGAGATGTTCCACAAGCAGCTCGACGAGGCCTGGGCCGGCGAGAACTGTGGTCTGCTCCTCCGCGGCACCAAGCGTGACGACGTCGAGCGCGGCCAGGTCGTCGTGAAGCCCGGTTCGGTCACCCCGCACACCAACTTCGAGGGCACGGCGTACATCCTGTCCAAGGAAGAGGGCGGCCGCCACAACCCGTTCTTCACGAACTACCGCCCGCAGTTCTACTTCCGTACCACGGACGTGACCGGCGTCATCACGCTGCCCGAGGGCACCGAGATGGTCATGCCCGGTGACACCACCGAAATGTCGGTCGAGCTCATCCAGCCGATCGCCATGGAAGAGGGCCTCGGCTACGCGATCCGTGAGGGTGGCCGCACCGTCGGCGCCGGCACGGTCACGAAGATCATCAAGTAAGTCTCTCCAGACTTCACTCGGCAAGGGCCGGGCCTTCGGGCCCGGCCCTTCGTCGTTCCCGGATGCCGTCGCGCGGGGTGCGGAGCCCGGGCGGGATGATCGGTCCCTCTAAACTGGGCTGATGGACACCGCCCCCGCCGAGCCCAGCCGCCGCTCCCGTCGAGAGGCCCGCGACGCGCAGACGGTGGACGTCGCCGAGGCCCCCGCGCGTCTGACGGCGTCACGGACATCGGACGGCGATCACCCTGCTCAGCGGAAGGGCTTGTGGATCCCCCTGGCCGTAGCGGCGACGGCGTTGGTGGTCGGGCTGGTCGCGGGTCTTCTCGTGACGGTGGCGTTCGACGGTGCCGCCGGGCGCAGCCTGGGCGGTGCCGTGGCATCTGTGATCGTGGGCATCACGGGCATCGCGCTTCTCGCGAAGTACCGCCACGAGGGTTTCCTGAGCCTGCGCGGTCTCGACGTGCTGTGGGGGGTCGTCCTCGGTGCAATCATGCCCTTCGTCGCCGGGGTCTTCGCCGGCGGGGGAGGGTGGCCCGCTTTCGGCGCGCTTTCGCCGCGATGGCTCGTTCTCGGCGTGTTCGTGCCCTACGTCGTGATCGGCATGCTGACGGTGTTCGCCTCGGGACTCCTCGTCGCGCTGACGCTGCGCGTCACCGAGCCGCGCCTTCCCGCCGTCTGGTCACGGGCGATCGCCGCTGTCGTGGCTGCGGTCGCGTTCGCGATCATCCCGGTCGTCTTCCGCGGCGACGTCAGCGGGATGCCGGTGGCGCTGCCCGTCGTCTTCGGGGTCGCGGCCGGGATCTTCGTCACTCTGTCACGGCGTCTGTGGGGCGCGATCGTCTTGGGCATCGTCTTCACGACCGTGTGGATCGCGATGTCCGTGGCGGGCTTCGTGCTCGCCTAGTCGGCGTCAGCGTCCGCCGAGGGTGGGGAATGCGGCCCGCCCGAGCGCGGTGAGGACGGCGAGCTGGACGACCGCCACGGCTCCCGCCGCGCCCGCGACGCCGGCGAGCGATGCGCCGGTCAGCACGGCGGGTATGACGAGGAACGCGCCTACTCCGACCGCCAACAGATAAGAACGGTCACGCCCCGACGGGAGGACGACGCATACGCCCAACGCCGTGCCCACGGTCATCGCTGCGAGCGCGATTCCACCGAACAGAGCGGTGAGCGGGTCGATCGCGAATCCGTCTCCCAGCACGATGGGCGTCGCCCACGGGGTGACAGTGGCGAACAGCGTTCCCAGGATGAGTCCCAGGATTGCGTGGATGCCGACAGCACGACGCATGCGATGCAGACCCGCCGCTCCGTGGGCGGACGACACCCAGCCCTGGAATGACGACGAGATCATGTAGACGCCGATGTAGCCGTACTTGAGCACGCGGTCGAAGGGAGCGAAAGCGATCGCCGCGGGCGAGCCCGCGACGCCGAGCGTTGAGAGGGGCGCCGTCTCGGAGAATGTCAGGAGAGCCGCCGCCGTCGCCGTGCGCCACCCGCCCCGATACGACGCGGCCGCGTCCGAGAGGGTGACGCGCACCGAGAACCGCTCCCGAAAACCGATGGCCCATGTCGCGATGAGGAACGCGGCGAGCGTCCCGATCAGGAGCACGACGGGGTAGACCAGAGCCTCGCCGACCGCGAGGGCGAGCGCCGCGCCCGAGAGGTTGAGAACGATGCGTGGCAGGGCGTCGAAGGTCAAGGCGAGCGCCGGGCGTCCGACGCCGACCGCATACCAGCTCAGTGACAGACCCTGTAGGGCGAAGGCCAGCGCGGACACGACGGCGAGAGCATGGTCGGGGGAATGGCTCGCGATCGCCGCGACCACCGCGACCGCGGGGAGGGCCACGACGCTGTTCGCGCCGCGCACCGCTACGCTCGCGCGGAAGACCCGGGCGGGGTGTGTTGAGCGCGCAGCTTCGACTGGCCCGCGGACGGCCCAGCCGAACGTGATGAGGGTGGCCGCCAGCGTCCCCAGCGCTTGACCGATCGCGATCTCGGCGAAGCCGGTGGGGCCAGCCGCCCGGGTGATGAGGGGCAGGGCGATAAGGGGGGAGACCGCCGAGAGAGCCGATACCGCGGTCAGCAGCACCACGCTACGGGCGCGGTGCGGCCGAGGTTGGTCAGGCGTCGCCGAGGTCACGTTCAGATGCTGATTCGGGTCGGACGAGGACGGCGACGAGGATCCAGGTCACGGCGAACCAGAACATGCTCGTGAGCGTCGCCGAGAGCACGTAGGCCGCGAGCAGGCCGGCCGCCACGGGCCGACGTCGTCGGGGGACGCAGGCGAAGACGGTCACGAAGAAGGCCCCGAGCAATCCGAGCCCGACAATGCCTCCGTCGTAGAGAACCTGGATGGGGAGCATGATGATGTGCCCGCTCACCCCTGGCGTGCCCGGTTGCTCATGGCGGAGGCCGAACGTGTTCGTTCCGTTGCCGAACCACAGGTTGACGCCGTGCATGTCTTCGGCCGCGAGCTCAGCCACCGTGACGCGGAACCCGATCGTGCCGCCGTCGAAGTCGATGTCGCCGATCTTGTTCTGCTGCTCGGGATTGCTGGGGTCTGGCTCGCGCGTCGCTCCCGGCGACGGGGACGAGGTCGCGCTGAGCGTGCGATCCGCGGGCGCCGTGCTCCCAGAGGCCGCGAGGATCCCGTAGGAGAAGACCACCGTGCAGGCGACGATCGCGGCGGGAAGGACCCGTCTCCAGCGTTCCCGTGCGGGGCGGCGATCTACGAGGAGAGCGTAGGCGGCGAAGACGGCGAGTCCCAGAAGGAGGCTGAAGACGGCTGTTCGCGTCTGCGAGGCGATGAGACCCAGCGGCACGGCGATGGCGATCGCCGTGATCTCCACGCGGGAGAGACCGCGCCGGGTGACGGCGAGCAGGGTCCAGAAGACGAGGATCGACGCGTAGATGTTCGCCTCGATCGCGGTGGCGCGAGCAACGTAGACCTCGTACAGGTAGTCGAAGTCGGCACCGAAAGACACCCGGCCGCGCGTGAGGTTGGCCACGGCGAACGCGGTGAACCCGACCAGCGCCCACGGGGCGACGGAAAGACGGCCGAGCCGCTCGGCCAGGTTCGCCCCCTCGGCCAGTGCCATCAGTGAGATCAGCAGGAGCAGATCGATCATCAGCCAGATCAAGATCGACGCGCTCCAGCCGAGGCTCGGGGAGAACACGAGGGTGGTCACCACGTTCCACGCCACGAAGGCGGCATAGACCAGCGGAACAGGATGCCGCGCGGCGCGGAAGAAGGCTCCCCGCAGCAACGGGTGTCCTAGCATCCAGGCGGCGAGCACGAGAGGCACGACCTGCTCGATGCGGACGCGGAAGCCCGCGATCGGTAGGTCGTAGCGTCCGACGAACGAACTCACGACGACCGCCACGATGAGAACCGAGGTGACGGTGCGGACGCGCGGGCTCAGGACGGGGTCGGCGGAGGTCCGTGGGAATCTCACCGTTCGGTCACCCCCGACCACAGTTCGTCGTGGATGAGTCGGTCGAAGGCGGATCGCGCGAAGAGGCGCTCGAAGCGTGGGCGTGCGGCATCCGCGGCATCCCGGAGCTTCTCCGCGTCCAGGTTCTCGAGCGCGTCGGTCCACTGATCGACGTCTCCGGGATCCACCAGGAAGCGCTGATCGCCGACGATCTCGGGCAAGCCGCCGTCGTCGCTCGCGAGGACAGCGCGCCCGGCGCCGAGAGCCTCGATCGCGATCGTGGGCAATGGGTCGGGCAGCACGCTGGGCACGACGACGACGTGGGCGCGGTCCACATGTCCGCGGACGTCATCGGTGCGCCCGACGACATTGAGCTGTGCGCGGCGAGGGGAGCGAGCGACGATCTCCCGCACATCCACGGCCTCGCCGCTGAGGGGAGCGTCCCCGAGGATCGTCAGATGCAGATCGTCGCGTCGCGTCCGGTCCCAGGCTTCCAGCAGCACCCGGTGGCCCTTCCAGGCGTTCCAGCGGCTGGCGATCACGAGACGGATGCCGTCGTCGAACGGGGGAAGGGGCACCGGGGGCGCAACCTCGAAGCCGTTGTGCACCACGCGCGTACGTCCGCGGAGCGCCGCCGGCAACGCGTCCGCCACGGCGGCGCTGACCGCGATGATGCGGTGAGCGAATCGCAGGAACGGCACGACGGCGCGAGAGCGCGCGTCGATGTGCTCGTGCAGGTGCAGGACGACCTGCGCCCCAGACAGACGTGATGCCGGGGCCGTGAGGGCGGCGGCGGCCGTGTTGAGGTACACCAGGGCGGGGCGCGCCGCGATGATCTTGCCCGCCGTGACCAGCGTACGCAGGGCCAGACCGGGCAGCCGTCGAGGAGTGAGGTATGCCCGTCGCATGATCGGCAACGCGAGATGACGGACCCGGATGCCGCGCTCAGCGAGCGCGCGCGAGAGTTGACGCTCCGGGTAGTCGATGTCGGTGGGGAGCCAGACCTCGAGATCGAGGTCGTCGGGCACGGTGCGCACGACCTCGAGCAGTACGCGATCAGCCCCGTACATCTCGTCGGAGGGGTGGACGACGATGCCGCGGCGACGTCGTGGCGTCACGGGGTGCTCCGCGTGCCGATGGGGCGCGCCGGAATGCCGGCGTACACCGCGCCGGCGGGGACGTCGCGGGTCACGACGGCACCCGCGGCGATGACTGCGCCGTCGCCGATCGTCACTCCCGAGGTGATGGTCACGCCGCTCGCGACCCAGCATCCCGCTCCGATCGTGATCGGCGACCACTCGACACCCTGCTCCTTCACACCCGCAGTGGGATCGCTCATGACGTGGTCCTCGGCGAACACGCGCACGCCGGGGCCGAGCATGGTCTCCTCCCCGATGGTCACCCCACCGGAGCAGCCGATGTAGCACCCGGGGGAGAGGCTGCTGCCGTCGCCCATCGTGAGTCCGACGCCGATCGCGCGAGAGTAGTAGCTGCTGGGACGGATCAGCGTCCCGGTGCCGATCGACACTCCGTCACCGAAACGGATGCCGTCTCGGCTCAGCCCCTGGATCTCGGCGAAGTCCTCGACCAACAGGTCGGCCCCCGCGTGAACCAGGTGCGGGTTGCGCACGCGCACGCCGCGGCCGATGAGCGGGACTCCTCGCGAGGAACCGAGGCGCGGGGCGAGGAGCGCGCCGCGCACGGCCATCGGGCCGACCTTCGCCGCGAGTTGGGCACTCACGATCCGCCAGCGGTCACTCCCGGCTTCGCGCAGACGCTCGCGCTGTTCGTGGATGATCTTCGCGGCGATGCCCATGTCGTCTCAGCGTTCCCGGTCGCTTCGTGATTCCGTGGTGGTCGTCAGGGGAGTGGCGTCCGGCAGCTGTGCGCGCAGCAGCGCCTCGTACGCGGCGTTGACGCGCTCCCACGAGTAGGCCTCGCGCGCCCGTCGCGTGGCGGCTTCGCTCAACTGCTCTTGGCGAGCAGGGTTGGAAAGCAGTGTGCGCAACGCGTTCTCGATAGCCCCGGGCTGAGGCCCGGTGAACTCACCGGCGTCGGTACCGAGCACCTCGCGGCTGTGCGGGGTGTCTCGCGCGACGATGGGTGACCCGCACGCCATGGCCTGGACGAGAGCGGGGTTCGTCCCGCCGACGCTGTGGCCGTGGAAGTACGCTCCCGCGTGCTGCCAAAGGCTGTGCAGCCGGTGATCGTCGTGCACGTGTCCGAGCCAGTGGAAGCGGGGAAGCCGCTGCGACAGCGCGCGCGCACGCTCGTCGAGTTCACCGCCGTATCCGGAGGAGCCGACGACGATCACGTCGTGGTCGGCTGCCAGGCGTTCTGCCGCGTCGAAGAATGGGCCCACCGTGTTCTCGGGGACGAATCGGGCGACGGCCAGCGCGTAGCCCCGATGCGTGAGGCCGGGCTCGATCGGCAGGGGCGGCGGGACGTCGGCACCGTAGGGGATGAACGTGCCGTTCACGCCGAAGCGGGTCTGCCACGCCGCGCCGATCGTGCGGGCATCGACGATCCGCTCGGTCGAAAGGCGAGCCGTCACCCGGGCTCCCGCGCGGAAGACAGCCTTACCCAGGGCGCTCCACTTCTCGCGCTCCCACTCCAGGCCGTCCACATTGACGACGGTGGGGATGCCGCGGGCCTTCATCAGCGGCAACCAGAACCCGTTTGCGACGTTCATGATCAGCGCGACGTCCGGGCGCCGGCGCGCGGCATCCATCGTCGATGTCAGTCCGTACGACAGGGTGCTGAGCGTGCGGGAGTCGATGCCTTTCGTCGCCCGTGTCTGCACGCGGATGTCGCGCTCGGGATCCGCCGGATCGGTTGCGTCCGGACGCCCGTAGACGGTGACGTCCCACCCGTGGTCGACGAGGTAGGGGGCGAGTCGGCGAACGGCGGTCTCGAAGCCGCCGTAGTAGCTCGGGTAGCCGCGGGTCCCGATGATGGCGACGGAGGGCGTACGTCGAGATCCCACGCGTCTCCTCGTCTTTCGGGGGGCAGAAAGATCGAGCGCAGCACGGGGTCCGCGCACCAGAATGTGCCCAGCAGACGTTGCACCCGACTCAGGTAGCATACCCATCTGCGCGACTGGACTTTGTCGCGCGCTACGCCGGGTGCCAACTCGCGGCGTGAACGGAATGAGATGTCGCGAACTGCCACGCCCCGTCGACTCCGCCCCGCGGTGATCGCCTGGCTCGCCCTCGGAGCACTGACGGTGGTGCTCGTCGCTCTCGCTGCGTCCGTCGCTGTCGGCGGTTTCGTCGCTCAGAAGGAACTGCGCGCGGCGGTTCCGCTCGTGTCCAAGATGCAGAGCCAGTTCGGGAGCGACGACCGCACAGCGTTGGCCTCCTCGATCACCGAGCTCCAGGGGCACGCGTCGCGCGCCCGAGGCGCGGCCGACACGTGGATGTGGCAGGTCGCGGAGCAGGCACCCTTCGTCGGTCCGACCCTTCACGCGGTGCGGGAGTCGACCGTCGCCGTCGATGAGCTGGCGCAGGGTGCGCTCCCCGCGCTCGCGAACGTGGATCCTGCCCTTCTGCGCCCCAAGGACGGCGCATTCGACGTGGCGGCGATCCAGCAGCTCTCCGGTCCGTTGACGGAAGCTTCTTCCGCGGCGGATCGTGCCGCGGGAGCCGTCCGCGGTGTCGATGTCGCCGACACACCGGGCGTTCTGCAGGGGCCCCTCGGCCAGCTGACCGGCGCGGTCCGAGGGCTCCAGCCCGCGCTGTCCCGTGCGGTCGAGCTGATGCCCGTCCTCCCTTCCCTGATGGGCGCGGAGGGGACCAAGAACTACCTCCTCCTCGTGCAGAACAACGCCGAAGCGCGAGGGACCGGCGGCATCCCGGCATCCGTGGTCCTCCTCAAGGTCGAGAACGGCAAGATGGAGATCGCTCAGCAGGCCACCAGCCGCGACTTTAAGAACACGCGCAAAGAGTCGATCCTGCCGCTCGACCCCGAGGTCGTGAAGCTCTACGACGACAAGATCGGTCGCTACTCGCAGGACATCACGTCGACCCCCGACTTCGCGATGTCCGCGGACTTCGCCCGCGCGTACTGGGCGGAGTCGTTCGGCACGCCCATCGATGGCGTCATGTCGATCGATCCCGTGACGCTGTCGTACCTCCTCGATGCGACCGGTCCGATCACCCTCGCGACGGGGGACCAGCTGACGTCCTCGGATGCCGTGAGGATCCTGCTCAGCGACGTGTACGCCCGCTACCCCGACAACGCCGATCAGGACGCGTTCTTCGCCTCGGCCGCCGTCGAGGTGTTCGACGCGGTGTCGTCCGGTGATTTCGCTCCGGTGTCCTTTGCGACCGCGCTGGTGCGGGCGGTCGACGAGCACCGCGTGTACTTCTACTCCTTCGATGACGCCACGCGCGCCGCCTTCGCCGATTCGCGACTTCTCGGTCCGCTTCCCTCGACCGATGGTGACGAGCAGACGACGCTCGGCGTGTTCATCAACGACCTCACCGAGGCGAAGCTGAGCTATTACACCTGGATGTCGGCCGATGTCTCGGTGAACCGCTGCTCCGCCGTCCCCACGTACACGACGACCGTGACGTTCACCAACGCGCTCGACCGTGCCACCTCGGACGGTCTCGTGCGGTACGTCGACGGGGGCAAGCACTTCCCCAAGGGCACGATCGGAACCGATATGCAGTTCTACGGGCCGAGCGGAGCGACGTTCGTCAAGGCGAGCTTCGACGGCGTTGACGTGCCGGTGACCACGGGTGAACACCTCGGTCGTCCGGTCGCCCGACTGTTCTCGACGAACGACCCGCAGACGACCCACTCGCTGAGCGTGACGTTCGAGGGATCGCCCGACAACAGCGACGACGTATCGCTGGTGCACACCCCGATGGTCAACCCGGTCCCCTCGCACATCACCGAGGTGTCGTGCGGCTGAGCCGGCCGGAGCGTCGCGTCGATGCCCGTCGCGTCGAGGGTCAGAGAACGCTGAAGAGGTAGGCGTACCCGGCCAGCAGGCCGAGGTTCATCAGGCCCGCGATCGCCAGCAGCGGGCCGACGCCGCGGCGCACGATGGCACCGACGACAGCGAGCGCAAAGCCGAGCACAGCGCCGCCCACCCCCAGCGTCAGGGTGCTGGACAGAGGGAGGGGCTGGAGGAACGCGCCCCACAGCAGACCGACCACCAGTACCTGGACCCCGACCGCTCCCAGAGCCGCGAGCAGGGACAGGGTGCCGAGGACGCGGGGGGCCGTTTTCACGGGGCGAGCCTACCCGACCCCTCATCCGGCCCCGGCATCGTCGCCTCCCGAGGGAACACCACGTAGTGGTAGAGGAAGAACCGGATCACCGTGACGGCGGCGATGGACGCCAGATTCACGATGTTGAGGCCCGCGGGGCCCGCGTCGCCGAACAACGCGTTCAGCGCCTGGACGCCGAGCCATACCGATCCGGCGCCGATCGCCGTGCACACGGCGTTGACGATGAGGAACCGCACCATCTGACGACCCGCGCCGGCGCGGGACCGAGAACGGAACGCCCACTGGCGGTTTCCGACGTACGCGTTGACCAGGGCGATCAGTGACGCGATGACCTTCGCGGCGACGGGACCGAACCCCGCGAGGAGCAGCAGATTGAACGCCGCCACCTCGATCGCGGTGCTGATCGCACCGACGATGAGGAACCGTGCCGACAGTGCGCCGGCACGACGAAGATTCCGGCTGCGCCCCACGAGTGTCATACGCTACATGTTCGGGGGATGCACCGGGCGAATTGTGCTCGGGAGAGAGCGGAGAATCCAAGGTGCGGGAGAGAGACCGGGTCGTCGTCGTGATACCGGCCTACAACGAGGCCGAGGCTCTTCCCTCTTTTCTCGCCGAAATCCGCGCCTCGTTCGATGCCGTCGACATTCCGGTGTCGATCGTGGTCCTCGACGACGCATCCACCGATCAGACGGCGGCAGCGGCTGACGGTCTCGCGGAAGTCGTGCGGGCGCCGCGCAACCGCGGGCACGGGCCCACCGCGCTCGCGGCATATGCGGAGGGACTTCGTGAGGGTTCCCCGATCGTCGTCCATGTGGACGGCGACGGGCAGTTCTACGGCGACGACATCGCGCGGGTCGCTCTCGCCCTCGATGACGTGGACGCGGATGTCGTCCACGGCGTCCGTCGAGGGCGCACCGACCCGTGGTTCCGCCGCGGGCTGAGCGGTCTCGTCCGCCTCGCGGTGCTCGTGCTGTGCGGTCGATCGGTACCCGACGTGAACACTCCGTTGCGCGCCTACCGTCCGGACACTCTCCGCGTCCTCGTCGACGGGGTTCCCGCCGACGCCCTCGTTCCGCACGTGCACTTCTCCATCGCGGAGGCGCGCTCCGGACTGCGCATGCGTTACGTCGCCGTGGAGAGCATCCCCCGCCGCGCGCTGGCCGCGCAGGGCACGATGTGGGGTGAGGGACGATCGCGGCAGGTGCTTCCGCCCAGGCGACTCATCCGCTTCGCGGCTCGAGCACTCCTCGAGCTCTGGCGCGTCGACATCGTGACGGTGGGCCGGGGGGCCCGCACGCGCGCCGCCGGGACCGCCCCCGCGCGCGGCTGACGTGCGACTGCTCGTCGCGGCCGCGGGCCTCGGTATCTGTCTCACTGTCGTCCTGATGGCGACGCTCTGGCCGACACCGATCGACCAGGGCTACGAGAGTGCGATCCAGCGTCTCCTGGCCGTGCTGCACCGCAACGGCGTCCCCAGCTGGTACGGCTATCGGTGGTTCGAAGCCACGGCCAACGTGCTGATGTTCATCCCTCTCGGGTTCTTCCTCTCCCTCGTGTTCCCGACGCGCGTGCTCTGGCTGGCGCTCCCGCTCGTCCCGCTCGTCTCGCTCAGCCTGGAGGGTGCCCAGCTCCTCTTCCTCCCGGCGCGCTTCGCGACCCTCAACGACGTCGTCGCCAACTCACTCGGCGGGTGGATCGGCGTTGGCGTCGCTGCGCTCATCGTCCTCGCCGTGCACGAACGCGACCGCCGCGTGCTGGCGCGCTGGCGCGATCGACACGTCATCACCCTGGAAGAGGCGCGACGATGAGAGCCCTGCGAGCCCCCGCGGCGCTCGCCGCGATGGCGACGGCCGTCTTCGTGTCCCTCCTCGCCACGGTGCCGATGGTCGTCTCGGGAAACCTCGGTCGCGACTCCGGGGTTTTCCTTTACACAGGCATGGTGACGGCCCGAGGCGGCATGCCCTATGTCGATTCATGGGACCACAAGGGCCCGCTGCTGGCTGCGATCGAAGCCGTGGCGTGGCGGGTCGGGGGCGGCATCGTGGGCGCGCCCCTCCTGGAGGGTCTCGCTCTCGCCGTCGGGCTCGCCGTGGCGGGTGTGCTCTGGTCTCGCCGGCTGGGTCTGTGGGCGGTGCCCGCGATCGTTCTCACAGGAGTGAGCTACCTCGCCGTTTTCGAGGGCGGTAACTTCACCGAGACGTGGTTGTTCCCCGCGCAGATCGTGGCCTACTCCGTCGTGGCAGAGGCGGCTCTGCGCGTCGGAAAGGAACCGTCGGCGCGGCTCGCTTCCCTCGTCGGGGCGGTGGTGGGTCTGGCCCTGGCGGTCGGTCTGTTCACTCGTATGAACAACGTCCTGGGCCTTCTGGCCCTCGCTGTGCTCATCGTCATCGTGAGCCGTCGCCGCATGATCTTCGCCGTCGTGGTCTCGGCCGTCGTGCTGCTGATCGGTGGAGCGCTCGTCCTGTGGCTGTGGAGCGGTAACGCGCTGCGCGCAGCGGCCGATCAGTATCTCCGGTACAACCTCTTCTATTCGGGCGGCGCCCCCGTGAGCGAACGCCTCGCCGCGTTCACGACGCTCGCGCAGATCCTGGTGTCCAGCGCCGTGGTGGCCGTGCTGTGTCTCACCCTCGTCGCCGGGGCGATTCATCGGCACCGACAGGATGCCGCGCCGGCGCGCGCGAGCATGATCGCGGCGGTGTTCATCGGGGTGGGGGGGATCGACGCCCTCTCGCAGATGGTCTCCGGTCGTCCGTACCCGCACTATCTCATCGTGGCGATCGCCGGTTTCGCCGTCTCGTTGGTCGTGGTGGCGTCGCAACTGGTGCCCTCGGTACCGCCGGGGGCGGTGGCCCGGGTCTTCACCCGACGCGCTCTCCCGGTGGCCGCGTCGATCACGGCTGTGATCGCCCTGGCGCTCTCGAGCTCGGTCGCCGCGACCGCCTATGGACTCTGGTTCCGCTCCGATGCGGGCGCCTTCGTAGCGGGGTCGTACCAACGGCAGATCATCGATCGGGTGATCGCTGAGACGTCACCCGATGACCGCGTGCTCGTCCACGGCGCGGAGACGTGGATCCTTGCTGCAGCCGACCGGCTCTCGCCGACGTCCATCACGTATTCCCTCCCCGTGGAGCAGGGGTACGGCGAACTCCCGCAGCAGTATTTCAACGACATCGCCTCCCGACCTCCGGCGCTCATCGTCGAGTCGCCGACGTCCTGCGGCATTTCGGACTGGTGCCCGCCCGAGAAGGATCATTTCCCGCAGTTGGATGCCTTCGTCACCGGGTCGTATCGACTCGAGGGCGAGATCGTCGGCTTCAAGTTCTGGCGACGGGTCGTCGACTGAGAGTGTTCCGGCGTCTGTTCCGGGGCGTGAAGACGTGATCGGTGGCCGGGCGGCTTATCGTCGCTGGGTGCGGACGTCACGACAGGAGGCGCCAGGTCGACCCGCCCCAGAAGAGATGCAGCTGCCCGCCATTGCCCAGCGTGATCGAGGATTGCGACCCGAGCGACACGCCGTAGGCCGATCCGTTGCGGACGCGTAGAGTCGCCCCGTTGTCCGCGCGCGCGACGAGGATGCTCAGACGCTGTCCGAGCTTGCGCCCTCGTTCCAGCTTGCCGAGATCGCGAGAGACGCCGTCGCTGAGTGTGGCCAGCAGGAGGATCAACTCGTCCGGTGCGCGGGTGGCGGCGCGCAGCGAGCCGGAGAGTGCGGCGTTGATGAACGTGGCGGAGCCCGACGACGACAGCGACGCTGCGGAATCCTCCTGCACCCATGTGGTCCATCCGAAGGTGCATCGCGGAGATGCCCCCAGATTTCCCGGCATGACGGGGAAGGGCGTCTCCATCTCGACCTGAGCGTCGATGTCGGTCGTCACGTCCGTCTCGAACGGCCCGACGGCGCACTGCGTCGCATAGAACGTGCTCGCGCGGACGCGGAGTCCCCTTATCAGAACACGCGAGCCCGGGGAGGGGCTGTCGGTCGTGGAGCGAAGGATGCGGTTGCGGTTGTTCTCCACCTTTGTCACCGCTTCCAGATCTACGAGACCGTCGATGAGGTCGAGTCGACTGTTCGTGTTCTGGATGAAGGCGAACTCGGGGAGATCTGACGCCGTCACGTCGAAGTCGGTGATGCGGACCCGGGCATTCGTGATGCGGGCGAGTCGCCGTGCACCCCGAGCGTGCAGTCCTTTGATCGTCAAGTTCCGTTCCGTGTCCTGGATGCCGCGCTGATCATGGGCGCTTTCACGGATCGAACACTGCACGACGGTGCTGCTGTCTTCGGTGCGGAAGTCGTCGACCGTGATGTGGCGGGTATCGCCCGTACCTCGGCCGCCTGAGGTCTCGGTGAACACCTGGAGGGCGATCGGTCCACCGATCACCGAGCAGTTGGTCAATCGGTGGCCGCTGCCCCGGAGACTGAAACCGCTGCTCGTCGTTGCGCGGGCGATGCAGCCGTCGAAGTGCACGCCGTACGACTCCTGGTGCGTATCGAAGCCCGCGGACGACGCGCCGACGACCTGCATGCCCGTGATTCGGGGAAACAGCGTGCGTCCGTACATCATCGTGTTCTGGCTGTTCGCCGGCACCTCAGTCGACTTGTCGCTGTAGCCGTGACGCACATATCGCGCGATGCCACCGACGACGAGGCCGCCATTGCAGGAGACATCGTGGATTCCGTACCCGAACACGCCCGCGCTGGGGTTGTCCGTTGCCGTGGTGATCTCGGCGTTCTCGATGTAGTAGCCAGCGCAGGAGCGCATCTGAATCGCGATTCCGGCCGCGCGGATGATGCGCACGTTCGTCAGGCGGGGCGACCGAAGCGAGTCGCAGCGCAGTACGCATTCGGGTGCATCCGTGCTGGCGAAGCTGGCGTCGCTCACGTCGAAGGCGAGCCCGTCGATCGCGACGGTCTTGTCGTCGAGTTTCGCCAACCGGACGTTCGACGTGTAATTCTCGAAGGCCCAGCCGTTCAGCTGCACGGTCGTGCCGGAGACGGAGTGGATGCGCATGTACTCGCCCACGCGAGGGATGCTGCTGGCACCTTCGGTGCGTCTGCTGCCGGGGATGGCGTCGTCGGCGAAGATCTTCACGATGTCGCCACGGTTCCAGCCGTTCGGCGCGGACGCGAGGCGCACCTGCATCACGCCCGTCACCTGTCCGTTTTCGGTCACCTCGACCCGCGCCGGGTTCTCCGTGGTCTGAATGGGCGCGCTGTGCGAACCGTAGGCCCGCACGATGATTCCCTTGTGCCCGTCTCTGACGAGAACGGCCTGACGATGGGGCGCGGAGATCGTGATGTTGGGGGGGACCTGGAGCGAAGCCCCGAGGCGGTATCGTCCGGGCGGGACGAACAGCGTGCCCCCCGGAGCGACGGCGTTGAGTGCGGCTTGGAACGGCGCCGCGCATTCGGCGGCTCCCGTGGGATCGATTCCAGGGAACCTATCCGGGCTCGCCACGGTCACGAAGGACCGTAGTTCCGACGTCGGCACAGCATCCAGATCTGTTGCCGTGAGCACGACGGCACCGGTCTTGCCGTTCACCGAGGTCACCGGATCAGCGGCGTGCGCGGGCTGCGGGCGAAGGACACTACCGGCGACGCCGGCGGCGACACCGATGGTGCCGAGCCCCAGCAGAGCACGTCGATCGGGAAATCCAGAACGTTCTTCGGTCATTTCCCTCGGCCCCCTGGGGATCACCTCGTGAGAACGCGGCTGGCTATTTTGATTTCCGCGACAATGCCTTCATACCAAATGCTCTCAGAGTATTCAGGTCTTTCCGAACTCGCGGCACAAGGAGCCAGGAGAGCGCATACCACGCCATAGCCGCCAGCAGGGCGAGAAGAAGGGCGATCGGAGAGGGGAGCTGCCCTGCCAGGTGGACGACGACGTAGGCGGCCACGGCGCCGGGAGCGGCGAAGATCAAGAGCGCCCGGGCGACGTCCACGAACATGGGGGCGACGTTGAGGGAGGCGACCCGTCCGACCCACATGAGCGACGCGGCCCAGTAGAGGACGTAGGCGACGGAGTACATGAGCGCGACCCCGTCGGCCCCCCAAGGCAGACCGGTCAGCATCGTGCCGATGAGCAGGGGTTGCGACACGAGGAAGTAGCGCAATTGCTGCGTGGCATACCCCTGCGACATGTAGATCCAGAAGCAGATCTGCACGAGAGAGCGGAAGACGCCACCAATTGCCAGAAGGCTCACCAGGGTTCCGGCATCACCCCAGTCCGGGCCCAGCACGAAGAGAACGATCTGCGGACCGAGAGCGGCGAGGAGCGAGAAGATCGCGCCCGTGACGTACAGGGCAACGAGTTGCGCCTGGCGCACGTAGGCGATCAGACGATCGGCTTCCCCCTTCAAGCGCGACAGCACGGGAACAGCCACGCGCGACAACGGCGTGTTGATCTGATTGATCGGCAGAACCATCAGTTGATAGGCGCGGTCGTAGGCCCCGAGCTCGACGGCCCCCCACACCCGGCCGATGGAGATGCTGTCGAGGTTTCGTGTGGCGTATCCGAGCACCTGGGTGGCTGCGAGGCTCACGCCGAAACGGAGGAGGGTCGACATGTCCTCGCCGCGCCGAGGCAGACCCGGGAACCATCGCGCCAAGGCAACCGCGAGGACGAGGCCGAAGGCGGCGGTACCTACCTGCTGAGCGACGAGAGCCCAGAGGCCCGCGCCGGAGGCAGCCAGTACGATCGCGAGCACGGTCGAGAGAAGGTACGGCACGACGTCGGTGATCGAGAGGGCGACGAACCGCAGGCCCCGGTTGATGTGAACGCGGAACTGCGTCGACGCTCCGCCGAGAAGAAACGTCACCGACATCACCTGGACCACGAGGACCAGATCGGGCTCTCCGTAGAACGACGAGATAGGCACGGCGAGAGCGAAGACGATGGATGTCAGCAGCAAGCCGATCCCGAAGTTGATCCACCACAGATTGGATTGCTGGCCCCGGGTCAGATCCCGCGCCTGGAGCGCCGCCATGGAGAGACCGAAGTCGCGGAAGATCTCGGCGACGCCGATGATCGAGGTGACCATGGCCATGAGGCCGAACGAAGCGGGATCGATCAGCCGCGCCAGGACGACGAGCGACCCGAACATGATGATGAGGCGGACGGCCTGGAACCCCAGAGTCACCGCACCGCCCCGAGCGGCGCTCGAGGACAGGGTCGACGTCACTGCGGTCGCCCTCGATGGGCAGCCGCGGTCACGACAGTGCCCGCGTCATCTCGGACGTGAGCGAGGTCAACCGCTCCCGAGCGGACGCGCACCGGCGATCGGTGTCCATGCTCAGAGCCGCCAGCAAGGCGGTGGTCGCCCGCTCCGTGTCCGAGAAGTCGTCGACGCCGGCGCAGGCTTTCTCCAAGCCGGCGACCGCGAGCGTTCGCCGCACCTTCTCCGGCGAGGTCGCGGTGAAACCGAGCGGCGTCGCCCCCTCGGTGGCTCCGATCACGAGAGCGTGGAGCCGGTCGCTCACGACGGCGCGCGAACCAGCGAAGATCGCACGCATCTCACTCTCCCGCTGGGCATGGTCGCCTTCGTCCCACGTCGACACCTCGACGTCGCCCAGGCGAGCGGCGATCCGTCGCGCGCGATCGTTGTCCCGCACGACCTGAGATGCCACCAGAAGCTCGAGCTGAGCGGCGTCGGCGAGCCCGCGCACCGTCGCGTACCAGCCCTCACCGGGCTCATCCCGGTCGCCGCGCATGCTCACCACGAGTCGTGGTCGGTCGCCGGAGACGCTCTCGGCGCTCCGGCTTCCGAGGGCGAAGGCCCAATCGGGTTCGACGCGGCCGATTCCGGTGATGTCGGCCGACACCTGGTCGCGCCACGTGACGATCGACGCTGTCCGCAGGCCGAGACGAGCCAGAGTCGTCCGGCGGTCCTGTGCGGCCCGGATGCCGATACCGGTGTGGACGACGCGCCCTCCGCGAGCGCGGGTGGCCGTCAGCCTGGCGAGTAACTTGGCGCCGATATAAGAGTGCGCCCGCTCGATGCGGGCCTCGCCGGCGTTGAAGACGAAGTGGGTGCGCTCGGAGGACGCCACGGACCGATCGAATGCCGACATCCACGCTTTGGTGTCGGTGAACACGACATCATCGCTGCTCAGACCGAGAGCGCTGCAGTATGCGGGGGAATTCTTGCCGGTGAGAATGTGCAGGCGGCTTCCCGACGGTCGAAGGGCGTTGAGGAGGCCGCGGCGGAGAACCGAATCACCGAGATTGTCTTCCTGACCGGTCACGGCGACGAAGACATGAGGCATTCCTCGATGTTATCCCAGGCGCGAACCGTGCCCGAGAGGTGCCCGCCCGGCGCAATCGTCTCCGTCGGCACCGTAGGCTGGACGTCAACCTGAGAGAGAGACCGGTGCCCCTGCGATGAGAACGCCCCCGGACTCGTCCGCATTCCGGACGGATATCCAGGGGCTGCGAGCAATCGCCGTCCTGCTGGTCGTTCTCTACCATTCCGGTGTCGCCGTCCTCAGCGGCGGATATGTCGGTGTCGACGTCTTCTTCGTTATCTCCGGATTCCTCATCACGACGCACCTGCTCGGCACGCTCCAGCGGGACGGTCGCCTCCATTTCGCGGATTTCTATGCTCGTCGGGCGCGTCGTATTCTGCCGGCGTCGTTCGCCGTCCTCATCGCCACCGTCGTGGCCTCGGCGATCTGGGTCAACCCGCTGCAGTTCACCCAGGTTCTGGAAGGCGCTGTCTGGACGGCGCTCTACGTGCCGAACTACCTCTTCGCCGCGCAGGGGACGAATTACCTCGCAGAGACCATCCCCTCGCTGTTCCAGCACTACTGGTCCCTGGGGATCGAGGAGCAGTTCTATCTGCTGTGGCCGGCCCTCCTAGCGGGATCCTTCCTCGCTCTCCGGCGCCGCGCCGCCCTGCTGACATGGGTCATCCTCGCCGTCGGCGTTCTCTCGTTCATCGCTTGTTTGCTCTTGGTGGCGCGCGTGCAGCCCTGGGCCTTCTTCTCCCTCCCCACCCGGGCCTGGGAGCTGGCGGCGGGCGGGCTGGTCGCGGCCCTGCTCTTGCGTCGACCGGCGTGGGCCACGACCAGACTCGCCGGGATCGGCGCGTGGGTCGGTCTCGCTGCCGTCATCGGCAGCGGCTTCGTCCTGACGTCGAGCACGACCTTTCCCGGCACCGCGACGCTGCTCCCGGTGCTCGGAACGGCCGCGCTCATCATCGGGGGGAGCCAGGCCACGAAGTGGTCGCCGGCGCGGATACTCAGCCTCTCGCCGATGCTCTTCATCGGGAAGATCTCCTATTCCCTCTATCTCGTGCACTGGCCGCTGCTCCAGATCCCTCAGGCGGCGGTGGGCTACGACCACCCTTTGCCCGTGTGGGTGACGCTGCTGCTCGGTCTCGCCGCCGTGCCGGTCGCATGGTTGAGCTTCCGTTTCATCGAAGAGCCCTTCCGAACGTCGACCCGCGCAAAGAAAGCACGACCCGCGACCACCCTGTGGGCCACCGCCGCAGCGTCGGGAGTCGTCGCCGCCGTGGCGCTGACGGGAATGTTCGTCACCAACGCGACCCCGGTCAGCAGCGGACGCGACGTTCAGGTCTCCGCCGCCCTCACGGTCCCTCCGACCGTTCCGCCTTTTGTGCCGGCGAACCTCGCCCCGCCTCTTCGCGCGTCCGGGAATGACAATGCGATCGTGTACTCCGATGGCTGCCATCAGGAGGAGGGCGATTCGAACTCGGACGGATGTTGGTTCGGAACCGATGACCGTGCGCCCAGCGTCGTACTGTTCGGAGACTCGCACGCGGCCAGTTGGTTCCCCGCCTTCGATGAGCTCGCCGAAGCGGGGAAGATCCGGCTCAATTCGAACTCGAAGTCCTCGTGCGGCTCGGTCTTGTACGCCGAGGAACGTGTCAAGCAGCAGCGGCCCTCGTGCGATGTCTGGCGGCGCGCTGTGATCGACCGGTTGCGACAGGATCCCCCCGACGTCATCGCCTTGGCGAACTTCGCGACATCGCGCCTGGGCGGCGAAGCGGATCCCCGCACAGCATGGAGTGAGGCTCTCGCGAAGACGATCGCCGAGCTTCCCTCGCAGTCTCGCGTCGTGATCCTCGCCGACACCCCGGATTTCCAGGTCACTCCGGCGCTGTGCCTCTCCGCCCACGTCGACGACACGTCGGCGTGCGCGGTACCGCGGTCGGAGGCGCTCGACGATCGAGTCCGTCAGGCGGAGGAGAACACGGACGGCGCCGACTGGATCGATCTGACCGATCGCATCTGCGACGAGCAGAAGTGTTACCCGATCGTCGACAACTTCCTCGTGACGCGTGACGCGCACCATATGACGAAGACCTTCGCGAGCGCGCTCGCACCAGCACTGGAGGAGAAGCTGGATCGCGTTCTGCCCTGAGTCGACGCCCCGGTGTCGGACATTCAGGGAGCCGGTTGAGCGAGACTCTCGCGGAGCCAGGCGAGAAGCGCCGGTGTGCGCTTCATGGTCCATGCGCGCGACAGGTGGGTGTGGTCCTGGAACACGGGCGTTCCTTCGTCATCGACCGCGTGGCAGATCTCCGGTCCGCAGATAAGGTCGGAGATCGAGAACGGCGGCGCGATGTTCTGCGCGGCGATCACGTCCGCCGTCGCACGTCCGAGGTTCTCCAACGGCGCCAATGCCTCGGCCCTGGTGGACCCGCACCCCTCGGGTGTCGCCGTCAGACGGGACAGACACGTGGTCGGATTCTCGGGAAAGCGGGGATTGTCGTCGACGATCGCCACTCGAGACCCCTGTGCGCGAAGCGCAGTGATCTGGTCTGTGAGCGCCGCACTCCATGCCCCGCGCTCCTGGTCGAGATCGAGGTGACCCCCGCCGGGGGAGAGCACCTTGCCGGAGTAGCCGAGCGAGTTCGAGATGACGACGAGGTCGGGGTCGGCCGCGGCCAGGATCCGCGTCGTTTCTTCGCGGAAGGTGCCGCAGCTGGGGTCCTGCACTCCCTTTTCGTCCGCGACCGGGACGGGGGCCGACGGACAGGCGCTCTTCCACCGCACGACGAGGCGATAGCCACCCTGCCTGGCTGCTTCTGTCATCGCGGCCCGCCAGTGACCGGCGTGGGAGTCGCCTACCAGTGCGATCATGGCGGTGCCGTCGGGGTCTCCGAGGACGCACACGTCCACACCGTTCATCGACTCGACGACGCCGTCTCCGCAGTCGCGAGCGGGAAGCGTCTCGGCGGCCTGCGCATACCCCCGGTAAGGCGGTGCGGATGCCACGGCGGCACCCGCTCCGAAGACGCCGAACGCGAGGGCCGCGACAGCCCCCGTCGCCACCGCGCCGGTGAGGTAGGTGCGGCGGAGCGATTTCGTCAGAACCGGAGCGAAACGAAGCGGCCGCTCGATACCGTAGTAACTTGCGGCACCGACACCGAGTGACAGGACACCGGCGGCCGCCATCGCGAGGGGATTCCCCGGGAACAGCGCCGCCGCGAAGACGATCAGCGGCCAATGCCAGAGGTACCACGAGTACGAGACGTTGCCGATCCATACCGCCGGTCTGCTCTCGAAGACGGGGCGGAGAATCGACGAGGCTCCCGCCCCGCTGACGATCAGCAGGATCGTTCCGACGAATGGCACCAACGCCAGGTAACCCGGATACAGGTCCGCTTCGCTGATGGTCAGCATCCCCGCGACCAGAATGCCGAGCCCCGCCACCCCGATGATCGAGGCGGACGCGCGAGAACGGACGAGGCGTTCGGTGGGAGCGAGGGCCAGGAGACCGGCTCCCGCGAACTCCCACGCTCGAGTGGGGAGGAGGTAGAACGCGGCGTCGGGATCGCGGGGCGTGAGGAAGACCGAGAGCGCCAGGGAGCCGACGAAGACGACGGCGAAGGTCACCGTCAAGACGGACCGCAACCGGAACCGCCGAGCGGCGATCCAGATGCCGCCGATGACGAGGACCGGCCACACCAGATAGAACTGCTCTTCCACCCCGAGAGACCACATATGCAGGAACGGGCTCTGGGCGCTTCCGGTGTCGAAGTAGCTTGTCGACTCCCGCCAGAAGAGGATATTGGCGACATAGAGCACGGACGCAACGGCCTGCCGCGCGAGGTCGTCCCAGCTGAGCACCGACGACAGCAGAGCCGACACGGGCAGCGAAACGGCTATCACGACCACGAGGGCGGGCACCAGTCGTCGAACACGCTTCGCCCAGAAGTTCCCGAGCCGAATGCGACCCGAAGTCTCCGCTTCGTTGACAAGGAGTGTCGTGATCAGGAACCCGGATATGACGTAGAAGACATCGACGCCGATGAACCCGCCGGGCAGGAAGAAGGCACCCGCGTGAAAAGCGACCACAGGAATGATCGCGATCGAGCGCAGACCGGTGATATCCCGCCGGTACCACGGACCAGCAGAAGGTGCAGCGGTCATGTCTCTTCTTCCGGTCAAGAGGAACGATCCGCCAATCATTCTGACTGATTTGCGAAATCGACTCGAATTTGCGTGCGCCTCTGCGCCGGGGTAGGTCGGCCGATGCGACGGGCGCTCAGGTCACGCACACATTCACGGCTCCGACGGCGACGGTGCTGCCGGCCGGAACGTTCTTCGGACGAAGGGTGAGGAAGATGTGCGTGGCCCCCGACGGGAGGCGCCGGACGGGCAGCGGAGAACGCCCGACCGTCCACGTCCTCCGCAGGTCGGGGACGTCGTAGGCCGTCGCGGAACCGAGGTCGGCGAGCCCGACGGTGCGCGGCGTCCGTCCGATCGCGAGTCGGCCGGCGCGGAAGCTCACCTCGACCTGCCCCGCTGCGTCATCCGACGCGGTGAGCGAGTAGCGGCATCGGGCTAAGCCGCGCGACGTGGCCGGGACCACGAGAGTGACGGCTTCCCCGGTCCCGGCCGTCGCTGGCGTGATCGACAGGCCGGATCCTCCATTGAGCGAGAGGATCGTGGGGCGGTCGATGGGGGTGAGGACGCCAGAGGCGTTCTCCCAGAGCCAGTCGTCGACGAGGTCCTTCTGCGCGAACGAGCCGTCCAGGAGCAGGTTGTTCGCTTCGCCGACGACGGTGAAGCTTCGGTGCGGGGCCTCCGAGGTCAGCTCGCCGACGATCGACGTGTGTCCCGCTCCCGACGAGAAGTCCCCGGTCGTGGTCGAGAGGTTGGTCATCCAGACATGGGCGAAGGACGCGCCGCCGGTGCTGGAGGCATCGTTCGCGACGATGGCGGTGACGCTCATCTCCTGGGACTTCGTCACACCGGTCAGCTTTCCTCCGACCATCGAGAAGGCACCGCTCGTCCCGGACACGCGCAGCGGAGGATCCGCACGCGAACGATCGAATTCGAGATGCGATGAGACAGCGTGGATCTGTCCGTCCTCGATCGTCGCCAGCGTTCGGCAATAGTCGAGAGAACTGCCGAGGAAGTAGATCTCCGCGGCGCGGGAGCGCACGTCGAGCCCGACCTCGGAGTCGAAGATCGTCGACCCCGAGAACTCGATTCGTTCCCCCGCGTTCACGATCACATCGGGAATCAGGACGCATGTCCCGCACTTTCCCACCATGCAGTTCGAGAAGGTGAGGCAATAGCTGTTGTCGCCGATGGAGACACCTGTCCCGAAGTCATGGACCGAGACGTTGCGGATCTCGATGTGCGCTGCGGCAGGTTTACCGTCCGCAGGGCGCGTCTCGAAGGCGATGCCCACGTGATCGCCGTCTCGTGTTGGGCCCTGAAGCTCGACGCCCTCGAGAACGGCCCACGGCTGGTGGAGCGGCTGGAGGGCCGAACCGCGGCATCGGATCAGCGGAAGCCCTGTGCCCGTGTCGGCCAAGACGATCGTGCTGCGATCGCCGACGATGCGATGGCGCGAGACATCGAGTTCGATCGTCTCCTGGACGGTCAAGGCGTCACCCGGGGCGAGCATGACGGTGCCGACCGAGGTTCCGAGCCGCCGCAGAGCCGCGTCGATCGTTGCCAGTGACTCGGCCCATTGCATCCCGGAGTTCGCGTCATCCCCGGATGACGTGACGAAGAGGTACACCTCGTCGGGGCGTACGGGGGGCTGTCCTTCGGCGGGTGCCTGGGGCGGTGCCGTCGCCGTCGCCGACGCCCACCTGCCCGCGACGGCACCCGCGGCCACGGCCGCGAGGCCCGCGGCCAGCGACTCGCGACGTGTCATGCCCGGGGCGGCCCGAGGGAAAGGCACGCGTTCAGACGGAATGAGTCGCTCCCGTCGTGGCGAGGGCTCTCCGCTTCGGTCGCTTCGATCTCGGGGTGCTTTCCGGCAGCGGCTCGTCGGTGGGCGACGACGTCCGTCGGGAGGAGAGAACGAACGCCAGCAGGAATGGCATCCAATACTGAGGCTGGTTCAGGAACGCGGCGGTGAAGGCGAACACGAGGATGCCGAAGGCGATCGATGCCGCCCATGGATCCGAGCGTCGACGCAGCGCCGAGATGACGATGCCGAAGACCACGGTCAGGGTCAGGAGGGCGAGCCATGTCACGTAGATGATGCCGCCCTGATACCACCCGCGGAGCAGGTAGTTGTGAACGGCTGTGACACCGTCGAAGGTCCCCGAGTTACGCGGATCGAGTCCCACGCCCAGGATCGGGCTTCTGTCGATCCAGTCCCACGCCCACGCGTAGGTGAGCTCGCGGACCTCGAGCGACGCCGCGCCTCCGCCACCGCTCGACTGACCGGTCACGACGGCGATGCGGAAGAAGATGGAATCGAGGAAGGTCTGTTCGACGTTCGAGAGCGCGAGAGCGCCACCCGCGAGTGCCAGGACGAGGATGCCGGTGACCGCGGTTCCGATGACCTTACGTGCCGCGAGGATTCCGATGAACAGGCCTGCGGCGAGCGCGAGCATGGCGCTGAGGCTGCCCGTTCCGACCAGGGCTGCGCCGTTGAGCGCCATCACACCCACCAGGACGATCCGAACGAACCCGTGCGCCCCTTTCCATGCTCCGAGACCGATGAGGATGACGATGACCGCCATCAGCCCCAACGTGTTCGGGTGCTCAGCCAGCCCCGTCGCGCGGCCGAAGATGAGACCCTCGGCGACGCGGAAGCCGAGAAGCTGCAGGACACCCGCAACAGCGGAGATCGTCTGTCCGACGATGAACCACGTCACGATGTGTCGGACCGCGGGGGGACGCTCATCGACCAGACGGGTGAAGACGCACACCTGGGTGACGATCATCACGGCGGTGATGAGTCCGACCAGGAGCGACGAGCTCACCGAGCTGTTCGCTCCGGAGATCAGACCGGCAGCCGGGATCATGACTGCTCCGGCGATCCACAGCCATGCGTGCGGCGGTCGGGCGACGTAGCCGAGAGCGGTGAGGACGAGACCCATCGCTCCGAGCACCACGACCTGGAGGAAGATGTCTGTCCCGAACACGGTGCGCGATGCCGGCAGGCACGCCGCCATGACGCTGTAGATGACGGTGAGAGGGGTTCCCAACCACGTGTTGGGACGAGCGCGAGGCTTCTTCGAGATCCCAGCCATGTCAGGTCTGCGGCTCCGAGAATCCGGCCACCTCGTAGGCCGACTTCTGCCGTCCGCTGCGGAGCTTACGGATCAGGCCCGTGGGACCGTAGAGCGCGGCTACCCACGCAAGGTGGTAGGCGCGGGCGACCGGGTGCGGCGAGCAGCGCGATCGGATGCGATGGACCAGCTGGCGGAGTTCTCGCCGGTCCGAGGGCGACAGATAGTCCTTGTGCTTCGCCATGAACAGTTCCGTCCCGCGAGCTCGGGCCTCGTTGACGGCCGTCAGCTGTCCCGTGCGGTGCTTTCGCTGCCGGAGAAGCCTCTCCGGTACGACCGCGTACGTGCGCCCCTCGCGAAGGAAACGGGCGAAGAAGTCGGTGTCGTTCTTGACGGGGAGGTCCTGATCGAATCCGCCGAGGGCGACGAACGCCGGCCTACGGATCAAGAAGTTGCTACCGGTGATTCCCGGATTGATGGCGAGAACCTGGTCGGCGCGCAGACCGTCATCCATCGAATGGCCCGGTTTCTCGTGCTGGTCGCTGAACTCGACGATCCAGCTGACCCCGAGATCGACGTGCCCTTTCGTCATGGCATCCATGCATTTCGCGACGAAGTCGATCTCCCAGATGTCGTCGTCGTCCAGGAAACCGATGACGTCGCCCGTCGTCAAGGCGGCACCGTGGTTGCGCGAGCCCGACGCTCCGCGCGGGCCTTCGACGCGCTCCACGTACCGTACGGGGATGGGAGAGGTCTCGGCCGCGGACGCGCTCACCGCGGCGGCGTCGGCGTCTGGCACGTCGCTCACGACCACGACCTCGGACACGGGGTGCGTCTGAGTGAGCACGGATCGGATGGCGTCTCCCAGGAACTCCGCGCGCAGGTGCGTGGGGATCACGACGGAGACCGTGTCACCTGTCTCGGGCATGGGGGCCTCTCGCTCGCGGGGCGCGGGCATCCCTGTCCCCTCTGTTCCCGTCACCGACGGGGCCGGGTCCGGGACAGCGCGGCGGTGGATGCTTCCGAAATGTTGTCGACAGCCGAATCGATGGTGAGACCGTCTGCATTCATTTTGACATGCTCGGCGAGGCGTTCGCGGAATCCGCGATCGGAATGCAGAAGGGAAAGTGAGCTGGTCCACGCGGAAACGTCGTCTGTGGGCAGGACGCACAGTCGTTTCAGCTCCGGGTCGGTGATGAGCATTTCCGCACAGCCGAATTGATCCGACACGACGACCGGGATGCCGAGCATGGCCGCCTCGACGGCACTGCGCCCGAAGGCCTCGCGGGTCGACGTGCCGACATACGCGAGGGCGTCTGTCCACAGGTCTTCGCGTGACGCCCACCCTGCAACGCGGACGTTCTTCGGCGCGGCTTGCGCTATGTCGTCCTGCAGCGGGCCCGTGCCGTACATGGTGCCTGACGCCGCCGGAAGCCCTCGTAGGGCGTCGACGAAGAGGGAGGGGTTCTTGTCGCGGCCGTAGCGCGCTGCCCAGACGAACGAGCGACCGTCGTCTTGCCGAGAGAGGCCGGCGGGAGGCAGAAGTCCCGGAGGCACGATGCGGTCGACCACGCTGCCCACTTCCCGCGCGAGCAGCGGGGTGGTGGCCCACACCTCCAGAGGTCGGCGCAGCGCGAGGGACTCCAGTGCGCGCCACACCGCCGCCTTGGCGGCGGATGACTCCCCGGCGGCGGGCCAGGGCAGACCGCGGAGGTAGGCGATCCACGGCAGAGACGTGAGGCTGAGCGCCATGTCTGTCTGCGGGATCATCGAGATGATCAGGTCGGCCTCTCGGACGACCGCGAGGGAGCGGAGGTGACGGGCGAGATCGCGCACGCCCCCGAGCCCCCCGGGTTCGACGGAGTACTCGATCACCCCGTCGTCGTCGGTGGGTGTCCCGGCGGCCTCCCGTGAGACGCCGATGACGGCGGTCCACGGAAGTCCGCGACGACGCGCGGCGCCCACCGCCTCGACGGTCGAGTTGTAGACGCCGCTCCTCGCGATCAGAGGCGCAGCGACGAAACAGATGCGAGGACTCATGCGGCCTCCACCACGCGCGTGAGGAACGAGCCCATCCGGGCGGTGACCTCGGTGTCGGTCGACAGTCCGGGTGTCGACAGGGCTGCGACGGCGAGGCGCTCGCGAAGCCCGTGGTCTTCGGCCAACCGTCGCATGCAGGACGCGAGCGACGATGCATCCCGCGCGCGGAAAACCAGACCGTTCTCATTGTCGCGGACCCACTCGACGGGCCCACCCTCGTCCGCGACGATGGTGGGCTTGGCTGCGGCGAGGTACTGCAGCACGTTCTGCCCCAGCGGCTCCGGCCGCACCGAGCACTGCACGCAGATGTCGAGCTGATCGATCGCGTCGGACACATCATCGACATGGCCGGCGAAGGTCACGCGATCCTCGACGCCCAGCTCCTTCGCCAGTGCGCGCAGATGCGCGAGGTAATCGTCCGTGCCGAACGCTGCGGCGCCGAAGAAGACCAGCTCGATGGTGCTCAGGGGGAAGGCTTCGACGAACGCGCGCAGGAGAAGATCCTGCCCCTTCCACGGATCGATGCGAGCAACCAATCCCACGCGTGTGACCCGATCGCGCATCTCCGGGGCGCTTCGACGTTGCAGACCGGACGGGCTCGGAATGACTTCGGTCAGGCAGCGCGCGGAGAGAAACGGTGTGACGGTCGCGAGGGAGGCCCGGGAGTTGGCCACGATTCCCGCAGCTCGCGGGAGCACGATCCGCCGCAGCAAAGCCGTCGCCAGTCCGCCGATCGCCTCCGGCTCGACGAGGTCGCGGATGTGGACGACAACAGGCTTGCGCGTGATCAGACCGGCTACTGCGGTGTAGACGCTCGAGCGGGAAGTATTGGCGACCAGCACGTCAGAGCGCCGCACCGAGGGAGACCGCACGACGGCGACGAGAGAGCGCAGCATGCCCCAAGCGAGCCGCGCCGCCCCGATGACCGCCGATCCGCTGTCGACCCGGGAGCGTTGCGCGGGGCCCCGTCGCTCGACGGCCACCGTCGGAGGCAGCCCGGCGTACGCGTCCGTCTCCCGAGCGGGCGGGCAGACGAGCGCAGGATGCCAGTCGGCCGGTGCGGAGAGCATGCGGCGAAGAGCCAGCTCGGCGCCGCCCCGTTCGGACGTGTGGTCGATGAAGACGGGTCGGAGCGTCACCGTGCGGCCCCGGGCTGGAGCGATGACGGGGATACCCGTTCGATCTCCTGGCGGAGGCGTCGCGCGAAGTTCTCCTCGCTGAAGGTCTTCGCATGTTCGATGAGACGCGCCGAGTCCCATGCGGTCTCCGCGTGTTTGCGCACGGCCCGCGCGATCGCGGAAGCCTCGGGGACGTCGAAGTAGACCCCCGTCTCGCCTTCCACGATGGTGTCGAGGAATCCACCCCATCGCAGCACGATGGAGGACTTGCCGAAGGTCGCCGCCTCGATCGGCGTCAGCCCGAAGTCCTCGTAGCTCGCCGAGACGACTGCGGCGCTGCGCGCGTACAGCCAGCGGATCTGCGCGTCGGTGAGACCTTTCGCCATACGCACGTTCGGGGGCGCCATCTCGGCGAGGCGTCGCTCTTCTGGCCCGGAGCCGACGACCACCAATGGCTTGTCGAGCTCGCGGAACGCATCGACCACCTTGTCGACGTTCTTATACGGGAGCAGCCGAGAAATGCAGAGGTAGAAACCTTCGTCGGGGAAATCGTCGAACAGCACAGGTTCCTGCGGGGCGTCGGCGTCCACGGAATGGGGCGCGGGCAAGACCTCGGACTCGATGCCGTAGGTGTCCCGGATGCGTTCCTGCACCACGGTCGAGATGGCGAAGTAGGTCGTGGCCGTTCGCGCTTTCCGTCTGTCCCACCGCTTCATCCAGGGCCGCAGCGCCAGAAGCATCACTCGTCGCAGACCGCGATCCGTGCCGAGATAAGTGTCCGTCTGGTACAGCCACCGCGCGGGGGAGTAGCAATACACGATCTTGGCGCCGCCCGTGGCGAAACCGTGAGCCCAGCCGCTGGAACTCGCGATCGTGCACTGCGCGGGGATCGTCACGGACTGTGCGGCGAGCGGGAGGAATGGGAGCGCCAAGCGGTGATTCCGACGGAAGATTCCGAGCCTGTTCAGCCACGAGGCGCGAATGTCGACGTCGGAGAATTCTGGATAGGAGCTGCTCTGCTCGTACAGTGTTGTGTACAGGGGGGCGTCGGGGAACGCTCGGTGCAATGCCAGCACAACCTTTTCCGCACCGCCGCGCTGCGTGACGTAATCGTGAGCGATGGCCAGGGGGATGGTTGCTGTCACCCGTAGATACTATGGCGTCGCTGTGTTCCACAATGAACAAAGTGACCGAGGAGAGGGACGACGTGACGTCGAAGTCTGCACTGATCACGGGCATTACCGGCCAGGACGGCGGGCACCTCACACGCCTGCTTCTGGACGAGGGATACTCCGTCTTCGGTATCGTCCGTGGGCAAAACAATCCGAAGCGCGCAGCTTTCTCGGCGGAGTTCCCCGAGGTCACGATCGTCGAGGCTGATCTTCTGGACGCATCGTCCGTGATCCGTGCCATCGATCTCGCCGACCCCGACGAGTTCTACAATCTGGCGGCGATCAGCCACGTCGGATACTCCTTCGGGAACCCCGTGCTCACTCTCGACACGACCGGCAAGGGTGTTCTGCACTGCCTCGAGGCGATCCGCATCACGGGCCGCGCGGATCGCACGCGCTTCTATCAGGCGTCGACGTCCGAGATGTACGGCGGACTCGATTACAACCGTCCCGGGCTGGGATACGACGAGGACTCGCTCTTCCACCCGCGGAGCCCGTACGGCGTCGCCAAGTTGTACGCGCATTGGATCACGCGCAACTATCGCGAGAGCTACGGCATCTTCGCCTCCTGCGGCATTCTCTTCAACCACGAGGGCGAACGGCGCGGCGTCGAGTTCGTCACGCGCAAGATCTCCGACGCGGTCGCTCGAATCTCCCTGGGGCTCGCCGACAACATCCAGCTCGGCGACCTGTGGCCGAAGCGCGACTGGGGCTACGCGGGGGACTATGTCCGAGGGATGTGGCAGATGCTGCAGCACTCGCAGCCCGACGACTTCGTCCTCGCGACGGGGGAGACGCACTCCATCGAGGAGTTCCTGGACCGTGCGTTCGCCGAGGTCGGCATCGAGGACTGGCATCCCTACGTCGTGCGCAACGAATCTTTCACTCGTCCGGCGGAGGTCGACATCCTCCTCGGCAACCCCGCGAAGGCTGAGCGGGTACTCGGCTGGCGCCGCGAGGTCGACTTCGAGGGGCTGGTGCGTCGAATGGTCGCGCACGACCTCGAGGTCCACCGGACGGCACCGCAGAATTGATGGGTTCCCTTCATGGGCGCCACGTGCTCGTCACGGGTGTGACGGGGTTCGTGGGGCAGATCCTCGCTGCGCAGCTGCGTGAGCACGGCGCTCGCGTCAGCGGCGTGGCGACGCAGGCCACGCCGGTCGAGGGCGTCGACGTGCGAGAGCACGATCTTCGACGGCATCCCCTCGACATCGACGGAGTCGATGACGTCGTCCACCTCGCCGGACTGGCTGCGGTCGGGCCGTCCTTCGATGATCCTCAGCTGTACATCTCCGCCAACAGCGCGATGATGACGAACGTCGGCGAACCGATCCTGAACTCCTCACAGGACTGCCGCGTGCTCGTCGTGAGCTCAGGTGCGGTGTACGGGGCGGGAGATGTGTCACCGCTCGCCGAAGATGCCGCTCTTTCTTTCGGGTCGCCGTACGCCGTGTCGAAAGTGCTGGTGGAGAACCAGGCTGCGTACTATCGCGAGCGCGGTCTTCCCATGACGGTTGCTCGTCCGTTCAACCACATCGGCCCTGGCCAGCGTGAGGGTTTCATCGTTCCCGACCTCGCGCAGAAGCTCTGCGATCTGGAGCCTGGAGAGGTCTTGCGGGCGGGAAGCCTCGACGCGCAGCGCGATTACACAGACGTGCGAGACGTCGCCGCGGCGTACGTGCGGCTCCTCGAGTGCGACACCCCCCGGCACGCGGTGTACAACGTCGCCAGCGGGGTGTCGCGCAGCGGCTGGGACGTGCTGGATCAGCTCGTCGAGGTTCTGGGGATCCCCCGCCCGGAGGTCGAGATCGCGGAAGTGCGAGCGCTCGATCCGTCCGTGGTCACCGGCGATGCGACACGTCTCCGCGAGGAGACCTCGTGGGTGCCGGAGATCGAGTTCGAGACCTCGATCTCGGACTTCGTCGCCTCGATGTGACGCCGCGACGAGGAAACTCTCGTCAGGCGGACGTCGCGAGCCGGGCAGCGCGTGCGAGGTAAGCGGCCACGCGTTCGGCGGCAGGGATCAACTCGTCGAACGAGCGCTGGTAGACCTCGTCGCTCTGTCGGAAGGGGTCGATCACGTCGAATTCCTCCGGGGCGGCGGGAGGAGGCACCGTGCCGCGCAACGAGGCGGCGAGGGCGACCGCAGCCGCCATGCCGTCCTGCGCGGTCGTCGCGCCGGCCTGAGCGATGGCTGCGGGCAGTCGATCGTCGACTGCCTCGGCGATGCGGGCGAGTTCGCGCAGGGTGAAGGCCCGTCGCATGGCCGCAGGAAGAGTCTCGACCACGTATCGCCGGTGCTCACGCGCCATGGCGACGATGAGGCTCGCCTGGCGGATCATCGACTCATCGATCTGACGCGCCACGTGCTGTGCCGCGTCGATCTCGAGCGTGGCGGCGAGCCGCTGAGCCGGTTCGGGCACCCCGCGTCCGACCAGCGCACCGACGCCCGCGCTCTGCACGACGACGTCGGTGAAGGGCGCGAGCGCCCGTGCGAGCGATAGCTCGGCGACAGGTGAGCGACACACGTTCCCGGTGCAGACCGAGAGGATCGAGAAGGTCACTTCGCGTCCCCCCGGCGCTGTGAACGCCGATCGGTCTTCGGCTCCGCGGGGGTCTTCTCGTCCGGAGCGCTGTAGGAGTACGCACCATAGCCGTAGCTGTCGGGGCCTTTCGACGGAAGCATCGTCACGATGACGCCGAACAGGCGGCTCCCGATCGCGTCGAGCTTCTCCACGGCGGCGGTGAGCTGCGGCTTCTTCGTGGTTCCTGAAGCGGCGACCATGAGGACGCCACTGGTGAAGCGCGAGACGACCGCGGCATCCGTCACCAGGAGGAGCGGGGGAGCGTCGACGAGCACGTAGTCGAAGGCGCCGGCGAGAGCTTCGAGCGTCCGCTGCATCGCCTGGCTGCCGAGCAGCTCCGACGGGTTGGGAGGCGTCCGGCCGGAGGGGAGGACGAAGAGCTTGCCGGTTCCCCACTGCTGCAGGACGTCGACGAGCTCGGCGCGGCCGATCAGGACATCCGTCAGCCCGACGCCGCCTTCGATGCCCATGTAGTCCGCGACGCGCGGCAGGCGCAGGTCGCCGTCGACCAGGACGACGCGCGCACCGGTCTCGGCGAGGGCGATCGCGAGGTTCGCGGTCGTGGTCGACTTGCCCTCGCCAGGGCCGGCACTGGACACGACGAACGAGCGCGACTCCCCGTCCACGTCGATGAACTGGAGGTTGGTGCGGAGGCTGCGGAACGACTCCGCGCGCGGGTTGCGCGGGTCGGCGTGAACGATGAGGGGCCGCTTCTTGGCGTCGGGGTCCAGGGCGATTCCGCCGAGCACGGGAGCCTCGGTGGCCGCTTCGATGTCGTGGAGCGAGTGGATCCGCGTGTCCAGGACCGAGCGCAGAACCGCGATTCCCAGTCCGAGCGCCAGTCCGACCACGATGCCGATCGCGATGTTCAGCGGGGTGTGGGGTGACGAGGGGGAGGTGGGGACCAGCGCGGGAGCGATGGTCTCGACGCGGACGAGGCTGGCGGCGTCGCCGTCGGGCTTCTCCAGTCGGTTCACCACGACGTCGGCGAAGTTGCTGCCGACCGAGTTCGCGATCGCCGCGGCCTGTTCGGCATTCGTGTTCGAGACGCGGACGGTGATGATGACCGAGTTCGTCGGGGAGGACGCGTCGATCGACCGAGCGAGCTGCTGTGGGGTGGTGTCGAGGTTGAGGTCATCGATGACGCGGTCGAGGACGACCGCACTGTCGACGACATCGACGAAGCTCACGACGGCTTGACGCGCGAAGCTGGTCCCCTGCACCAGTTCGCTGACGCCGGAACTGTCCGAGCGAACCGAGACATATAGCTCGGTGCTCGTTTCGTAGGTCGGGGTCTGCAGAAGCGACCACCCAAAAGCCCCCGCGCCGCCGAGGATTGTCAGCGATAGGACAAGAATCCAATTGCGGTGAAGGATCCTGAGATAGTCGCGCAGTTCCAAGCCTCGTCCATTCGCCGGTAAAGAAGGGGGAGGACGCGTCGCGCGGATAGCGCGAATATCTCGGGTATTCTTCCCAAGGCGTTCGCATGTGAACGGCGCCCCCTCGAACTAGCCTACGACATCCGCAGATATGCGCTGATGAGCCGCCCCCCCGGGAGAGAACATGAATGATCTTGCAGTTCTGTTCCCGACCGGCCGCGACCAAGAAGGCGATTCGCCGGTCGCTCGGCCTGATGCCGCGGAATTGCGGCGTCTGGTCGGCGAGGGGCCAACACGTCGTGAGCCGATTTCCGCCAGCGTTCCGCGCGACCTTTCGTCGGTCGTCGGACCGAGCGCGCCCGCTCCGGTCACACCGACCGTCGATCTGTCGAGCTTGTTGGGTGACGATTCCGCCCCCGTGCGGTCCTCTTCCGGAAGTGCAGATCTGGCTGCTCTCGTGGGTACCAGCGCGGGCCGGGCCGATGATCGGGGCTGGGTTGCGCCCGAACTGGCTCAAGCCGGACGTCGTCCTTTGTTCGGGGGGCGACGAAAAGCCGGTGCCGTCAACTACCTCAGCGTGGCTGCCGCCGCGATCGCCATTGTCGCCCTGGTGGGCACGGCGTCCTTCGCCGTCGTTCAGCGGGCCACGGCGAACCCGGCCGATGAAGCGATGGTCAGCCTCGGCGAACGCGAGGCTGAATTGCGCAACGACACGAATGTGTTGCAGACGGCCGCTGACCTCTATGTCGCCTCCGTTTCCGACGCCCAGGCTCTGGCCGACACCAGCGCCGCCACCCTGACCGGTCTGCAGGGCAGAGTCGAAGCGGCACCCCTCGCTGCGGCGGAGGCCGCCCGCGCGAGCCTCGCATCCGCTGCCTCGGCTTCTCTGCCGGTCGCCGTGCCGGAATACCGTCGGGCGAGCTTCGACGAGAAGTCCTTCGCCGATGTCGCCCAGGCCATCGACGACGTCCGTCTCGCGCGCGAAGCGCTCCCGGCGTTGCTCGCCCGCGTGCGCGACGCCCGAGCGGGGATCGTCTCCTCCATCGATGCGTTCCGCGCGGAACTGCGGAACGTGGGCGCGGCGATCGACGCGGCTGCAGGCGCCGAGGTGGCCAAGAACGACGCGGCCGCGGACAGCTTCCGAGACGCCGTCAGAGACGCCGCTGCTGCTGTCCATTCCGCCCAGCTGGCCGGCGGCGACGGCCTTGCGGAGATGCCGGCCTACGCGACCGCCCTCGACGCGCTGCGTGCCGAGAACACCCGGGTCCTGGACCTCCGTGCCGCCGAGGAAGAGGAGGAACGCTCCCGCACTCCCCAGCGCGAGAGCGATCCGCCGTCCCGCAACCAGCAGCAGCCGTCGAACCCGCAGCCGTCTGACCCGCCGACGACGGAACCGACGACCCCGCCCGAGCCTGAACCGACCACGCCTCCCGAGCCGACCACCCCGCCGGAGCCGGAACCCCAGCCGCAGCCGTCCACCGAGCCGCCGACGAATGGTGGCACAGGAGAATCCCCTTGATGGCCGACTCCTCCTACGGGCCGACTTCGTCCGAGCCTCCGCTGCGCCGCCGCCGTTCGTCGGCGGAGCCCGCTCCAGTGGAACACCCCCGGCGTCGCATCGCGGGATCGATCGTCGGTTGGACCGTGGGTGTCCTCGGCTTCGCGGTCTGCCTGGTCGCGGCCGTTTCGCTCGCCTTCCTGCAGCAGGCCGGCGTCGTCCGCACCGATCTGCTGAGCGCGCAGACGAAGTTGACGTTCGTCCCTCAGATCGTGGCGGGCCGAGACATCAACGGTTTGAACCAGGTCTCGGGAGAGGTGCTCGAGCTCACCGAGCGAGCGGATGCCGGATCCTCGGGGCCGCTGTGGGACTTGGCATCCTCCATCCCTCTGGTGAAGGAGAACACGCAGGCGGTGCAGCAGCTCACCGCGATGACCCGTGAGCTGACCCAGCGCGCGCTGCCTCCCACGGTGGCTCTGCTCACGGCATCCGACTTCTCCTCGTTGGCCATCGAAGGCGGCGGGATCAACCTCGAGCCGTTCCGCCAGGCGGAGGGCTCGCTGCCGGAGATCACCTCGGCCTTCGCCGACGCGAAGGTGGTGACCGATGGAATCGACCGGAACGGCCTTCTGCCTCTCGTGACCGAACCGCTCGACCAGGTGGCGCAGATCGTGGATCAGGCGGCGCCCTCGCTCGCGATCGTGCAGAAGTATCTGCCTTCCCTGCTGGGGGCGGCGGGCGGCGATGGTCCGCGCACGTATCTCGTGCTGTTCCAGAACAACGCCGAGATCCGCGCCACCGGAGGCAACCCCGCCGCCTCGAGCGTCCTCGTCGTCGACAACGGGCGGATGGAGCTCAAAGAGCAGGCGGACTCGATGGCCTTCTACGCCGCCGGCCTCGCGGGCGACTCGTTCGTCGACCTGCCCGAGAGCACGCGTTCGCTGTACCCCGACACGTTCACCCGCTACTCGCAGGACTACACCTTCACGCCCGACTTCCCGACGACAGCGCGCCTGTTCGAGGCTCTGTGGGATCGCACGGACGGCTCGCGATTCGACGGGGTCATCTCGATCGACCCGGTAGTGCTGTCGCACATGCTCGAGGTCACCGGCCCGGTCGACCTGCCCGACGGCGAGCAGATCACGGCGGAGAACGCGGTGAAGCTCGTCCTCAGCGACGCGTATCAACGCTTCGGTGACCGTGGAGACAACGGCCGTTCGTCCGACGAGTTCTTCGCCCAGGTCTCTTCCTCCGTCTTCTCTCGTCTCACGAGCGGCGACTGGAACCCGATCGCGATGTTCGATCAACTCTCGCGCAGTGCGCAGGAGCAGCGGATCAACATGTGGTTCGCCGACGACCAGGCGCAGGCCCTCGTGACGGAGACGGGGCTCGATGGAGCGCTGCACTCCGACAACGCGACGTCGACGCAGCTGGGCATCTATCTGAACGACTTCAGCATCAGCAAGCTCGAGTACCACCTCGCCACCGAGGTGTCGGCGACGTGCAACGCGGATGCGCGCACGGTCTCGGTCTCGATGAAGATGCACAACGGCATCACCGACGACATCACGAATGCCTACACGCTCGGAGCTCGCAACCCGAACTGGGGTCTGCCGAAGACGACCATGATGCTCGACACGTTGTTCTTCGCGCCTCCCGGGGCCACCATCACCGCGATGGATCCGGCCGATGGTGACATCCCCTCCCTCTCGCGAAGCGGGAACGAGAACGGCAATACGGGGGAGAGTCGCATGGTGACCCTCGGGCAGGACGAGACGCGGACCGTGTCCTACACCGTTCAACTCCCCGGCGGCCCCCTGGGTCCGCTGGACCTGCGTCACACGCCCACCGCATCCGACACCCCGGTCACGATCGATGCTTCGTGCGCCCCGCTCCTCGCGGGCCTGCCCGGGTGAGAGCGTCGCGGGTTCCGGTGCGTCCCCTGTAACGCACGCCAGTGTCCACCGACCAGGGCTTTCCTCTGGGTGGTGTGCTCGACAAAATGGCGGCAGGGCGGCAGCTCGCCGCTTCGTGGCCGACGAAGGAGACCGTCATGGGCGTGGACGACATCATCAACAAGGGCAAGAAGCTCCTCGACGAGAACCGCGACAAGATCGAAGAGGCGCTCAAGAGTGAAAAGGCCGAAGAGGTCAGCGACAAGATCTTGAGCGGTGCGGCGGATGCCATCAAGAAGGTCGTGCCTGTCGAACAGCACGCGAAGGTCGACGAGGTGCGCGACAACCTCGACAAGAACATCGGCAACGCCTGATCGAAGCCGACTCGTCGCGCCGTCCCCGCAATTCGGGGGCGGCGCGATGGCGTGCGAGGCGGGTGATCCTGAGCATCGCCTGCGCGCGACACGCCCGGGTTTGCGACACGCCCGACGGGTCCGTAGACTAGTCCAGTTCCACATTCCGGTGCGCGCTCGGCGCGCGCCAGGATCACTGTCAGGGCAGTGCACAGGCGGCGCGAAGGCGCAGGGTCCTGGGCCGCGGGCAGCAGAACACCACACCGAACCCCCTCTTCCTTCATCGGATTCGCGCGCGTGCGTGCGAGGGGCGGGCCGGATGCCATGGCATCCGGTTTGACAGCTGAACAGCGGTGCAGCATCTCTCGCGTGAGCGAGGGGAAGTGCCAGGGTGCGTCAGCACCACCGTGCGTCCAATGCCCCAGGTCGGGTAAGACGCTGAAAGAGAGAGAGCAGACAATGGCGGGACAGAAGATCCGCATTCGCCTGAAGTCGTACGACCACGCCGGGCTGGACTCGTCGGCGCGCAAGATCGTCGACACCGTGACCCGTGCCGGCGCCACCGTGGTGGGCCCGGTTCCCCTTCCGACCGAGAAGAACGTCGTGTGCGTCATCCGGTCGCCCCACAAGTACAAGGACAGCCGCGAGCACTTCGAGATGCGCACCCACAAGCGCCTCATCGACATCATCGACCCGACGCCCAAGGCCGTCGACTCGCTGATGCGCCTCGACCTCCCGGCCGATGTCAACATCGAGATCAAGCTCTGAGGTTCGACATGGCTGACATCAACTCCAAGATCTCCAAGGGCCTCCTCGGCACCAAGCTCGGCATGACCCAGGTGTGGGACGAGAACGGCAAGCTCGTTCCCGTCACCGTCATCGAGGTCGCCCCGAACGTCGTGACCCAGCTGCGCTCGCTCGAGAAGGACGGCTACAACGCCGTGCAGATCGGCTACGGCCAGATCGACCCCCGCAAGGTGAACAAGCCCCTGACGGCTCACTTCGACGCTGCCGGTGTCACCCCGCGTCGCCACCTCACCGAGGTGCGGACCGCGGATGCCGCCGACTACACGCTGGGCCAGGAGCTCACCGTGGACGGCCTCTTCGAGGCCGGCCAGCTGGTCGACGTCGTCGGCACCAGCAAGGGCAAGGGCACCGCCGGTGTCATGAAGCGTCACAACTTCAAGGGCGTCTCCGCTTCGCACGGTGCGCACCGCAACCACCGCAAGCCCGGCTCGATCGGCGCCTCGTCGACTCCGAGCCGCGTGTTCAAGGGCATGCGCATGGCCGGCCGTATGGGTGGCGAGCGCGTGACCGTCCTCAACCTCACGGTGCACGCCGTCGACGCCGAGAAGGGTCTGATGCTCGTCAAGGGCGCCGTCCCCGGTGCTCGTGGCCGCATCGTCTACGTCCGCAACGCAGTGAAGGGTGCCTGATCATGGCTGACTCGACTCTCGCGCTCGACGTCGTGAAGGCCGACGGCAAGAAGGCCGGCTCCGTGGAGCTGCCCGCCGACATCTTCGACGTCAAGACGAACATCCCCCTCATCCACCAGGTCGTCGTGGCGCAGCGCGCCGCGGCTCGCCAGGGCACGCACTCGACCAAGCGTCGTGGCGAGGTCTCGGGTGCCGGCCGCAAGCCCTTCAAGCAGAAGGGCACCGGTAACGCCCGTCAGGGCTCGATCCGCGCGCCGCACATGACCGGTGGTGGCATCGTCCACGGGCCCAAGCCCCGCGACTACAGCCAGCGCACCCCCAAGAAGATGATCGCGGCCGCCCTCCTGGGTGCGCTCAGCGACCGTGCTCGTGGGCAGCGTCTCCACATCGTCGACAGCTTCGCCATCGAGGGTGCGCCCTCGACCAAGGCCGCCGCTGCCGCGCTGAAGGCCTTCGGTGCCGTCAAGAACGTCCTCGTGGTCATCGAGCGTGACGACGAGCTGACGATCAAGAGCGTGCGCAACCTCGCGTACGTCCACGTGCTGACCGTCGGCCAGCTGAACACCTACGACGTGGTCGTCTCCGACGACATCGTCTTCACCAAGGCCGCCTACGACGCCTTCGTCGCGTCGAAGTCGGGCGCCACCGAGGAGGTCTCGGCATGACCACCGTCAACAAGGACCCGCGCGACATCATCCTGAAGCCGGTCGTCTCCGAGAAGAGCTACTCGCTCATCGACGAGGGCAAGTACACCTTCCTGGTGGACCCCCGCTCGTCGAAGACCGAGATCAAGCTCGCGATCGAGAAGATCTTCGGCGTCAAGGTCGCTTCGGTGAACACGCTGAACCGTCAGGGCAAGGCCCGTCGGACCCGCTTCGGCATCGGCAAGCGCAAGGACACGAAGCGTGCCATCGTCACGCTGAAGTCCGGCACCATCGACATCTTCACGTCTGTCGGCTGACGGTCGGGATAGAGGACAAGAACAATGGCTATTCGCAAGTACAAGCCCACGACCCCCGGTCGCCGCGGCTCGTCGGTGGCCGACTTCGCCGAGATCACCCGATCGACGCCTGAGAAGTCGCTGCTGCGCCCGCTGTCGAAGACCGGTGGCCGCAACAACCAGGGCCGCATCACCACGCGTCACATCGGTGGTGGCCACAAGCGTCAGTACCGTCTGATCGACTTCCGTCGTAACGACAAGGACGGCATCGACGCCAAGGTCGCTCACATCGAGTACGACCCCAACCGCACCGCGCGCATCGCGCTGCTGCACTACGCGGACGGCGAGAAGCGCTACATCCTCGCTCCGGCGAAGCTGTCGCAGGGCGACGTCGTCGAGTCGGGTGCCGGTGCTGACATCAAGCCCGGCAACAACCTGCCGCTGCGCAACATCCCCACCGGTACGGTGATCCACGCGATCGAGCTCCGTCCCGGCGGCGGCGCGAAGATGGCCCGTTCGGCCGGCGCCTCCGTGCGTCTGGTCGCCAAGGACGGCCCGTACGCGCAGCTGCGTCTGCCCTCCGGCGAGATCCGCAACGTCGACGTGCGCTGCCGCGCCACGATCGGCGAGGTCGGTAACGCCGAGCAGTCGAACATCAACTGGGGCAAGGCCGGCCGCATGCGCTGGAAGGGCGTCCGCCCGACCGTGCGTGGTGTCGCCATGAACCCGGTCGACCACCCGCACGGTGGTGGTGAGGGTAAGACCTCCGGTGGTCGTCACCCTGTTTCGCCGTGGGGTAAGGCCGAGGGCCGCACCCGCCACGCGAACAAGGAGAGCGACAAGCTCATCGTCCGCCGTCGCACCGCCGGCAAGAAGCGCAAGTAGGAGTAGAGGAAGATGCCTCGCAGCCTTAAGAAGGGCCCCTTCGTCGACGAGCACCTGCTTCGCAAGGTCGTCTCGCAGAACGAAGCCGGTTCGAAGAACGTCATCAAGACCTGGTCGCGCCGTTCGATGATCATCCCCGCCATGCTGGGACACACCATCGCCGTGCACGACGGTCGCAAGCACATCCCCGTGTTCGTGACCGAGACCATGGTCGGCCACAAGCTGGGCGAGTTCTCGCCCACCCGCACCTTCCGCGGCCACGTGAAGGACGACAAGAAGGGTCGCCGCCGCTGACGCGGGGGCAAGAGGAGAGAGAAATGGTGGAGTCCATCGCACGCGTGCGACACATCCGCGTGACCCCTCAGAAGGCTCGTCGTGTCGTCGCTCTCATCAAGGGCAAGCAGGCCGAAGAGGCCCTTGCCATCCTGAAGTTCGCGCCCCAGGGTGCGAGCGAGCCGATCTACAAGCTCGTCGCTTCGGCCATCGCGAACGCTCGCGTCACGGCCGACAAGACGAACGAGTACCTGGATGACGCTGACCTGTACGTGAAGAACGCGTACGTCGACGAGGGCACGACGCTGAAGCGTTTCCAGCCCCGCGCTCAGGGTCGCGCCTTCCAGATCAAGAAGCGCACGAGCCACATCACGGTCGTGCTCGCGACGCCCGAGACCGCTGAGGCGGCCCCGGCTCGCGCCAACAAGAAGGCGAGCAAGTAATGGGACAGAAGGTCAACCCGTACGGCTTCCGCCTCGGCATCACCACCGACCACGTGTCGCGGTGGTTCTCGGACTCGACGAAGGCCGGTCAGCGTTACGCCGACTACCTCGCCGAGGACATCAAGATCCGTCGCCTGCTGACCACGTCGCTCGACCGCGCCGGTGTCAGCAACATCGAGATCGAGCGCACGCGTGACCGCGTTCGCGTCGACATCCACACCGCCCGTCCGGGCATCGTGATCGGTCGCCGCGGCGCCGAGGCCGAGCGCATCCGTGCCGACCTCGAGAAGCTCACCGGTAAGCAGATCCAGCTGAACATCCTCGAGGTGAAGAACCCCGAGGCCGACGCTCAGCTGGTCGCTCAGGGTGTCGCCGAGCAGCTCACCGCTCGCGTGGCTTTCCGCCGCGCGATGCGCAAGGGCCTGCAGGGCGCGCAGCGTGCCGGCGCCAAGGGTGTCCGCATCCAGGTGTCGGGCCGTCTCGGCGGCGCCGAGATGAGCCGCTCGGAGTTCTACCGCGAAGGCCGTGTGCCCCTGCACACGCTCCGCGCGAACATCGACTACGGCTTCTACGAGGCCAAGACCACCTTCGGCCGCATCGGCGTGAAGGTCTGGATCTACAAGGGCGACCTCACCAACAAGGAGCTCGCCCGCGAGCAGGCCAACGCGCCCAAGTCCCGCGGTCGTGACGACCGCGGTGGCGACCGTCGTCGTGGCCCGCGCAACGAGGCCCCCGTGGCAGAAGGAGCGTCGGCGTAATGCTCATCCCCCGCAAGGTCAAGTACCGCAAGCAGCACCACCCCGGTCGTTCGGGCCAGGCCACCGGTGGCACCACGGTGTCGTTCGGTGAGTTCGGCATCCAGGCGCTGACCCCCGCTTACGTGACCAACCGTCAGATCGAGTCCGCTCGTATCGCGATGACGCGTCACATCAAGCGTGGTGGAAAGGTGTGGATCAACATCTACCCCGACCGTCCGCTCACCAAGAAGCCCGCGGAAACCCGCATGGGTTCCGGTAAGGGCTCGCCCGAGTGGTGGGTTGCGAACGTCAAGCCGGGCCGCGTCCTCTTCGAGGTCGCGGGTGTCAACGAGGAACTCGCTCGTGAAGCACTGACCCGTGCCATCCACAAGCTGCCCCTGAAGGCACGCATCATCAAGCGCGAGGAGGGCGACGCGTAATGGCGATCGGCACCAAGCAGCTCGCCCCGAGCGAGCTCGACACGTTCGAAGACCAGCGCCTCGTCGAGGAGCTGCGTAAGGCCAAGGAAGAGCTGTTCAACCTGCGCTTCCAGTCGGCCACCGGCCAGCTCGAGAGCCACGGCCGCATCCGTGCAGTCAAGCGCGACATCGCGCGTCTGTACACGGTGATCCGTGAGCGCGAGCTCGGCATCCGCGCCACCCCGGCCCCGGTCGAGGCGACGAAGGCGAAGAAGAGCAAGGCGAAGAAGGCGGATGCCGCTGACGACGCCGCGAAGGAAGAGGCCGAGTAATGGCTACCGCGAAGAAGGCAGAGGCCGAGGCGCAGGTCGTCGGTCACGAGCACGCCGAGAACGACGTCCGCGACGTGGACGCCCGCGGTTACCGCAAGGCGCGTCGTGGCTACGTCGTCAGCGACAAGATGGACAAGACCATCGTCGTCGAGGTCGAGGACCGCGTGAAGCACCCCCTCTACGGCAAGGTCATCCGCCGTACCTCGAAGGTCAAGGCGCACGACGAGACCAACTCGGCGGGCATCGGCGACCTCGTCGTCATCAACGAGACCCGTCCGCTGAGCGCCACCAAGCGCTGGCGCCTGGTCGAGATCCTCGAGAAGGCCAAGTAAGCCTCGCGGCCTACTTGGAATCCAAGGAGTAAAAAGTGATTCAGAACGAATCCCGGCTGAAGGTCGCCGACAACACCGGCGCCAAGGAGCTGCTCACCATCCGCGTGCTCGGCGGCTCCAACCGTCGTTACGCCGGCCTGGGCGACGTGATCGTCGCCACGGTCAAGGACGCGATCCCGGGTGGAAACGTCAAGAAGGGCGACGTGGTCAAGGCCGTCGTCGTCCGTGTCGTCAAGCAGACCCGCCGTCCCGACGGCTCGTACATCAAGTTCGACGAGAACGCCGCCGTGATCCTGAAGAACGACGGGGAGCCCCGCGGCACCCGTATCTTCGGACCGGTCGGCCGTGAGCTTCGCGACAAGAAGTTCATGAAGATCGTCTCGCTCGCCCCGGAGGTCATCTGATCATGGCGAAAATCAAGAAGGGTGACCTGGTTCAGGTCATCTCGGGCGCCAAGCCCGAGCGTGGCGGCGACCGCGGCAAGCAGGGCAAGGTCCTCGAGGTCCTTACCGAGCAGAACCGCGTCATCGTCGAAGGCGTGAACTACGTCACCAAGCACAACCGCGTCGGCCAGTCCCAGCGCGGCACCAAGACCGGTGGCATCGAGACGTTCGAGGCCCCGATCCACATCTCCAACGTCGCGATCGTCGACCCCTCGACCAAGAAGCCGACCCGTGTCGGCCGCCGGGTCGAGGAGCAGGTCAAGGACGGCGTCAAGCGCACCGTCCGCGTGCGCTTCGCGAAGAAGTCAGGCAAGGACCTCTGAACATGAGCACCGTGACTGCCGCGGAGACTGGCAAGATCCAGCCCCGCCTCAAGCAGAAGTACAACGCCGAGATCAAGAAGGCGCTGCAGGACGAGTTCGGCTACGAGAACGTCATGCAGATTCCCGGCCTGGTCAAGGTCGTCGTGAACACCGGTGTCGGCGAGGCGGCTCGTGACAGCAAGGTGATCGATGGTGCGGTCGAGGACCTCACCAAGATCACCGGTCAGAAGCCCATCGTCACGAAGGCACGCAAGTCCATCGCGCAGTTCAAGCTGCGTGAGGGTCAGGCCATCGGCGCGCACGTCACCCTCCGTGGTGACCGTGCGTGGGAGTTCGTGGACCGCCTGGTCAACCTCGCGCTGCCGCGCATCCGCGACTTCCGCGGTCTGTCGCCCAAGCAGTTCGACGGCAACGGCAACTACACCTTCGGTCTCCAGGAGCAGTCCGTGTTCCACGAGATCGACCAGGACCGCATCGACCGCGTCCGTGGTTTCGACATCACGATCGTCACCACGGCGAAGACTGACGACGAGGGCCGTTCGCTGCTGCGCCAGCTCGGCTTCCCGTTCCAGTCGGCCGACGCTCAGGCCTGAACCTTGGGCCCCCGGGTTTCCGGGGGCCCATCATCGAAGGTCGCCTGTCGTGTAACGGCAGGCGAAACCTCATGAAAGAAAGAAGCATCACATGACGATGACAGACCCGGTCGCAGACATGCTGACCCGTCTGCGCAACGCGAACTCGGCGCACCACGACTCCGTGTCGATGCCGAGCTCGAAGCTCAAGACCAACATCGCCGCCATCCTCAAGCAGGAGGGTTACATCGCCGACTGGAGCGTCGAGGACGCCCGTGTCGGCCAGACCCTCAACATGACGCTGAAGTACGGCCCGAACCGCGAGCGGTCGATCGCCGGCATCAAGCGCGTCTCCAAGCCCGGCCTTCGCGTGTACGCGAAGTCGACCGAGGTCCCCACGGTCCTCGGCGGGCTCGGCGTCGCCATCCTGTCCACCTCCTCCGGTCTCCTCACCGACCGTCAGGCCGAGCAGAAGGGCGTCGGCGGGGAAGTCCTCGCCTACGTGTGGTGATCTGACATGTCGCGTATTGGACGTCTTCCCATCGACATCCCCGCCGGTGTCACCGTTTCGGTGAACGGCCGGGAGGTCAACGTCAAGGGCCCCAAGGGCGAGCTCGCGCTCACCGTGGCACAGCCCCTCGAGGTGTCGGTCGAGGAGAACCAGGTTCTCGTCACCCGCCCCGACGACGAGCGCGAGTCGCGGTCGCTCCACGGCCTGACCCGCACGCTCATCAACAACAACATCATCGGTGTCACCCAGGGCTACACCAAGGGCCTCGAGGTCGTCGGTACGGGTTACCGCGTGGCGCAGAAGGGCAGCTCGGTCGAGTTCGCCCTCGGTTTCTCGCACCCCGTGCTCATCGACCCGCCCGCCGGGATCACCCTCACGGTCGAAGGCAACAACAAGCTCACCGTGAGCGGCATCGACAAGCAGGCCGTCGGCGAGGCCGCTGCCAACATCCGCAAGATCCGCAAGCCCGAGCCGTACAAGGGCAAGGGTGTGCGGTACGCGGGCGAGGTCGTCCGCCGCAAGGCCGGAAAGAGTGGTAAGTGACCATGGCTGTCAAGACAAAGTCCGTCGCTCGTGCTCGTCGTCACGCGCGTCTTCGCAAGAAGGTCGTGGGCACCGAGCTTCGCCCCCGTCTGGTCGTGACGCGCTCCGCGCGCCACGTGTTCGTCCAGGTCGTGGACGACAGCAAGGGCCACACCGTGGCCTCCGCCTCCACCCTCGAGACCGACCTGCGCGGCTTCGACGGTGACAAGACCGCCAAGGCCCGCAAGGTCGGCGAGCTCGTCGCCGAGCGTGCCAAGGCCGTCGGCGTGTCCGACGTCGTGTTCGACCGTGGCGGAAACCGGTACGCCGGTCGCGTCGCCGCGATCGCCGACGGTGCCCGCGAAGGAGGGCTGAACCTGTGAGTGACAACAAGGAGACCGAAGTGACCGAGCAGACTGCACCGGCAGAGGGTGCGGCTGCGGCCACGGCCCCCGCCGAGCGTGAGCGCGAGCCGCGTCGCGGTGGTCGCGAGCGCAACACCAACCAGCGCGACCGTGGTTCGCGCGACCGCAACGAGAGCCAGTTCCTCGAGCGCGTCGTGACGATCAACCGTGTGTCGAAGGTGGTCAAGGGTGGTCGTCGCTTCAGCTTCACGGCGCTCGTCGTCGTGGGCGACGGCAACGGCGTCGTGGGTGTCGGTTACGGCAAGGCCCGCGAAGTCCCCCTCGCCATCTCGAAGGGTGTCGAAGAGGCCAAGCGCAACTTCTTCCGCGTTCCGCGCTCCGGCTCGACCATCCCGCACCCCGTTCAGGGTGAGGCTGCCGCCGGTGTGGTGCTCCTGCGCCCCGCCGCTGCCGGTACCGGTGTTATCGCCGGTGGTCCCGTCCGCGCCGTCCTCGAGTGCGCCGGCATCCACGATGTCCTCTCGAAGTCGCTCGGCTCGTCGAACACGATCAACATCGTGCACGCGACCGTCGAGGCGCTGAAGTCGCTCGAAGAGCCCCGCGCCGTGGCCGCCCGCCGTGGCCTGGAGTTCGACCAGGTCGCCCCGGCCCGCCTCGTGCGCGCCGAGGCCGCCGCTCAGAAGGTAGGTGCCTGATGGCCGAGCGTCTGAAGGTCACGCAGATCAAGTCCAAGGTGAGCGAGAAGCAGAACCAGCGTGACACGCTGCGTTCGCTCGGTCTCAAGCGGATCGGCGACTCGGTCGTCCGTCCCGACGACGCGCAGACGCGCGGCTACGTCAAGACCGTCGCCCACCTCGTCAAGGTTGAGGAGATCGACTAATGGCTGACAAGAAGGACGAGACCGCTACGGTCGCCGCCCCGAAGAAGGCCTCGGCCCGTAAGACGGCTGAGAAGAAGGAAGCCCCCGCGGCCCGCCCCGGCGTGCTGAAGGTTCACCACCTGCGTCCCGTCCCGGGTGCCCGTACCGCCAAGACCCGCGTCGGTCGTGGTGAGGGCTCCAAGGGTAAGACGGCCGGTCGCGGTACCAAGGGAACCAAGGCCCGTTACCAGGTCAAGGTCGGCTTCGAGGGTGGGCAGATGCCGCTGCACATGCGCACCCCGAAGCTCCGCGGCTTCAAGAACCCGTTCCGCGTCGAGTACCAGGTCGTGAACCTGGACAAGCTCGCCGAGCTCTACCCGCAGGGTGGCGACGTGACCGTCGCCGGCCTCGTGGCCAAGGGCGCCGTGCGCAAGAACGAGAAGGTCAAGGTGCTCGGCACCGGCGACATCTCGGTCGCGCTGACCGTCTCGGTCGACAAGGTCTCCGGCTCTGCTGAGCAGAAGATCGTCGCCGCCGGCGGCACCGTCAACTGACGCCCGAACCCCGGAGGGGCCGGCGGCCTTACGGCCGTCGGCCCCTTCTGGGTTAGTCTGATTTGGTGTGCGCCTGCGGCGCGCCGAGATCGTTCTGGAGGAATCCCCTTTGTTCAGCGCCATCGCGCGGGTTTTCCGCACGCCCGACCTGAGGCGGAAGATCGCCTTCACGCTGGGCATCATCGCCATCTACCGGCTCGGTGCCCACGTTCCGTCGCCGTTCGTCGACTTCCCCAACGTCCAGCAGTGTCTGAGCGACTCCGGGAGCACCGAGGGACTGCTGTCGCTGGTCAACCTCTTCTCCGGCGGCGCTCTGCTGCAGCTGTCCATCTTCGCGCTCGGCGTCATGCCGTACATCACGGCCACGATCATCGTGCAGCTGTTGCGCGTCGTCATCCCGCACTTCGAGACCCTCTACAAGGAGGGTCAGGCGGGTCAGGCCAAGCTGACGCAGTACACCCGCTACCTGACGATCGCTCTCGCGCTCCTGCAGTCGACCACTCTGGTCACCGTCGCGCGCTCCGGCCAGCTCTTCGGCTCGGCCGGTATCCCCGAGTGCCAGCAGCTCCTCACGAATGACGTGTGGTGGGCTCAGCTGCTCATGATCATCACGCTGACCGCCGGTACGGGCCTCGTGATGTGGTTCGCCGAGCTGGTCACGGAGCGCGGTGTCGGCAACGGCATGTCGATCCTCATCTTCACGTCGATCGCCGCGACGTTCCCCGCCGCGATGATGTCGATCCTGAACTCGCGCGGCGTCGAGATCTTCCTCCTCGTCCTGGCCGTCGGCATCGTGGTCGTCGCGCTCGTCGTGTTCGTCGAGCAGTCCCAGCGCCGCATCCCCGTGCAGTACGCCAAGCGGATGGTCGGCCGCCGGACGTACGGCGGGACGAACACCTACATCCCGATCAAGGTCAACATGGCCGGTGTGGTGCCGGTGATCTTCGCGTCGTCGCTGCTCTACATCCCGGCGCTCATCGCCCAGTTCAACCAGCCGCAGGCGGGCCAGGAACCGGCCCCGTGGGTCACGTGGATCTCGCAGTACCTCACGCGCGGTGACCACCCGCTGTACATGCTGATCTACTTCCTCCTGATCGTGGGCTTCACGTACTTCTACGTCGCCATCACGTTCAACCCGGTCGACGTGGCCGACAACATGAAGAAGTACGGCGGGTTCATCCCCGGCATCCGCGCCGGTCGTCCCACCGCTGAGTACCTCGACTACGTGCTGACGCGCATCACGCTGCCCGGATCCATCTACCTCGGCCTGATCGCGCTCCTGCCGCTCGTGGCGCTCGCCACGGTCGGCGCCAACCAGAACTTCCCGTTCGGCGGCGCCTCGATTCTGATCATCGTGGGTGTGGGTCTCGAGACGGTGAAGCAGATCGACGCTCAGCTCCAGCAGCGTCACTACGAAGGGCTCCTCCGATGACGGCGCGTCTGTTGATCGTCGGCCCCCAGGGGTCGGGCAAGGGGACGCAGGGCGTCCGCATCGCAGAGGCTTTCGGCATCCCCGTGGTCTCGACCGGCGATGTCTTCCGCGCCAACGTGGCGGAGGGCACCGAGCTGGGCAAGCAGGTGACGTCGATCATCGACGCCGGCGACCTCGTCCCCGACGAGCTCACGAGCGCGGTCGTGCGCGACCGCCTGTCGCAGCCCGACGCGGGGGAGGGGTTCCTCCTCGACGGATACCCCCGCAACCTGGCTCAGGTCATGCACCTCGATGAGTTCCTGGGCGGTCGCGACGAGTCTCTCGACGCCGTCATCGCGTTGGTCGTCCCCCGGGACGAGTCGCTGGCCCGCCTGACTGCCCGCGCCGTCGAGCAGGGGCGCGCGGACGACACCGCCGAGGCCATCGAGACCCGTCTGAACATCTACGAGCGCGAGACGGCGCCCATCCTCGGCGTGTACGGCACGCGAGGCATCGTCGACGAGATCGACGGCGTCGGCGGCCTCGACGAGGTCACGGAGCGGGTCTTCGCGGCGCTCGACGCGCGCGGTCTTCGCCGTCGTACGGCTGACTGACAGTGGTCTTCCGCTCCTCGATCTACAAGAAGCCCGCGCAGCTGCGCGCGATGGTGGAGCCCGGGCTCATCACGGCTGCCGCGTTGGACGCGGTTCGAGCGTTGATCGCGCCGGGTATGACGACGCTCGAGCTGGACGCCGAAGCGGCGCGGGTGATCGCCGCGCGCGGCGCCGTGTCGAACTTCCAGATGGTGCGGGGCTATCGCCACACGATCTGCGCCTCGGTGAACGAGCAGGTGGTCCACGGCATCCCGAACGATCGTCCCTTGCAAGCGGGCGACATCCTGTCGATCGACGCGGGCGCGGAGTTCCGCGGGTGGAACGGCGACTCGGCCTTCACGGTCATCGTGCCCGGTGACGCCCCCGAGACCCTCGTCGCTCCCCGTCGTCGCCTGTCGGAGGTCACCGAGGGATCGCTGTGGGCAGGCATCGCCGCTCTCAGCAGGGCGTCGCACCTCGCCGAGGTGGGGGCCGCCATCGAGGCGTACATCGACGAGAACGCCCCGAGCGGGGGCTACGGCATCCTCCGGGATTACGTCGGCCACGGCATCGGACGCAAGATGCACGAGTCGCCCAGCGTCTTCAACTACGCCGTCGATGATCGCGGCCCCGAGGTGCGGCCCGGTCTTGCGGTCGCGATCGAGCCCATGGTGGTCATCGGCGATCAGGCGACCGTGGTCGAGGACGACGGGTGGACGGTGTCCACGGTCGACGGCACAGCGGGCTCCCATTGGGAACATAGCGTCGCCGTGCACGATGGAGGCATCTGGGTTCTCACCGCGCCCGACGGTGGTGCAGAAAAACTGGCGCCCTTCGGTGTGGTGCCGAAGGAGATCGATTCATGATGATGGCTGCGGCACGCAAGGCCACGAACTGGTTCGCGATCGGCATCACGGCTGCGGCGGTGGTGATCGTCCTCGTGGTGGGCGGCGTGGTGTGGTTCGCCAACAGCCAGGCGACCTCGGCGGGCACCCTGCCCCAGTCTTCTGCCGTGAACACCGACACGGGTGCCATCGCGGTGGGTTCCGGCGCGAAGACGGTCGACACGTACGTCGACTTCATGTGCCCGATCTGCAACTCCTTCGAGCAGTCCTACGGGCCGACGATCCAGCAGCTCGTCGACGACGGGACGATCACGCTGAACATCCACCCGATCTCGATCCTGGATCGTTCGTCGCAAGGGACGCAGTACTCGACGCGGTCCGCGAGCGCCGCCTACTGCGTCGCGGTCGACAACCCCGCGAACGTGCAGGCGTTCGTGAAGGCGATGTACGCCCAGCAGCCGACCGAGGGGACGTCGGGCCTCGACAACGCCACGATCGCCTCGATCGCGACGAGTGCGGGAGCATCGGATGCCGTGACCTCGTGCATCAACGACGGCACCTACGAGAAGTACGTGACGGCGATGACCCGACAGACCCCGATCCAGTCGGGTGCGAGCGGGGTTTCGACGCCCACGATCGTCGTCAACGGCACGCTGCTGACGAACAAGACCGACCTGACCGGCGACCCGCAGAAGGACATCGTCGCTCGTCTGAACGGCTGACGACACTCCCGGCGAGTTGCCGGGTCGAGCATTACCACGTATGCTTGATCTTTGGTGCGTTGCGCCTTCATTGGCGTGTCGAAGCACCGAATCCCCATCCACCGCAGACCGGCCGGTCTGCAACTGAGCGTGAGCGAGTTTATGGCGAAGAAAGACGGTGTCATCGAGATCGAGGGCACGGTGTCCGAGGCACTGCCCAACGCGATGTTCCGTGTCGAACTGACCAACGGCCACAAGGTGCTCGCCACCATCTCGGGCAAGATGCGACAGAACTACATCCGCATCATCCCCGAGGACCGTGTCGTCGTCGAGCTGAGCCCCTACGACCTCACCCGCGGTCGTATCGTCTACCGCTACCGCTGAGTCCGGCCGAGAAGTAACGAACCGTCCTCGGGCGGGTTCGAAGACAGCGAAACAGGAACATCATGAAGGTCAACCCCTCCGTCAAGCCCATCTGCGACCACTGCAAGGTGATCCGTCGCCACGGGCGCGTGATGGTGATCTGCAAGAGCAACCCGCGCCACAAGCAGCGCCAGGGCTGAGCTTCCAGCTCGACGTCATTTCCAACTGAATACACACCGGCAGGATCAGATCCGCCATCCGGACGCTTCGACAAGCTCAGCGACCGATCGGCGGGGACACCTCGGGGCGGAGGCCCGAGCACCGATCCTGCTCCACACCTCCAACACACTCTGAGGAGAGCCGCATGGCACGTCTTGCCGGCGTCGACATCCCGCGCGATAAGCGCGTGGTGATCGCACTTACGTACATCTACGGTGTGGGCCGCACCCGCTCCGTCGAGATCCTGAACGCGACCGGCATCAGCCAGGACGTCCGCGTCAAGGACCTCACCGACGACCAGCTGGTCGCGCTCCGCGACCACATCGAAGGCACCTACAAGGTGGAGGGTGACCTCCGTCGCGAGGTCGCCGCCGACATCCGCCGCAAGGTCGAGATCGGTTCCTACGAGGGCCTGCGCCACCGCCGCGGCCTCCCCGTGCGCGGTCAGCGCACGAAGACGAACGCGCGTACCCGCAAGGGTCCCAAGCGCACCGTCGCCGGCAAGAAGAAGGCGCGCTAGGCCTCCGCCGGCGCAGGATTCAGGAGAACCGCACATGGCACAGGCCAAGTCTGCCGCGCGCAAGCCGCGCCGCAAGGAGAAGAAGAACATCGCCGTGGGCCAGGCCCACATCAAGTCGACGTTCAACAACACCATCGTTTCGATCACCGACCCCTCGGGTGCCGTCATCAGCTGGGCTTCGTCCGGCGGCGTCGGCTTCAAGGGTTCGCGCAAGTCGACGCCGTACGCCGCCGGCATGGCCGCCGAGTCGGCTGCCCGCCAGGCGCAGGAGCACGGTGTCAAGAAGGTCGACGTCTTCGTGAAGGGACCGGGTTCGGGTCGTGAGACCGCGATCCGCTCGCTCACCGCGGCCGGCCTCGAGGTCGGCTCGATCCAGGACGTGACGCCGCAGGCCCACAACGGCTGCCGTCCGCCCAAGCGTCGCCGCGTCTGACGCGTCTGTTCCCGGGGAGCTTCTCGCTCCCCGGGAACGCCGCGCTCACGCGCGATTCAGACTTCCGGATGCCACGTCGCAGACCTGACGTCATCGTCGGGTCCGGTGGCATCCAGCGAGTACAACTCAACACCTCACCCCATTACACGTGTCATATAGCGGGCACGTGATCGAAAGGAACACATAGTGCTCATCGCACAGCGTCCCACTCTGACCGAGGAGAAGGTCGGGGAGTTCCGCAGTCGTTTCGTCATCGAGCCCCTCGAGCCCGGCTTCGGTTACACCATCGGCAACGCCCTGCGTCGCAGCCTGCTGTCGTCGATCCCCGGTGCGGCCGTCACGAGCATCCGTATCGACGGCGTTCTGCACGAGTTCAGCACGATCCCGGGCGTGAAGGAAGACGTCACCGAGATCATCCTGAACATCAAGCAGCTCGTCGTCTCGAGCGAGCGTGACGAGCCCATCACGGCGTACCTCCGCAAGACCGGCTCCGGCGAGGTCACGGCCGCGGACATCTCGGCTCCGGCCGGCGTCGAGGTGCACAACCCCGATCTGGTCATCGCGACCCTCAACGACACCGCGAAGTTCGAGCTCGAGCTCACCATCGAGCGTGGCCGCGGCTACGTGTCGGCGACGCAGAACCGCAACGAGTACGCCGAGGCCGGTCAGATTCCGATCGACTCGATCTACTCGCCCGTCCTGAAGGTCAGCTACCGCGTCGAGGCCACCCGTGCCGGCGAGCGTACGGACTTCGACAAGCTCGTCCTCGACGTCGAGTCGAAGCCCTCGATCGCTCCCCGTGACGCCGTCGCTTCGGCGGGACGCACGCTGACCGAGCTGTTCGGCCTCGCCCGCGAGCTGAACGTCGAGGCTGAGGGTATCGAGATCGGCCCCGCGCCGGTCGAGACCGTTCTCTCGAACGAGCTGTCGATGCCGATCGAGGATCTCGATCTCTCGGTCCGCTCGTACAACTGCCTCAAGCGCGAGGGCATCAACACGGTGTCCGAGCTGGTCGCCCTCTCGGAGACCCAGCTGATGAACATCCGCAACTTCGGTCAGAAGTCGGTCGACGAGGTGCGCGACAAGCTCGTCTCGCTCGGCCTGTCGCTCAAGGACTCGGTGCCCGGCTTCGACGGCGCCCAGTTCTTCGGCGGCTACGACGAAGAAACCGTCTGACCCCGTCGGACCCGACCGAACCTTCTACTGGAGTAACACGACATGCCTAAGCCCACGAAGGGTCCCCGCCTCGGAGGCGGCCCGGCCCACGAGCGTCTGCTTCTCGCGAACCTCGCTGCAGCGCTGTACACGCACAAGTCCATCAAGACGACCGAGACGAAGGCCAAGCGCCTCCGTCCGCTCGCCGAGCGCCTCATCACCTTCGCCAAGCGCGGCGACCTGCACGCGCGTCGTCGCGTGCTGAGCGTGATCGGCGACAAGGAAGTTGTGCACACCCTGTTCACCGAGATCGCGCCGCTGGTGGCCGAGCGTGACGGCGGATACACCCGCATCACGAAGGTCGGCAACCGCAAGGGCGACAACGCCCCCATGGCTGTCATCGAGCTCGTCCTCGAGCCCGTGACCAAGAAGCCCTCGTCGTCGAAGGCTGCTGCGGCTCCCGCCGCCGCTGCGCCGACGGCGGAGCCCGCGGCCGAAGAGGTCGTCGCTGACGAGGCTCCCGTCGCCGATGAGGCCGCCGAGGCCGGCGCCGAGTCGCAGGACGAGGGTGCCGCTGCCGAGGCCGCAGCCGAGGACGCTGTGGCGGACGACGCCAAGGCCTGAGCTTCGCTCGCGCACGAAGCCCTCACCCCTTCCGGGGTGGGGGCTTCGTCGCGTTCCGGTGCCCCGTAGGCTTGTCGGGTGCGTCTGCGACTCGACATCTCCTACGACGGAACGCACTTCCGCGGATGGGCCCGCCAACCGGGCCTCCGAACGGTTCAGGGAGTCCTGGAAGAGGCCCTCGCCCGGATTCTGGGCGGTGATCCTCGGCTCGTCGTGGCCGGACGGACCGACGCGGGCGTGCACGCGTCCGGGCAGGTCGCTCACCTCGACCTGGATGACGCGCAGCAGGCGCGTCTGCCGCGCCGACGTCGGGAGGGCGACGAAGGGGATGCCGTCGCGGCTCTCGCGGGGCGGGTGCGCGGGGTTCTGGGCGCCTACCCCGACGTCACCGTTCACCGGTCGTCGTGCGCCCCGGAGGGCTTCGACGCCCGGTTCTCCGCTGTCTGGCGCCGTTACAGCTACCGGATCGCCGATGCGCAGGCCGGATACGAGCCGTTGGAGCGGCTTCGGACCACCTCGGTCCGGGCTTCGCTCGACGTCGACGCGATGCACGCCGCTGCCCAGAGGCTCATCGGCCTGCACGACTTCGCCGCATACTGCAAGGCCCGGGAAGAGGCCACCACGATTCGCACGCTCCTCGAGTACGACTGGCGGCGCGGTGACGACGGCATCCTGATCGCCAACGTCCGGGCGGACGCGTTCTGCCACAGCATGGTCCGCGCCCTCGTGGGTGCCTGCGTGGCCGTGGGGGAGGGGCGCCTCGAGGTCGATGACGTCATCAAGATCCGGGATGAGGGCCGCCGTACCGCTGACTCGAAGGTCCTGGCGGCGCGCGGCCTCGTCCTCGCCGAGGTCGGGTATCCAGCCGATGCGCTGCTGGCGGCCCGTGCCGCCCAGACCCGCAACCGGAGGGATGCGGACGACATCGGGGCGTGATCGTGTCCACGATCCGTTCGCAACCCCCGTCCCGGGAACATCGACGGCTCTAGGCTGTGATGGTCATGAAGGTCATCTCGTACAACCTCCGCAAGCACCGCGCCGCGGGCGAGCTCTCGAGACTCGTCGACGAGCACGCGGTGGACGTGTTGTGCCTCCAGGAGTGCGATACCCGCGACATCCCCGTCGAGATCGCGGGCCTGCGCCTCGCCGAGGCGACCCAGCGCAACCGCCTGGGGTTGGCCGTCTACTACCGGGAGAACACCTTCCGCGCGGTGGAGGTGCGCGCGATCGCGCTCAAGAAGTCGCTGCACGACTATGTGTTGAAGCCCGCCGAGGAGCGCATGCTCGGTGTTCGTCTGCGGGACATCGACGACGGTCGCGAGGTGATCGTTGCGTCGTTCCACGCGGCACCCCTGACCGCGTTGAACTCGCTCCGGCGGCATCAGATCCGTACCGCGTTGAGCGAGCTCCAGAACCTCGGTCCGGGGCTCCCCGCGCTGATGGTCGGGGACTACAACTACCCGGTCTTCAAGGAGCACCTCGGCCAGAAGGTGCGAGATCAGGGCTACGAGCTCACCCTGAGCGACGCGCGGACGTACACGAGGTACCGGTTCTTCCGGGGTCACTACGATTTCGCGACGTCCGTCGGCTTCGACATCGCCCACATCCGTACGCTGCCGCAGGGGCTCAGCGATCACCTCCCGATCCTCATCACCGCCGAGGTGTCCACCTCGCACGCGCCCACCGGCCCCTGACGGACGGATAGCGCTGCGGGCACGAAAAGGTGGGACCGCCCTGACGGGCGGTCCCACCTTTTCGTGAGAAGGAGTGTCAGGCCGCGCGGCGGCGGCGCCGGCGGGCGGCTGCTCCGACACCCACGGCAGCTCCGGCGAGGATCAGTGCGCCCCCGGCCACCCACAGCCCGGCCGTGGCGCCGTCGTCGATGCCCGTCTTCGCGAGACCGTTCGGGGACGGCGGCGTGGTGGGCGCTGAACTCCCGCTCGAGACGAGCACCTGAGCATGGACGACCTTGCCGCTGGTCTGGCCCGTGAAGGTCAGGTCGTACGTGCCCACCGCGTTCGCGGGAAACGCGATCGGGACGGCGAGAGCGCCGGCTTTCGCACGGGTGCGAAGTGTCGTGTTCGTTTCGACCGCCGCCTTGACCATGCCGAGCGTCGCACCGGACGCGTTCTCTCCCGTGATGGAGATCAGCACGTCCTCGTCACCGCTGAACGGCGCGCCGGTCGTGGTGAAGGTCGAGGACTGCCCGGGCGTGATCGTGCTCGGCGTCGCGACGACGGCGGCCGGGTCGACATAGGCGCTGGCGGCGGTCGGCGCCATCAAAGCGGCTGCCGCCAGCGAGATCGCGGCGGCGGCGCGGAGGATCGTGATCTTCATGGTGGGTCCCCATCTCGGTGGCACATCGGGCCGGTGGAAGTCGAAGAGCGACCCGGTGGATCTCAGCCGTTGAAGATCGCCCCCTGCGGCAGTCTTTCCGAGGTCCGCGGGGGAGGAGCGCCGCGGGGAGGCGTATTCACGAGTGTGGACCGCAGACTTCACCAGGGGTGGCGGAATCAGCGTTGTGCGGCGGCCGCTCCGGGCGAGGAGCGCTCCGGGCCGCAGCTGTCGGCCTCGCTCCCGCTCGCCATTTCGAACACGGTGGGGGTGACTTTCGCCTCGAGGTGCGCCGTCCGGGGCGTCGACACCCGCAGCTCGAGGTGAGCCTGTTGGCCGGGAGCGAGTTGCACGGACCACTTCACCACCTGCCGGCCCTGTGCCGTGCCGCCGGCGAACCCGGCGGGTGCGCCGTTCCCGGTCGAAGTGCGCTCCTCGAGCCGTGCCCCGGCGGGCAGATACACGTAGACACCGGTCAGCGCCTGGCCCACCGGAACCCCGTACTCGCCGCCGCCCGTCACATACGACGGGAGCGTCTGGGGGTCGGGGGCGTCGTTACGCAGCGTCACACCCAGGACCGCGGAGTCCTGCCCGCACCAGGCGACGTCGACGGTGGGGCGGAGGTAGGAATCCATCTTCGATCCGGTGCCGTCGTTCAGGTACACGCCGAAGCGGGTCTCATCGACGTCGGTCGTCGGCAGCGTCCCTTGCAGCGTCGTGCCGTCGAGAATCGCCTGGTCATCGGCATCCGCGTTCCACATCAGCAGGCGACCCTCGGTACCGGCACGGCTCAGCGCCTCGATCAGCTTGCGGGGGTCCGCGCGGCCCTCGGCGAGAGCGGTGAACACCGCGGCGGAGGCCGTGCGGAAGAACTCGTCCTGTCGCGCGGGGTCGGGGTAGCGACGATAGACCTCCTGCAACAGAAGGGTCACGGCATTGTCGGCGGTCAGTTCGTCGCCCGTCGGAAGGGCGACCGGTCCCGTGGCCGTCAGGATGTAGCCGAGTGTGACGGGGTCGAGTGCGATCACTCCATCGACGTCCCGTCCACGGAGGCGTCGCCACATCTCCCGCGCGATCGGCGCGCCCACCGTGAAGTCGGGCACCTGCGTGACGTCCTGGATGAAGCGAGCGGGCCGCGTCTCGAAGAGGTCGCGTACCTCCGGGTAGAGATCGACCACGGGAGGATCGGTCCCCGGCGGGAAGTCGGCTGTCGATGCTTGGTCGACCAAGGCGATGCGTCCGTCGTGGGTGTCGATCTGGGCCACGGCCCCGACGATCCCGCCCAGTGAGCGCCACTCCGCATTGTTCTGAAAGAGCACCAGGTACGACCGAGGCCCATCGGCTCCGAGCATGGCGGGAACCAAGCGGGCCGCGCGGCGGAGGGCGTCCGCGGAGTCCGCCGCCGCGCCGATGAGGTCGTGCGCTCGCGTGACGCCGTCACGGAGCGGCCCGAGGAGAGGGCGCGTGTCGACGGCGGCCAGCTCCGCCGCGGCGACATGGAGGTGAACGGATACAGCTCCCGCAGTCGGTTCGAGCGCAGCGATGTCCGCGATGTCGAACGCGCCGTCCTTCGGCCGGAGCGCCTCCGTGGACAGCCGGGATGCGGCTGACGCCAACGGGATGAGACCCTCGGCCACCGCGTCGTCGAGAGCTGCGGAGGACACAGCGAGGGCGGAGAGCTGCGGACCGACCCAGGGGAGTCTCTCGCCGAGCGACCAGATCGGGTCGCTCGTAAGGGCCCGTGCCGCGGACGTCTCGTCGTGCACCGTCGGCAGGAGGGAAGCGACCGCGAGCGGGTCGTCCGTGGAAGCTTCGGCATCCTGGACCGCGTGTTGGGCGGCCGTCAGGTGACTGACGGCGAGGCCCCCGCGCAGGCCGATCCAGAACGTGACGAAGAGGCCCGTGAGCAGGATGGTCGTCGCGCACCAGGCGAAGACCCGTCCGGCCCGGGCGCCGGGCCGCCGGTCATTCATATCCGTCACCCGGGAACAATAAGACGCTCTCGCCCGGGCGCCGGGCCCGGGGCGTCACGGCTCACCCTAGACTTAACCCGGATCGGGGAGGGCGCATGCGGAAAGCGGTGCGGATGGGGCGCATCGCGCTCGGCGCGATGGTCGGACTGATGACAGTTGCGGTCGCAGGTTGCGGTGTTCCGCCCTGGGCGCAAGGCGGGACCGCCGAGTCAGCTTCTCCGACGGCGTCTGCGGCCTCCACCCCGGCCCCTCAACCTGTCGCCAACGACCTCTCGAGCGGCTCGACGCAGAAGACGGTCACGGCGGGAGCCGTGTCGGCGACGGTGAACTACTGGTCGACGCTGTCGATGGACAAGTGGACCCCGACGGCCCTCAAGCCCGTCAGCCTCTCCATGGTCACCACGGTGACCCCGGACGACGGCCAGAAGGTCTACCTCCAGCGCGCGACGATGACCGCCGTCCCGGGAAACGAGACGCAGTCCTTCGCGCCCCTCGCGGCACAGACCGATCAGTCGAACGCCCCCGGCTATCTGGTACTCGCGCCGTACAGCTACTCCCAGACCTTCAACGTCGGCGAGGTTCCCGCCGAGGCGACGTTCGTCACCCTTCAGTTCACCTACGAGTACCTCGTGCAGGCGACGCCGACGTCGGAAGAGTACGCCAAGCAGACGGCCAGCGACACGCTGACGGTGGCCATCGCACGGGGCGGCTCTGCGGGCTGACTCAGAGCCGAACGCGCTCCCACCGGTCGCCGCCGAGGCGCCGCGCGGCCGACGCCGCGGTATCGGCTTGATCGATCAGCGCGTCGAAGTCGTAGTCTCCCGCTTCGGCGGGCACCCACCCCACGCTCGCCGAGAGCTGAACGGCGATCCACGAGGTGGCATCCATCTCCGTGAACTGGCGCAGGACGGTGCGGACGCACTCGCGGACCACGGGATCGGGGCGCGCCACGAGGACGACGAGATGACCACTCGCCTTCCGGCCGATATCGGCTTCTGCGGGGAACGCGTCGGTCACGACCGCCTCGAACGCGGAGATGATGTGCGACCAGTTGTTGTCACCCGCCGCGCTGCGGAGGTGCACGGGATCGTCCACCTGGATCGAGAGCATCACCCATCCGGACTCGCGAGCGCTGCGCGCGCGGACGAGACGATCGGATGCCGTGACGGCGAACTGCGGCCACGCGGTCGCCGTCAGTGCGTACCCGGGGGAGACGGATGTGAAGTACAGCAGGCTGACGGTCGCGCAGACGAGGTAGATGAGCATCGCGAGCCCGTTGAGCAAACGGGGGAGCTGAAGGTCGCCCACGGCCGCCGGCGCGGCGACGGCCGAGACGACGCTCGCCAACGCGAGCACGACGAATCCCGCGGACACGACCAGGAGCGGAAGCATCAGCCGCTCGCGGGAGTCGGCGGAGCGACGGAGCTCGAAGATGGTCAACCCCGCGAAGACGGCCGCGCCGAGGAACGCCACCCGGAACAGCAGCCCGTAGACGGCGGGATCCGTGGCGACCACGAGCACGGCCGCGGAGCACACGCCCTGCACCCCGCCGATCCAGGACAGGGCGCGCACGCCGCGACGCGCGCGGAACCCCGACCAGATGAGGGCGGGCGCACCGAGGATCAGTCCGAGCCCGATGCGACGCAGCGACTCGTCCTCGGTCGCCACGCCCACCACGGACGTCCAGGTGCTCGTCATCGCGAGCAGGAAAGCCAGTGACCACAGGAGAGCCGCGCGGGAGGGGCGGGGAAGGAATCCCAGGCTCACGATCATGATCGACGCGAGGGTGGTGACGGTGGCCTGCGCGAGGCTGAGATTCGCGAGGGTCTCGACCGCGGTCATTCCTCCCCGTCCTTCGCCGGAACGGGCAGGACCACCGTGACGGTGGTGCCGGACCCGAGGTCGCTCTCGAGCGTCACCGAGCCGCCGTTCTCTTCGATGATCCCGCGGACGATCCCCATCCCGAGCCCCGTTCCCGGAGTCGAGCTGTCCCGGGCCGCGCGTGAGCGGAAGTACGGGTCGAAGATCCGCGGCAGGTCTTCGGTCGGGATGCCGATACCGGTGTCCGCGAAGCGCAGCACCACGTCGTCGTCGCCGACCTCCGCGGAGAGGTGAACCGAGCCGCCGCCGGGCGTGTACTTGATGGCATTGCTCAGGATGTTGTCGAAGGCCTGTCGCAGCCGGAACGCGTCTCCCACGACCTCCGCGGCGTCGGGGAGATCGTCGAGGATGGTGACCCGCCGGGCGGCCGCGGCCGGACGGAAGGATTCGAGCGAGGAGGTGATGATGCGCATCGCGTCCGCCGTCTTCGGGGTGTCCTTCTCGCGGAAGACCCCGCGGGAGTTCGCGAGGATCTCGGAGATGAGCTTCTGCATGCGCTCGCCCGCGCCCGCGATCACCTCGAGCTGCTCACGCACCTTGGGGGAGAGGTCGGGGTCGTCCAGAGCGAGGTCGGCGTGACCGATGATCGCGGTCAGCGGGTTGCGCAGTTCGTGCGAGACCGTCGCGGCCAACCGTTCGCGCGCGCGCTCGGCTTCGATGAGGGCGGTGATGTCGTGGACGATCAGCAACGTGCTCTCGGGTTCGTCCGAGGAGACCAGTCGCCGCGTCGAGGCTGAGAGGGCGTGCCAACTGCCGTCCGCGTCGAAGAGCCAGACACGTTCGTCGTCGAACTGCTCGCCCCGCGCGGCACGGGCGAAGGGGCGTTCCGATTCGCTGAGCGGCTCGCCCCGCAGAGTCGCGTACTCCACCGCGCTCCCGGGGCGCTGCGGCTCGTCGCGGTCGATCCCGTACAGCGACAGGTAGGTGTCGTTCAGGGCGAGGATCTCCCCGTCGGCCGACATCCGCGCGATGCCGGTGTCCAGACCGTTCAGCACCTGCGAGACCCGTCGTTCCTGACCCGTGACGCGTTGCAGGGTGCCCTGCAATCGGCTGGCCTGCCGTCGGAGCAGCTGTTTGAAGGCGCGGGTCTGCCGAGACGAGAGGTACGCGGTGATCCCGATGAAGGTCAGCGAGAGGAGGACCACGATGAGCCGCAGCGCGGTGGCCGGTCCGGAACCGTTGGCCGCGGCGTCGATGACGATGATCACGCCGACGGTCGCGAGGGTGCTGACGAGCAGGCTGACGGCGAAGTGGGTGGCGATCCAGGTGATGGGGAAGACCCAGAAGAAGCCGAAGCGCAGATCGGTTCCGAAGCTCAGCAGCCCGATCCCGATGATGTCGCCGAACGGGATGATCGCCACCGCGTTCCGCGGCAGGCGATGCCAGGGCACGATGATCGCGACGGCTGTCAGGGCGATGACCACACCCACACCCGTCGAGAAGGTCCAGACAGCGAACAGGGACGGCTCCAGAGCCTGGGTGAGCAGTACCGTGATCACCACGCTCGCCCCGAGGACGAGTTGCAGGAGCCAGACCGATCTCGTGCGGCTGCTCGGACTGGACCCCTCGTCGCTCGGCAGCACCCGGGCCGGCGCCACCGACGACACACTCCTCCCGGCTGACATTCTTCGAGTGTATCGACGGTGGTGTAGTCTTCTGCGCGCCATCCTGTCTCTGCTCGCCGTTTGTGCCCACCCGGGGCACGTCGTCCGGTCAGACTCCCCCTGAGGCCTGCATCCCGCAGCGTGATGGTCGTTCAGCGACCTCTGCGCCCTCGCGCCTTCTCCTCAGGAGCAACCCGTGACCACGACCCCTCGCCGACGCGCCCTGCGCGCGCTCGCCCTCACCACCGCGCTCGTCGTGGGCCCCCTCACCCTCAGCGGGTGCGCCCAGGTCGTCGATGCGTTCAACGCCTTCCAGGGACAGTCCTCGGGCAACCAGTCCGTGGTGGTGCCGACGGCGGCGCCGCAGGTGGCCGCGTCGAGCATGCCGTTCGACTCGCAGTTCACCTACGACGGTTCGGTCACCCTGTCGTCCGAAGTCGCCGACGGCCTCGAGGTCCGCTTGGACGTCTGGGCGGTGAACCCCAAGCGCACCATGGAGTGGACCTCCACCAACGAGAAGCAGTTCGGCTTCGCCGTCAACGTGTACGACCACCGCGTCGATGAGAAGGCTGTGCTCGCCCAGAAGCGTCGCGTCTACCTCTCCTCCGTCTCCATCACCTCGCAGACCGCCCAGACCGGCGGACAGGTGTCGAGCCCGTTCCAGTTCAGCGCCGACCCGCGCACGCTCGTGCCGTCCGACACCCAGCGGTCCGACCGCGGCCTTCTGCTGAACAGCTTCCAGGGCGGACTCCTGGTGCCGACCACCTCGATCCGTCAGCTGCCGAACGACACGTACGGGATCACGCTCGAGTTCGCGATGAACGTCGCCGTCGAGGGGGCGGCGAACACCGACACCTCCTTCAGCCAGCAGACGGTCTACCAGTACCTCCCGATCGCGATCTCGACGGGCGGGGCGCAGGCCGCCCCGCAGAGCGCGACGACCGACACCAGCGGTCGTGCACCGGGATGGGGCCAGACCGGCGGTTGAGCCCGTCCCGAGCGCGGGAGCAGCAGCAGGATCGAGCCCGGCTCGGGCCCGCCGCTTCGCTGCTCAGTGCGCGAGGCCCTGACGCGGGCGGAGGCGTCGGCTCTCCATGAGCAGCGACACCCCTTCGACGTCATCCACGCGGTGATGCTCGAACGAGAGATCGGGGGTGTCGTCGTACCCGATCGACGGCATGGTGGCGGCGAATGCCTCGCTGACGGAGTCCTCGACGTGCCCGCCGTCGATGTCGGCGGAGAGAAGAAGGAACACCGTGTCGCGAGCGGGTATCCCCGCGGCGACGTCGGGGATCGCCGCGTGGGCGGCGGCGGCGAGAGAGGCCAGCATCTGGTCGGCGCGGTCTGAACTGTGGGCGGCCCGGATGAGGTCGAGTTCGGGCAGCCGCACGACGACCACGGCGACAGCGGGGTGCACGCGCAGAAGGGCGGCGGCCTCCTGTCGCAGAGCGCCGCGGTCATGGGCCCGTGTGCCGGGAGCGGGGTCGTCGTCGAGCTGGCGGCCCATCTGAACGGTGGCCGCGGTCACGACCACGATCGCGAGCGCGCTCGCCACCGACGTGATCTCGGCGGACCCCACCCTCTCCCAGAGGGGCGAGTACATGCCTGCGGTCGCGGCGAGGATCAGCCGGCCGGCGTTGTAGAGCGCGAAGACTCCCATCGCCCACGCGAGGAGGACCGTCCCCCCGATGGCGCTCACCGGTCGGCGGCGCGCTTCGATCGCCGTCAACGCGCTGAAAGCCGCGATGGCGGCGGTCTTCAGGAGGATCGCCTCGTCGAGGGAGACGACGTAGGTCACGGCCAGCATGAGGATCGCGCCCGCGCCCGCGCTGATGGCCCCGATCGCCGGCCGTGCGTTCAGGCGTCGCATTCCGGCCCAGGCCAGCCCGGGGGCCAACACGTTCGTCGCGTTGCCCACGGCGGCGGCGAACGTGCCGCCGCCCGTTTCTTCGAGGACGTTGAGGAAAGCGCACGCGAGCGCGGCCAGCGCCGCGACTCCGAAGTAGCGGACCAGTTCGGCGCGCGGCCCGCCGCGGTCGTCGCCGTGGCGTCCGTGTGCGAGGAAGAGCACGGTCACGGCGACTGCAGCGGCGGCGATGGCGGCGATGAGATCGAGGACGGCCATCGGCGGGCGCTTTCTGCTTCTGCTCCCCTGAGCGGATCTTGCGGAAATCTTGCGGGGACGATGCCGGATCGCGGCGGGCGTCTTGCGGTGAACCTACCAGAGTGGGACATGGCCGACACGCCACCCCTCCGAACAGGAAAGACAATCGCCATGACCGATGCGCGCAGCTTCGCCCCCCACACCAAGGCGCTCGCCTACACGTCCGACGACGTGACCGGCGCAGCGGCTTCGGAGCACGGTTTCGCCGACGACTTCGCGGCGGTCCTGGAGAACACCTCGGTCCACCGCTCGACGATCGGCTGCGTCATCCCCGCGTACAACGAGGAGGAGTCGATCGCCGACGTGATCGAGGCGCTGCTCGGTCAGACCCGCGTGCCCGACGTCATCCACGTCGTCGTCAACAACACCTCGGACAACACGGTGAAGATCGCCTCGGAGTACAGCGGCCCGCACGAGGTCGTCACCGAGCTCGGTGAGCAGTTCACCGAGGTGTTCGTCCACGACATCGGCAAGAACCCCGACAAGAAGGTCGGCGCACTCAACTACGGGTACTCGCTCGTCGAGGGCTACGACTACCTGCTCGGCGTCGACGGAGACACCATCGCCGACAGCAAGGCCGTCGAGTACCTCGAGACCGAGGCGGTCTCCGACTCGCGCATCGGCGGCATCTCCGCGATCTACACGATCGACGACCGACCCATCAAGGGCCTCATCGGAAAGTTCCTGACCGCCGGCCAGCGCACGCAGTTCGCGGCGTTCAACCTCCAGAACATGCTCCGTGGCCGCAACATGGCCGTCCTCGGCGGCCAGTTCTCGATCTTCTCGACCAACGCGCTCCGCGAGGCGATGAAGCAGAACCACCAGGTCACGCCGTGGGTGAAGGACTCGGAGGTCGAGGACTCGCTCCTGTCGCTGCAGATCAAGAGCGCCGGTTACCTGACCAAGATCAGCCCCTACGCCCGCGCCGACGTGGGCGGCATGACGACGCTCTCCGGCTACGACGCCCAGCAGGTGAAATGGACCTACGGCGCGATCGAGCTCATGTGGCCGGGGCAGCGTGGCGACACGAAGGGCCAGCCGTTCCACCCCAACCTGCGCCTGCGCTGGTTCGAGAACTTCGGCATGCTGACGAACCTCTTCGTCCGCGTCGCCTTCCTGACGCTCCTGGCCGGCTCGCTGTCGATCGGCGCGTTCGTCTTCTCGCCGCTGTGGCTCATCCCGCCCGTGATCGCCATGCTCCTGAACCTGCGCATCGCCCGCACCATGAAGGCCGTCAACCGCCGCGACATCCTCTTCGCCGTCCTGTTCTTCCCGGCGGAGATCTTCATGTGGATCCGCATCAGCCACTTCGTCCGCTCGTGGACGCGCTTCCTCTCGCGGAAGAAGGTCGACAACTGGGCGATGCAGGCGAAGGCCGAACGCGGTGGCGGACTCGGGCACTGGACCCCGATGGTCGTCCTGATCGCCGTCGCGGTCGCGCTCGCCGTGATCTGGGTCGTGGTCGGCCCGATGGTGCAGTCCTCGATCCTCTGGATCGGCTGGCCGATCGTCGGTGTCGTCACCGTCCTCCAGACCCTCCTGATGTTCTCCAAGCTCGTCCGTCGCCACCACGGCTTCAAGGTCTGACGGACCCCCGATCTGATCGCGACCCGAACGCGTCAGAAACACGGATGCCTCGGCCCTGGGGAGGGTCGAGGCATCCGTCGTATGCGTGAGGCGTCAGGATCAGGGCGCGGCCATCAGCTCCGACGTGAGGCGGTATCCCACCCCGCGGACGGTCTCGATGTATCGCGGGTTGGCGGGATTGTCGCCGAGCTTGCGCCGGAGGTTCGTCATATGGGCCTCGATCGCCCGCTTGTCGGCCTCTCCGACGAAGTAGCTGGTGACGTAGGACTCCCCCCGGAGCACGAGCGTCAGGTCGGCTTTGCTCCGCACGCGTCGCTTGGACTCCATCAGGGTGGCCAGCAGGTCGAACTCGGTACGCGTGAGCTCGAGTTCCTCCCCGCCGACCAGCACGATCCTGCTGTCCGGGTCGAGGTGGAGGTCGCGATGGACGATCCACGGGCCGCCCGTCGGCGTGACAGCCCCGGGCGAGCGGACGACGGCGTCGGAGGAGGGGCGCGGCGCGAGTTCGCTGCCGACGGACTCCCGCGGCTCCGGGCCCTGGGAGGACGGGACCACGACCGGGACGCTCGACGCGCTGGGCGGGGGAGCGGTCGGCGGCGCTGCGGCGGCGGGCGCCTGCGGATCGGCAGGTCGTGCGGCCGGGAAGGACGGACCCACACTGTCCTGTCGCGGCGCGGCCGCGGACGCTCCGCTTCCGGAGCGCGGACGGCGCAGGAGGGCTTCGATCCGGGCGCGCAGCTCGCGCGGGCGGAAGGGCTTCACCACGTACTCGTCGGCTCCGGCACCGAGGCCGAGGACGACGTCGGCCTCTTCCTCGAGCCCCGTGAGCATGATGATGTACGTGTCGCTCTGCTGACGGATTCGTCGCGCCGCCTCGAAGCCGTCGATGCCGGGCATGTTGACGTCGAGCGTCGTGATGAGGGGCTGGTAGGCGATCACGGCGCGGACGCCGTCGATCCCGTTTCCGACGGACACCGTCGAGAACCCCGCCGCCTCCAAGACCTCGACGAGGAGGTGCCGGATATCCGGGTCGTCCTCGACGATCACGGCCGTCTTCAGCATCTCCGTGCTGTCGCTCATCGCACCCACTCTTCTGGTTCGCACGGAAACGTGCCCGCGTTCTCCCCCGAGACACGGCGGTCACACGGACCGAGCCACATTTTTACACACTTCCGGGCACCCCCGGGCGGGGTGGCGGTGGTGGGGGCCGCGTGCGTCAGCGGCTCTCGCGTGTGAGTTCGACCGCGGCTTCGGGCCACCAGGTGCCCGCGGGGGGTCCGCCATTGCACTCGCCGTCGCTCTCTCCGGCCGGTTTGATCCAGAGCGTGGTGTCGACCACCCCGTCGCCGAAGGAGCCCCCGGCGGGGCCCACGAGCCGACCCGGAGGGTTGCACCATTCCGATCCCGCCGGGCCCGCACCGTTGCGAGACGTGTCGATGACGGCGTGCGTTCCTCCGAGCTTCTCGGAAAGCGCGTGGGCGTAGGCGAACTCGGCGGCCGTGTCCTGATAGTTCGACACGTTGAGCGCGATGCCCCTGGACATCCCCGATGAGTCCGGTGGAGGAGATGAGCGACGCCATCTCGTCGACGGGATGCCACGCGGAGTGCCCTCCGTCGAGGTAGATCCACGTGTTCGTGCCGCGGATGTTCTCGACGGCCGTGCGGAGGTACCCCGCACGATCCGACGGCGACCCGCAGGACGAGGACAGAGCGATGCTGTCCGGCTCGAGGATGACGATCTTCTGGATGTCCGGGGCGTTGCGCAGCGCGTCGCCGATCCGCTTCGTCCACTCTCGATACGAATCGGGGTCCAGTCCGCCGGCGGAGTGGTTCCCGCAGTCGCGATCGGGCAATCCGTATACGGCGACCGAGAGGGAGGCATCCTGATCCCGTGCTTCGGAAGCCAGATGCGCGATCCGGTCCCAGATCTCGTCGACGGGGTCGATCTCGGGTGTCAGCCAGTAGGTCGTGGGCTGGGCGGCGAGCCACTTCGCGGCCGCGGCCTGCTCGGGCGTGGCGGACGGGTCATTGGCCGCGATCGCAGCCTTCGACTCATCCGGAGCGACGATCTTCGTGTCCACCGCGGGAGGGCGAGCCCCCAGGGTCTGGAAGAGCGAAGAGACGAGGCTCCCGACCACGGCGATCCCGGCGATGAGCGCGACGACGACCACCACGGCACCCACGAGGAGGACGACCCGTGGAATGCGGCGGCGCGGCCGACTCGGGCGGTGCGCTCTCCCCACGGATGGACTCTATCCGAGCGCGGCCCCACCGAGGGCGGCTCGTGCGAGCGGATAATTAATCACGCACGGAGATGTAGTCTGCATTCGTGGGAAAACTGGTTTACAACGCGTTGGGTCATTCCTTCGATATCGAGGATCGAACGCTTTCCCACCTGCGCATGGTGTTCATGAACAAGCTGCGCCGCGGCGAGCCCTTCATGTTCCATTTCCCCGTCGGTGACGGGAGCGGGACGCGCACGCTCTGGATTCACCCGTCCATTCCGCTCGTCTTCCACTTCTACGGAAGTCGCGCACCCCAGCTGAACAGGCGATGGATCGACGAGTTGATGCACGAAGCGAGTTCCGCCAACGGGTTGAGCGTCATCGCCGAACCGGAAGCCGATTCTCCCGAGGTCCGCTCGGCCTGAGCCGTCAGCCGCACTCCGCGTCGACGACCTCGCGCACCTGATCGAGGAAGGTCGCGATGTGGCCCGCCGCGTCGGCGGGCAGGCTGAGGGCGTATTCCCGGATGCGCGCCGTCACCGGGTCGATGGCGTCCGCGTCGGTGGATCGGTCGAACGGGATGACGAACTTGCTGCGCCGGTCGTCGGGGTTCGCGATGAATCCGATCAGGCCTCCGGCGTGCAAGCGGTCGAGCATGCCCGTGACGGACGCCGTCGAGACTCCCAGCGCTTGAGCGATCTCCGTGGGGGTGACCGTGAGTCCTTCGTCGGCACGTTCGAGGATGAGGCGCATGGCGGCTCGCGCGTTCTCACTCGGGCCGCAGTCGGTCTGGCGTCGCCGGGCGAGGCGCGCCTCGGCCAGCCGCAGGCGTTCGACGGCGCGGGCGGCCACCGTCGAAGGATCCTCGTTCTCCACGATCGTCATCGTTCTCCCGTCGCCCTGACCGCCCGAGCGGACAGTCTAGTTAGGCGAACGAGATTCACGCAGGCCTACGAATCTCGCGTCGTCGCCGGTAGTTCAGACGAAGGCGCGGGCGAGTCCCTTATTTCGCTAGGTGATAGTTAGGCGATCTAGTAAAATTTTCTTCGACACGATCTCCGGAAGGAGGCCCGATATGGGCTCCTTGTTCTACGGGTCCTCCCCAGACCCGATTCGCATGCCGGATCGTGTGCTCGCGCACATCAAGGTCGTGATCGCGACGAAGCTTCGACGCGGAGAGAGTTTCACGCTGTCGTGGCGGCATCCCGAAGGTGAATCGGTCGGGCGGAGCACCATCTGGCTCCAGCCCTCGATCCCGCTGCGGTTCGTCTTCGCCGAGACCGAGCCGGAGATGCTCGATCCGACCCTGTTGCAGACGTACGCCAACTCGGCGAACTCGTCCGGCGGATTGACCGTCGACATCGGGGCGGCGGAGACGTCGCCCGCCGTCTCCGCTTAGAGCTTCGCGTCCGCGGCGCGCCGGTGCGCCAGGAGCGCGACCCACTCCTGCGCGGGGCAGCGTGGCATCCCGCGGACCACAGCGCGCTCCCAGGCCTCGACGTACACCTCTTCCAGCAGAGCGTCGGCGCGAGCCGCGTCCCGTGTCACGGCGAGCAGCAGCGCGTAGACGCGAGGGGCGGTGAGATCGTAGAACATCCCGAACGCCTGTCGGTCGCCGTCGGCGGCGCGCGCGAGGAGCCCGTCGACGTCTGCGTCGTCGGTCGTGACCCGCGGCATGTCCGTGATCGTCATGCGGCCCCTCCTCTCCGGCGTGGTCACAGTCAAACCCTGCGTTGCGGGGACGGGCCGGGGGTTGCGCGAACCGACCCCCTCGCGTACGCGAGAGCGCCGTCGTCAAGCCCATCGTCCCCGCGCGCCCCGGAGTTACGGTGAGGGCATGAAAACGGTCGTACGGTGGTCGCTCGCGCTGGCCATGATCTTCGCCGGGGTGTCGCACCTCACGTTCGCTCGCCGGGACTTCCAGGCGCAGGTGCCCGACGCTCTGGTCGAGGACCTTCCCCTGGATCGCGACCTCGTGGTCGTGGCATCCGGAGTCGTCGAGGCGGGCTTCGGTCTCGCCCTGATCGCGCTGCCCCGGGAGCGACGCCGGGTCGGTGCCGCCCTCGCCGCCTTCTTCGTCGCGATCTTCCCCGGGAACGTCGACCAGTGGCGCAAGGGTCGCTCCGCGTTCGGACTCGACACCGACCGCAAGCGCTTCGTGCGGCTCTTCTTCCAGCCCGTCCTCGTCGCGGCGGCCTGGTGGTCGACGCGCTGACGCCGCGGTGAGCACGGTCGTGAGCCTCGAGCTCACCTTCGACGCCGCGTCCGATGCCGCCGTGCGGCGCGAGTGGCACGCTCTCCTCGACGCCGGTCTTCCGAGTCAAGCGCAGCACCAGGGCGCCAGCAATCGGCCCCACGTGACGATGCTCGTGCGCCCGTTCCTCGAAGAAGTGGACGGCACCGGGCTCGAGGACATGCTGCCCCTCGCCCTCACCCTGGGAGCCCCGCTCCTGTTCGGTGTCGGACGCAACCGGGTCATCGCGCGGTCGGTCGTCCCCTCCGCGTCGCTGCTCGAGCTGCACGCGGCGGTGCACTCCCGCGCGGGGGCGGTCGAGGGTCACGACCACACCGCGCCCGGGGGGTGGACACCCCATGTCACCCTGGCGCGACGGGTGCCCCTCGAACGCGTGGGCGAGGCGCTCGCGGTCCTCGCCGACACCGGGGGAGGGGAGGTGCCCGTGCGCGCCACCCGCCTCCGGCGCTGGGATGCCGCGTCCCGCACCATCACGCACATAGCCGGACGTGGCACGCTGGAACCGTGCTGACCGACGACGCGTTCTCCTTCCTCCGCGAGTACCACCTGGCGACGCTCTCGACCGTGGGACGACACGGGCGGATCCACGCGGTGCCCGTGGGATTCACCTACGAGGACGGCCTCGTGCGGATCATCGGCTCTCGGGGAACCCAGAAGTTCGTCAACGCCGAGCGCAGCGGCCGTGCCGCGGTGTGCTCGGTCGACGGGGCCCGGTGGATCAGCTTCGAGGGGACAGCGCGCGTCACGGACGACCCCGAGGCCGTCGCGCACGCTGTCGAGCTGTATGCGACGCGGTACCGCCAGCCCCGGGTCAACCCCGAGCGGGTCGTTCTCGAGATGGCCGTCGAGCGCGTTCTGGGTTCTCAGCAGTTCCGCGCCTGAGCGGCGTACTCTGGGGGGATGTCCCCCATCACCTCGTCGATGCCCTCCGGGCGTGAGGGGGTCGTCGGCGTGCAGAACGCCGGCGGCAGAGGCGCCGACCGCGCTGTTTCCCTCGCCGGGTGACCGGCGCGGGCGCGGGCCCGACCTCTCGGGCTGCGCCTCTCTCGACCCCTCGATTCCCCACGGCGGAACGGGGTCTTCCCCTCGCGCGCGGTCGAACCGCGCGCGGACTCTCGCTGCGCCGATGATGGTCGCGCAGCCCCTCGACGGGACTTCTCATGCACGCTCTCACCCCTGCCTCCGTACGCTCCTCCTTCGTCAACGTCTCGACGCGCGAACGCAGCGCGCTCGTCGTCCCGACCGATCTCGCGGCGAACGACTGGGACCGCCTGGACTATTTCGGATGGCGTGACCCCAAGACGCCCCTCCTCGGGTTCGTCGTCGCCGAGATCGATGGCACACCGGTCGGGCTGCAACTGCGCCAGGCCGAGCAGCCGACGCGGTCGCGCCCGCAGTGCTCGTGGTGCGCCGACGTGACCCTGCCGAACGACGTCGTCTTCTTCTCCGCGCGGCGCGCGGGCAAGGCGGGCCGCGCCGGCAACACCGTCGGAACCCTGCTCTGCGCGAACTTCGAGTGCTCGCGCAACGTCCGACGCCTGGATCCGCCGGCCTACCTCGGCCACGACGCCGCTGCGGCACGCGATCGACGCATCGACGCCCTCCGCGCGCACATCGACAGCTTCTTCCGCGACCTGCGCGACGGAGCCTGAGCCGGACGGCGGCGCGCCCCGGATCTGGACCGCTTCCCCGAGAGCGGGGATCCGGGAGCGTCGCCGTCGGGCTGCTGAGATACTCGACGCGATGTCTCGCGCCGCCCGCTCCTCGCTCGCGCTGCTCGTCGTGCTCGCCGCGGGGGGTGCAGCGCTGGCGGGGTGCGCGCCGGAGCCGGCGGCATCCCTCTCTCCGGCGGTGTCTCCGTGCGCTCCGGGGGCGGTCGACGTGCCGCCCGGTGCGGAGAACCTGCAGAGTGCTCTGGATGCCGCGGCTCCGGGAGCCGTCCTCCAACTGTCGCCGGTGACCTACTCGGGGCGGTTCCGCATCTCGACGTCCGGCCAGGCGGATCGCCCGATCGTCCTGTGCGGGGTAGCGGGCACCGTCCTCGACGCCGGGGGAGCGGAGGACGGCTACGCGCTCCACCTCGACGGAGCGTCGTACTGGCAGGTGCACGACCTGACGGTCCGCGGGGGACAGAAGGGTGTGGTCCTGGATGCCAGCTCCCACACCGAGCTCGCGCGCCTGCGCATCTCGGATGTGGGGCAGGAAGGGCTGCACCTTCGCGCCGCGAGCAGCGACAATCACGTCGAGGACACCGTCGTCGAGCGCACCGGTCTCACGGACGCGAAGTACGGCGAGGGCGTGTACGTGGGCTCGGCCGAGGCGAACTGGTGCCGGTACACCTCGTGCGAGCCGGATCGCAGCGATCGCAATGTCTTCGAGCGGCTGGAGGTGCGGGACACCACGGCCGAGGCGCTCGACGTCAAAGAAGGCACGACCGGGGGGATCGTCCGCGGCTCCGTCCTCGCGGTCGGCCCGGACGCCGTCGTGGACAGCGCCGTCGACCTCAAGGGTTCGGGCTGGTCGATCGAGGGGAGCACCGTCACGGGGCCGGTGGATGCCGTGTCCGTGCACGTGATCGTCTCGCCGTGGGGGTCGGACAACACGGTCGCGACCAGCACTCTGCAGCCGGGAGCGGGCGGAGTGGGCGTCCATCTGGTGGGGGACGCGCGCTCGGCGGGGAATGTCGTCTCGTGCGACAACAGCGTCCCCGGGGGCGCGTCCGCGGGGAACATCCCCTGTCGGTGACCTGTACGCGGTAGCCTTCAGTGTCTCCCCCGGGCATCGAATCGCGTTACCCGAACGCGCGAGGGGAGAGTGATGGCCGACGCGTCCTTCGGCGAGCAGTTGATGTGGGTGCTGCCGTTCGGCTACCTCGGCATCGTCTCGTGGGGTTTCTGGCTCGTCCGCAAGATCCTCGCCGCGACGGCGCGCCCCGTGAAGAACCTCTACCGCACGACGACCACGGTGGTCGTGCCCTCGTTCCACGAGGACCCCGACGTGCTGTTGCGCTGTCTGCAGACCTGGGTCCGGCAGGGCCCGTCCCGGATCGTCATCGTCCTCGACGTGGCCGATGTGGAGGCGCAGTCCCGGATCGAGGCGCTCGGCCTGCCGTCCGTGGACGTCGTGATGTTCCACCACCGGGGGAAGCGCTCGGCGTTGGGGGTCGGCATCCGGATGGTCGACACCGAGCTGATCCTCTTCGTCGACTCCGACACGGCGTGGGAGGACGGGATGCTGGATGCCGTGCAGATGCCGTTCATCGATCCCGCGGTCGGAGCGGTCAGTACACGACAGAACGTCTATCTGCCGAAGTCGAGCGTGTGGCGTCGCGTGGCCGACTGGATCATCGACCTCCGGTACACGGACTACGCCCCGGCGATGGGGCGCTTCGGCGGCATCATCTGCGCTTCCGGGCGGACCGCGGCGTACCGCACCTCGGTGATCCAACCGCGCGTGGAAGACCTCGAGCACGAGATCTTCTTCGGCAAGGAATGCATCGCGGGCGACGATGGCCGGATGACATGGCTCGTGCTCTCCCAGGGCTTCCGCGTCGCGCACCAGGACAGCGCCCGCGCCCTCTCGATGTTCCCCGGCACGTTCCGCGCCTTCGTCAAGCAGCGGGTGCGCTGGAGCCGGAACTCGTTCCGCTGCTACCTGACCGCGATCCGGCACGGCTGGGTCTTCAAGGTGCCGCTCATCTCGCAGATCACGATGATGCAGATCCTGCTGACCCCGTTCACCATGTTCGTCGCGTTGGCGTACGTCGTGCTGGCGACGAGGGCCGAGCATCCCCTCCTCGGACTCGGGCTCGCCATCGTGTGGCTCTTCGTCGGTCGTGGCATCCGCGGCATGTCGCACCTGTGGCGTCGCCCCGAGGACATCGTCCTCCTTCCGCTCGTGACGCTCGTCATCATCTTCATCTCGCTTCCGGTCAAGGTCTACGCCCTCTTCACGATGAACAAGCAGGGATGGCTGACCCGGTCGGCCGATAGTCAGGGCGGCGAGGGGCAGACGGAGGCGAGCCTCGGCGGCGAGGGGCAGTCCGCCGAGAGCCTCGGGCTCGTGTCGCAGGGGACGGAGACGTCCCATGGCTGACGACGGTGCGATCACGGCGCAGGAGCGCGGAGACAGTCACTTCGCCCTCCGCGGTGTCGCGCGCGTCTTCATGCTGGTCGCCGTGGTCGTGCTCGTCGCGGGAGTGATCCTCGTGGGCAATTTCGTGCACACCGGCACATTCCTGCCCTGGCTGAACAACGATGCCCGCTCGAGCGCCGCCCTCATCGGACCCGCGCCCTCGCCGACCGCGAGCTCCGATGCGGCCGAACCCGGGGCCGAGCCGCAGACGGCGGCCGATCGCGTGGCCGCCGAAGACACGCGCCTGTCCGCCGTCGCCGCGCTGGGGAGCGCCGACCCCGCGCTGATCGACTCGTGGAACACCGTCGTGCTCGGCGCCAAGAACGGCCAACCCGCGGGGTACGGCCTGGCCGACCTCGTCGCTCTCGGCGCGGTCCGCCAGGACGACGCGACCACCTACACGCTGCAGCGGAACGTCGTCGTCCGGTCGGGAGCCGACCTGAACCTCGCCGCCCCCGGCGCGACGCTGCGGATGACGAGCTCTCCCACAGCGAGCACGAGCATCGTCGGGTGGGGCGGCACCGTGCGGTTCGGCGGCGCCGACGGCTCTCCGTTCCGGATCACGTCGTGGGACGACACGATCGCCGCCCCCGACACGGACGAGGCTGACGGACGCGCGTACGTCCGCGTTCGAGACGGCGTCCTCGCGGCGAGCTTCGCCGACTTCGCGGACCTCGGCTATTGGAGCGGGCGCACCGGGGGACTCGCGATCACGGGCAGCGGCACGGTGGATGCCACCGCGCAGCTCGCGAACTCGACGACGACGGGACTCCACTACGGGTTCTTCGCGTCGGAGAGCACCGGAGTCGGCATCTCCGACTCGACGATCAGCGACTCGACCCTCACCGGCATCGAACTGACCAACGGCGGTCACGACTTCCGCGTGGAGCGCAGCAGCGTCCGTGATTCGGGCTCGGACGGGATCGCGCTGTCCCGCCAGTCGCGGGCTCTCCGTCTCACCGGGGTCACGGTGGAGGGAGCAGCCGGCTGGGGCGTTCGGGTCGACGGATCCGCGCTGGCCGACGGACCGACGACGGGCGGGTACGGGCTGACGCCGTCGAGCGATTTCACGATGGTGGACTCGCGCGTGCACGACAACCGGGACGGCGGCGTCCGCGTGATCTCGACCGACAAGACCGAGATCCGACAGTCGACGGTCGACGAGGCGCGCACGGCCGTCCTCGTCGAGGGACCGTCCACGGGACTGGCGGTGACGAACGCCGACCTCTCATCGAGCGAGCTGCGCGGCTTGGACATCGCCGGCCGGATCACGGATGCCACCGTCTCGGACTCGCGCATCGTGGGGCGTCGGATCGCGACCGAGATCACCGGGGCCGCGGTCGTGATGAGCGGGAACGACCTGACCGCGACCACGGGATCGGCCGTCGAGCTCGCGGAGGACGCGCGCGCCGACATCACCGGGAACACCTTCCACGGGGTCGGGCAGGATGCGGTCGCGATGTGGTCGGGTTCGCGTTCGATGCAGGCCGGCAACGACGAGAGCGACTGGACCTTCCAGTGGGCCTGGGTCGGATGGATGAACGAGCACCCCATGATGTGGATGTGGGCGCTCGTGCTGCTCGTCCCCGCGATCGGGGTGCCCGTGCTGTGGAAGCGGCGTCGAGAACATCGACGGCTGCGCGAGCTTCTCCGCGAGGCTCTGCTTCGGCACGGCGAGGAGCAGGTCGCGTCCTATCACGCCCTGCCCGTCCCGGAAGCCGTTCCCGCGGTGGCGGGCGTCGCGGCCCCTGCTCGGCCGATCGCGGCCCCGCCCGTCGCGGACGCGACCGGTGGCTCTCTCGGTACCCCGCACACGGTTCCACCGCGTCCCCGCGGGCCGCGTGCCCCGGGGACCTCGCGGCCCCGATCGTTCGCGGATCTTCGTACGGGCGCCCTCGAGGGGCGCACCTTCGCGTCGCTCCGCGAGTTCGCCATCGCCGCCGTCGTCGAAGGAGGGTATTCCGTGTCGACCATTTCGCGACTGTTCCGGATTCAGCAGTGGCGTCTTCAGCAGTGGGTGGATGATGTCCTCGCCGAGCGCGCGGCCACGACGAGGGGGACCCGATGAGCGACGAGCTGGATCCCGACGACCGCCTCGAGGGAGTGCTCCGGGCGCTGGCCGACCGGGTGCGGGGTCTGCGGCGCGACCGCGGCCTGTCGCTGAGCGATCTCGCCTACGAAGCGGGACTGTCGGAGGGCCGCCTTCGCGGCGTGGAGGCGGGACGCACCGCCGCATCGTTGGCGACGCTCCTCGCGCTCGCCGAAACCTTCGAGATCGGCCTCGCCGACCTCTTCGCGGACCCGTCCGCGAGGAACCACCTCGATCAGGATGCCGAGCCGTCGAGCCCGTACGTCGTCCCGAGCGCCGTGACGTGGGGCGGAGACCTCCCTCCCGCTCCCTGGGCCAGCGCGTCCGAGCCGTCGGGGGGCGTCTCCGCGGAGCCGGTGTTCGAGGCGACCGAGAAGGTGTGGGGCGGGCCACTCCCGCCCGCTCCGTGGGTCGTGCCCGCGGCGGTCGTCGCGTCGGAGCCGGAGCCCGTCCCCGTGATGGTCGCCGCGTCGGAGCCGGAGCCCGTGGCCCTCGCGGTGTCCGCCCCCGTTCCGCCTGTGGCGGCGCCCCCGGCCGCGGTCTTGCCGCACGGCGCGAGCCCGGCCGCGACGCGCGCGCACGACTACGCGCTCGCCCACGGGATGCGCGAGAATTCCGCGTACGTCTTCGTGGCCCCGGGTTCCCCCGCGAAGGCCGCGCCCCGGACGTTCTCCGACCTGCGGACCGGCGCGCTGGCCGGCCGTGACTTCCGCTCCCTGCAGGAGTTCGCCGTGGCATCCATCGTCGAAGGCGGCCACGCCGTCGCCGACGTGGCGCGGGTGTTCCGGATTCCGGCGTGGCGGCTCGAGCAGTGGGTGATCGAAACCGGGCACGCCCCGCGCTGAGCGTGCCCGGCCCCCGGCCTATAGGGCGCGGAGCTTCTCCAGGAGCGGCTCGGCGATCTCGTCCACGAAGCGCTGCTGCTGCTCGTCGCCGACCTGCACGATCGCGATGTCGGTGAAACCCGCGTCGATGAACGGGCGGACGCTCTCGGCGAGCTCGTCGAGGTCGGGCCCGCACGCGATGGACTCCGCCACGTCCTCGGGGCGCACGAACTGGGACGCTCCGGCGAAGCCGGCCGGGGTCGGCAGGTCGGCGTTGACGGCCCACCCTCCCGCGAACCAGCGGAACTGGTCGTGCGCGCGGGCGATCGCGGCATCCTTGTCGGGGTCCCAGCTGATCGGGATCTGACCGATCTTGCGCGACTCGCCCTCGTGGTGCTCGTCCCAGCCCTGCACGACCCCGGCGTCGGGTTCGGTGGTGATGAGGTGGTCGCCCAGCGGGGCGAAGCGCGCGATGGAGTGCTCTCCGGACACGGCGACTCCGATCGGCACTCCTCCGTCGGGCGCGTCCCACACGCGGGCCGAGTCGACGCGGAAGTACTCGCCGTCGTAGGTGACGAGGTCGCCGGTGTGCAGGGCGCGGATGATCTCGATGGCTTCCACCAGCATGTCCTGGCGCGCGTGCACCGCGGGCCAGCCTTCGCCGACGACGTGCTCGTTGAGGTTCTCGCCCGAGCCGAGCCCGAGGGTGAAGCGGCCGTCGGACAGCAGCTGCAGAGTGGCGGCCTTCTGCGCGACCACCGCCGGGTGGTAGCGCACGGTGGGGCACGTGACGTACGTCATCAGCTCGACGTTCGAGGTCGCGTGCGCGACGGCGCCGAGCACCGTCCAGGCGTAGGGGGCGTGTCCCTGGCTGGTGAGCCACGGGGAGTAGTGGTCGCTGGAGACCAGGAAGTCGTAGCCCGCGCGCTCGGCGCCGACCGCGTAGTCGACGAGCTCCCGCGGGCCGCTCTGTTCGGTCATGAGGGTGTATCCGAATCGCGTCATGTCGGTCACGGTAGGACCCGTGCTCCCGGCGTTCGCCGGGGTTGCGCGTCGGCTTCGGGTACGGCAACGGGCCCGCGGTGTGTCGCGGGCCCGTCGCCGAGTGGTCAGTCCTCCGGTGCGTGAATGACCTTCTCGTCGTCGAAGGTCGTCCGGTCGACCTTCTGCGCGTCGTTGCGGGTCTTGCGCAGACTCAGCCAAGTGGCCACCGCCACCGTCGCCGCGATGAACAGAAGGGAGAACCAGATCGGGATCTCGGGCACCCACAGCAGCGGTTCGCCACCGTTGATGAACGGCACCTCGTTGACGTGCAGGGCGTGGAAAACCAGCTTCACGCCGATGAACGCGAGGATGACGGCCAGGCCCTGCGCGAGGTAGACGAGACGCTCCAGCAGGCCGCCGATGAGGAAGTACAGCTGGCGCAGCCCCATCAGCGCGAAGGCGTTGGCGGTGAAGACGATGTACGCCTCCTTCGTCAGGCCGTAGATCGCCGGGATGGAGTCGACGGCGAAGACGAGGTCGATGAACCCGATCGCGACGATCACGAGCAGCATCGGGGTGACGAAGCGCTTGCCGTCCTTCCGCACCGTCAGCTTGTCGCTGTTGTACTCCTCGGAGACGGGGAGGATGCGGCGGACGAACTGCATGAACTTGCCGTTGGCCGGGTCGCTCTCGCCGTGCGAGAACGCCTGCCGGTAGGCGAGCACGAGCAGGAGCGCGCCGAAGAGGTAGAAGATCCAGGAGAAGTTCTCGATCAGGGCCGCGCCGACGGCGATGAACGCGCCGCGCATGATGAGGGCGATGACGATGCCGATCATCAGCACCTTCTGCTGGTACTTCTTCGGCACCGCGAACCCGGTCATGATGATCAGGAACACGAAGAGGTTGTCGATCGACAGGGCCTTCTCGGTGAGGTAGCCGGCGAAGTACTCCCCGCCGAACGTCCAGCCCGAGAAGACGCCGACGCCGACGCCGAAGAGCAGAGCCAGACCGATGTAGAAGGCCGACCAACGGGCGGATTCGCCGATCGTCGGCTCGTGGGGCTTACGGACGTGGACGAAGAACTCGAACACGAAGAACGCGATCGTCACGGCGATCGTGATGATCCAGATGAGCGGGGTGACACCCACGGAGACCTCCAAGGGAAACAGGTGTACGACAAGACACCAAGGTCTCCTCCACCCGGCGAGATGGGCCGACGTCCCGGGTCCACGATGGCGTGGCCGTATTGACGAGAACGTCGCGGCGGGAGTACTCCCCTTGCTGGGTGCGATTCTAGCGGACGCGCGGGCGAGAACGGGGGCTGGACCCCGATATGCGGGCTGTGCTACCCGTGCCGAGGCCCTCCCACGATGACGTCGACGAGAGTGTGCATGTCGTCGGCGTCGAAGTCCTCGCGGCTGAGGGCTCGCAGGATCACCGCGCCGAGCAGGGCCTCGGCGGCGGCCTCCAATCGTGGTCCGGTCGTGCCACCCAGGGCCTGGGACAGGCGTTCCATGAGGGGCGCCGCGAGGATCGCTGTGCGCAGGCGCCGGCCGGTCTCCGCGCTTCCCGCGGCCGCGGCGACGAACGAACGCAGCAGTCCCTCCCCGTCGGGGCTCGCGCGCAGCGTGAACAGGTCGGTCAGCCACGTGGCGAGGTCGGCGCGTGCGTCACCGGTGTCGGGCAGGTGACGCCGGCCGTCGAGGAGATGCCCCTCGAGGATCGCCTCGGCGATGATGTCGCCCTTGCTCGACCACCACCGGTAGATCGTCTGTTTGCCCACGCCCGCCCGTCGAGCGATGCCCTCGATCGTGAGGTGGTCGTACCCACCCTCGGCGAAGAGCGCCGCCGCCGCTTCGACGATCGCCAACCGGGCGGCCTCACTGCGGACGGGGCCACTGCGCGGAAGAGCCATGACACATATTCTGAACGACCGGCTCAGAAAAGACGAGACGGTCCGTGTTATCTTTGCGGCGACTGGTCGGAGCCGACGGTGCTCTCTCGTGCACCGCACGAGAGGAACCCCTTCATGGCTGAACTGCTGCACCGTCTCGGGACTTTCGCGGCTCGCCGCGCGTGGACGGTGATCGTCGCGTGGACCGTCATCCTCGGGGTCGTGGTCGGAGGCTTCCTCCTCGGCTTCAAGGGGCTCAGCTCGAGCTTCGACATCCCGGGCACGGCCTCCGGGGACGTCATCGCGAAGCTGCAGGATGAACTGCCCGACTTCAGCGGAGCCTCGGGCTCCGTCGTGTTCCGCACCACGGACGGATCGGCGCTCACCGACGAGCAGAAGAGCGAGATCAGCGCCCTCGTCTCGTCGGCGGGCGACCTCCCCGACGTCGCGCGGGTGACCGACCCGTTCTCGACACAGCAGCAGCTCGACGATCAGCGGCAACAGGTCGTCGACGGTCGCCAGCAGCTCGCCGACGCCCGTGCTCAGGCGGAGTCCGGACAGCAGCAGCTCGAAGCGGGCAAGGCCCAGCTCGACGCGGGGCAGCAGCAGCTGGACGCCGGGCGCGCCCAGATCGAGGCCGCGCCCCTGCCCGCCGCGCAGAAGCAGGCTCAACTCAGCGCTCTCGACGAGCAGCAGGCCCAGCTCGATCAGCAGCGGGCGACCCTCGAGCAGCAGCAGACGCAGGTGACCGACGGGCTCACGCAGATCGCGGCACAGGAGGCGCAGCTCGCCGACGGCTCGGAACTGCTGTCGTTCGCGGATGCCATCCGGCTCGTGTCCGACGACGGTTCCACCGCGATCGTCAACGTCTCCTTCGACAAGCCGCGGCTCCAACTCCCCGAGACCTCGAAGGAAGCCGTCGTCGACCACTTCTCCGAGCCCGTCGCCGGCGCCGACGTCGCCTTCAACACCGAGATCTCGCAGGGAATCCCCGAGATCTTCGGTGTGGGCGAGGTCATCGGCGTTGCGGTCGCCGGAGTCGTCCTCCTGGTCGTCCTCGGTTCGCTCCTCGCCGCGTCGTTCCCGATCGTGACGGCGATCGTGGGCGTCGCCATCGGCGCGATGGCGACCCTGTCGTTCTCGGGCGTGGTGCAGATGGCATCCGTCACCCCGTTCCTCGGCGTGATGCTGGGGCTGGCTGTCGGCATCGACTACGCGCTGTTCATCCTGTACCGCCACCGCCGGCAGCTCCTGCAGGGCGCGGATGTCGTGGAGTCGATCGGCCTCGCGAACGGCACGGCGGGCAACGCGGTCGTCTTCGCCGGGTCGACGGTCATCGTCGCCCTGCTGGCACTCAACATCACCGGCATCCCCTTCCTGGGCCTCATGGGGACGGCCGGCGGGGTGAGCGTGCTCGTCGCCGTCCTGATCGCGGTCTCGCTGACTCCGGCGCTGCTGGGACTCGCGGGCACGCGCATCCTCAGCCGCAAGGCGCGCGCGAAGGCTGCGGCGGCGGCCGATGCCGTCGAGCATCCGCGACGCGCCGCGCGGGCGGCGTCGGTCGACGCCGACGAACACCCGCGCCGCGCCGCGCGCACCGAGACGGCCCCGGTCGCGACGAGCGGGCGCCCGGTGCGCCCCATGTCGACCCTGCGCGCGGTCGTCACCATGGCGGTGGCCATCGCGGCTCTGCTGGTCATCGCCATCCCCGCGCTGTCGATGCGTCTCGGCCTGCCCGACGGCGGGTCGGAGGCCGAGGACTCCTCGGGGTACAAGGCCTTCACCTGGAGCGAGCAGGCGTTCGGCGCCGGATCCAACGCGCCGCTCCTCGTCACCGCCGCCCTTCCGGAGGGCACCGCGGAAGCCGACGTGCAGGGCCTGCAGCTCCAGATCGCCCGCGAGCTGTTCGATCAGGACGACGTCGCCGCGGTCGCCCCCGTCGCCGTCTCCGACGACCGCACGCTCGCCGCGTTCCAGGTCATTCCGAAGGAGGGGCCGAACGCGGTGTCGACCGAGCAGCTCGTGCGCGATCTGCGCAGCCTGCCGCCGGTGAACGGGGACATCGAGCTGGGGGTGGCGGGCGCGGCCGCGATCAACATCGACATCTCCGAAGGCCTGGCCGACGTCCTGCCGATCTACCTGATCGTCGTGGTCGGGCTGTCGTTCCTCATCATGGTGGCGGTGTTCCGCTCGCTGCTGGTTCCGCTGATCGCCACGGGAGGCTTCGTCCTTTCGCTGTTCGCCACCTTCGGCGCGGTCACCGCGGTGTTCCAGTGGGGCTGGCTCGGCGATCTGTTCGGGGTGCACAATCCCGGCCCGATCCTGAGCTTCCTGCCGGTGATCCTCGTCGGCATCCTGTTCGGCCTGGCCATGGACTACCAGTTGTTCCTCACCACGGGCATGCGCGAGGCGTGGGCGCACGGAGCGAAGCCGCGTCTGGCGGTCGCGCTGGGCTTCCGGGCGGGGCGCACGGTCGTGGCGGCGGCGGCGATCATTATGATCGCGGTGTTCTCGGGCTTCATCACCTCCGAGGCCGTGATCATCAAGTCGTTCGGTCTGGGCCTCGCGCTCGGCGTGCTGCTCGACGCCTTCCTCGTGCGCATGCTGCTCGTGCCGGCGATCATGCACGTCGTCGGCGGGGCGGCCTGGTGGCTGCCGCGGTGGCTGGACCGTCTCATCCCCAACGTCGACGTCGAGGGGTCTGCACTCGAGCGCCGCCACCCCGCGCACCACGGCTGAGCATCCCGGGTTCGTCGGCGCAAGCCCCCGGCGCGACGGGACGGCGGGCGTGAGGATGCCGGTGACCACCGAATCCGAGGAGGACCCCATGACCGATCGCGAAGAGACCCAGGACGCCCCCGTCATGGACGGCGCCACGGAAGCGGCGCCGCAGGAGAAGAAGGCGGGCGCGCAAGAGCAGCGGTCGGCCGACGCCGCCGTCGAGGACGACCTGCGCAGCATCCGCGCCTACGGTGAGGACCGCTGAGGAGCCCTCCGAAAAGGCGGCGGCCCCCGTCCGGAGCCAGGTGGGGGAGAGGCTCAACGGACGAGGGTCGTCGCACGCGCCGGTGTTCGGCGTCATCCGCGCCGGCAATGCCGGAGCTGGGTGAGAAGAACGCTACGCCGATCCGCGTCGAAGGGGACCGGATTCAGCGAACTCGAAGGCGGCGCCGGAGGACCTCACGGAATCTCCATGTGCGTCGACGCAGGCCCTGCCGGCGGGCGGCGCGGGTGAGCGTGCGCGCCCATCGCTCGAGGATCGCTTCCGCGCTGTAGAGCCGGGCCCGTGCGATGGCCGCACGACGCATCCGCGAGAGCGCGACGTCGTCCAGAGCCGTGGCCCTCGCCAGGGTGTCGGCGAGAGCCGCCACGTCCCCGGGCGGTACGAGCCACCCCGTCCCTCCGTCGTCGATGAGCTCCCGTGGCCCGTACGGTACGTCGTACGCGATGGGAAGACATCCGGATGCCATGGCCTCCGCAACGACCATCGAGAACGCCTCCGATCGACTGGTCATGAGCAGCACCGAAGCCCTCGCCAGAGATTCCGTGGCGGCGGGATCGAACCCTCGGAAGCGGATGGACGGGTCGCCTCCGGCGCGTGCCTCGAGCCGCGCCCGGCTCGGGCCGTCTCCATAGACGTCGAGCTCGAGGGTGGGCTGCTCGCGGCGGGCCAGGCGCACCGCGTCGATCGCGTCCTCGACGCGTTTGATGCCCGCCAGTCGGGAGAGCACGACCGCCCCGCGCCGAGGCGCCGCGACGTCGACGCCCGGCGGGATCGCGACCGGATGGGCCACGGCGGCCAGCAGGGGGAGGCGGCCCGCGTGGCGCCGGACGTCGCGCACTTGTCGATCGGTGCAGAAGACCACCGCGTCGAAGGCGCCGAGCCGGGCGAACACCTCGGCGCGGGAGGGGCGGATCGCCGTCCCGTCGTCGGTGAGGTGCGAGCCGTGGACCACGTGCACCACCACGACGTGCGGGCGTCGGTAGTCCGCCGCGAAGCGCGCCATCGCCTTGCTGTCGACGAGAAGGAAGGAGCGCTCGCCGCCGGTGAGACGGTCCAGCCACGCGCGGTACAGCTCGCGCACCCCGTTCCATGCCGCCCTCGGCGACCCCGTGTGGTCGCACGTGACGACCACGCGACGCACCCTGCCCGAGGCGCGCGGGACGTCGCGGCGATCGCTCGCCGCGAGCGTGCCGTCTGCACGTAGATGGTCGATCTGGAGGACGGCGCCGTCCGCGCCCGTGCGGACGCGACGTCGGAGCACACCGGCCGTCCGCTCCTCGGCCGCGGACGACGACAGGGGAGCGAACCCGTCGGCCTCCCGCACGCGTCGTCCGTCGAGATCGTTGTCCCGGACCCAATCCCAGAGGTTCGTGAGACGGACGCCGTCCGACAGGGCCCGACGCCGGGCGAGCTCATCCGCGATGTCGGCGGAATCCTCCCGATCGTCACACGTCAAGACATGGACGGGGGCGCCTCCACGCCGATCGAACATGCGGGACCGCTGCAGCATCGCGGCGGTCAGTCCGCCGAAGTCATGCGGGATTCCCCAGGTGAGGGCGAACTGGCGACCGGGAGGGAGAACCGTCATGCGGTGCCGGCGGGGATGTCGGGCGTGTCCATTCGGGCGACTCTACGTGTCCGGGCGCCGCTTCGCGCATCGTCGCGTCCCGGAGGGGTCGCCGGCCGCCGCGCAACCCGCGACCCGCGGGGGAGACCGTGGCGGAGGATGGAGGCATGCCCTCGGCCCCGACGCGACTCGTCGCCCTTGCCCGAAACGGTGGGTGGTGGGTGCGGGACTACCTCTACGCCGCCGTCGCACAGCTGCGCGGGATGGGCGGACGAGACCGGGCCGAAGACCTCGCCGATGGCGACGGCGTACCGATCCTGCTCCTTCCCGGCATCTACGAGACGTGGAGGTTCCTCGAGCCTCTCGCGCGTGCCCTCCACGGTCGGGGACACCCCATCCACGTCGTCACCGAACTCGGCGGGAACCGCCGACCCATCGCGGAATCCGCCGCCCGGGTCGCCCGACTTCTCGTCGCTCGGGACCTCGACGACGTCGTCGTGGTCGCGCACAGCAAGGGCGGACTCATCGGCAAACACCTCATGGCGTTCGACCCGGCGGGGGATCGCGTGCGCGCGATGGTCGCCGTGGCCACGCCGTTCGGCGGGTCGCGCTACAGCCGTCTCATGCCGACCCCGTCGCTCCGTGCCTTCCGCTCCGGTGACGCGACGATGCGCGCGCTCGCGGCGGCCGCGACGGTGAACACCCGCATCACCTCGGTGTACGGCGCCTTCGATCCGCACATCCCCGAGGGGAGCGAGCTGGCCGGGGCGACGAACGTCCGCCTGGCGACCGGCGGGCACTTCCGCGTGCTCGCGGACCCGCGGGTGATCGCCGAGGTCATCCGCGTCGCCGAGTGACCTCAGCGGCCGCCGACGCTGCCCCCGCCCATCCCGCCCCCGGAGAAACCGCCCCCGAACGACCCGCCCGAGAAGCTCCCCGAACCGCTGCTCGTCGTGACGGGGGTGCTCGCCGACTGCAGGGAGCTGAACGTGGACGAGAAGGCCGCCGTCGAAAAGCCGTTCGTCGCGGCGTACCAGGGGAGGTCATCGCCGGTCTCGCGCACGCGGGTGTCGAGCGCCTCCGCCCACTCCTTCTCCACACCCCAGACGACGGCCCACGGCAGGAGACGTTCGTAGAGGTGGAGCACCTGGGTCGGATCGTTCGCGTCGACCGGTCGCCGCTCGGCCCCCTCGGGGCTCTGCAGGATGCGCAGCCGGTCGGCTTCGGCGAGTGCCAGGTAGTCGCGTAAGCCCTTGAGGTGGTCGCGGGCCGCCGTTCCGGCATCCGTCACCCGGTCCCGATAGCGCAGGAACACGAAGCTCAGGATGCCGATGACCACCGTCACCGGAACAGCGGCGACCTGCCACCACGAGGGGTCCGTCCCCGCCGCGGCGACGATGAGCGTCGCGACCGCGACGACGAAGGCCCCGATGGCGAGTGCGATGGCGAGGGCGGATCGACCGTGCCGGGGACGCTCCGTCCAGCCCCGCCGCCGGAGTTCTGCGGCTGCTGCCCGCGGGAGCGCCTGCAGAGCGGTCGCGGCGTCCTGGTTGTGGGCGCCGAGCGATACGCGGGCTCCCGGTTCGGCATCCGCTCCGAAGACGGCGGTCAGCACGCCACGGTGGAGTGGGGTGGCGTCGTCCGTCCGGACCAGTTCCAGGGTCAGCCTCTTGGCATCCAGGGGATCGTCGATGATGCGGAGGTGACCGGCGATCGCCGCGTCGAGAATGGCCGCGGGTACTCCGGCTCGGCCTCGCTGCACCAGCTCGGCCCCCTCGAGGACGTCGACGTCATCCGGGGGACCGTACTCGGGGACGATCACCCCTCGGCCCTCGGCATCCCGCCCTTTCCGGCGGGCGACCAGAGCTGCTGCCAGCCCGGCGACGCCCAGCCCGACGGCGCCGACGGAGACACCACCGAGCAGGGGGGCGTTGTCGAACGAGAACTGCTCGAGAGGGGTGCGGGAGACCTCGCCGGGGACGAACGTGCCTCGCGCGAAGCCGACCGCGATGGTCATGTTCTCGCCCGGGCCGAGATCCGTGGCGCGGGCGGACCAGCTGAGGGGACCGCCCGATCCTCCCGCGCGGGAGATGTCGCACGGGGTGTTCGAGCCCATCCGACCCTGATAGCAGGACGCGGCGCCGTCGAGCGCGGCATCCGCCAGGTCGGCATCGACCCGGAGTCGGGCACTGACCTCCCCGAAGGGCTGTTCTCCGTCGGTGCCGTTGATGTCGCGGTAGAACTCGTCGGCGTCGGTGTCGACGAAAGAGCGGATCGTGTCTCGTTGCGTGTATGAGATGACGTAGGTCTGCACGCCGCGGACGTAGGTGTCATCCCCGGTGAGCACACGCAGCTCACGACGGCTTTCCTCCACCTCGTACGGCACCGGTGAACCGGATCCGTCCGTGACCGACACGATCTCGGTGTGCAGCGCGATGTCGTTGTAGGTGTCGGGGATGACGCGGACGATGCCCTTGTTCTGATCCTCATCCGGGAAGCGCGCGACGATCGTCTCCGTGACCTTCAGCGCCGCGTGCCCGTCCGGCGCCCGGGTCAGGAGCATGTCGGCGTCGAACGAGTCGAAGGTGAAGTCGTTCACGTCCGCCCGCGCGGACGGCGCCCCCGCGAAAACCAGCAGCAGCAGCGCGAGGGCGAACACGGCGGCGAGCGCGGCCCGACGGGGCCGGGTGGTCGAGGCGGCGGCATCCATCCTTCGACGGTAGCGAGATTCGATTCCGAGCGACTCCACCGCGAGGGGGAGTCAGGGAAGGAGCACGCTCACGGTCGGATCGTCGGCCGAGAGATCGTCGCCGGCGACGGCCATCACCTCGAGGCCCTCGAGGACGGCCGTGCCGGAGAGAGTCGTGAGGAACGCGGTGTCGGCGGCGTCCCGTCCGGTGGCGATCCGAACATAATCCGTGCGGGGCGCGAGCCGCGTGGCATCCACGACTTCCCACCGTCCGTCCACGAAGGCCTCGACGACCGCGTGGAAGTCCATGGGATCGAGCCCCGGCGCGTAGACCGACGCGAGACGTGCGGGCACACCGACGGCGCGCAGGAGCCCCGCCGTGAGATGCGCGTAGTCGCGGCAGACTCCCCGGCGCGACAGCAGGGTGTGGATGGCCGTGTCGGTCGGTCCGCTCGAGCCCGGTGTGTAGGACACGTGGGTGAAGACCCACTCGGGGATTCTGCGGACGTTCTCCGCGGGGCTCGCGCCGCCGAACCACGACAGGGCCGTGGCGGCGAGTTCGTCCGAAGGGACGAACCGGCTGGGACGCAGGTACCTCAACGGGTCGACGACACCGGATGCCGCCGGCTCGGACGGGCGTTCGGCCTCGGCGCGATAGCTCACCACGACGTCCCCCACGGGCAAGGTCGCACGGCGCAGGCGCGTTCCGTGGTCGTCGACGAGTTCATCCACCGCGACAGAGCGTGCCCCCACCGTGAGCGACAGCTCTTCGGAGGCGGCCCACCCCTGCGCGACGGCGATGGAGAAGATCGCCTCGGCTTCGCTTTCGACGCGAAGGTCGAGGCGCGCCGCGACGTGCGTGGTCATGCGGCGACGTCCGGGATCGCCGTCGCCGGAGGATTCGACGCGGGACCGGTGCCCACGCCGTCGACCGCGGTACGCATGCGCTCGAGGAACCGGGTGACGGCGGTCGTCTCGGCCTCGGTCATCCCGTGCGTCGCGAGCATCATCTGCGCGTGCATGGAACCGAGAACCTCGCGCATCTCGTCCTCGGTGTGAGGCGTCGCGGCCACGAGCACCTTCCGTCGGTCGCTGGGGTGCGGTCGTCGTTCGAGGTGGCCGGATCTCTCCAGACGGTCGAGCAGCGCGGTCATGGACGCGGTCGAGATACCGAGGTAGCGCGCGAGATCGATCGGGGTCACGTCGCGGCTCCGTCGTCCGTGCCGCGTGAGAAAGCGCAGCACGAGCATCTCGTTCTCGCCCATCGACATGGATGCCTGAGTGCGTCGTCGCATGGACATCTCCGCTGCCCGGTAGGCGCGGAGGGCCTCCATCACTCGCGCACCGCGATCGTCTTCCGCGCTGTCGCTGAACCAGTACGACGGGGGATCCGTGGCGATGTCGGTCATGGAAACCCCTTCGGAGAATGTTCCTTATATCTCGCTTGCCTATTCGCTAGTCTACCTAGTAAGTTCATTACCAAGCAACGAGGAGAGGAAAGCATCATGGCGAAGCTGTTCTACGGAACGACCCCCGAGCCGATCGAGATCGACGACCGGATGCTCGCTCACGTGAAGGTGGTCGCGGCCACCAAGCTCCGCCGCGGCGAGAGCTTCACCCTCTCCTGGACGCACCGGGCGGACGAGCCGGGCGGACGTTCCACGATCTGGCTCCAGCCCGCGATCCCCCTCCGGTTCGTCTTCGACTCGGAGCAGCCCGAGGCTCTCGACCAGGAGCTGCTCAAGCGCCTCGCCAACGACGCCAACTCTTCCCGCGGTCTCAGCCTCGACGTCACCGTCGAGAAGCAGGCCGCCGCTCCGGCCAAGACGCCTGCCCGTTCCTCCGCGCAGCGGTCGCTGGTCCGCGCTGCGTGACGGTCTCCGGCCCCGGCGTGCGTCGGGGCCGCGTCTGATCACTCGGGCGTGACGTCCTCCGGGGTCGACGCGTCGGCGCTCGCCCCCTTGGTGGCGTGATTTTCCGACCGCACGCGGGTCACGGCGGTCGCGAAGAGGATCGAACCCCCGACGATGAAGACGAGCTTCACCGACGCATGAGCGTCCGGCGGCAGGAACAGCGTCGGCGTGGCGAACACGAATGCCGCAGCGGCACTGAGCGCAGCGCCGAGCGGGAGCGAACTTCTCGAGGTCATCGCGTCTCCCTTCGCCTCGGACATCAGCCTAAGTGCGAGAGGCCCCTACCCGCCTCCGCCTCCTCCGTCTACGGGCGGGACGCCACCGCTCCGCGCGGTTACCGTCGCCGGAAACGACGAAGGGACCGTTCATGCGCAGCGGAATCGCTCGACTTCTCCTTGCTCTTCTGACGCTCACCACCCTCGCGCTCCCGACCACCGCGCACGCGTCCTCTGCGCCCCGGGTGACGGTTTCGCCCTCAGAGATCGCCGCCGGCGAAACGGCCACCGTGACGGTCTCGGGGCTGGACGGGGTCGAATCGGTGCGGTTCGTGCTCGACCCCGCCGACGGCGGCTCGTTCTCTCCGGACGGATCCGGCGCGGCGGACGTCGCCGTGACGAACGGTGAGGCGCGCGTCGACGTCACCGCGACGCGCAGCGGAGACCTGCTCGTCTCCGCGGACATCGGGTCGGCTTCGCGCGTCGAAGCCACCGTGACGGTCGCCAAGCAATCGACCCCCGAGCCCGCGACTCCGGCGAACTCACCCGCTGCGGGGGACGATTCGGCACAAGCGGAGCCCGACGCGGAGGCGGAGAACGGTCGGCTGGTCTTCGTGCTCGTGCCCCTGGTCGCCGCCGCCGTGATCGGGATCGGCGCGGTGCTCGTCATCTCCAAGAGTCGGCGCGGACGTCGGGGCGACTGACCCCGACCACCCTCGCCGGCGACATCAGGCGCCCCGGGGTGAGGAGTCGCGGCTCAGTCGCGCTCCGTCTCCTCGGCGCGGACCGCGTCGCCGTCGTTCTCCTCGACGGCGCCCTCCCTCGGGGAGTCGTCCGCGGTGTCGTCGCCCGTGGCGCCCTCGTCGGCGAAGTCGACGCCCGCGGACCCACCCCGCGGTGTCGCGCGGAGCAGCTCGTTCATTTCGGTCATGAAGCTCCCGACCTGCTGCTGCTGCCACCGCAGGTCGCGCGTGCGGTCCTCGGCATCCCGGAGGACGGATGCCGCGTGCTCGGTGATCTTGTCGGCGATGCGCTGAGCCCGCTCGCGGGAACCGTCGAGGATCTCCCGAGCGCGCACCTGCGCATCGGCCTCGGCCTGCTGCGCCTGGGCGCGAGCGAGGCGTTCGTAATCGTCTGCACGGGCGGAGATGCGCCGTGCGTGCTCGAGAGCGGCGGCCACCTGTTCGCTCGCATCACCCGTGATGCGCTCGGCGTGAGCGACGGCTTGGTTGTGCAGGACGAGGAACTCCTGTTGCGCCTCGTCCTGTCGACGGGTCAGCGACTCTTCGAACTCGAGCACGCGCGCGGTCATCTCGCGGACGTCACGCTCGGCCTTCGCCCGCAGCTCGCCGGTCTCTCGCGACACCATCGAGCGCAGCGCGGCCGCGCCCTTCTCCGCCTCGGTGCGGATCGCGACGGCCTCGCGCTCGGCCTGCGCCACCTTCTCGGCCGCGTGAGCGCGCTCCCGCTCGAGTCGGGCGGAATGCGCGGTCGACTCGGTCTCGATGCGCAGGTGCACCTGATCGGCATCGTGCTGCGCTTCGGCGCGGAGGCGGTTCTGATCGGCGATGGCCTCGTCGCGGATCGACGCGGCCTCGTCGTGTGCACTGGCCAGGAGTCGTTCCGCCTGTCCGACCGCGTTCTGCACGAGAACACCGGCCTGTTCTTCGGCGACCCGGAGGATGGCGTCGAAGTGTTCGCGACCCCGTTGAGGGTCGTCGTCGTCGCGTGTCGCGAACTCGTCCGACAGGGCGTGGACCTGCGACTCGGCATCGGCGGCTCGTGCCGCCGCCGCGCGAAGCTGCTCCTGAAGCTGGGTGACCTCCTCGGAGTAGCGGTGGGCGGACTCCTCGAGCTCGGCGTCGTGCTCGGCGCGCTGCTGCGCGAACATCGCTTCGGCGCGCCGCTTGGCATCCTGCGTCTCCTCGGCGGCCCTCCGCACGCGATCGGCGAGCTGCCGGATCGCCTCGTCGACGGCCTCGCGGTCGTATCCGCGGAAGCCCACCGGGAAGACCGTCGTGCCGTCGGAATCCTCCGCCGTCGACAACAGCTCGTCGAGGAAGGCGTCGTTGTCGGCGCCTTCCGTCCCCTCGGGGCGGTCGTTCGCGATGTCGCGGTCGTCGGTCACGGGCAGTCCTCCTCGCGGTGTCGCGTCCGGATCGCGGACGCCCCTCCGATTCAACCGCACGAGAGCAGCGGTGGGGGAGTTCGAAGGAGGTTCCAAAGGGGATGCGCGGTCTCGACAACCGGGTGCCGTGGAGCGAGACCGCGCATCCTGGGGGCGAGCGACCGTGGAGAAGAGGGTGCTTGGGGGAGAACCACTCAGGATCGCTCGTGACGAGACTCGCACGTGCGGTGGGTCTCGACGCGGTCGAGGACGCATTCCTCACCCGGACAATCGCCCCCCTCGGTGTTTTTGCTCACGCGGTGAGGGGTGAGACCCCTCGCCCGGGGGCCGTCCGGAGGGAGACGAGCAGAGCCGCGGCGGCGGCGACACGGCCCCCCGGCACGGTCACGCCCCGCAGGCTCTGCCCGCTGAATCAGCATCCGACGGCTCCCGCCGGTGCCGCCAGCGCGGCCGGGGTGAAATCACCCCGCGCCGGCGTGCACGTCATCCCCGAGGCGAACCGAGCCGACGCGTGGCCGCACGGTATGGTTGCCAGGCCCCTGACGACGCGCGGAGAGCTGAATGACCCAGACGACAGAGCGGTCCACGGGCACCCCCCGGGTCCGGCGAGAGCATGCTGTCGTGCTGGCGACGGTCGGTTCGGGCGCGGCGTTCGCCAGCGCCGCGCTCATCTGGCTGACGCGATCGTGGGAACCGAGCGTTCACTACGTGAGCCAACTCGGCGCGACCGGGATGTCCACTGCGCCGGTGTTCAACCTGGCGTTGCTCCTGCTGGCCGTCGCCACCGTCCTCGTCGATCGAGCCGTGGTGGGGAGTACGCGCCCGTATCGAGTGGGGTGGCCGATCGCGACGACGCTCGTCGCCTGCGGCCTCTGCTTCGCGCTCGCCTCCGTCGTGACGTGCTCGCCCGGGTGCCCTGTTCCGTTCACGCCCGGCGCGCTCCCGCAGGATCTCGTCCACATCACGTCCGCGGTCACCGGATTCGTCCTGGCGATCATCGCGATGGCCCAGGTCGCGACTCTGCGCCGCCGCCCGTGGATGCGCGCCGCGAGCATCGCCACCCTCGTCGCTGTGGGCGCGACGTCCTTCACGGGCGCCATGATCTCGCTGTTCCGGGGCGACACGGTTCTCGGCGGCAATCTGGAGTTCACGGCGGCGACGCTCGCCATCGCCTGGTTCGGAGTCTTCGGTCTGCAGGTGGCGGCGGACGAGCGCGCCGCCACCTCCTGACCTCAGACCTGTGCCGCCAGGGACCTCACCGGGCTGAGTCGGGTCGCCAGGCGGGCGGGCACGATCGACGCGACCAGCGTGAGCGCGGCCGTCGCTGCGACGACCGTGAGAACGATGGATGCCGGGATCGCCGGCGCGACGAACACCGGCCCGTCCACGAGCCCGGCGGCGTGCGGCATCCATCCGAAGAGGGATTGCGCTCCCGCCCAGCCGTAGACCGTGCCGAGCAGCAGGCCGATGGTCACCGATGTGACGACGACATGCGTCGCCTCCCAGACCACCATCGTGCGAACCTGCCGCACCGAGAGTCCGAGGGCCCGGAGAAGGCCGAGTTCGCGCTGTCGCTGCAGGATGCCGAGCATCAAGAGGTTCACGACGCCGACGGCGGCGATCACGGCCGAGACGCCGACGAGACCCATCATCACGCCCGTGAAGACGTCGACCGACAGCGAGAGCTCCGCGGGGATCTCCTCCCCGAGGACGACGTGGAAGAAGCGGGTGGACGTCGTCGATGCGACCGCGAACATGGTCACCAGGGTGACCCCCATCACCACCCCGATGGCCATGCGGGACGAGCGCTCCGAGTGCCGCAGGGCGTTGGCGGCGGCCATCCGTGCGACGACGCTGCGTCCGAACAGTCCGCCGACCGCCCGAAGGGCCGGGGGCATGAAGAGCGTGGCCCCGAGCGCGATGCCCGAGAACGAGAGGGCGCCCCCCGCGAACGCGAACAGGATCCCGGATGACGACACCCCGCCCATCACGATGCCCACCGCCAACAGGGCGGCGCCGACAGCGACCAGCGCCGCCGCCGTGAGGTGCCGACCGCGACGGGCGACCACCCGGTCGCGCGGAGCCTCGACCGAGTTGGACAACGCTTGGAGGGGGGTGACCACGCCGACCCGACGGGAGCCGATCCACGCGGCCGCCCAGGTGACGAGGATGACGGCGATGGACGGTGCCGCCAGATCGGGACGGAGGATCGCCCAGTCCACGCGGAGTCCCCACGCGTCGGATGCGAGCCGGAGCCCCACGACCGACACGGCGAGCCCTCCGATCAGCCCGGCCGCCGCACCGAGAGTCCCCAGGACGAGACCTTGGCGGGCCAGGACCAGCCGTTCGCGTCGCGCGGACGATCCCAGCAGACGCAGAAGCGCGATGCGACGGGTCCGCCCGGCGACGACGGTGGCGAAGGTGTTCGCCGTGACGATCGCGCCGACGTAGATCGACAGGCCGACGAGCACGGACGTGACGATCGTGAGAGCGGCCCGCACCGCATCGACGCCCTGCAGCTGGGGTTGGGCCTGGATGAGGGTGGCCAGGTACTCGGTCACGGAGAGGAGGACGACCCCGAACGCGGTCGAGATGGCACCGACCAGAACCGTGGCCGCCATGCCGGGCTCACGGAGCCACGCGGTGCGGCCCGGACGGGTGCGAGCGGCGGTGCTCATGCCACGGCCCCTTCCGCGCGGAGCATGAACGTCGAGATCTCCTCGGCGGTCTGCGCGGGCTTGTCGGCGATGATGCGGCCGTCGGCCACGAAGACCACTCGATCCGCGCGGCTCGCGGCGACGGGGTCATGGGTGACCATGGCGATCGACTGGCCGAACTCCTGGGCTGCGGTGCGCAGGAGCAGCAGCACCTCGCGGCCGGACCGCGAGTCGAGGTTGCCGGTCGGCTCGTCGGCGAAGACGAGGTCGGGGGCCGTCGCGAGGGCACGGGCGATGGCGACGCGCTGCTGCTGGCCGCCGCTCAGCTGATCCGGACGGTGGTTCATCCGCGCTTTCAACCCCAGAGCGTCGACGAGGGTCGCGATCCTCGACTCCTCCTGGGCCGTGGGGCGCCGGGCGTCGAGATCGAACGGCAAGCGGATGTTCTCATCGGCGGTGAGAGTCGGAACGAGGTTGAAGGCCTGGAAGACGAACCCGACGCGGCGGCGGCGCAGGACGGTCAGCTCGGCGTCCGACAGGCCGGTGATCTCCTGGCTGCCGAGCCAGGCGCGTCCGCTCGTGGGCGCGTCGAGACCCGCCATGACGTGCATGAGCGTCGACTTTCCAGACCCGGAGGGACCCATGATTGCGACGAACTCGCCGCGGCGGACGCTGAGGGAGACGCCGTCGAGCGCGTGGACGGCGTTGGCTCCGTCGCCGAAGGTCTTCGTGAGGTTCTCGACGCGGGCGGCGAAGCCGTCGTCGATGGGCGAAGTGATCATGAGTTCACGCTACGAAGCGCGGCTTCCCGCCGCGTCAGCACCGGGGAGGACATCGCGAGAGCGGAGTCATCCTCGAGGGTGACGGACAGTACGCGCATCGTGACCCGGCGCGAACGCGCGGGACGAACCGTTAGCGTGGACGCGTGAACCGACGACTGCTCTGGCGCATCCTCGTGTGGGTCGCCCCGGTCGCCGCGCTGCTCGTCGTGCTCGCCGTCCTCCGGGGAGCGGGTGTCCCGCTGACGTTCCCCGGAGTGCTGCTCACCCTGGTTCTTCTCGTCGTCGCTCGATTCGTGGCCGTGCGTGCCCGTCGCCGTTCCGACCGTCGCCGCGCCGATCGTCGCCGCGCCGATCGTCGCTGACGGACCGGCGCGGCGACAGCGTCGTCACCCCTCGTTGTCGTTCTCGATCAGGCCCCAGGCGTGCGCCGCGCGGATGGCGCTGGCGCGGTCCGAGACCTCGAGTTTGCGGTAAAGGCTCTGCAGTTGCGTCTTCACGGTGTTCGGCGACACCACGAGAACCCGAGCGATGTCGGCGATCGTCGACGCGGGCGTCAGCTGAGCCAGGACGACCTGTTCCCGCTTGGTGAGATGCGGAACACTGACGGATGACGCGAAGAATGAATCGCGCGCCGCGACGCGCTCTCGGGCGGCGCTCGAGAGCGCACCGATCACCATCGCCCGGTCCTCCGGCGCCACCGCGCTCCAGGGACTCCACAGATCGAAGCGGAGGCTGATGGCCTCGGCGCGCTCCACGGTGCTGCGCTGCGCGGCGGAGCCGTTGAGCCGAATGTCGGCCACGATGCTCACCACCATGCTCTCCAGGGAAGCGCGAGGGGAGGACTCCTGGTGGATCCCCCACTTCACGCTCATCACGAACGCCTCATGTGCGCGGCCCGCATAGAGCTGGGAGAGCGCGATCGCCGGGGCCGTCGCCGAGGACAGACCGAACGGCCCCTCGAAGAGGGCCAACGCCTTCCGCGCCTGCCGGAGGGCGATGAGGACCTTCGCCCGTGCCGTGAGCATCTGCGTCGATTGGAAGTGTGACGGGGGCGTGCTCCGGGCCCGCGTACCCCAGGAGCGCAGGACGCCGAGCGCGTCGGGAGCCGCTCCGGAGAGCAGGAACGCGAGGGCTTGCGTCGAGGCCGCGAAGGGCCAGAGCTCCCGTGCGGAGGTGGTCGCCGGAACCGTTTCGAGGATTCGTCGCGCTTCGTGCGCGTCGCCCCGCTCGAGCGACAGCCAGGCGTCAGCGAGACGGATGGCCTCGCCCCACGGCGTGTCGAACCAGTTGTCGTCGCGCGTGCGCTCGACGAGGACTTCGGCGCCGCGGACGTCTCCTTCGAGCAGCGCGATCACGGCGAGTGTCCCGGTCGCACGGATCCGTTGCGGCGGAGGAGCCATCCGTTCGACGTGCCCCATGGACAGAGAGGCGTCGCGCAGTCTCCCCATCGCGAAGTGGGTCATCGCGACCTGATACCACCCCTCCACGACGACATCGGCGGGGAGGTCCTGACGACGCCGAAGGGCATCGAGCAGCAGAGCCGCCGACTCCGTGGCCAGGGCGAAGCGCCCCGCAGCCCGCAGGAGGCTCACGCGCAAGGTCAGGCCGGGGATGTTGCCGTGCGAGGCGGCCCTCGCCTCGGGCACCTTGCCGAGCGCGCCGATGATGGCGGCGGGTACCTCGGACGACGTGGCCGTCTCCGCGTCCAGGGTCAGAAGGGTGTCGACCGCGATCGGCTCGGAGCCTGCGTGTGAGCGGAGGACGGCGATCAACGAGCGGAAGGCGGCGGCGTCGCGAGCCCAGATCTCTGCTCCGGACGAACGGAGCACAGAAGCGAGAGTGACCCACTGTCCCGAATCGGCGGCCAACTGCGCCGCCCGCAAAGGCTCGCCGGTGGCGACGAGATGCTCCAGAAGCCGCAGCCGGGTGCGCTCGACCAATGCGGGCTGTCGCGCTTCGATCTCGCGCAGCCACTGGGCCCGTACGGGTTCGGCGAGCACGAGGCGCGTGGAACTCGGCCAGACGAAACCGGCATCCTGCAATTCGGTGAGGAGCTGTTGCGTCGTCCCGGTCGTGGGGTCGATCCCGATGGCGTCGGCCAACTCGACGTTGATGAACGGAGCGACGGCCAGCAGCCTGAGCTCGTCGGTGACGGGAATCGTCAGGTGCTGCTCCATGTCGCCGGTCAGGGAGCGAGTCGCGTGCTCGGCGGCCGACTCCGCCTCGTCTCGGCTGCGCAGCGAGAGCCCCTCGAGGCGGAGCCGAGAACTCACCAGTTGCGCGAGCGCCGGCCAGCCGTGGGTGCGCGTCATCAGGGTGTCGAGCGCCGCATCCGTGGCATCCACCCCGTTCAGCTCGAACACGACGGCGAGTTCGGAACGCGACATCAACAGGTCGGAGGGCGGGAGCACGTGGACGTCGAACTCGAGCGCGACCAGCGGACTTTCGAGCCGGGTGACGTGTCGCGTGGCCACGACCACGCGGAGGGCGGGGTCCGCGCGCAGTGCGTCGAGGAGGTGCTCCGAGGTGAGACCCGATCTGTCGGTCAGGTTGTCGACGAGCAGGATGTGCTGCGCCGGACCGTCGCGGAAAGCCGCGGCCACCTTCTCGAACACGTCGGGAGAGGTCTGCTCGGCGTCGATCAGCTGAACCCCCACCTCTGGAGCGTCCGCGAGCGCCGTCGCGAACTGCCGGAGCAATGAGGTCTTCCCCGACCCGGCGGGTCCGCGCAGGAGCACGACGTCGCTCGTGACGCTGTCTTTCAGTGTCGAGACCGTGTCGCAGCGAGGGGTCCAGAAGCGGCTCGAGCGGCGCGAGGCTCGCGAGGCAGAGGGTGAGGTGTCCAGGTCGATCAGCATCGGGTGTCTCCAACTCAGTGACCGTCGCCCCCTTCGCCTCGGTCTGAGGGAGGGACGAGCCGGTGATTCACGCGACGAACGCGCAGTGACGATCATTGAGGTCACCCGCGGGTGACACCGGCCGAACGGAGGGTCTTTCATCCCTGCCGTCATCCCCTCGTCACCCTCGCGGCATCACACCCTCTTCCTCGGCGGAAGCGGAAACCGCGCCGTCGCCCCTCGCCTGTCCACGTAGGGACGGGGGTGTCCGGGAGCGTGGAGGCGGTGTGCCTATGCTGCGTCCGGCTCGGCGGCTCGTCGCCGGTCGTGCGAAAGGCGGACACGAGTGGACATGCAGAGGGTGGTTCGCGTCTTGCGGGCCTACTGGAAGGCGATCGTCGCCCTGACCGTGGTCGGAGGCCTCGCCGGGTTGGGGTGGAGTGCGCTTCAGCCCCGGGTGTACACCGCCGACGCGAGCGGATACGTCGCCGCGATGTCATCGGACAACTCGACCGGCGCGGCTCTGGCGGGTGACCAGCTGGCGTTGTCGAAGGTCAAGTCGTTCATCGACATGGGGTACTGGCGCAGCGTCGCGGAAGCGGCGAAAGAGGATCTGGGCCTGTCGGACAGCCCGGAGTCGCTCGTGCAGCGCATCCAGGTGTCCAACCCGGTGGACACGGTCAATGTTCGTGTGGATGCGGCGGGCCCGACGCCGGAGGCCGCCCGAGACCTCGCCGAGGCGTGGATCCGCGGAATGACGAAGCAGGTCGACGGTTTGAACTCTGCGGGTTCGGGGCAGGGCGCGGTCCGACTGGTGGCGGGGGATTCGGCTCGACTCCCCACGTCGCCATCGTCTCCGAACGTGCGTCTGAACGTGGCGATCGGCGCGATCGCCGGCGCGATCCTGGGCGTCGTGTTCGCGCTCGTGCGGCGGGCGTTCGATCGCCGTCTGCGTGCGGCCCGCGACATCACGGAAGCGGTGGACACGTCCGTGGTCGGTGTGCTGCCGGTCGACAAAGAGCTCGCCTCCGGACGCGCGGTCTTCTCGTTCGACGACATCAAAGACGGCCGCGGATCGTTCGCGCACAAGGAGGCGATGCGTGAGCTGCGCACCAACCTCCAGTACGTCGATGTCGACCACCCGGCGAAGGTCATCGTGATCACCAGCCCGCTTCCCGGAGACGGCAAGTCGACCACCGCGGCGAACCTCGCGGTGAGCATTGCGGCCACAGGTCGGTCGGTGATCCTCATCGACGCGGACATGCGTCGCCCTGTCCTGGGCGGGATGTTCGGCTTCTCGGATGACGTGGGGCTGTCGGATGTCCTCGCCGGGCGCGCGCAGATCGAACAGGTCGCCCATCAGGTGGACGAACACGGCCGACTCTTCGTGGTCGCCGCGGGGCGCACGCCGCCCAACCCGACGGAGATGGTCGGCTCGCAGCGCATGCAGCAGCTCGCGCGAAGACTGTCCGACGACATGATCGTCGTCATCGATTCGCCGCCGACTCTCGCGGTCGCCGACGCCGCGGTGATCGCGAGCTGGGCCGACGGCGCTGTCCTCGTGGTCACGGCGGGGCGCACGACGGACGACATGCTCGTGCGCGCGTCGGACAACATCGGCAAGACGCGCGGCCGGCTCCTCGGCGTCGTCTTGAACCGTGTCCCGCTCCGCGGCGTCGATTCGAGCTACTACGGGTCGCAGTACGCCGGCTATTACGGGTACGGCGCTGCGTCAGGGGCGCGACGATCCTGGTGGCGGCGGGGGTGGTTCGGGAGCGCGAAGCGTCGGCCCGACGACGACGCGGAGGCCGTGGCGGACCCGGGTCCGCGCCGCCGTGCGGCCCTGCCCCCTGACAACGTCAGTGGACTGCGCACCCTCTCGCAGCGGAGGACGGCAGGAGGGCAATCGGGTGACACGACGGGCGAAGACCGCGAAAGCGCGGTCGTGGCGACGAAACCCGCCGTCTCCGCGCAGGAAGCGGCGGTCGGCGTGCGTCGCCGACGTCGTCCCTGACACACTCACACGCGAGAGGGGGAAGGGCGCCGATCCGCAGATCGGCGCCCTTCCCCCTCTCGCGTGTGGTCAATGCGCGGTCGCTCCGGGAGCGATCACCGCCTTGAAGGTGCGCGCGAGGATGACGATGTCCCCGACCAACGACCAGTTCTCGACGTAGAACAGGTCGAGTCGGATGGCGTCGTCCCACGCGAGCGCCGAGCGTCCGCTGACCTGCCACAGCCCGCTCATACCCGGACGGACGATGAGGCGTCGGCGGGCGTCGTCGTCGTAGAACGCGACCTCCGCGTCGCGCTGGGGCCGCGGTCCGACCAGGCTCATATGCCCACTCAGCACGTTGAACAGCTGGGGCAGTTCGTCGAGTGAGTACTTGCGCAGCCATCGTCCGACGCTCGTGATGCGGGGGTCGTTCTCGACCTTGAACAGAGGCGTCCCTTCGCGCCCCTGCTCGGCGAGCAGCTCGTGCAGGCGCGCATCCGCGCCGTCGACCATCGACCGGAACTTGAGCATCCCGAAGTGCGACCCACCCTGACCGACACGCTGCTGGCGATAGAGCACGCGGCCCGGGCTCGACATCCGGACCAGCGCGGCCAATGCGAGCAGGACCGGGGAGAGGAGCAGGATGAGTGTCGCCGAGCCGATGATGTCGAAGGCGCGCTTGAGCACTTTCTGCGTCGTGGAGTACTGCGGCGTCTCGATGTGGACCAGGGGAAGACCCGCGACGGGGCGGGTGTGGATGCGCGGTCCCGCGACATCGGCGAGATTGACGGCGACGATGAGGTGCTGCCGACCCGGCTCGAGGATCCAGCCGATGCGTCTGATGTCTTGCGGTTGGAGATGCGATCCTCCCGTCACGAGCACGCTGTCCGCCCGCAGGTCATCGAGACGCTCCCGCAGTCGGCGGGAGTGACGGTCAGTCCAGCCGCCGGCGACCGCCTCTGCGGTGAGGGTGTGCGCTCCCACGACCGTGAAGCCCACGGCGGGGTGGCGGTCCAGCTCGGCGGCGACCCGGCGGTTCTCCTGCTCTCCGCCCAGCAACACCACGCGCGTCGCCATGGACCCCTTGCGCCTCTGAGCGACCAGCCAGGATCGACACGCCATCCGCGCGCCGAGGAGGACGGTGGTGCCGGCGGGCAGGCTCAGCAGGAAGTAACCCCGAGACAGGTCGATGCTGCCGAGGTACGCGCCGATGGCGACGAGGCCGAAGAGCTGCAGCGAGGCCCCGAGGATCAGACGGTGCTCCGTGATGCCGTGCCCGAGGACACGGGGATGCCGGCTTCCGCTGAGACTCAGAGCGAGGAGCCACGCGCCGGAGAGCAGGACCGAGACGGTGGTGTAGCTGACGGGCGCCGAGCTGACCTCCAACGGGTGCGGCCCCAGCCAGAGAAGTTGTGCTCCGAACACGGACGCCAGGACGACGAGGGTGTCGACCACGGTGAGGATCCGCGCATAGCGGCGCTGCCATGACGTCCCCGGCGAGCGAGCGGCCGACGTCGATGTCGAGGGGGATGGTGAAGACAAAGTTGAGACGGCGAGGTTCATAGATGCTCCGCTGACGGTGCCCGAGGGTCAGGAAAGGGGCCGCCGCCGGGACACGCGACATGCGGCGGGCCTCGGAACTGTGCCACTCGACTCGCCACCGGCCGTCGTGGCTCGGTAGGCCCGCGCGCGGGTGAAACGGCCGGGCGGGGGTCCGCGCCGGACGCCTGCATCGGCGCGGGATCGACGGCCGCGGTGGCGAGTGCGAGGCGTGCCTTCGCTGATCCCCTGCCCGCTCACCCCCGGAGAGAGATCACTCACCTCCTCGCGTCGGCGAGCGGTGACGGACTCCGAGGAAGGAGTGGCATGTAAACATGTTCATGTGAGCGTGGCTCTCCGATCAAGCTGGGACGATGACCGACGAGGCCGACCCCTGGAACGACTTCGCGCGCGAATTGGGGAAGCGGCTCCTCCGCGCGCGGGCGCAGCGAGGGCTGTCGCAGGAGCACGTGGCCCACGCGGCCGGGCTCGCGACGTTCACCTATCGCAAGCTCGAGAAGGGCGAGTCGAACCCGGGGACGCCGGCGAACCCCCGTCTCAAGACGCTCGTGGCGCTCGCCGAGGTTCTGGAGATGTCCCTCGAGGAACTGATCCCCGCGCGTCCGGGAGGCGTGGCACCCGGGCGTTGAGCTCGATGTCGGAGGGTCGTGGTTCACTTTGGGCGTGCCCACCGATGATGGGGCCGTCCAGAACGCGGCGGTCCTGCGAGAGAGGTGTCAGGCATGAATCGAATTCCGGCAGAGCATCGTGCGCAGGCGACTCGGTGTGCGTTCGTGTGGTGCACGACGGACCACGGTGAGACGGTGCATCCCGCCGATGAGACTCACCGGAGCGCGGGAACCGGCTTCGCGGCGCGCGTGCGCGACGGACTCGTCGGAGGCGCCGGCGTCTTCACGGAGATCGAGGTGGGAGTCGTCCGCCGCCCCGACGACGCCGAGTCGTGGGTCGCGCTGGAGTTCGGCGCGGACTGCAGCATCGCCATCGATGCCGCCGGCGCACGCACGCTGGGTCGGCTGCTGCTCGACGCCCCTGACATGGCGGCAGCGGTCGACGACGGTGCTGCTGGCGTAGGTGGCGAGGCGCCGCCCCGCGACCGCGCCGAGGGGTTCGACGGCTGAGGGCACCGCTGCGGGATTCGGGACGGAAGTCGTCGTGCGTGGCGGCCCGATGCGTTCACCCGCGAAGGTCGGAGGCCACGGAGGCGAACGGCGGGTCGGGAGCAGTCGGTACCTGCGTTTTACTGGCCGGGCGCGGTGTCGTCGCGCGGGAGGAGTCTTTCCGATGTCGTCATACCGTGCCCCGGGCGGACCGCACATCATCGTGGTGTGCACGGCGAACGCCATCCGATCGCCGTTCGTCGAGAACCTCCTGCGGGAGAGGCTGACGAGGAGGGGGCTGTCCGGGATCGAACTCGAGAGCGCCGGTACAGCGGCTCGTCCCGGAGGCCCCGCGGAGGAGGGAGCGCGGGCCCTCGCGCGTGCGCACGGCGTCTCCCTGGATGCGCATCGCACGCGTCGTCTGGACGAGCGGATGCTGAGGGAGAACTCGGCCGTGCTGTGCGCCGAGCGCGCGCACCGGCGCGTCGTCTTGGGGATGCGTCCCGACCTCGTAGGGGCCGTCTTCACGATCCGCGAGTTCGCCAGGCTGCTCGACATCGCTCGGCCGGCAGGTTCGCTGAACGAGTGGTCGTCGGTTCTCTCGGCGACCGCGCGCGCACGCTTCGGCGATCGTCACGTCTCGGCGAGCGAGGACGACATCCTCGATCCGATCGGCCAGGACGCGCCCGTCTGGGCCGCGTTCGAGCGACAAGCGACGAGCGCCGTCGACATCATCGTCGAGGCGATGGCGGGACTCGCGCAGCCCGGGACGGATGGGGGTTCATCCGCACGGCCGACAACCCGCCGAGAGTATCGGGCCGCGACGCGCGCCTCCGCTCACGAGACTCGGGTGTGACGAGTCCTCGCCGGTCGCGAGCGCGTGCGGGGCGGGCCATGCCTCACGATGGACCCGCAGTGCCCGTACCGGACAAGGCGCCGACGGGTGGGGTCAGAGGCTCCGTGTGACGAGCGACGGCACACGGCCGTCTTCGGTCTCGGAGCGCGCGATCATCCGGCCGAGGCCGATGCCGGCAGCGAGCGAGATGACGATCCAGGCGAACAGAGCAACCAGGAAAGCGACGACCATGGGACTTCTCCTTTGGAGTCCGGGTGGTGCAACGACAGGGTGACTGCTGCTCACAGTAGCGGCGCCCGCCCAGGACGCGGCGCATCCGCGCCACGAAAGTTCGGCGATTCTTCAGCCTCGGCGACTGAACGTCCGTCGCACGATGCGCAGGAGCCCGAGGAAGCCGAACAGTCCGATCACCGCGCCGAGGACGGCGAAGAGGGTGACGGATCCGCCGAGGACGGGTCCTCCGCCCGAGATGATCAGCACGACCGCGATCACGACCGCAGCGATCGACACCAACGTCGACGCAGCCTCGGCGGTGACGCGATTCAGGATGCCGCCGGCATCCGTTCCGTCCTTCGAGCGGAGGGTGACTCCGATGGACCCCTTCTCGATTCCGGTCAGGAGCGCCTCGAGGCGCCGTGGCATGCGCTGGATGCGCGCCATCGAGATGACGGCCCCGGCCTGGAGGTCGGTGGCCAATCGCTTCGCAGAGAGCGTTCGCCGCAAGAGTGCGGGCATCAACGGCAGTGCGCGCCCGACCATGTCGAAGTCGTCGACGATGACCCGCAGGCAGCCCTCCAGAGTGGCGAAACTGCGGAAAGCGGAGGCCAGCTCACCCGGGAGGGCGATCCGGTGCTGACGGATGACATCGACCATGCGCGTGAAGATCGAGCCCTGGCCGTCCGTGCGCAGATGCTCTGTCGTGAGCACGATGCCCACATCGTGCCGGAAGGCCTCGAGGTCCACGTCCTCGGGCGCATCGACGATGAGCAGGAGTGCATCGGTGGCGGCCACATCGTTCTCGCCCAGCGCGGCCAGGAGGAGAGCCGTCATGTGCTCTCGGCGGCTGCGCTCGATGATCCCCACCGCGCCGAAATCGATGAGGCCGAGGGTGCCGTCCTCCTTCAAGAGGACGTTGCCGGGGTGCAGATCGGCGTGGAACACGCCGTACACCAAGATCTGCTCGATGACGGTCGACATGAGGACCTGCGCCAGGCGATCGCGCTGTTCCGGGTCCAGGGCGGCCAGGCGATCCGTCGAGTCGCTCAGTGCGGCGCCATCGACGAGCTCCATGGTGAGGACCCGCGGGCCGGACGCGTTCGGGAAGACATGGGGAACGGACACGAAACCGCGCCGGTCCGGCTCCGCTTTGTCGATCCGTTCGAGCGTGGAGCGAATCATCTCGGTGTTGCGCGCCTCGATGCGGTAGTCGAGCTCCTCGAGGAGCGTCGCGGTGAATCCCCGCGCCACCGACTCGATGTGGAGGTCCCGGCCCACTCTCGTGCGCGCTTCGGCGCGATGGGCGAGACGGCCGATGATGTCGGCATCCGCTTCCACCTGCGCGCGGGCGGCGGGGCGTTGCACCTTCACGACCACGTCGGTCCCGTCGAGGAGTCGCGCCCGGTGCACTTGCGCCACCGATGCGGCCGCGAGGGGGATGCGATCCACCTCGGCGTACACCTCGTCGATCGACGTCCCCAGATCGTTCTCGATGACCTCTCGCACCGTCTCCCACGGCAGCGTCGTCGCCTTGGTCTGCAGGCTCGAGAGGGCGCTGAGATACGGCTCCGGGATCAGGTCGCGTCGAGTGGAGAGAACCTGCCCGAGCTTGACGAAGCTGACTCCGGCGTCGTTGATGGTGGACACGATGGCGTTCGCGCGTTCTTCAGCCGTGCTCAGCTCTTGCTCGACGCGGGCGCGTCCGCCGTGGAACAGCCACCCCACGCCGTGACGTGATGCGATGGCGAGGATCTCGAGGTACCGCCGCGTGCGCTTCCGCTGCCGCAGCGCGGCGCGAACGAGATCGATCGGATTCGGCAGGGGGCGCGTGGGGAAGATCGCCTCGCTCGCGACCAGCGTCGCCACCCCGAGCGCGAAGACCCAGGCGATCGCCAGGGCGACCAGAGCCAGCCAGAGGCCGGCTTCGCCCGCGGGTTCCGGAGACGCCCCGGTCTGACGGAGCACCCAATCGGCGAAGGGGACGCCGAGGAAGAAGACCAGCAGGCCGATGACGATGCTGCGCGGCCAGCCCACCGCCGTCCCCAGGATGCGGCGGGCGACGAACCCCACGAGCACCGCCGAGACGATGGCGGCGACGGAGATGAGGAGGCTGACGACCACGGGGTCAGCGTAGCCGTCGCGTCACGAGATACGGAGATGTCCGCAGTCGGGGCAGCGCCAATGCGCGCAGCGGCCGGTGAGCTTTTCGACCATCGGCAGGAGGCAGGACGAGCATCGGGGAGGGAAGCCGAGGTCACTGTCGTCGTATGCCGGCTCCGGGACGAGGGGGCGGGGAAGAGAGGAGAGCATGGGATGTCCTTCGGGGTGAGAGGGCATTCTTACATGCGCACGCGAACGGTGGAGGGGTCTGTCCACAGGGGGCGGTGCCGCGACGACGAAAGACGCCCCGGCCGGGGCCGGGGCGTCTTCGAGCGCTGAGATCAGGGGCGACCCATGCCGTGGTAGGTCCACCCGGCGGCGCGCCAGGCGGCCGCGTCGAGGCAGTTGCGGCCGTCGATCACGACGTGACCGCGCGTCAGCGTCGCCGCGTACGCGGGGTCGAGCTGGTGGCGGTACTCGTCCCACTCGGTCACGACGATCACGGCGTCGGCCTCCCGCAGAGCTTCGTCGCGGTCGTGCACGTACGTCAGCTGCGGGTGGACGCGCTGAGCGTTCTCGATCGCCGCGGGGTCGGTGAGGGTGACGTCGGCACCGAGACCGTGCAGACGGACCGCCACGTCGAGAGCGGGGGAGTCGCGGATGTCGTCGCTGTGGGGCTTGAAGGCGGCGCCCAGCACCGTGACCTTCTTCTGGAAGACGGACCCGCCGAGGGCCTCGCTCGTCAGCTCGACGGCGCGATCGCGCCGACGCAGGTTGATGGCGTCGATCTCGCGCAGGAACGCGACCGATTCTCCGCGGCCGAGCTCTTCGGCGCGAGCGGAGAACGCGCGGATGTCCTTCGGCAGGCAGCCGCCACCGAAGCCGATGCCCGCACCGAGGAACCGGCGACCGATGCGCGCGTCGTGGCCGATCGCGTCGGCGAGGGTCGTCACGTCCGCACCGGTGACCTCGGCGATCTCCGCGATCGCGTTGATGAAGCTGATCTTCGTCGCGAGGAAGGCGTTGGCCGACACCTTCACGAGCTCAGCCGTCGCGTAGTCGGTGACGATGAACGGAGTGCCCTTGGCGATCGAGGGGTGGTAGACCTCGCGGAGAATCTGCGCCGCGCGTTCGCCCTCGGGGGTCGCAGCGCCCTCGGAGAAGGGGACGCCGGCCACCAGACGGTCGGGGTCGATGGTGTCCTGAACGGCCCAGCCCTCGCGGAGGAACTCCGGGTTCCACACGAGCGTCGCCCCCGTTTCGGAGACGCGCGGGGCGAGCGTCGCCGCCGTGCCGACCGGAACAGTGGACTTGCCCGCGACCAGATCGCCTTCCGAGAGGTAGGGGAGCAGGCCGTCGACGGCGGCGTTGACGTACGTGAGGTCGGCGGCGTAGCCACCCGCCTGCTGCGGGGTCCCCACGCCGATGAAGTGGACCTTCGCGCCCTGCGCCGCCGCCATGTCGGTCGTGAAGGACAGGCGACCCGACGCGATGCCCTCGGTCAGGATCTCCTGAAGGCCGGGCTCGAAGAACGGCGCCTCGCCCTTGCTCAGCGCGGTGATCTTGCGCTCGTCGACGTCGATGCCCACGACCTCATGGCCGATGGAAGCCATCGCCGCCGCGTGCACCGCACCCAGGTAACCGCACCCCACTACAGACAAACGCACGATGGAAGCCTTTCAGATTTTTGTCGACGCGACGCGGAGACACCCGGTCGCGGACCCGCGAACCGCGGGGATTTCACGCGGCGGTATCGCCCGGCGCCAGGGCGGCGCGGGCGGTCTTGCCGAGAATGACGAAGTCGCCCAGGAGTGTCCAGTTCTCCACGTAGGACAGGTCCAGGCGGACCGACTCCTCCCAGGAGAGCGAAGATCGACCGCTGACCTGCCACAGTCCCGTGATGCCGGGCTTGGCGAGGAAACGGCGGTGCACGTGGTCGGCGTACTGGGCGACCTCGGACGGCAGCGGCGGGCGGGGGCCCACGAGGGACATGGACCCACCGATGACGTTGAACAGCTGCGGCAGCTCATCGAGGCTGAACTTCCGCATCACCCGGCCGATCGGGGTCACGCGAGGGTCGTTCTTCATCTTGAACAACACCTCGTTGCCCGAGTCGCGCTGCTGCGCGGCGAGGTCGTCGAGCAGTTCCTCGGCGTTGACGACCATGGACCGGAACTTGATCATCGTGAACTCGGTGCCGTGGAAACCGATGCGCGTCTGGCGGAAGAAGACCGGACCGCTGCTCGACAGGCGCACGGTGATGGCGAGGAACGCCAGGAGCGGGCTCAGCAGGATGACGCCGGTGATGCTCGCGATGAGGTCGACGGTGCGCTTGAGGAACACCTGTCCGCGCGAGAACCGCGGGGTCTCGACGTGGATGAGGGGGAGCCCCGCGACCGGCCGGGTATGCAGTCGCGGGCCGGCGATGTCGATGATGCTCGGGGCGAGGACGAGGTGCTGGCGCCCGGCCTCGAGGCTCCACGAGATCTCTTTCACCTTGTCGGCGGGGAGCTCGTCGGCGCTCGTGACGGCGACGGTGTCGGCACCGGTGGCGGAGAGTGCTCGGGAGATGTCCCCGACGTGTCCCATCACGGGAATGGCGGTCCCGGGGATGACGTCGGCGATCTTGCCGTTCGGCACGCAGGCGCCGACGACGCGGTATCCGGCGCTCGGGGTGCGGGCGAACTCCCTCGCCAGCTGCGTGACCGAGGTGAGGGAGCCGACGAGGAGGACGTTGGCGGAGTACTTGCCCTGGGAGCGTTGGACGATCAGCCACTGGCGCCAGAGCCAGCGGGTGAAGACGAGGACGGCGATGCCGGCCGGGAGGGAGATGAGGAGGTACCCGCGCGCGACGTCGATCTGTGTCAGGAACGCGAGGATCGCCACGGCGCCGAAGACGCGGAAACTGGAGTCCACGATCCGCACGTACTCCTGTGAGCCGGTGCCGATCACGCGGTCGCTGCGGGAGTCGACGAAGGACAGGGCCCACATCCACGCGACGATGAGCAGCGCCGAGAAGATCCAGTACGACAGGTCGGTGATGCGACCGTCTTTGTTGGCGGCGACGGCGACGTTGCCGGTTCCGAACCACACCAGCTGCGTGCCGTAGACGACCCACACCAGGGAGGCGAGATCGGTGAGGAAGAGATTCCGGCGATACCGCAGACGCCATCTGTCCCGGGGATGATGGGTGACCGAGGTCGGCGACGAGGGCGCGGAGCTGTCCACGACGGGCTCGGAACCCCCGGCGTAGATGTCCTGCGACGTCGATGTCGCGTCGACTCTCAGGTCAGACGTCACAGTTCGTAGGCCTTTCCCCCAAGGTGCCTGGAAAACACTTTCTCCCCGCTGAACGATAACAGGCGGATCTCACCCAGTGAATCACCCTCGGGTGAACGCGATGTTTCTGAGACACACCTCGTAACGCCCCGCTCGGCGGCCCGGACCGGCGTTCGCCGGGGGCGATTCGACGTGTCGCTACACTCGGGCAGCGGATGACCGGATGTCCCCCTTCCCGGGCACCACGGCCGGAAGGACCACCCGATGTCGCGCTCGCAGACACGCTCGTCTCGCGTGCGCCGACGGCGACGCATCGCCCTCGTCTCGGCGATCACGGCGGTGGTCGTGGTCGCGGGCGCGGCCGTCGCCGTTCCGATCGCGCTCACTCGTCTCGGCGGGACCGAGTCATCCGCCGCCCCCACGTCGTCACCGCATGCCGAGCCGTCGCCCCCGGGTTCCACACCGACGCGGACCCCCACCCCCACCCCCACCCCCACCCCGACGCCGACGTCGCCGGTGGCCGAGGCCTGCCCGGGCGGGGACACGCTGCTGACGGTGTGGGCGCACCCGGACGACGACATCATCTTCGGGAACCCCACGATCTCGGAGGCGATCGCTGCGGGCCAGTGCGTCCGCACCGTCTTCCTCACCGCCGGCGATGCGGGGCGCGGCCTCGATTACACGCACGCGCGGGAACTCGGCATCCTGCGCGCCTACAACGTCATGCGGGGGAACGAGGGGCTCTGGGATGACAACGAGATCACGCTCGACAGCGGGATGCGCCTCGATCGGTTGACGCCCCGAGGCGACGGCCGGATCTCCGTCTTCTTCGTCCGGCTCCCGGACGGGAACATCACCGACGGCGGTTTCGCGGCCACGGGATACGCCACGATGAGCAAGCTGCTCGACGGGAGCATCGCGCCCCTCGCCCCCATCGACGGTGGCCCGGCGGTGAGTTCCCCCCAGCTCTCGGCGAGCTTGACCGAGTTCGCCGAGGCCCTCCGCCCGGCTCGGACGCTCACCCACATCCCGCGGGGCAGCGCTTTCGCTCCTGGAGACCACCCGGACCACTCCGTCGTCGGCACGCTGGTGCGTGACGCGATCGGCCCCCTCGACGGTGTCGGGTCGGGGGTGCGCTACTTCGTGGGATACCCGTCGGAGGATCTGCCGCGCAACGTCGAGGGGGTGGCTCTCGACGCCAAGGTCGAGACGTATCGCGTCTACTCGCAGCAGGACGACGTCATTCGCTGTGCCGACCGAGACGCCTGCCTGAGCACGCGCAAGTTCGGCGAGTGGCTGCAGCGGTCGTACCCGAAGTCCGAGGACGAACTCCAGATGCCGTGACGGCGCCGTCGGTTCTCAGTCACCCAGGCGCAGGAGCAGGGCCGCGACGTCGTGGCATCCATCCGGCGACGGCAGACCGTAGTCGACCTCGATGACGGTACGCAGGTCGGCCGCCAGCTCGTCGAGCGCCGGACCGGATGCCAGTGCCTCGAGGATCGGGATGATCAGGTCGTCGTACTCGTCGTCGGGCCACCCGTCCCCGATGTCGCGGACCCCGATCGGGTCCCACTCCCAGAGGATCGCGCGGACGCGGAGAGCGGCAGGGGACAGAGACCGCGGCGGTGAGGACGTCTGCATTCCGCGAGTGTGTCCAGGTTGTCTCGGTGTCCGCTGAGCGTTACCCATGCGGCAGGTGAGCCGGTCGGCTCGTCGTCCCCCGCCGAACGGGGGAGATGCGCGGCGGTGCGGGAAATCCGTGCCCCGACCGCGATAGCGTCGAGGCCGGAAGACGACCCGAACCGGCGACCCGAACGTGCGACCGGTGCGGTGAAGAAGAACAAGAGGACGGATCCGCCGTGGGCACAGACGACGAATCCTCGCCCGACACGGTGGCGAGCGCGGCGACGGACGAGACCGCCCGCGAGCGAGCGCGCCGGATGAGGCTGACCCGGCGCGGGCTGCTCATCGGCGGTCTGGCGGTCGTCGGACTCGGCGCGGGCGCGCTGGTGTACCGGAACATCCGACGAAGCGCCGGCCCCGTGGGGACCTGGGTCTCTCTGGCGCCCATCCCCGCGGCATCCGTCCCCTCTCCGCTGCCGCCCTCTCCCGCCGCGGAGACTCCCGGCACGAACACGGGGATGGCCGTCTGGGCCCACGCCGACGACGACATCATCTTCGCCAACCCCGCTCTGTCGGAGGCGATCGCCGCCGGTCACACCGTCCGCGCCGTGTTCATCACCGCCGGTGACGCGGGGAAGGGCCTGGAGTACGCGCGTCAGCGCGAGGACGGGATCCGGGCCGCGTACGACGAGATGCGGGGCAGCACCGCGCCCTGGCAGGAGCAGCAGATCACGCTGCTCAGCGGGGCAGCCGTGACCCGGTTCGTCGCCTCCGATGAGCCGCGCCTCTCGCTGACCTTCCTGCGACTCCCGGACGGAGGCCTGGATGCCGAGGGCTTCGCCGCCACGGGCAATGCCGGGCTCACGCAGCTGATCAACGGTTCGGCGGCGACCCTGACCTCGGTGGACGGCTCCACCGTCTACGACCGCGACCGTCTGTCCGCGTCGATCGTCGAGCTCATCGGGGCCGCGCAACCCACCCACGTGACGACCAACGTCCCGCACGAGAGTGCCTTCGCGCACGGGGATCACCCCGACCACTCGTGCGTCGGATCGCTCGTGCGGGCCCTGGCCCCGCAGGCGGGCATCGCTCCCGAGGCGGTCACGTACTACGTGGGGTACCCCTCGCAGGACGAACCCGTCAACGTCGAGGGGGCGGTCCTCGACACCAAGGTGCAGATCTACGAGACCTACGCCGCCGACGACCCGGTGGTGACCTGCACCGACGCGGCGGCCTGTCTCTCGCAGCGCGGGTTCGGAGAGTGGCTGCGCCGCTCGTACCCCAAGAGCGAGTCCGAGCTGCGGCTGAGCTGAGGATGCGCGCGGACCGCGCTCGTCAGTGCTCGCTGTCGCGCCGCGGGATCGTGACCCGCAGCCGGTAGCCCCCGCCGTCGCGGGCGGCGGCGTCGAGGTGTCCGCCGAGGAGCTCCGCGCGTTCGCGAAGCCCCGCGAGCCCCGTGCCGCTGGAGGGAAGGCGCAGACCCTCCTGGCTCGGCGGGTCGTTCTGGACGACGACGTCGATCGCGGCCGTCGTCGCCACCGCGGTGACGCGGACGCGTGCCCCGGGAGCGTGCTTGCGCGCGTTGGTCAGGCCCTCCTGCACGGTTCGGTACACCGCGCGCTGCAGGGGCGGGGCGAGGTCGACGGGCAGGCTGACATCCAGATCGGTGTCCAGGCCGCTCTCCTCGACGAGTCGGGGGAGGTCGTCCAGCGTGGGCTGCGGTCGGTCCGAGTCCGTCCGCGCCCCCTCGGCGCGGAGGACCCCCACCATCTGCCGCAGCTCGTCGAGCGTGCGCACGGCGAGAGAGCGGATGACGTGCGCGACCCGCCGTGACTCGGGGTCGGGCGAGGACACCTGCAGGGCCCCGGCTTGAACGGCGACGAGGCTCACCTGGTGCGAGACGACGTCGTGCATCTCGCGGGAGATTCGGGCGCGCTCGCGTCGGAGGACGTCCTGCTTCTCCCTCTCGCGCTCGGTCTCGCGCGCGGCCGACAGGTCGGCGACGCGGTCCGAGAGCTCGCGATGGGTGCGCACGAGGGCGCCGAGCGCGATCGGGGTCGCCGCGTACATCAGGGCGTAAAGCAAGGACGGCGCGAGGAAGTCGAGGGAGGGGAGCTGCCAGTCGGGGAGGAGGAAGCACGCGAAGGTGACGGCCCCCGCGACGACGAGCGGCGGGATGCCACGGGTCCGCACCGCGACCGAGTACAGCGCGATCGGGGCGGCGATCGTCATGGAATCGACGACCAGGCCCGGGAGGACGAGGGCGAACGAGACCCAGGGCAGCCGACGCCGCACGAGCAGCCCCGCGACGGCGACGAGCGCGAACGCCGTCTCGATCGTCGACCACGAGGGGATGGACACGGCGACGTCGATGAAGGCGGCGGCGGCGAGCGCCAGGTCGACGACGACGGCGGACGTTCGTGTCCCCATCATCCGGCGGAGGGCGCGCGGCGCGGACCTCGTCATGTCCGATGTCTGCGGGGGTGTGCCCGCTCCGAGACCAGGGCCGCCTCGAGTCGGGTCGACACCGACAGCTTCGACAGGATCGCGCTGACGTGATCCTTGACCGTCGCTCCGCTGAGGTGGAGGCGTCGCCCGATCTCGGCGTTGGATTCACCGGTCGGCAGGCGGGAGAGGACGTCGCGCTCTCGATCGGTGAGGAGGGCGATGCGTCGGACGGCATCCCGATCGGGGGCGCCGGTGTAGCCGTCGACCAGCGTGCGGGACACCTGGGGGGACAGCACGACCCCACCGGCGGCGAGGGTGCGCACCATGGCCGCGAGGTGCTCGGGCGCCGTGTCCTTGACGAGGAAACCCGACGCTCCGTCGTGCAGGGCGCGGGCGATGTACTCGTCGGTGTCGAAGGTCGTGAGGATGCCCACGATCGGGCGGGGATCGTCGTGGCGAAGGTCGGCGAGGATGTCGAGGCCGCTGCGTCCCGGCATCCGGATGTCGAGGAGGACCACGTCGGGACGTTCCCGCCGGATGGTGTCGACCGCGACGTCTCCGTCGACCGCGGCGACCACCTGGATGTCCGGTGCGGCTCCGAGGATCAGCTCGAACCCGGAACGGACGAGCGCCTCATCATCGACGACTACGACCCGGATCACGCATCACACCCTACGACTCGGACACGATCGCCCGGGTGTCGGCCCTCTCGGCCTGACGGGTTGGGGAGGGAGCAGAGTGGGGGCGTCGGTGACGGACGCCCCCACTCCGACGGGTGTCAGTCGTCCGAGACGGTGACGGTGACGTCGATGTTGCCGCGCGTGGCGTTCGAGTAGGGGCACACCTGGTGCGCAGCGTCGGCGAGCTGCTGGGCGAGCTCGTGCTCGATGCCGGGGAGGACGACCTCGAGGAGCACGGCGAGCTGGTAGCCGCCCTGTCCGTTCGGGCCGATCTGCACGCGACCACCCACCGAGGAGTCCTCGATCGTGACCTTCTGCGCGCGGGCCACGGAGTGCAGGGCGCTGTGGAAGCACGCCGCGTAGCCGGCCGCGAAGAGCTGCTCGGGGTTGGTGCCCTGGCCGGAGCCGCCGAGCTCCTTCGGGGGAGCGACCTCGAGGTCGAGGTAGTCGCCGGCCGAGACGTGGCCGAGGCGGCCCTGTCCGGTGGACAGTGCCTCAGCGGTGTAGAGAACGTCCATGGTGTGTTCCTTTCTGGGGACGGTGCGGAAGACGGAGGTTTCAGGAGGCGTCGCGCACCGAGGGAGCGCGCGTTGCGCGTTCTGCCGCGACGGCATCGCCCGGGTGGTCGCGGAGATCGCGCATGGCAGCGGTCAGCTGGTGCAGGGCGTCGATGAGCTCTCGCGCGCTGTCGGCGTCCTCGATACCCGACCCCTGTGCGATGCACCGCGGCACGTGAGCCAGTTCCGTGCGCAGCTCGTGGCCGCGCGGGGTGAGGGAGATCGTGACCACGCGTTCGTCGCGTTCGTCGCGTGCTCGCGTCACGTAGCCCGCGGACTGGAGACGCGTGAGCATCGGCGACAGGGTTCCCGAGTCGAGCTGGAGCGCCTCGCCGAGGCTGCCCACCGTCTGATCGCCGTCGTTCCAGAGCGTGACGAGGGCGATGTACTGCGGATACGTCAGGTTCCACGGCTCGAGCAGGGCGCGGTAGGCCTGGGTCGTCGTGCGATTCGCGGCGTAGAGCGCGAAGCAGACGAGAGCATCGACGGCGGGCATGAAAGAAGCATTGCACACAATTGAATTGTGCACAATCTAAACCGCTCCCTCACGGCGCGTCGGTCACGACACTTCCGTCGGAGAGCGAGATCGCGACGTCCACCCCGTCGTCGAAAGACACCTGCCACACCGGCGCGCCACTCGCGCTCTCGATCTCGACCTCTTCGACGCTGCCGCCGCCGTGGGCCGCAACCGCAGTCCGTACGGCATCCGCCATCGTCGTCCCTGCGTTCTCGAGCGCGGTGCGATCCGCGGCGTCGAGGGCGTCCGCGGCGTCCCGCGAGAGCACCTCCCCTCCGTCCGCGCTGATGCGGAGGTCCGTGTCGCCCCCGTTCGCGGCGACGCGGACCTCCCACGTCCCGTCGTCGTCGCGGTCGAGATCGACGGCGCGTCCGCCCGCGTCGGACTCCGCGCGCACCACGGCCGAGACGACCGTCTCCGAGGTGCCCGGACTCGTGGTGGGGGAGGCGCAGCTCGTCAGGCCGAGAGCGAGGGGCGCGGACGCGAGAACCGCGAGCGGAAGACGAAGGGATGCCATGCCCGGAGGCTAGTGAACCGCGCCGCGCGCGCACGTGGAGTTGCGCTCGCCCCGATGTTCCTGTTCAGGTTCGGCGTTACCAACCCGTCGGTACCGCGTCAACCGTCCCCGTTCGCTCAGAAACGGATCGAACCATGTCCTCATGAGCGAGATCACGGCACACCACGGACTTCTGACCGACATCGATCTGCATGTCGACGACACCGGGGGTGACGGGCGGCCCGTCGTCCTCCTCCACGGCTGGCCGCTGTCCGGGGAGTCCTGGGCGGCCCAGGTCCCGGCCCTCGAATCCGCCGGCTATCGGGTCGTGACCTACGACCGTCGCGGTTTCGGTCGCAGCGACAAGCCCCGCACGGGATACGACTACGACACGTTCTCCGACGACCTCGAGGCGGTCCTCGCGGCACTCGACCTGCGCGACGTGACCCTCGTCGGGTTCTCGATGGGCGGCGGTGAGGTCGCGCGCTATCTGTCGCGTCACGGAGCGGACCGCATCCGCAGCGTCGTCTTCGCCGCGGCCGTGCCGCCGTACCTGGCGAAGACCGAGGACAACCCCGACGGTCCGTTGGACGACGAGACGGCCGATGGCATGAAGCAGGCGCTGAAAGACGACGAAGACGCCTTCTACCGCGATTTCACGACGGGCTTCTTCTCGGTGGACGGCGAGCTGAAAGTCACGGAGGCCGACCGGGCAGAGGCGGAACGCCTCGCCCACCAGGCCGATCACCACGCCTCCCTGAAGGCGATGGAGGCGTGGGCCACCACGGACTTCCGGGAGGACCTCTCCCACGTGACGGTCCCGACCTTGATCATCCACGGCGACAGCGACGCCACCGTGCCCCTCGAGGGCTCGGGCGCGCGGACGCACGCGGCCATTCCCGGCAGCGAGCTGCACGTCGTCACGGGTGCGCCGCACGGCGTCAACGTCAGCCACGCCGACGAGTTCAACAGCGTCCTCCTCGACTTCCTGCGGCGCTGAGTCGTCCCGCGCGCGGGTGTCGACATCCGGGTGTCGGCATCCGGCGCGGGGAGCCCGCGGGGTGAGGTTGGCGTCTCGGGCGGGCGAGGTGATGGGCGGGTGTGGCGGGCATGCGCCCCCTCCTCGCCCGACGCTCGCCGTCACGGTCCCGGAGCGGCCGTACGGTGGCGCCCATGCGCCTGCCCGATGTCGCCGCTGCGGACATTCCTCCGTCGCGACGTCGTCGTCACCGGCGGAACCGCCCCTGGCGCGAAGGGGGTGCGAGCACAGCCCGCTGGGGCGCGGACCTCCTCGGATGGGCGATGGTCGCCCTGGGCGCCGGCGCCCTGGGCGCGCGAGCCGTCTCCATCCTGCTCCCCGTCGGCGACGCTCCCGCCGCGGCGCAAGCCGTGATCTGGATGTCGTCGGCGGTTCCGGTCGTGGTGGCCTGGAGTCGGTCCCGCCCGCTCGGCCTCCTGCGGTTCCGTGGGCTCGACGTCGTGTACGGCGTCGTGTTCGGGGTGATCCTGCGGTTCTGTCAGGGGGCGCTCGCCCAGAGCGAGGGAGGGTCGTTGCCCTGGCCCTCGACGCCCTCGATCCCGGGAACGCTGCCGGACGGTTTCTCGGGTGACGTCGTCGCCGGGGTCGCGGTGGCACCGGTGCTCGAGGAACTCTTCTTCCGCGGGGTCGTGCTCGTGTGCGCGTACACCGTCGTGCGTCGCTGGTCGGGCCGCGTCGCCGGCGGTGTCGCGGCCGCGGCGATCTCGAGCGCGTTCTTCGTCGGCGCGCATCTCCTCGTCGCGCCGATGTCCGCCTCCGATGTGTGGGCGCTCGTGCTGGTCGGCGTCGTCGCGGCCGCGCTCGTGCTCGGGACCGGCCGCATCTGGGCGGCCGTGGCGACGCACGTCGTCTTCAACGCCACCGGGCTCGCCCTCGTCGCCGTGGGGACCCTCTGGGGCTGACGCAACGAGCCGCGTTTGGTCTCGGCATCCGGATGACGTAGTCTTGATCTTTGGTGCCTGCCTCTCTGCGAGCAGGTCGCCCGAACGTGAGCCCTCCACCGGCCCTGTTCCCCGGGTCTTCGACACGGGAACGGACCACCGGAGCGGGATTCACGAACTCCTCCGTTCGATCAAGAAAGCAGCACTACTGTGACGCGCACTTTCACCCCCAAGGCCGCTGAGGTCACGCGCGAGTGGGTCGTTATCGACGCCACCGACGTCGTTCTCGGCCGTCTGGCCTCGCACGCGGCGGTCCTCCTCCGCGGCAAGCACAAGGCGACCTTCGCCAACCACATCGACTCCGGCGACTTCGTCATCGTGATCAACGCCGAGAAGGTGGCGCTCACGGGTCAGAAGCTCCAGAAGAAGAAGGCCTACCGCCACTCGGGCTACCCGGGCGGTCTGAAGTCCGTCACCTACGACGAACTCCTCGAGAAGAACCCTGTCCGCGCGGTCGAGAAGGCCATCCGCGGCATGCTGCCCAAGAACAGCCTCGGCGCGGCGCAGCTCAAGAAGCTCAAGGTCTACCGCGGCGCCGAGCACCCCCACGGTGCCCAGCAGCCCACGGCATACACCTTCGACCAGGTCGCCCAGTAAGCGCCGCCGGATAAGGACGAAACAGTGTCGAACATCGACTCCAGCAACTACAGCACCGAGACGCCGGCCGAGCAGTCCGTCGTCGCCACCGAGCGCCCCGTGCTCTCGGTTCCCGGCGCAGCCGTCGGCCGTCGCAAGCAGGCCATCGCCCGCGTGCGCCTGGTTCCCGGCTCGGGCACGATCACGGTCAACGGCCGCACGATCGAGGACTACTTCCCGAACAAGCTGCACCAGCAGCTGATCAACGACCCGTTCACGGTGCTCGAGCTCGCGGGCTCGTACGACGTGATCGCCCGCATCTCCGGTGGTGGCCCCTCGGGTCAGGCCGGCGCGCTGCGCCTGGGCATCGCCCGTGCGCTCAACGAGATCGACGCCGAGAACAACCGCCCGACCCTGAAGAAGGCCGGCTTCCTCTCGCGCGACGCTCGCGTCAAGGAGCGCAAGAAGGCCGGTCTCAAGAAGGCCCGCAAGGCGCCTCAGTACTCCAAGCGCTGAGTTCGACGCTCCGGATGCCTCTGTTTGGCACGGACGGGGTGCGGGGGCTGGCCAACGGCCTCCTCACCGCCGAACTCGCGCTGCACCTGGCCCAGGCGACTGCCGTCGTCCTGGGCCAGGGCCGTTCTGCGGAGGCGCGGAAGGCCGAAGGCCGCCGCCTCACCGCGGTCGTCGCGCGCGACCCGCGGGTCTCGGGGGAGTTCCTCTCGGCCGCGGTCGCCGCGGGCCTCGCCTCCTCGGGCGTCGACGTCCTCGACGCGGGTGTCATCCCCACCCCCGCCACCGCTTTCCTCATCGCCGACCGCGACGCCGACTTCGGCGTGATGGTGTCGGCGTCGCACAACCCCGCTCCCGACAACGGGATCAAGATCTTCGCCCGGGGCGGCACCAAGCTCCCCGACATCGTGGAGCAGCGCATCGAGCGCGCCCTCGAGGGGGAGCGCCTGCAGCCCACAGGCGCCGGTGTCGGCCGCATCCGTCGCTTCGCCGACGCCGAGGACCGGTACGTGCTGCACCTGCTGGGCTCACTGCCGCACCGCCTCGACGGCATCCACGTCGTCCTCGACTGCGCGCACGGCGCGGCCGCCGGGGTGTCTCCCGAGACGTTCAAGGACGCGGGCGCGACGGTCACCGTCATCGGCGCCGACCCCGACGGCCTGAACATCAACGACGGCGTGGGCTCGACGCACCTCGACGTGCTCGCCGAGACCGTCGTGCGCCTCGGAGCCGACGTCGGCATCGCCCACGACGGGGATGCCGACCGCTGCCTCGCCGTGGACGCGCAGGGCAACGTCGTCGACGGCGACCAGATCATGGCGATCCTCGCGGTCGCGATGAAGGAGCGCGGGACGCTCGTCGACGACACGCTCGTGGCGACGGTCATGAGCAACCTCGGTCTGCACCGCGCGATGGAAGCGCACGGCATCCGGGTCCTGCAGACCGGCGTGGGCGATCGGTACGTGCTCGAGGCCATGAACGAGGGCGGGTACTCCCTCGGTGGCGAGCAGTCGGGCCACGTCATCATGAGCGACTTCGCGACGACGGGCGACGGACTGCTGACCGGACTCCACGTCGTCGCCGAGATGGCGCGGCAGGGGAAGACCCTCGCCGAGCTCGCGTCGCTGATGACGGTGTATCCGCAGGTGCTCGTGAACGTGCGCGGCGTCGACCGCGACGGGGTCGGCGACGAGGGCGTCCAGGCGGCCGTCGCGGCGTCGACGGCAGAGCTCGGTGATTCGGGTCGCGTGCTGCTGCGCGCGTCCGGGACCGAGCCGCTCGTGCGCGTGATGGTGGAGGCGGCGTCGGAGGACGTGGCCCGCGCCCATGCGGACCGGCTCGCCGAGGTCGTGCGGGAGCGCCTCGCGCTGTAGAGCCCGGTCCCTTCGACGGGCTCAGGGACCTTCCACGGGCTCAGGGACCTCGGACGGGCTCGGGAACCTTCGAGGCAGGTGGCTGAGCCTGTCGAAGCCACCGGTCGTTGCGCGTCCGGTCCCTTCGACAGGCTCAGGGACCCGACAGGCTCAGGGACCTCGATTCATCGGGTCTCTGAGCCTTCGTCGCTCAGTACTCCAGCGACTCGATGTAGCGCAGGAGGACGCCCTCGCGCAGGGCCCAGGGCGAGACCTCCAGCTCCTCGACGTCCATCGCCTTCATCGCCCGCTCGACGACGACCGCGGCCGCGACGATCTGGAACGTCCGGTCGGCGGTGATGCCGGGCAGGGCCTCCCGCGCGTCGGCGGGGATCTGCGCGAGACGGGGGATCCAGTCCTTGAGCTGCTTGCGGGGCAGGACCATGCGGTCGATGCCCGACCACCCCGGCACGGGGTAACCGGCGAGTTTGGCGAGCGAGCGGATGGCTTTCGACGAGCCCACGACGTGGTCGGGGCGCGGGAGGGCGGCGAAGCGCTCGGCCACCGGTGCGAGCACCGACATTGCGTGCTGGCGCAGCGCGTCGATCTCGTCGGCGCTCGGCGGGTCGTGGGGGAGGAACTGCACGGTCGAGCGTCCGGCGCCCAGCGGCACCGACTCGGCGAGGTCGGGCAGCTCGTCGGCACCGCCCGCGATCTCGAGCGAGCCCCCGCCGATGTCGAAGAGCAGGATCTGCCCGGCCGACCAGCCGAACCACCGCCGCACGGCGAGGTAGGTGAACCGCGCCTCGGTCTCGCCGCCGAGGACCTGCAGCGGCTGGCCGAGGACCTCCTCGATCTGCGCGATGACCTCTTCGCCGTTGGTCGCCTCGCGCACGGCCGAGGTCGCGGTCGCGAGGAGCTCGTCGACCCCCTCGGCTTTGGCCGTTGTGCAGGCCGCGGCCACGGCATCCACGAGTCCCTTCACGCCCTCGGGCGAGATCGATCCGTCGGGCTGGAGATAGCGCATGAGGCGCAGCACCGAACGGTGGGAGGTGGTGGCTGTGGGACGGCCTCCCGCTCGCGCGTTCGCGACGAGCAGGTGCACCGTGTTCGAGCCGATGTCGAGGACTCCGAGACGCACGGTCCGAGCGTAGTGGGAAGGGGCCGATCAGCCCGCGAGTAGCATTGCCGCGTGTCCGAGACCGCCGCTGCACCGTCGCTGAGCCCCTATCGACAGATCGATCGAGCCGACTGGGCGCGCATGGCCGGCGGGATCGAGCAGCCGCTCACCGAGACCGAGGTCGTGCAGCTGCGCGGGATCGGGGATCGCCTCGACCAGCGCGAGGTGGCCGAGGTCTACCTGCCGCTCAGCCGCCTGCTGAGCCTCTACGCGCGCGCCACCCGGCGACTGGGCGCCGACACCAGCACCTTCCTGGGGGAGCCGGATGCCACGACCCCCTTCGTCATCGGGGTCGCCGGGTCGGTCGCGGTGGGCAAGTCCACCATCGCCCGCCTGCTGCGCGAGCTCATGAGCCGCTGGCCCGACACCCCGAGGGTCGAGCTGGTGACCACGGACGGCTTCCTCTACCCGAACGCCGAGCTCGAGCGGCGCGGTCTCATGGACCGCAAGGGGTTCCCCGAGTCGTACGACCGTCGCGCGCTCGTGGAGTTCCTCAGTGAGGTCAAATCGGGGGCCGAGGAGGTGCGCGCCCCGTTCTACTCCCACGTGCGGTACGACATCATGCCCGACGCGCACGTGACGGTGCACCGCCCCGATGTCGTCATCGTGGAGGGGCTGAACGTGCTGCAGCCGCCGCCCTCGCCGAACGAGGTCGCGGTCAGCGACCTGTTCGACTTCTCGATCTACGTGGATGCCGACGCCGCCCACATCGAGCGCTGGTACGTCGACCGCTTCCTCGCCCTGCGCGACAACGCCTTCACGAACCCGACCTCGTTCTTCCGCGTCTTCGCGGACATCAGCGACGAGGAAGCGGTGGAGCGCGCGCTCGGATTCTGGCGCGAGATCAACCTCCCCAACCTGGAGGAGAACGTGCTGCCCACCCGGCACCGCGCGAAGCTCGTGCTGCAGAAGGGCGCCGACCACACGGTCGAGTCCGTCCTGTTGCGCAAGCTCTAGGCCGCCGTCGAGGGGGTTCGCCCAGCCACCGCCCGTAGACTCGGAAGCTATGTGCGGAATCATCGGTTACGTGGGTCCCCGGCAGAGCCAGGACATCCTTCTGGCGGGTCTGTCGCGGCTGGAATACCGGGGGTACGACTCCGCGGGCATCGCCGTCATCGACGGTGAGGGAGCGCTCGGCATGCGCAAGCGCGCGGGGAAGCTCGCGGTGCTCCGCGACGACCTCGAGGCGTCGCCCATGCCGAACGGCACGACGGGCATCGGCCACACGCGGTGGGCCACCCACGGCGGGCCGACGGATGCCAACGCGCACCCGCACCTGGCCGACGACGACAAGCTCGCCGTCATCCACAACGGCATCATCGAGAACTTCGCCGAACTCAAGAGCGAGCTGGTGGGCGACGGGTTCGCGTTCCGCAGCGAGACCGACACCGAGGTCGCCGCGGTCATGATCGGTCGCGAGTACGCCCGGACCAAGGATCTCGTCCAGGCGTTCCGCTCGGTCGTCTCGCGCCTCGAGGGGGCGTACACGCTCCTCGCGATGCACGAGGACCACCCGGGTCTCGTCGTCGGCGCACGCCGCAACTCGCCGCTGGTGATCGGTCTCGGCGAGGGCGAGAACTTCCTCGGCTCCGACGTCGCCGCCTTCGTCGAGCACACGCGCAACGCCCTCGCGATCGGCCAGGACGAGATCGTCGCGATCACCCCCGACGGCGTCGAGGTCACCGACTTCTCGGGCGCTCCCGTCGAGGTCGAGGCGTTCGAGGTCACGTGGGACGCGTCCGCGGCCGAGAAGGGCGGCTGGTCGTCGTTCATGGCCAAGGAGGTCTCCGAGGAGCCCGAGGCGGTCGCGAACACCATCCGCGGTCGCATCCACGAGGGCCGCGTCGAGATCCCCGAGCTGGAGGGGATGGACGACTTCCTCGCCGACATCGACCGCATCCTCGTCATCGCGTGCGGCACGGCCGCGTACGCCGGAATGGTCGGCAAGTACGCGCTCGAGACCTGGACGCGCGTCCCCGTCGACGTCGAGCTCGCGCACGAGTTCCGCTACCGCGACCCCGTGCTCAGCGCGCGCACCCTCGTCGTGTCCATCAGCCAGTCGGGCGAGACCATGGACACGCTCATGGCCGTGAAATACGCCCGCTCGCGCGGCGCGAAGACCCTGTCGATCTGCAACACGCAGGGTGCCACCATCCCGCGCGAGTCGGATGCCATCGTCTACACGCACGCCGGCCCCGAGGTCGCGGTGGCCTCGACGAAGGCGTTCGTCGCGCAGATCACCGCTCTGTACCTGCTCGCCCTCCACGTGGGGCGCATCCGCGGCGCCGTCGACGCGATGGTCGCCGTCGAGGCGGTCACCGAGCTCGAGGCCGTTCCCGGCAAGATCGCCCGCGTGCTCGAGAGCGAGCAGGCGCGCATCGAGCAGCTCGCGCACTGGATGGCCGACACGCGCTCGGTGCTGTTCCTCGGCCGCAACGTCGGCTACCCGATCGCCCTCGAAGGCGCGCTCAAGCTCAAGGAGCTGGCGTACATCCACGCCGAGGGCTTCGCCGCCGGCGAGCTCAAGCACGGCCCCATCGCCCTCATCGAACCCGGCCAGCCGGTGTTCGTCGTCGTGCCGTCGCCGCGCGGCTCGGGCGAGATGCACAAGAAGGTCGTCTCGAACATCGAGGAGATCCGTGCCCGCGGTGCCCGCGTGATCGCGATCGCCGAGGAGGGCGACGTGGCCGTCCTCCCCGCCGCCGACGAGGTCCTCCGCATCCCGCTCGCGGCCCCGCTCTTCGAGCCGCTCCTGGCCGTCGTGCCGCTGCACATCTTCGCGATGGGCCTGGCCGAGGCCAAGGGCCTCGACGTGGACCAGCCGCGCAACCTCGCGAAGTCGGTCACGGTCGAGTAAGCCGGATCGAGAATGGGGCCGGATGCCGTGGCATCCGGCCCCTTCTTGTTCCGCGCCACCCGGCAGAATGGACGGGATGCCAGGAGGGGAGGACGCATGATCGTCGGAATCGGCGTCGACCTGGTCGACGTGCCGCGCTTCGAGGAGCACCTCGCGCGGACCCCGCGGCTGCTTCCCCGCCTGTTCGGGCCGGCGGAGCGCGTGCTGAAGCCCCGCTCGCTCGCCGCGCGCTACGCCGCGAAGGAAGCGCTCATCAAGGCGCTCGGCGGGTCGGACGGCGTGCATTGGACCGACATCGAGGTGGCATCCGAGCCCTCGGGTCGCCCGGTCTTCGCGCTCCACGGCGAGACCGCGGTCACGGTCGCCGCGCGCGGGATCACCGCCCTGCACCTGTCGATGTCGCATGACGCGGGGCTCGCCACCGCCTACGTGATCGCCGAAGCCGGCGCACAGCCCGCCCGAGAGGACACCGCATGAGAATGGCACCGGGGGTGCTTCGCGAAGCACTCATCGACGTCGACGCGATCACGGAGAACGTCCGCCATTTCCGGCGGCTCACCGGGGTCGAGGTCATTGCCGTCGTCAAGGCCGACGGCTACGGTCACGGGGCCCACCGCGCCGCGCAGGCGGCTCTTCGCGGGGGAGCGACGCGGATCGGCGTGTCCGACATCGACGAGGCCCTCGCCCTGCGGCGGGCGGGCATCCACGCTCCGCTCTTCGCGTGGCTGCACGCTCCGGGGGCGTCGTTCGTCGAGGCGGTGCGCCACGACATCGAGCTCGGCATCTCGGACATCGACCAGCTGCTCCGCGCGGGTGAGTCCGCGCAGGGCGACCGCCCGGCCGCGGTCCACCTGAAGATCGAGACGGGCCTGTCCCGCAACGGCATCGCCCCCGCCGACTGGCGCGTCGTGTTCGCCGAGGCGGCGCGTCTCGAGCGCATCGGGCGCCTCCGCGTGGTCGGGTTGTTCTCGCACCTGTCCAACGCCAGCGAAGAGGACGATCGCGCCGCGCTCGCCCGCTTCGAGGAGGGCGTCGTGCTCGCGGCATCCGTCGGTCTGAACCCGCCGCTCCGGCACATCGCCGCCACGCACGCCGCGATCGCCCTCCCCGAGGCGCGCTTGACCGGCGTCCGCATCGGCATCGGGATCTACGGCATCTCGCCGTTCCACGACCGGACGTCCGCCGACCTGGGCCTGCGCCCCGCCATGACGCTGCGCGGAGCGGTGTCGGCCGTCCGCCGCGTGCCGGCCGGGACGGGAGTCTCCTACGGCTACGTCTACCGGACAGAGCGCGACACGACCCTCGCCCTCGTGCCCCTCGGCTATGCCGACGGCGTTCCGCGGCAGGCGTCGGACCGCGGGCCGGTCGTGATCGGAGGGCGACGCTTCCCGGTCGCCGGACGCGTCGCGATGGACCAGTTCGTCGTCGACGTCGGTGACCACCCCGTGTCCGTCGGCGACGAGGTCGTGCTCTTCGGCGATCCCACTCTGGGCGTGCCGGCGGCACGGGACTGGGGGGATGCCGCCGACACCATCGACTACGAGATCGTCACGCGCGTGGGTCCCCGCGTGCCGCGGCGGGAGGTCGGGGCGTGAGCGTTCCCGACGACCTGCTCGGCGAGCGACGGATCGACGGCCCCGGCGACATGGAAGAGCTCGGCCGTGCGCTCGGTCGCGCGCTGGAACCGGGCGACGTCGTCGTGCTGACGGGCCCGCTCGGCGCCGGAAAGACGACCCTGACCCGCGGGATCGGCGAGGGTCTCGGCATCCGGGGTCCCGTCCAGAGCCCGACCTTCGTGATCGCGCGCACGCACCCCTCGCTCGTCGGGGGGACGCCGCTCGTGCACGTCGACGCGTACCGCCTGGGGGCCGCGGTCGAGCTCGACGATCTCGACATCGACGTGGCGCGATCCGCGGTGATCGTCGAGTGGGGGCGCGGCGTCGCGGAGTACCTCGCCGACACGTGGTGGGAGATCGAGATCGACCGCGAGGTGGGGGGCCGCGGCGTCGACAACGCCTGTGGCGAGATCGCCCCGCACACGCTCGACCTCGACGCGGACGCGCCGCGGACGGTGACGATCTCCCGCCGCCCGTGACCGGGGCGCGCGGCGGGTGTCGCGAAACAGCGACATCCCGGCGACACGGCTGCGACATCGGGTCAATACGGTGGATGCCATGAGTTCCTCCCCCCGCTCTCTTCCGGCCCGCGCCCTCGGCGCCGCAGCCGCCGTCGCGCTCCTGGCCCTGGTCGGGTGCAGCGCGGAGCCGGTGGCATCCACCTCCGCCGCCTCGACGCCGACCGACGCCGGAACATCCGTGCCGCAGACCGACATCGCCCGGGTCGCAGGCTACGACGCGGGGGAGTTCCCGCCCGTGCCGTTGTTCACCCTGCCCGATCTGGCGCTCCTCGACGGCTCGGCGTCGGCCTTCACGATCGCGGCGGCCTCGTCCCTGGCGTCGCTGCCCGGCGTCACCGTCCGCTCCGCCTCGTGCGACGCTCCCGGGAGCGTGAGCGCCGGAGCCGGAACGGCGGTGCTGTACGGCGACGGCTCGGGCACGTACACGGGACCGGACGGAACCATCCGCAACTTCGGCGACGGGTCGGGCTCGACGACGATCGGCGGTGTCGAGATCCAGAACTTCGGGGACGGCTCGGGTTCCTACGCCTCGGGCGACGTGACGATCCAGAACTTCGGCGACGGGTCGGGCACGTACCGCGATGCGACCCGTGAGGTGCAGATCTTCGGCGACGGGTCCGGCACCAGCGCCCGGGGCGACGAGAGCATCCAGAACTTCGGCGACGGGCGGGGAACTACCGCGCCGGAGCGGTCGAGATCCAGAACTTCGGCGACGGGTCCGGGTCGTACCGCGACGGCAGCGTGGAGATCCAGAACTTCGGCGACGGCACCGGCCGCGTCGATGGCGTGCCGGTGACGGTGGCGCCGCTGCCGCCCGTACCGAAGCTGGGCGTGTTCCCGCCGCTCGCGGCGCTGGCCCCCGTGGCCAGCTGCGGGACCACTCTCACGCTCTCGGACGCGGTGCTGTTCGATTTCGACTCGGCGGAGATCCGTCCGGATGCCGCCGGCGTGCTCGACTCCCTCGCCGCCCTGCTGACGCAGGGTGCGGTCCCGGCGGCAACCGTCTCCGGACACACGGATGCCATCGGCACCGACGCCGAGAACCAGGTGCTGTCCGAGCGCCGGGCGCAGGCCGTCGTCGACGCGCTCCGCCGGCGCGGCACGCAAACCGACTGGACCGCGGAGGGGTACGGGGAGTCCCGTCCCGTCGCCGCGAACGAGCTCGACGGGGTCGACAACCCCGCGGGTCGCCAACTCAACCGCCGGGTCGAGATCCTCGTCCCCACCTTCGGAGGCTGACATGCGCAGAATCACCACGACCGTCCTGACCCTGGGGCTGGCCGTCGCCGCGCTCACAGGGTGCGCCGTGAGCATCACGGACGATCAGGATGCCGCCGGCCCCCTCGCCTCTCCCACCGACGCCTCGAGCGTCGAGGTGGCGACCGACGACCCGCGGCCCGAGGTGATCGCCCCTCCGGCCCCCGCCGCCTCCGCCGCGCCCGAGGCCCCCTCGAACCTCCGCACCCGCGACGAGGCGATCGCCCTGGCGGACACGACCATCGCCTGTACCCCCGGTCTCGTCATCGCCGACGACGGCAAGGTCGTCCGCGTCGAGGGAGCGTGCGACGACGTGACCGTCTCGGGCTTCGCGACCGCGGTGGTGCTCGACGACGTGTCGACGCTCACCGTGAGCGGGAGCGGGATCGTCGTCTACGCCCAGCAGGTCGGCGACCTCGTGGTCAGCGGCGACGTGAACACGATCCTCTGGCGGGGGAACGCCCCTCGCCTCGACGACACGGGGGTCGCGACGACCTCGACCCGGGACACCCGATGAGCGCGCCGGTCCCCGTCTGGGGGCAGGCGGCGCCCCGGACGAACGGCCTCGCGATCGCCGCCCTCGTCCTGGGCCTGTGCGGATTCGGCATCCTGCCCGTCATCTTCGGGCACATCGCGCTGGGACAGATCCGTCGCACCGGGGATCGGGGAGCGACGCTCGCCATCGTCGGCCTCGTGCTCGGATACCTCGCGCTCGCCGCGACCGTCATCGGGATCGGCCTGGTGATCGTCGTCGCCGTCGGCATCCCGGTCTTCGCGACGTGGGTGTCGTCGTGAGCGACGAACGCCCCGGCATCCTGCTCGTCGACGACGACGAGACGATCCGCGCCGGGCTCGGGGCCTTCCTCGAGCGGAGCGGTTACCGCGTGGTGGTCGCCGCCGACGGGCAGGAAGCCCTCGACGCGCTCCCCGTCGGCGACATCGCGCTCGCCGTGTGCGACGTCATCATGCCGAGGGTCGACGGGCGGGAGTTCGTGCGGCGGGTGCGCGCCGAGGGGCGGTGGCTGCCCATCATCCTGCTGACCCAGGTGGGGGAGTCGTACGAGCGCAGCGCCGCTCTCGACGAGGGTGCTGACGACTACCTGAACAAGCCGTTCGATCCGCAGGAACTGCTCTCGCGCGTGCGCGCGGTCCTGCGGCGGAGCGTCCCGGGGGAGCGACCGTTGAGCGCGGCACCGCGGCTGCGGGCGGGAGCCCTCGAACTCGACCGTTCCGCGCGGCGGGTCTGGCGTGACGGCACCGAGGTGACGCTCACGCCCAAGGCGGTCATGCTCCTCGACTACCTCATGGCGCACCCCGGGGAGGTGCACACGCGCGATCGGCTTCTGACGGCGCTGTGGGGCTTCGACTTCGTCACCTCGACCCGCGCGATCGACCACCGCATCGCCGAGCTCCGGCGTGTGCTGGGCGACGACCCCGGCGCGCCCCGCTACATCGAGACCGTGCAGAGCGCGGGCTACCGCTTCGTGCATCCGGTCGGTGCCGCGTGAGCCGGCGGTCGGCGGCGCTCGCCATCGCGCTTCCCGTGACGCTGGGGGCGCTCGTCGCTCTCGTTCTCTTCGCCGTCGGCGAGCGACGGGCGCTCACCGTGAGCACCGCGCTGCCGCTGGTGGCGCTGTTCGTCGGCCTGGCCCTCACGATCGTCGCCGCGGTGGTCGTGGCGGTCGCGGCGCGCCGGGGCCGGACGAAGGCGGCGTCCGACCGTGCCCGGGGCGAGGGATACCGAAGCGGGCGCGGCGAGGAGCGCGACGCTCATCGCCGCTTCCTCGCGCGGCTCGACCACGAGCTGAAGAACCCGATCACCGCGATCCGCGCGACCCTCGCCGGGGTCGATCCCGCGGACGCCCCCGCGCACGTCGAGGTCATCGACGCGCAGGCGCGGCGGCTCGCGGCCCTCGTCGGCGACCTCCGCAAGCTGTCCGAGATCGAGACGCGGCCGCTCGAGACCGAGCCGGTCGACCTCGAGGCGCTCGCTCGCGATGCGGTGCACGCGATCGAGCAGCAGCGCCCCGAGGCGCGGGGCCGGATCAGCGTCATCGCCGAGCGGGTGCCGTGGTCGGTGCCGGTGCTCCCGGGAGACCCCGACCTGCTCGCCCTGGCCCTCGACAACGTCCTCGCCAACGCGGTGAAGTTCTCGGCATCCGGACCGATCGAGGTCCGACTGCGCGAGGACGGGGGAGGCGCCGTCATCCAGGTCGCCGACACGGGACGCGGCGTCCCGACCGACGCCCAGTCCCTCGTCTTCGACGACCTCGCGCGCGCGGCGAACGCGCGGGACGTGCCCGGCTCGGGCATCGGCCTCTCGCTGGTGCGGACGATCCTGCACCGTCACGGAGGGGGCGTCGAGCTGCGCTCCCGCGAAGGCGCGGGGACCGTCGTCACGCTGCGGTTGCCGACCGCCTGACGGGGGCGGGCGCGCGGTCGGCAGCCCAGACCGCCCGGAGCGCGCGCAACGTCGGGATCGGCTGCTCGACGTGCGCGAAGTGCCCGCTGTCCTCGAGCGCGACCTCGTCGAAGTCGATGATCGTCCGGGCCCACGCCCGAGCGTCGCGGGCGGCGACGAAGACATCATGGCGTCCCCGTACAGATCGGACGGGGCACGCGACGCGTCGCCACACGGCATCGTCGTGGGTGCGGGCCGTCCGCGCGGCCGCGAGGAACGCCGCGGGCCGGATCTCGGTCGCGAGGGCGTCGGTCTCGGCGCGGTCGACGCGGGACGGATGCCGGAACAGGGGGCGTGCCAGCACGCTCAGCATCCCCGTCCGGGCCAGGAGCGTGAGAAGAGGGCGCGACAGCGGGCCGAGCCCGCGGAGCACGTGCATCGCGGCGACCATCCCGGCGAGTCCCGGCAAAGTCAGGATGCCGCGGAGAGGGTGCCGCGCGACGGTCCGGGCGCCTTCCCCGCTCGGCGAGACGAGTCCGACGCCGACGGTCGCGGAGGGGAAACGCGCGGCCACGTCGAGCGCGACCACCGCCCCGAGGGAGTGTCCCACCACGCGCCAGCGCGGATACCCGAGCGCTCGCACCACGGCGGCCACCGCCACCGCGAGGTCGCCCGGATCGGGGACGGGCCCGGCCGACTCGCCCCACCCGGGCAGATCGATCGCCACGATGTCCGAGAGGGGCAACCGGATGTCGTCCGACGCCGCGATCATCGGAGCCCACGTGCGCCACGACCCCGCGGCACCGTGCAGGAGCACCGTGGCCACCGGGCTCCCCGACACCCGCCCCGCGTGCACGACGATGGTCCCCACCGCGGTGGGGACGACGAGTCGGCGCAGGCCGAGGGCAGTGGGATCCATGTCCCTTGTTCGGAACAGGGACCCCGATCGGATGCCATGACCCGCGGCGGATACCCTGGAACGGTGATCCTCGGCATCGACACCTCGCTCGGCACCGCCGTCGCGGCGATCACGCGCGACGGCGAGGTCCTCGCGGACGAGCAGAGCGCCAACCCCCTCGGTCACGCCGAGGTCATCGGCGACCTCCTGCGGCGCGCGACGTCGGTCGCTCCGGCGCCGACCCATGTGGCGATCGGCATGGGGCCCGGACCCTTCACCGGGTTGCGCGTCGGCATCGCGACGGCGCGAGTGTACGCGCTGGGGCGTGGCATCCCGGTCGTTCCCGTACCGAGCCACGACGGGATCGCGCTCGGCATCCTGCTCGCCGACGCGCTCACCGCCGTCGAGACCCCCCGCTTCGCCGTCGTCACCGATGCCCGTCGTCGGGAGTTCGCGTACAGCGTCTACGACGGGATCGACGACGACGGACTCCCGATCCGGATCACGGATGCCGCCCTCAGCCCCCGCGACGAGCTCGATCGGCGGCTCGCCGACCTCGGCGCCGTCCGCTCCGATGCCACGAGCGTCTCGGCCGCGATGGTCGCGCTCGCCGCCGCCCGCGCGCTCGACGCGGGACGCACCCTCGCGGGCACGGAGCCCCTGTACCTCCGCAGCCCCGACGTGGTGGCCGCGCACGCCCCGAAGCGGGTGAGTTGATGACCACCCGCTCCGCGACCCTCGACGATCTCGACGGGATCATGGCGCTCGAGCACGCGTCCTTCCCGACCGACGCCTGGAGCGCGGCGATGATGCGCGAGGAACTCGCGTCGCCGCACGGGTGGTACGTCGTCGTCGAGGAGGCCGGTCGCCTGATCGGGTACGCGGGTCTGCGCGCGGTGCGCGGGGCTCGGGATGCCGACATCCAGACGATCACGATCTCCGAGGCCGCACGGGGCCGGGGCCGGGGGCGTGCGCTGCTGACGGCCCTGCTCGAGGAGGCGGGTCGACGCGAGGTGCACGACGTCTTCCTCGAGGTGCGCGCCGACAACCCCGTCGCCCAGGCGCTCTACGCCTCGGAGGGGTTCATCGAGGTGGGGCGCCGTCCGCGGTACTACCAGCCCGACGACGTCGACGCGATCGTGATGCGGCTCGATCTCCGCGGCTGGCTCTCCCGCCGCGCCGACGCCCCGCAGGTCCCTGAGCCCGGTACCCCTCAGGTCCCTGAGCCCGTCGAAGGGTCCGGCACGCCCCAGGTCCCTGAGCTTGTCGAAGGGTCCGGCACCCCCCAGGTCCCTGAGCTTGTCGAAGGGTCCGGCACCCCCGAGGCCTCCGCCGCCACGACCGGAAAGGGCTGGTGCTGATGAACGCGCCCCTCGTGCTCGGCATCGAGACCAGCTGCGACGAGACCGGCATCGGCATCGTCCGCGGCCGACAGCTCCTCAGCAACACGATCGCCTCCAGCATGGACGAGCACGCCCGCTACGGCGGTGTCGTGCCCGAGGTCGCCGCGCGCGCCCATCTGGAGGCCCTGCAGCCCTCGATCGACGCGGCTCTCGCCGAGGCGGGCGTGACCCTCGCCGATCTGGACGCCGTCGCGGTCACCAGCGGCCCGGGCCTCGCCGGTGCCCTCATGGTCGGGGTCGGCGCGGCCAAGGGCCTCGCCGTCGCCCTCGACAAGCCGCTCTACGCCGTGAACCACCTCGTCGGGCACATCGCCGCCGACATCCTGGATGCCGACGCGGGGGAGCTCGAGTACCCCACGGTCGCCCTGCTCGTCAGCGGTGGGCACACCTCGCTCCTTCTCGTCCGCGACCTCACGAGCGACGTCGAGCTGCTCGGCGAGACGATGGACGACGCCGCGGGCGAGGCGTTCGACAAGGTCGCGCGTCTGCTGAAGCTGCCCTACCCCGGCGGCCCCGAGATCGATCGCGCCGCAGCCTCCGGCGACCCGACCGCGATCCGCTTCCCGCGGGGTCTGTCGCGCGCCTCCGACATGGCATCCCACCGTTACGACTTCTCGTTCTCGGGCCTGAAGACGGCCGTCGCGCGCTGGGTCGAGCAGCACGAGGCCGCCGGCCAGCCCGTGCCGGTGGCCGATGTCGCAGCGTCCTTCCGCGAGGCCGTCGTCGATGTCCTCGTCACCAAAGCCCTCGACGCGTGCGCCCGCCACGGCGTGCCCCGCCTGCTGCTGGGTGGGGGCGTCATCGCGAACAAGCGTCTGCGCGACGTCGCCCTCGAGCGCGCCGCGGCCGCGGGTGTCGCGGTCCGCATCCCGCCGCTGCGACTCTGCACCGACAACGGCGCGATGATCGCGGCCCTCGCGGCCGAGCTCATCTCCTCGGGGCGGCCTCCGTCGACCCTCGCCTTCGGCGCCGACTCGACCCTGCCCGTCACCGAGATCCAGGTGGCGGAGGATCCGGATGCCGAGCCCCCGGCATCCCGCCCCGGAGCCCCCGCGTGAGCGAGACGTCGCCGCCGACTCGGCGCGCACGCAAAGAGGTCGAGGGCGCGACCGCCCTCCCCGACGCCGGGGAGACGGACGGGGAGGAAGGTCGCCTCGCGACCGCGCAGCTCGAGATGGCGGCGTTCGGCGATCACGTGATCCCCTACGTGCCCCCGACGCCGAAGCCGCCGCGCTCCCTCGCCCCGTGGGCGCTGGGGCTGGCGATCGTCGCCCTGGCGTCGTCGTTCTTCTGGGGATGGCTGCTCCCGCTCAGCGCGGTGGCGGCGATCATCGCGGTGATGTCCGTGCGTCGCGCGCACGACAGTCGGCGCGTCGCGGTGTGGGCCCTGGTCCTCTCGCTTCTGTCGGGCGTGTTCAGCGCCGGTTGGTTGATCTGGGGCTTCTCGCAGCTCCCCGCGTGACGGCAGTCAGACCCGATCGGCCAGCAGGGCCAGTCGCTTCGAGCCGACGCGCGTCAGGATCAGGGTCGCCGACTCGTCACCGCGCAGCGACAGCTTCTTGCGCAGGACCGCCGGGTCGACGTCGACGCCGCGCTTCTTGATCTCGAGGGTTCCGATCCCCCGCGCGCGCAGCGACTGGGCGAGCTTCTTCGGATCGGCGGGCAGCTGCTCGCGCACGCGGAACGACGAGACGAACGGGCTCGTCAGGGCCGCGTCGGACGTCAGGTACGCGATGCCCGGGGCCAGCATCCCCGCCTCGAGCGCGCGGGCGACCTCGCCGATGAGCCGCGCGCGGATGACCGCCCCGTCGGGCTCGTGCACGAACGCCCCGAGCTCGTGCGGCTCGACGTCGGGGGAGTCGGCCGGAGCCGTGAGCTCCCACGCCTCGTCGCCGCGCACGACCAGCGCCGCGCGGCGCACGTCCGAGCGGGCGAGCGCTCCCGCCCACAGGACGAGCTCGATGGTCGAGCCGTCGGCGCTGATCCACTGCGCCTCGACGTCGTCGGGGATCTGCCCCCGGTCGAAGCCCGGTCCGAGCTTCACCCCGCCGGACCGTTCCGCCAGCAGCGCGAAGACCCAGTCCAGCGAGGGGGACCACTCTGTCGACGACACCTGGCGCGTCTCGGAGTGCCCCGCCGTGCGTCGCGCGGGGTCGAGCCACACGGCATCCGCGCCGTCGAGGTCGACGTCTTCGGCGCGCGCGTGCCGGACGGTCACCGCGTCGTCGAAGGGCGCGAGGTTGTACGCGGCGATCGCGGCGGTCACCTCGTCGGCATCGACGGCATCCACGCGCAGGCCGAGGCCCGCCATCCCCAGGGCGTCCCCGCCGATGCCGCACCCGAGATCCGCGACGCGCGTGATCCCCGCGGCGCGGAAGCGCCCTGCGTGCCGGGCGGCGATCGACAGGCGCGTCGCCTGCTCGAGGCCGGCGCGGGTGAACAGCATCCGGTCTGCGAACGGCCCGAACTTCGCCGCTCCCCGCACGCGGAGCCGAGCCTGGCCCACGACCGCCGACACGAGGTCGGGGGAGTGCCCCGCCGCCCGCAGGCGCGACACCGCGCGAGCCGCGTCGTCGGTGGACTCGATCCGGCCCACCTCGTCGAGAAGACGCAGGCCGTCGGGGGTGAGCAGGGCGGTCAACTCGCGGGTATCCACCCGATTCAGCCTAGGCGCGGGAATGTGTTGGCACTCGCGTTGCGTGAGTGCCAACGCTTCTCTACACTCGGATTAGCACTCTCCCCGCGTGAGTGCTGACAAGTCTTCTGTAACGAGAAAGAAGAGGTAGACCGTGTCGGTTTCCATCAAGCCGCTCGAGGACCGCATCGTCATCAAGCAGGTCGAGGCTGAGCAGACCACCGCGAGTGGTCTCGTCATCCCCGACACCGCCAAGGAGAAGCCGCAGGAGGGCGAAGTGGTCGCCGTCGGCCCCGGCCGCATCGACGACAACGGCAACCGCGTCCCCCTCGACGTCGCCGTCGGCGACCGCGTGCTCTACAGCAAGTACGGCGGCACCGAGGTCAAGTTCGGCGCTGAGGAGTACCTCGTGCTCTCGGCTCGCGACGTGCTGGCGGTCGTCGTCCGCTGATCACCGCGTCAGATCGTCTGAAGGCTCCGGATGCCATGGCATCCGGAGCCTTCGTCGTTCCCGGCCGCTCGCGATCTGGCAGGAAAGAGACCACCTGCGGCGCTTCGACGCGCGACCGCCCGCGTAGGCTGGATCGGTGACCCCCGCGCCTCCCGCTCCGACCGGTGAGAGCACCCGCGGTGCGCTGTACGCCCTCGGCGCCTACCTGCTCTGGGGCGTCCTGCCGATCTACTTCCTGCAGCTCAAGCCCACCGGCCCGTTCGAGGTCGTGGCCTGGCGGATCATCCTCGCCTTCGTCTTCTGCCTGATCCTGCTCACGGTCCTTCGGGCCTGGCGACCGTTCCTCGCGATCGTGCGGCAGCCCCGCCTCATGGGGCTCACCGCGGTGGCGGGGGTCCTCATCTACATCAACTGGCAGACCTACCTGTACGGCGCCCTGACGAACCACGTCATCGAGACGAGCCTCGGCTACTTCATCAATCCGATCGTGACCGTCCTGCTCGGAGTCATCGTGCTCCGCGAGCGTCTGCGGGTCGTGCCGTGGATCGCGATCGGCCTCGCCGTCGTCGCCGTCGCGGTGATCGTGATCGGGTACGGGGCCTTCCCCTGGATCGCCCTGACCCTCGCGTTCTCCTTCGGCTTCTACGGGCTCGTGAAGAAGCAGATCGGTCCCGCGGTGGATGCCGTGAGCGGTCTGACCCTCGAATCGCTCTGGCTCCTCCCGGTCGCCGCGATCCAGCTGTTGTTCGTCGCGAACCTGACCGGGATCACGCTCGGCACGGCGGGCACGCTGCACACGGTTCTCCTGCTGCTCGCCGGGGCCGTCACCGCCGTTCCGCTGCTCCTGTTCGCCTCGGGCGCGCGCCGTGTGCCGCTCACGGTGATCGGTCTCCTGCAGTTCGTGGCCCCCATCATCCAGTTCGCGATCGGCGTGTGGGTCCTGGGGGAGCCGATGACGGTCGAGAGATGGATCGGCTTCGCCCTGGTGTGGGTCGCCCTCGTCGTGCTGAGCGTGGACTCGATCGTGATGTCGCGCCGCCACCGCGCCGCGATCTCCGACGTGGCAGAACCCGTCTGACCAGCAGAAAACGCACTCTCCGGCACGCGCGCGCACACGCGATTCATAACGATTTCGGCGCAGTCTCCGGACGAAAACACATTCGTAACACACGGCGGTTAGGTTCGTCCCACCGCGTGGCGAGGCCACGCATCATCATCGAAAGGACGAGCCAGATGGTTCATTCCAAGAAGGGGTGGTTCGCTGCCGCAGCACTCGCGGCCGCAGCCACCCTCACGCTCGCCGGCTGTAGCGGCGGAGGCGGCAACGACGCTGGTTCCACCGGGACTGCGGCGCCCGCAGGAAACTACGCCAGCCAGGACTGCGCGGCCGACGCCACCAGCGCCAACACGCTGAAGGTCGGCACGATCCTGCCGCAGACGGGCACCCTGGCCTTCCTCGGCCCGCCCGAGATCGCCGGTGTCGGCCTCGCGGTGAACGACATCGTCGAAGCCGGTGACTCCGCGTGCACCTTCTGGACCGACTCGGGCGACTCGACCGACATGGCCGTCTCGTCGGCGTCCGCAGACAAGCTGATCGACGCCAAGGTCTCCGTGGCCATCGGTGCGGCTTCGTCGTCGGTCTCGCTCAACGTCGTCGACAAGCTCGCGGCGGCTCCGGTCGTCGAGATCTCGCCGGCCAACACCTCGGCCGAGCTCTCGGGCAAGTCCCCGTTCTTCTTCCGCACCGCTCCGCCGGACACCGTCCAGGGCTCGGCGCTCGGCCAGCTCATCGTCGGCGACGGCAAGCAGAGCGTCGCGTTCCTCGTCTTCAACGACGCGTACGGCACGGGCCTGCGTGACGTCATCGAGAAGACGGTCGAAGACGCCGGCGGCACCGTCACGTACGGCGGCAAGGGCAAGGGCCAGGAGTTCCCGCCCGGACAGACGACGTTCTCGTCGGAGGTCACCGCGGCCATCGCGTCGAAGCCCGACGCCATCGTCGTCATCGCGTTCGACGAGACCAAGGCGATCGTCCCCGAGCTCGTCTCGCAGAGCTGGGACATGAAGAGCACCTACTACACCGACGGCAACACGTCGGACTACTCGAAGGTGTTCGACAAGGGCACGCTCGAGGGCGCGAAGGGCACCATCCCGGGGGCCAACGCCGCGGACGACTTCAAGAAGCGTGCGTCGGACTGGCACCAGAGCGTCGAGGGCTCGGCTCTGTCCGACTACTCGTACGCCGCTGAGTCGTACGACGCCACCATCCTGGCTGCGCTCGCCGCCAAGAAGGGCGGCGCGACCGACCCGACGACCATCCAGAAGAACCTGGCCGCCGTGTCGGGTGCTGAGGGTGGCACCGCCTGCTCCACCTACAAGGAGTGCGCCGAGGCTCTCGCCGGTGGCGGAAGCATCCAGTACAAGGGTGTCTCCGGCGTCGGCCCGTTCAACGCGCAGAACGACCCGTCGAGCGCCTTCGTGGGCATCTACGAGTTCGACGCCGACAACAAGCCGATCTGGCAGAGCGCCGTCGAGGGCAAGTCCTGAGCCCCCTCGTCTGACGCCGAAGGGCGGTCCCGGTTCGCCGGGGCCGCCCTTTCGCGTGCGGGAGGGATGCCAGGGCTCGGGCGGGAGGCCACCACGGCGCCGCTGTGGGCCGCCGCGGGGCGGGGTTCTTGACGACGCAGGCGCGCGGGCTCTGCGCGCCTCCAGGCCCGGAGGGGCTCCTGGCGCCGCAGTCACGGCGGGGCCGTGTGTGCCTCCCGGCGGGGAGGGGCTCCTGGCACCGCACTCACGCGGGGCCCTGTGTGCCTCCAAGCCCCAGAGAGGCTCCTGGCGCCGCCGGCACGGCATCCGTCCGTCCCTCCCGGACACACGAAACGGGCCTCGTGCCGCGGCGGGGAAGCCGTGGCACGAGGCCCGTTGTTCGGGGTCGGTCAGGCGGCGCCCTCGACGTCGGTCGCGAGCGTGCCGAGGTAGAGCTGGATCACCTTGGGATCCTTGGCCAGGTCGCGGCCGGTGCCCGTGTACGCGTCCTTGCCCTGGTCGAGCACGTACGCCCGATCGCAGATCTGCAGGCAGCGACGGGCGTTCTGCTCGACCATGATGACCGAGACGCCCGCCTTGTTGATCCGGCGCGTCCGGATGAAGGTCTCGTCCTGGCGCACCGGGGAGAGGCCGGCGGACGGCTCGTCGAGCAGCAGGACCGACGGGTCCATCATGAGCGCGCGGGCCATCGCGACGGACTGACGCTCACCGCCCGACAGCGAGCCGGCACGCTGACCGCGACGGTCGGCCAGAACGGGGAAGATCTCGAAGATGCGCTCCAGCTGGGTCTGGAACTCGCGCGGCTTCTGGTAGATCCCCATCTGGAGGTTCTCTTCGATCGTCAGCGACGGGAAGACGTTGTTCGTCTGCGGGACGAAGCCCACCCCCTGCTTGACGAGCCGGTTCGGCTTCCATCCGGTGATGTCGGTGCCCTTCAGAGTCACCGAGCCCTGGCGGATGTTCACCTGCCCGAAGACGGCCTTGAGGAAGGTCGACTTTCCGGCACCGTTGGGCCCGATGATCCCGATCAGCTCGCCCGGGTGGGCGACGATGTTCACGCCGTTCAGGATGTTGATGCCGGGGAGGTACCCCGCGTGCAGATCCTTCGCGACGAGGACGGGCTGAGAGTCGGTGGACGTGCTCATGAGCGCGTCTCCTTTCCGAGGGCCTCGTCGACGCGAGCCTCTTCCTGTGCGTCGGCCGCGGCGGCTTCTTCCGCCAGAGCGATCGCCGTGGTGTCGGTGAGGAGCGCGTCGTCGCCCAGGTCGGTGTCGTGGTGCGCGCCCAGGTAAGCGTCGACGACGGCCTGCTGGGACATCACCTCGCCGGCGGTGCCCTCGGCGACGATCGTGCCCTGCGCCATGACGACGACCCAGTCCGAGATGTGGCGGACCATGTGCATGTCGTGCTCGACGAACAGCACCGTGGTGCCGTCATCGCGGAGAGCCTGGATGTGCCCGAGCAGTGACTGCGTCAGCGCGGGGTTCACTCCGGCCATGGGCTCGTCGAGCATGATCATCTTCGGGTCGCTCATGAGCGCGCGAGCCATCTCGAGCAGCTTCTTCTGGCCGCCCGACAGAGAGCCGGCGAGGTCTTCGCGCTTCTCGTACAGCTTGAAGCGCTCGAGGAGCTCCTCCGCCTTCGCCGTGATCTCCTGCTCGCGCGCCTTCCAGAGCGGGCGGATGAGAGCGACGGCCATGTTCTCGCCCGGCTGCTGGTTGGCCCCGAGCAGCATGTTCTCCATCACCGTCATGCGCGACAGCGCCTTCGTGAGCTGGAAGGTGCGGACCATCCCCATCCGGGCCACCTTGGATGCCGCGGTGTCGCCCAGGGTGCGTCCGTCGAACGACCATCGCGCCACGCGGTCCGCCGGCGGCCCACCGATGAGACGCTTGGCCGACGTCGGCTTGTCGAACCCGGTGATGAGGTTGAAGAACGTCGTCTTCCCCGCACCGTTCGGGCCGATGAGCGCCGTGATGCCTCCGCGCTGCACCTCGAGGTGCTGCACGTCGACGGCGGTCATGCCGCCGAAGCGGCGGACGATGTTGTCGACGACGAGGATCGGGTCGGGCTTGCTCGCCCCGGGCTCGTGGGGGACCCCCGCGAGTGCTTCGCGCGTGCGGACGGTCGCTGCTGTCGGCTCAGACATTGAAGCTCAGCTCCTTCTTGTTGCCGAGGATTCCTTGCGGCCGGAAGATCACGAGCAGCATCAGAGCGATACCGATGAGGATCCACGAGAACTGCTCGGTCTGCTGGCCCGACCACACCCCCTCGGGCACGATCAGCCGCGTGACGCCCTGGATGAAGATGCGCACGACGAAGAACAGGATGGCGCCGAGCACCGGACCGAAGATGGTCGCGGCGCCGCCGAGGAGCAGTGCCGTCCAGATGAAGAACGTCATCGATCGGCCGAGGGCGTCCGGTTGCACGGAGCTCGGCATCACGTAGACGATGCCCGCGATACCGCCGATCAGCCCACCGAGGATGAGCGCCTGCATCTTGAACGAGAACGCGCTCTTGCCGAGGCTGCGGACGGCATCCTCGTCTTCGCGGATTCCCTTGAGCACGCGGCCCCACGGGCTGCGGATGAGCAACCAGACGAGAACCAGGAGGACGGCCACGACGGCCCACGCCACGGCGCGCACCCACCAGCCGCTGACGCCGGTGTTGTCGTACGTCCACCACAGGATGGTGGTCTGGCCGTCACCGAAGAACGACAGGCCGTTGAAGGGGTCGCGGTAGCGGTCGCCCGGGATGCCGTTGCTGCCGTTCGTGATCGGTCCGAGCACGCTCGAACGGCCGACCATGCGGATGATCTCGGCAGCCGAGATCGTCACGATCGCCAAGTAGTCGCCGCGGAGCTTCAGGGTCGGGACACCGAGGATGAAGCTGTAGACCAGCACCACCAGCAGGGCGACGATCAGGGCGGGAACGAAACCGAGACCCGCCTGGACCGAGACGGCGAAACCGTACGCGCCCAGCAGCATGAAGCCGGCCTGGCCCATGTTGAGCAGGCCCGTGTATCCGAAGTGGATGTTGAGACCGATCGCGGCGATCGCGAGAGCCGCGGTGGTGGGGGCGATGGCCGTCGAGGCCATCTCGCGCAGAAGATCGAGGAAGATCATGGTCAGCCCACCCGTTCCTTGCGTCCGAAGAGGCCCTGCGGTCTCACCAGCAGCAGCAGGATGAGGAGCACGAGCGCGGTCGCGTACTTGAAGTCGCCGGGCAGCCAGATGTTGGTCAGCTCCACGGTCATGCCGATGATCAGGGCTCCGAAGAGGGCGCCGAACGCCGTGCCGAGACCACCCAGGGTGACGGCCGAGAACAGCAGGAGCAGGAGCTGCATACCGGTCATCCAGTTGACGCCGTTCAGGACGAGGCCGAGCAGGATGCCCGACAGACCCGCCAGCGCGGCAGCGGTCGTCCAGATCAGACGCACGACGCCGTCGACGTTGATTCCGGATGCCGCGGCGAGAGCCGGGTTGTCACTGACGGCGCGCGTGGCGCGCCCGACGCGGGTCTTCAGCAGGAACAGACCGACACCGATGAGCACGACGACGGCGATGGCCATCGCCACCAGCGAGTCGACGCTGAGGCTGACGGGACCGAGCCGTACCGGGATCGGGTTGGCCGTCACGATACGGACGGTCGATGCCCCGATGAAGAACTGGAAGGTGTACTGCAGGGCCAGCGACATACCGATCGTGACGATCATGAGCTGCGTCAGACTCAATCGGCGTTTGCGGAGCGGCTTCCAGATGCCGACGTCCTGGAAGTAGCCGAAGGCGGCGCAGATGACGACGACGATGATGCCCGCCACGAAGATGTTGAGCCCCAGGACGTTGGCGAAGAGGTACGCCAGCAGTCCACCGAGGGTCACCATCTCGCCGTGCGCGAAGTTGGAGATGCCCGTGGTGCCGTAGATGAGCGAGAGGCCGACGGCGGCGAGAGCGAGGAGCAGGCCGAGGCGCAGACCGGACGCGGCCTGCTGAGCGAGGCGATCCCAGTCGAACCCGCCCGCCGAAGCGGCCTGATCACCGGGGGTGTCGCCGGCGGCGGAGCCGTCGACGTTGCCGTTCAGCCCGATCAGGACCGCGGTCGAGGAGCCGAGGTTCACCGGACGGACGGAGGGGTCCTCGCTCTTGAGCGTGACGCCGTCCGGCAGGGTCTCGGGGTCGACCGAGACGGAGTAGTCGCCGGGCTCGGAGAAACCGATCGACCACTTTCCGTCGTCACCGGTGGTCGCCGAGGCGGTTCCCCCGGGGCCGGTGGCCGTCACCGTGACGCCACCGCCGGCCGCGGCGAGCGTGCCGTTGAGGCAGCCCGTCTCGGGTCCGGGGGTGCAGGCCTCGGTCTGCGTGGTCACGGGCGCGGTTGTGGCCGCATGCGCCGCGGGGGGTGCCGCGAACAATGCTGACCCGAGCATCACGGTGATGATGGCGGCGAGTAGTGCCCAGGCCAAAGCGGGGCGGGATAGCGTTCGCGATCGTATCGCGGTGGGGGAGGGATGACCCACGGAGTCTCCAGTTCGGCAGCGCTGACGAAGTCGTCCCGTCAGCTTCGACGGTCGACGCTACGAGCGTAATGTGTCGGACGTGTTTCACCGACCGTCTCGTTAGCGAACCGTGTCATCACTCTGCGCGAACCGGTCAGCCGCTGCGGGAACAATTCACAGCCTCCCGACGCTTAGAATCGCAGGCGGAGCGCGAAGCGCCCCGGCCGACGACGTCATCTATATACAGGCGCCGCGCGCGCAGGAGGATCCATGGAGCAGCACGACCCCTTCGGTTTCATCGGACTGACCTATGACGACGTGTTGCTCCTTCCCGGGCACACCGACGTCATCCCGAGCGAAGCGGACACGTCGTCGCGCCTCACCCGTCGCATCACGGTGGCCACGCCGCTGCTCTCCTCGGCCATGGACACCGTCACCGAAGCCCGCATGGCGATCGCCATCGCGCGCCAGGGCGGTATCGGCATCGTCCACCGCAACCTCTCGATCGAAGACCAGGCGGGCATCGTCGACCAGGTCAAGCGCAGCGAGTCCGGCATGGTCTCCAACCCGATCACGACGACCCCGGATGCCACCGTGGCCGAGGTCGACGCGATGTGCGCGCAGTACCGCATCTCGGGTCTCCCCGTCGTCGATCCCGACGGCGTCCTCGTGGGCATCATCACGAACCGCGACATGCGCTTCGTCTCGGGCTTCGAGCGCCAGACCACCCTCGTCAAGGACGTGATGACGAAGGAGGGTCTGATCACCGGGCATGTCGGCATCCACGCCAACGACGTCATCGCGACGTTCGCCAAGCACCGCGTCGAGAAGCTGCCCCTCGTCGACGACGACGGCAAGCTGGCGGGCCTCATCACCATCAAGGACTTCGACAAGAGCGAGAAGTACCCCCTCGCGACCAAGGACGACCAGGGTCGCCTGCGCGTCGGAGCCGCCATCGGTTTCTTCGGCGACGCGTGGCAGCGCGCCGAGGCCCTGCGCGACGCCGGTGTCGATGTCCTGGTCGTCGACACCGCCAACGGCCAGTCCGCCGGCGTCATCGATATCGTGACGCGCCTCAAGGCCGACGAGTCGTTCGCCCACATCGATGTCATCGGCGGCAACGTCGCGACGCGCGAGGGCGCGCAGGCGCTCATCGACGCCGGAGTGGATGCCGTCAAGGTCGGCGTCGGGCCGGGCTCCATCTGCACCACGCGCGTGGTCGCCGGTGTGGGCGTGCCGCAGGTCACCGCGATCTACGAGGCGGCGCAGGCGGCGATCCCCGCCGGTGTCCCCGTGATCGCCGACGGTGGTCTGCAGTACTCGGGTGACATCGCGAAGGCGCTCGTCGCCGGTGCGGACACCGTCATGCTCGGCTCGCTCCTCGCCGGAACCGACGAGTCGCCGGGCGAGATCGTCTTCCAGGGCGGCAAGCAGTTCAAGCAGTACCGCGGGATGGGTTCCCTCGGTGCGCTGCAGACGCGCGGCAAGAAGACCTCGTACTCGAAGGACCGCTACTTCCAGGCCGACGTGCCCAGCGATGACAAGCTCATCCCGGAGGGCATCGAGGGCCAGGTGCCGTATCGCGGCCCCGTGTCGGCGGTGGCGTACCAGCTCATCGGGGGCCTGCGTCAGTCCATGTTCTACGTCGGCGCACGCACCGTGGAAGAGCTCAAGACCAAGGGCAAGTTCGTCCGCATCACCTCGGCGGGCCTGAAGGAATCGCACCCGCACGACGTGCAGATCGTCGTCGAAGCGCCGAACTACAAGAAGTAAACGTTCTCCACGAGGGGCCGGGCAGGCGACTGCCCGGCCCCTCGTCGTGTGCGGGTGAACCGCCTGGTGGGAATTCGCGACGGCTCGCGTGCCTCGGGGGTCTGCTCTCTAGCCTCCTCCTGGGGCATGCAGACATGCGCTTTCCGAGAGAAGGGTTTGGCAATGAGAAGAATGGCGACAGCGATGGTGCTCGTCGGTGTGTGCGTGGCGGGCGGGATGACCCCGGCGTTCGCCGACGAGGCGCCGGACGGCGTGCTCGAGGCGATCGTCGCGGACACCGCGCCGGCTCGGATCCAGGGAGATGATCTCGTCGCGCAGGTGGGCGATGTCCGCGCCGAGATCCCCGTGGACTCAGAGGAGCCCCTGACCCTGCAGTCGGGAAATGGACCGGAGATCTCGATCACGTTGCCCCGGGGTGACGGCGACGAGGATGAACCTGCGCGAGAGGGTTCCGGCGCTGTCTCGCACGATCTCGGAGACGGCTCCCGCATCGTCCCGGCCATCCGGTCCAACGGCATCGTGCAGATCCTCTCGGTGCTGCACGATGCCGGCGCGCCGACCTCCTTCGACTACGACGTGGCCGTGGGCACCGGTGGCTCGCTGGTCGCGGCTGCCGATGGTGGGGTCCGCCTCCTGGACGCCGCCGGGGAGGAGGCCGCGTCCGTCGCGGCGCCGTGGGCCGTGGACGCGTCGGGGAAACAGATTCCCACGCACTTCGTGCTGGGGCAGAATCGCCTCACGCAGATCGTCGATACGACGTCCGTCGTTGACGTGCAGTACCCGGTCGTGGCCGACCCCGCCGTGTCGGTGACGTACTACCGGTACAGCGCGGTGAACGTGTCCCGCACGTACAACTGGACGAACAAGGCCATTCAGCTCGCCATCTGCAAGGTGCAGTCGGGAGCATCGCGCGGAACGTGCACGATGTCGGCCGGCTACGAACTGGAGACCTCGGTTGACACCTCCTTCGGTCTTACGCGTGGCTTTGTATCAGCGAACATCGGCGTCAACGAGTCCAAGAAGGTGACCGGGAACGTCAGCTGGACCTCGCCGGTGGCCTATGCAGGCAGTTCGTACAAGGCATGGGCCGTCGGTACTCGCGTCACCTACCGAATCCAGAAGTGGATCGGGAGAAAGACGCTCGGTATGTCGACGCCGCGGTGGACGCTCGACAGCACCTCTTCGACACTGTCGGCTTTTGAGCCCCAGGTCGGATTCGCCGTTGGACAGTAGGCCAACCCGCTCTTGGCGGACGGTGCGAGGCATCCTTCCCATCACCGTGGCGACGACGGCCACAATCGCGGGAGTCATCCTGCTCACCGTCAATTCTGTGGTCATCGATGACCCGGGTCCCGGTTCCGCCTTGCCGCGTGCGTACCTGGCAACCTGGCCCGCGGGTCTGGTGCTTCTCGGCGTGGGCATGCTCGGCGTGGTCGCCGCGTGCCTGGTCGAGTCGATGCGCGATCACTGCCGCGGCTGGCCCGTTCCGGATCGTCGTCGAGGCGCCGACGACAACGACTAAGCGCGTCGCGAAGGGCCGGGCGGGTGGCTGCCCGGCCCTTCCTCGTGCGTCTTGGCGGGGCGGAGACCGGTCCGCCAAGCTGGTCGGCTCGCTTCCCGGCGGGCCGACCAGCGAGCGCCCCGCGCGTCCGGAGGTCGACGCCACCGCCACGAGCGGTCGACCGGAATCTCCCCATGGGCTACCTCGACCTCACCGCCGTCTCCTTCACCCTGCCCGACGGGCGACCTCTCCTCGACGAGGTGACGTTCCGCGTGGGGGAGGGCGTGACGACGGCGCTCGTCGGCCCGAACGGGGCGGGAAAGTCCACACTGCTTCGCATCGTGCGCGGCGAGGAGAAGGCTCACGGCGGGGCGATCGCGATCGGCGGCTCTCTCGGGGTGATGGACCAGTTCATCGGCCACGGAAAAGCGGACGAAACCGTGCACGACCTCCTCGTCTCGGTGTCGCCCACGCGTATCCGCCGCGCGGCGCTCGAGCTCGAGGCATCCGAGAACGCCCTCATCGAAGAGGACGATCTGGACACTCAGATGCGGTACGCGGCGGCGCTCGCCGACTACGCCGACGCGGGCGGGTACGATCACGAGACGGTCTGGGACACGTGCACGATCGCGGCGCTCGGCGTCCCGTACGAGCGTGCGCGATTCCGGGAGCTCGCCACGCTGTCGGGCGGGGAGCAGAAGAGGCTGGCCCTCGAGTCCCTTCTGCGCGGTCCCGACGACGTCCTGCTGCTCGACGAGCCCGACAACTACCTCGACGTTCCCGGCAAGCGTTGGCTCGAGGATCAGTTGCGGGCCACGTCGAAGACCGTCCTCCTCGTCTCGCACGATCGGGAACTCCTCGCGCGCGCGGCCGACCGCATCGTCACCCTCGAGACGGGTGGCGCGGGGAGCACGGCGTGGGTGCACGGAGGGTGCTTCGCCACGTACGCCGCGGCGCGCGAGGACCGGATGGCCCGGCTCGACGAGTTGCGCCGCCGATGGGACGAGGAACACGCGAAGCTGCGGGCGCTCGTCGCGCGTATGAAGGTCGCCGCCGCCGCCAACGACGGTTTCGCCTCCCGTTATCAAGCCGCGGTCACGCGGCTCACGAAGTTCGAGACCGCCGGTCCGCCGCAGGAGCGGCCGCCCGAGCAAGACCTGCAGCTGCGTCTTCAGGGTGCGCGGACGGGCAAGCGTGCCGTGGTCGCCGAGCGGCTGGAGCTGACCGGGCTGATGAGGCCGTTCGACCTGGAGGTGTGGTTCGGCGACCGCGTGGCGGTCCTCGGCTCCAACGGCTCGGGGAAGTCGCATTTCCTGCGGCTGCTGGCCGGGGGCGGCTCCGACCCGGACGCGCTCCTGGGGCATGTGACCACCGTCGGCGCCGGACTCGACCGCGTCCCGCACACCGGACGCGCGATCCTCGGCGCGCGCGTCGTGCCGGGGTGGTTCGCCCAGACCCATCGGCATCCGGAGTTCGTCGGACGCACGCTTCTCGACCTGCTCCATCGCGGCGACGACAACAGACGGGGGATGCCACGGGATGCCGCGAGCTCGGCGCTCGACCGCTACGGCCTCGTCGCGCAGGCGGAGCAGCCGTTCGACACGCTGAGCGGCGGGCAGCAGGCGCGGTTCCAGGTGCTCCTCCTCGAGCTGTCGGGGACGACGCTGCTGCTCCTCGACGAACCGACGGACAACCTCGACCTCGCGTCCGCCGAAGCCCTCGAAGAGGCCCTCGCGCGGTTCGAGGGGACCGTGCTCGCCGTGACGCACGACCGCTGGTTCGCCCGCTCCTTCGATCGGTTCCTCGTCTTCGGGGCGGACGGTCGGGTGTACGAGTCCTCCGAGCCGGTCTGGGATGAGAAGCGCGTGGTGCGAGCGCGCTGACGGGTGCGCCGGTCGTCGACGCGGCTACGCTGTGCGCATGATCCGGCGCAGGAGTCACCCCGAGGCATCCGTCTCGGCGCGGCGCACCGAGGCGTTCACCGACGGGGTGTTCGCGATCGCGGCCACGCTCCTCGTCCTGGGGCTCACCGACCAGTCGCTGGGAACGGTGCGCACGAACGACGACCTCGCCGAGGGCCTCCTCGCGCTGGCGCATCCGGTGTTCTCGTTCGTCATCAGCTTCCTCATCCTCTGCGTGATGTGGATGACGCACGTACGGCAGTTCGAATGGATCGTCCGCATCGACGACACCGGGATGTGGCTGAACAACGCCCGCCTGCTCCTGGTCGTGCTGGTGCCGTTCACCTCCTCGCTGAACACGTCGTACGACGACCTTCTGCTCGGACGGATCCTGCTGCCCATCAACTTCTTCCTCGCGATCGTGGTGGGCTGGCTCCAGTGGGTCTGGGCCGTGCGATCGGGCGCGACCGTCGACCTGACCCCTGACGATGCCCGGCGGTTGGGGCGGGCCGGTCTCAGCGCGGTCGTGATCAGCGCCGGAGCCGTGGCGCTCAGCCCGTGGGTCGGCTCGCTCGCCTTCCTCCTCTTCGCCCTGGATGGTCCTCTGACGCGTCGGCTGCGCGGCGCCGACGCCCCCGTCGCGCCCGCGACCTCCTCCCCGACCGACGGCGGTGTCGAAGGTCGCGGGTAGGCTGGGCGGGTGACCATGGAGATCGACCTCGGCCGCGCCAAGCGCGCCCGCCGCGCGTACACCTTCGACGACATCGCGGTCGTGCCGTCTCGGCGCACGCGCAACCCCGAGGACGTGTCGACGACCTGGAGCATCGACGCCTTCTCGTTCGAGATCCCGGTGCTCGGCGCGCCGATGGACTCCGTCGTCAGCCCCCGCACCGCGATCGAGCTCGGTCGCCTCGGCGGCCTGGGCGTGCTCGACCTCGAGGGCCTCTGGACGCGGTACGACGACCCCGAGCCCCTCCTGGCCGAGATCGCCACTCTGCCGGATGCCGATGCCACCCGTCGTATGCAGCAGCTCTACTCCGAGCCGATCAAGCCCGAACTCGTGCGCGACCGTCTCGCCGAGGTCCGCGCCGCCGGTGTGACCGTGGCCGGAGCCCTCACGCCGCAGCGCACGCAGGACCTGTACGAGACCGTCGTCGCCGCCGGCGTCGACCTGTTCGTCATCCGCGGCACCACCGTGTCGGCCGAGCACGTGTCGAAGGTCGCGGAGCCGCTCAACCTCAAGAAGTTCATCTACGACCTCGACGTTCCCGTCATCGTCGGCGGGGCCGCGACCTACACCGCCGCCCTGCACCTCATGCGCACGGGGGCCGCCGGCGTGCTCGTCGGCTTCGGCGGGGGAGCCGCGTCGACCACGCGCGCGACCCTGGGCCTGCATGCCCCGATGGCCACCGCCGTCGCCGATGTCGCCGGTGCGCGCCGCGACTACCTCGACGAGTCCGGCGGACGCTACGTGCACGTCATCGCCGATGGCGGCGTCGGCACGTCGGGCGACATCGTGAAGGCCCTCGCCATGGGCGCGGATGCCGTCATGCTCGGCGTCGCCCTCGCCCGGGCGACCGATGCTCCCGGCCGCGGCTTCCACTGGGGGCCGGAGGCCCACCACGCCAAGCTGCCCCGCGGTCGTCGCGTCGCCGTCGACCGGGTCGGCCCGCTCGAGCAGGTGCTCTACGGTCCGGCGCCCGTCGCGGACGGAACCGCCAACCTGATCGGCGCCCTGAAGAAGTCGATGGCCACGACCGGCTATTCCGACCTCAAGGAGTTCCAGCGCGTCGAGGTCGTCGTGGCCCCGTACGGACACTGATGCCGGAGACCGCGTGACCTCGTCGCCCGCCATCGCCCCGGAGATCCCCGAGGTCTTCCCGCCGACGCTGCGCGAGGTCATGCTGCGCCCGCGGTGGCTCGCGCTGCTGGCGTTCTCCCTCGTGGTCGCGGGAGTCCTCGCGTGGCTCGGGCAGTGGCAGCTCGGTCGCGCCGTCGACACCGCTCCGTCGGAGCCCGGGATGACCGAGGTGGTCCGTCCCCTCGACGAGGTGGTCCAACCCGGTGCGTACCTCGCGGAACCGCTGGTCGGCCAGCGCGTCGAGACGAGCGGGCGCTGGATCCCGTCCGACTTCATCGTCGTCTCGTCCCGCTACAACGACGACGTCGAAGGCTACTGGGTGACGGGGCAGCTGCGCATCGACGAGGCGGGAAAGCCGGCCTCGATCGCCGTCGCCCTCGGCTGGGCGGCGACGCTCGATCGAGCCGACGCGGCCGCCGACGAGATGCGCGCGGCGGCCGAGGCCGACCCCACCGCGCAGGTCGACGTCACCGGCCGGCTGATCTCCGACGAGGGACCCTCGCGCCCGGATGCCGGGGCCGACCCGCAGACCCTGACGCGCATGTCGCCGGCGATGCTGCTCGGACGCTGGCACGACGTCGACGGCGTCGCGGTGTACCGGCAGTACGTGGCCTCGCAGACGGCGATCGGGCCGCTGGATCCGATCGCGTCCCCGGCCCCGGACGAACGCTCTCGCGTGAACTGGCTCAACATCTTCTACGCGGCCGAATGGGCGATCTTCGCGGGCTTCGCGCTGTACCTCTGGTACCGACTCGCACGCGACGCGTGGGAGAAGGAGGTCGAAGACCTCGAAGACGCCCAGGAAGAGGCGCAGGCGGCGGGGCCGCCGGTTCCTCGCGACTAGACTTGGCGCATGCCGCGTCCCCCGAAACTCGCCTCCTTCCCGGCGATCCGCGGAGCCCTGAAGTTCTACCAGATCTGCTCGATCATCACCGGTATCGGCCTCCTGCTGCTGGTCGCCGAGATGATCCTGAAGTACACGCCCATCCACGTGGAGCTGTTCCTGGGCGGATCCGGCGGGTTCCTGTGGTTCGCGGATGCCATCGCCGGCCCCGGATGCCAGTGGTTCTCGCTCTTCATCCCCGGTGGCGACGGCTGCGAGATGATCTCGACCGGTGACGGCGTCAACGTCTCGCTGGCGATCCTGGTCGTCCACGGCTGGTTCTACGTCGTGTACCTCATCTCGTGCTTCCGCGTCTGGAGCCTGATGCGCTGGCCGTTCCGCCGCTTCGTGTTCCTCGCTCTCGGCGGCGTCGTCCCGTTCCTCTCCTTCATCCTCGAGGTGCGCACCGCCCGCGGCGTGCGCGCCTATCTCGCCGAGCGCGAAGCCGCCCAGGCATCCGCTCCCGTTCCCGCCCCGGAAGGCAACCGGTGACCGAACAGACCGAAACGTCCCAGCGCCCCGTCCTCGTCGTCGATTTCGGCGCCCAGTACGCGCAGCTGATCGCCCGCCGCGTCCGCGAAGCGGGCGTGTACAGCGAGATCGTGCCGCACACCGCCTCGGCGGACGAGATCGCGGCCAAGAACCCCGTGGGCATCATCCTTTCGGGTGGGCCGTCGTCGGTGTACGAGGAGGGTGCCCCCAGCCTCGACGCCGGCGTCTTCGACCTCGACGTGCCGACGCTCGGCATCTGCTACGGCTTCCAGGTGATGGCCAAGGCTCTCGGTGGCGAGGTCGCGAACACGGGACTCCGTGAGTACGGCGCGACGGATGCCACGATCGTGACCGAGGGCACCCTGCTCGAGGGGCAGCCGGTCGAGCAGAACGTCTGGATGAGCCACGGCGATCAGGTGTCGCGTGCCCCGGAGGGCTTCGAGGTGCTCGCGCGGACCGCGCACACGCCGGTCGCCGCATTCGCGAGCGACGCGCGCCGCATGTACGGCGTGCAGTGGCATCCCGAGGTCAAGCACTCCGACCACGGCCAGCACGTGCTCGAGAACTTCCTCCACAAGGCCGCGGGTCTTCCCGCCGACTGGAACAGCGGCAACGTCATCGCCGAGCAGGTCGAGCGCATCCGCCAGCAGGTCGGCACCTCGCGCGTCATCTCGGCGCTGTCCGGCGGGGTCGACTCCGCGGTGTCGACCGCCCTCGTGCACGAGGCCGTCGGCGACCAGCTGATCGCCGTCTTCGTCGACCACGGTCTGCTCCGTCAGGGCGAGCGCGAGCAGGTCGAGAACGACTACGTCGCCTCGACCGGCGTGAAGCTCATCACGGTCGACGCGCGCGAGACGTTCCTGAACGCCCTCGCCGGGGTCAGCGACCCCGAGCAGAAGCGCAAGATCATCGGTCGCGAGTTCATCCGCGCGTTCGAGAAGGTGCAGGCCGACCTCGTCGCCGAGGCCAAGGCCGAGGGCGAGCAGGTGCGCTTCCTCGTGCAGGGCACGCTCTACCCCGACGTCGTCGAGTCGGGTGGCGGTACCGGCACTGCGAACATCAAGAGCCACCACAACGTCGGCGGCCTGCCCGAAGACCTGCAGTTCGAGCTCGTCGAGCCGCTGCGCACCCTCTTCAAAGACGAGGTGCGCGCGATCGGTCGCGAGCTGGGGCTGCCCGAGGCGATCGTCGGCCGCCAGCCCTTTCCGGGGCCCGGTCTTGGCATCCGCATCGTGGGTGAGGTCACCGCTGACCGTCTCGAGATCCTGCGTGCGGCCGACGCCATCGCCCGCGCCGAGCTGACCAAGGCGGGCCTCGACGACGAGATCTGGCAGTGCCCCGTCGTGCTGCTCGCCGACGTGCGCTCGGTGGGCGTGCAGGGCGACGGCCGGACCTACGGCCACCCGATCGTGCTGCGTCCCGTCTCCTCCGAAGACGCGATGACGGCCGATTGGACGCGCCTGCCGTACGACGTGCTGTCGAAGATCTCCAACCGCATCACCAACGAGGTGAAGGACGTCAACCGCGTCGTGCTCGACGTGACGTCGAAGCCCCCGGGGACCATCGAGTGGGAGTGAGCCTTCGGCCACTCACACGGCAAGACGCCGTCGTCCTCGGGGCGGCGGCGTTTTTGCTGCGCGCGTTGGTCGGGGCGCCCGCCTGGGGGCGCGGATCGGCGGTCGGGGCGGGGATGGGCGCGCCCCGAAGGGAGGGACACGCCCCGAACCCGGGTACGCGGGTGCCGGGAAGCCGGGGGAGGATGGGGGCGTGATCGACTTCCCCGACGCCTGGTACCTGATTCTGTCGAGCAGGCTCATCCCCGACCTCGACGGGGGCTACACGATCTCGACCCTCGCGCGTGCGCGGCAGATGACCGAGGCGGGGGCGCAACCGCTTCTTCTGACCGTCGATCCGGGGAGCCCCGACGCGCACGCCCAGCACCGCGCGACCTTCGTCGAGCGCGGGGCGGTCGCGGCATCCGAGGTCTTCCGCAATCTCTTCGACGACGCGGTGGATGCCGACGGCGGGGCCGCGGAGTGGCTGCGGGCGGCGGCCGCGCCGGGCTACGCCGATCCCGCGCTGGAGTACCGCGACGTCGCCGGTGGCGCGGTGTCGCTGCCGAACGTCATCGACCCGGACTGGCACCTGACGGCCGCGCCGATCGTGATCCGGGATGCCGCGGGCGAGCCCGTCGGGGTCATCGCCGGATTCGGGGCGCTCTACCGCGCGTGGCTCACACACGTCGGCGCGCAGCTGCGCGCGGAGAACCCCCGGCCCCTCGTCGTCATCTGCGAGTCGCGGCAGCTCGGCGAGCTGATCGTCGGGTGGGGCGATGATGGCGTGCGCATCCTGCACACGGTCCACACGATCCACCTCGAAGCTCCCTATCGCGCAGACTCCGCCCTCAACCCCCTCTGGCGGCGCTGGTTCGACATCTCCCCGCGCTTCGACGCGGTGCTGTGGCCCACGGTGCAGCAGCGCGATGACGTCCGGGAGCGCTTCGGGACCGCCGCGAACGACCTCGTCGCTCCGCACGCCGTTCGCGCGCCGGATGCGGTCGTCGCTGCGGCGGACCGCGACCCCGGCCGCGTCGTGGTGCTCGGGCGCCTGGCCCCCGGCAAGCGTCTCCCCGCGGCCATCCGCGCCTTCGCCCGGGTCGTCGCCGAGGTCCCCGCGGCGCGACTCGAACTCTGGGGAGCCGGCGCCCAGAGGGGCGACCTCGAGACGCTGATCGCCGAGCTCGGACTGACGGATGCCGTCTCCCTCCCGGGTCTCACGAACGATCCCGGGGCCGTGCTCGATCACGCCGCGGTGTACCTGACGACCTCGGCGTTCGAGGGACAGGGGCTCGCCCTCGCCGAAGCCCTCGCGCACGGCACCCCCGTGGTGGCCTACGACATCCGCTACGGACCGCGCGACATGCTGGCCGCCGGTGGCGGCATCCTGGTCCCGGACGGTGACGAGGACGCGCTCGTCGCCGCCCTCGTCCGGGTGCTGACGGATGCCGAGATGCGGGAGCGCCTGTCGACGGAGGCCGTGGACGCGGCGGCGACCCTGAGTCCCGCGCGAGCGATGAGGACGTTGGTGGCGGCGTGCGCCGAAGCCCTGTCGCGTCCCCGTCGCCGCTGAGCTCAGGCGCCCGCGGCCTCGCGGACCGCGCGCACGGCTGCGGCCGGAGAGTCGCGGAACGCCGGCCCGTGGCCGGGGAGGACCCAGTCGGCATCCAGATCGGCGATGCGCGCCAGAGACCTCAGGGCTTCGGCCGGGTCGTCGGTGAAGGGGGCGGGCCCGGGGCCGGTCCGGCCGGTGAGCACGTGACGGGTCGTCAGGGCGTCTCCGACGAAGACGGCGCGGACCTCGGGAGAGAAGACGGCCACGCTGCCCGGTGAGTGCCCGGGCATCGAGATCACCCGGGGCGCGCCCGGGAGGTCGAGCGTCGTGTCGCCGTCGATACTCACGACCTCGGTCAGCCACTGCGGACGCATGCCCTTGCGGATGCCGAACGCGGCGAAGCTCACCAGCGGCCCGATCCGCATCGGGCCGACGGGGTTCTTCGGTTTGTCGCCGCCCTGAGCGCGATCCGCGTCAGCGGCGTGGATGAAGACCGGGATGCCGTGGTCCCGGCGGAGGCGCTCGGCGAAGCCCACGTGGTCGCTGTCGCCGTGGGTCAGGATCACCCCGCGGATGTCGTCGAGCGGGCGGCCGATGGCATCCAGTTCTCGTCTGAGATCGGCATACATGCCGGGGAGGCCGGCGTCGACGAGCGTGATGCCGGCGGGGGTGGCGATCAGGTAGGAGGCGACGATGTCGTTGCCGAGGCGGTGGAGGGAGGGGGCGAGTCGCATGGGGTGGCCTTTCGCGGCATGGCTACGAGTAATAGCCATGATAGCTTATCTGTGTAGCCATGAGGAGGCCCGATGCCGACACCAGAACGAACGTCGCTCGCGGAGATCGTCGCGCAGGCGGCTCGTCTGCTCGAGAGCGGTGGTCCGGCCGCCGTCACGATGCAGGCGGTTGCGGCGGCCGTCGGGGTCAAGGCGCCCTCGCTGTACAAGCGCGTACGCGACCGGGAGGCGCTTCTCGGTCTCGTCGGGATCGCCACCGCGGACGAGCTGACTCGTCGACTGACGGATGCCGGGGGCGACCTCGGCGAACTCCTCACCGTCTTCCGCCGCTTCGGTCAGGAGCGGCCGGAAGCGTTCCGCCTGCTGTTCGCGTCGTCGATCGACCCCGAGCGTCTTGCGGCGACGAGCGAGCCCGTGCTCCGCGCGACCTCGGCCGTCGTCGGCCCCGAGCGCGCGCTCGACGCGGCGCGGCTGCTCACCTCGTGGGCGGTGGGGTTCATCACGATGGAGTTGACGGGCGCCTTCCGTCTCGGGGGTGACCTCGACGACGCCTTCGCCTACGGAATGCGTCACATCGTGGCCTCCTTGACCTCGGATCAGGACGCGGAGCGACCCGCCCAGGGGTCGTAGTCGGCGATCAACTCCTCCTGCGCGGGGCGCTCGGCATCCGGGACGTGCTGCAGGTTCACGCGGACGCGGTACCAGAGCGAGCTCGACCCGCGCATGCCGTCGACCATGACGTCGGCGGGGTGCAGCGCGGCTGTCGCGTCCGGATGCCGCTTCTTCCAGGTCTCGAGGGCGTCGAGCGCCTCCGGCTTCGTCTTGGTGCGCGCGACCTCGATGAGCGGCATGGTGGAGGCGCGGCGGCCCGAGCCGTCGGATCCGCGCGGGGGCTTCTCCGCCGGGCCGAGCTCCTTCGCGAGAGCCAGGAGGGCGTCGAGGGAGCCCGCGGCGTCGTCGATGCCGGCGTGCGGGTCGCCGATGGCGCGGAAGCGTTCGGGGACCGCCAGGACGGTGAACTCCTCGGGGCGGCGGTCGCGGACCTCGTCCCACGTGAGCGGCGTCGAGACGCGGGCACCGGGGAGCGCGCGGATCGAGTACGCCGAGGCGACCGTGCGGTCCTTGGCGTTCTGGTTGAAGTCGACGAACACGCTCTCGCCCTGCTCCTCTTTCCACCAGCGGGCGGTGGCGAGCCCGGGCGCGCGGTTCTCCACCTCGCGGGCGAGGGTCTCGGCGGCGAGGCGCACGTCGGCGTAGTCCCACTCGGGGCGGATGCGCACGAGGATGTGGAGGCCGCGGGAGCCGGAGGTCTTCGGCCACCCGACGAGCCCGTGGTCCTCGAGCACGTCCCTCGCGATGAAGGCGACGTCGACGATCTGCGCCCAGTCGACACCGGGCATGGGGTCGAGGTCGACGCGCAGCTCGTCGGGGTGGTCGAGGTCCTCCGCGCGGACGGGGTGCGGGTTGAGGTCGAGGCAGCCGAGGTTGACGACCCACGCCAGGCCCGCGGCATCCCGGATCACCGTCTCTTCGGCGGAGGTGCCGGAGGCGTAATGCAGGGTTGCGGTGTCGATGAAGGCGGGATGGTTCTCGGGGACGCGTTTCTGGAAGAACGGCTCCTGGTCGAGGCCTTTCGAGAAGCGCTTGAGCACCATGGGGCGCCCGCCGGCGCCGCGCAGGGCTCCCTCGGCGACGGCGAGGTAGTACCGCACGAGGTCGAGCTTCGTGAGGCCGGGCTCGGCGAACACGACCCGGTCGGGGCTGGTGACGCGCACCTCGTGGCCGTCGATGTCGAGGATCTCAGGGGGAGTCTTCGCGGGGCTCATGGCGCGAGGCTAGCCCGGCGTCGCGCGCGAGCACTGCCCCTTGCGTCCCGGGGCCAGGGCCGGGTTCTGGCCCGGTTGCGGGGTGCCGCGCGGGTCGCCCGTTGGGGGTTGAGCGTCCAAAACACCCGGACGAATTCTCGAAGTCTCCGGGTGTTCTGGACACTCAACCGGGGGAGCGGGCGCCGCGGGCCGCGCAGGGGAACGACGAAGGGCCGCCCCGAAGCGGGACGGCCCTTCGAACGAGGGTGGTTAGTTGTTGCCGCGCAGGATCGCGATCAGGCGCAGGATCTCGACGTACAGCCACACGACGGTGACCATGATGCCGAAGGCGCCGACCCAGCCGTAGACACGAGCCGCGCCGTTGCGCACGCCGCGCTGGATCTGATCGAAGTCGAGCACGAGCGAGTACGCGGCCATGATGACCACCACGACACCGATGATCACGCCGAGCGGGATGCCGAGGATCTTGATGGTGCTGTACATGCCGAACGCGCCACCGGCGATCGGGGCGTTGAACAGCATCAGGACGATGTTGAGGAGGCCGAAGACCATGTAGCCGACCATGGCGATCAGGAAGATCTTCGTCGCGCGGGCCGAGGCGCGCACCTTGCCGCTGGCGAACAGGGCGAGGGTCACGCCGACGACCGAGAGGGTCGCGAGCGTTGCCTGGATGACGATGCCGGGGTAGATGAACTCGAAGAACGCCGAGATACCGCCGACGAACAGCCCCTCGAACGCCGCGTAGGCGAGGAAGACGGGGACGGAGGGCTTCTTCTTGAAGATCGCGACCATCGCGAGCACGAAGCCGACGAGGCCACCGACGATCATCGGGGCGGCGCTGGGGCTGGGGTTCGCGACGCTGACGCCGGCCATCGACCAGATCCAGCCGACGACGGCGCCGACGACGAGCACGCCGAACAGAGCGAGCGTCTTGAAAACGGTGTCTTCGATCGTCATGCGATCGGTTTCGACGGCACCCGCCGCGGGGGCGGTGTACATGCCCTCGAGGTTGGCCGCCTCAGCAGCGGCCGCAGCGCCGGCGGCGGGGGCCGCGGGAGGGCTGTAACGGGTCTGGGCGCCGGCACGAGGGTCCTGGAACGCCGGGGTATTGAATGCCGGGTTGTTGAGGGCCACGGGGACTCACACTCCAAATGATGGTCATCACAGCACCGTGCTGTCAGACAACACTAGCCGAGCAGGGTGCGAGAGTCCTTGTGATGACTGAGATTCTGCTATGAGCGAGAGAGTCGTTCACCCGTCGTCGCTACCGTGGGCGGGTGCCACTCAACCGCCCGCTCATCATCGGTCACCGAGGGGCTCCCGGATACCGTCCCGAGCACTCGGCGAGTTCCTATGCACTCGCGATCGCCTCGGGAGTGGATGCCGTCGAACCCGACGTCGTGCCCGCGAAGGACGGCGTCCTGGTCGTCCGTCATGAGAACGAGATCGGCGCGACCACGGATGTCTCGACGCGCCCCGAATTCGCCGCGCGCCGCACCTCGAAGGTCGTGGACGGCGAGCGGCTGACCGGGTGGTTCGTCGAGGACTTCACCGGGGACGAGCTCCGCACCCTCCGCTGCCGCGAACGCATTCCGGCCCTCCGCCCGCGGAGCGCCGCGTTCGACGACACCGAGCAGGTCCTGCGTCTCCGCGATGTCCTCGACCTCGCCCGGGCCGGGGGCGTCGGGGTCGTCCTGGAGATCAAGCACGCGGCGACCTTCGCCGCCCAGGGCTTCGATATGGCCGCGCTCGTGCGGGACGAGCTCCGCGCGGCCGACTGGCTCGACGACCCCGCGCTGGTCATCGAGTCGTTCGAGCCTCTGGTGCTGGCACGACTGCGGGATCTCGGCATCCGGGCTCCCCTCGTCCAACTCATCGAGTCGGACGGCGTGCCGTGGGACCTGCGGGAGCGCGACGGGACGGATGCCGCGACCTACGCGTCGATGCTCACGCCCGCCGGTCTGGATGCCCTCGCCCGCGAGGTCGACGGCATCAGCCCCGACAAGAGGCTCATTCTGAACCCCGGGCGTCTGGGGCGGGCGCGTGGCCCCGCCCGCTTCGTCGCGGAGGCGCAGGCACGCGGTCTGCGCGTCTTCACGTGGACATGCCGCCCGGAGAATACCTTCCTCCTCCCGGGGTATCGCCGACACGGGGGCCGTGCCGTGTTCGGTGATTTCCGCGCCGAGTGGGCGGTGCTCCGCGAAGCGCGGCTCGACGGGGTCTTCGTCGATCATCCCGACCTCGGTGTCGAGGTCTTCGCGGGCTGAGCGACGGACCGCAACCCCGGCCCGGTGTCGTGCCCGCCGCGCGAGGATGACGGGATGACAGTGGACGTGACGGTCGTCGGCGGGGGAATCTCCGGGCTCGCGTGCGCGCGGGCGATTCAGGATGCCGGGAAGACGGTGCGCGTTCTGGATCGCGGGCGCCGGGTGGGCGGGCGTCTGTCGAGCCGAACGATCGAGGGGCGTCCGGTCGACCTGGGAGCGTCGTACTTCGTCGTCGGCGAGGCGGAACGGTTCGGGCATGTGGTCGCCGACTGGGAGGAGCGGGACCTCGCTCGACCCTGGACCGACACCTTCGTCGTCGTCGATGCGGACGGGAACCCGTCGACGAAGCCCGGGCCGATGAGGTGGGCCGCGCCGCTCGGGTCGCGCTCGCTCGCCCTCGATCTCGCCGACGGACTCGACGTCGTGTCCGAGCGGACCGTGACGCGGGTCGAGCCGTCCGTCGTGGACGGCGAGCCCGCGGGCGAGGTGGTGCTGGCGATGCCGGAGCCGCAGGCGGCCCGCCTCGCCGATGTCCCCTTCGGGGAAGGGGCAGCCTGGGAACCGGTGATCGCCGTCGTGCTGCGGTGGGACGAGCGGCGGTGGCCGGCCGACCTGCACGGCGCCTTCGCGGACGGCGACGCCGACGTGTCGTTCCTCGCCGACGACGGCGACCGGCGCGGCGACGGGGCGCCGGTGCTCGTCGTGCACACGACGGCCGACCGCGCGCGGCAGCACCTCGATGCCCCCGACGAGGCGATCGCTCCGGTGGTGGCCGCCACGCGTCGGCTCCTGCGGATCGACGCGGAACCCGCCTCCGCTCTCGCGCACCGGTGGACGTTCGCGCGTCCGGCCGCGACGACGGGCCGGCCGTTCTTCCGCTCGCCCGGCCTGTCCGCCTGCGGGGACGCGTGGGGGGAGAGCTCCGCGGTGCGCACCGCGTGGACGTCGGGCGATGCCCTCGGCCGCGCGCTCGCGGCATCCTGAATCTCCTTTTCTCCAGCCAGACTCTCGGGCGCTCGCGGCGTGGGGAACCGCGATCCCGAGGCGATGTCGGAGGGCCCCTCTAGGGTGGGGCCATGGATGTGGGGATCGACGCAGCGGGGGTGCGGCGCTCGTTCGGGGCCGTTCAGGCGGTCACGGACGTGACGTTCACGGCCGCGCCGGGGCGGGTCACGGGGCTCGTCGGCCCGAACGGCTCGGGCAAGACGACGCTGATGCTCATGCTCGCGTCACTGCTGCAGCCCGACGCCGGGCAGATGCGGATCGGCGGTGTCGATCCGATCGCCGACCCCGCGGGTGCGCGCCGACTTCTGGGGTGGATGCCGGACTCCCTGGGCGCGTGGCCGAGCCTCACCGCGCGCGAGGTCCTCGTCGCGACGGCTCAGCTGTACGACCTTCCCCGGGAGGCCGCGCGCACGCGCGCCGACGAACTGCTCGAGCTCGTCGACCTGACCCCTCTGGCGCGGTCCGCGGCGCGCGTGCTGTCGCGCGGACAGAAGCAGCGCCTCGCCCTCGCGCGGGCCCTCGTGCACGACCCGCGCGTGCTGCTGCTCGACGAACCGGCCTCGGGCCTCGATCCGCAGGCGCGCATCGCGTTGCGGGTTCTGCTGCGACGCCTCGCCACCGAAGGCCGCACGATCCTCATCTCCAGCCACGTGCTGTCCGAGCTCGAAGAGGTCGTCGACGACGCGGTGTTCATGATGGAGGGGCGCACGGTCGGGGCCGACCGCGTCGCCGCGGCGGCGACGCGCACGCGGTCGTGGCGGGTGCGGCTGCTCGCCGATCTGTCCCGCGGGGCGGAGGCGGGTCGCGCGGACGTCGCAGCGGCGCTCGGCCGCGCCCCCGACGAGATCGGGGTTGATCGCCGCGACCTGCTCGTGCCGTTCGCCGATGAGGCGGGCGCCGTCGCGGGGCTCCGCGCGCTGGTCGGCGCGGGCGTTCCGGTCGTCGAGTTCGCCCCCGCGGTGGGAGACCTCGAACACGCCTTCCTCGATCTGAGGGTCGGTCCCGGCGGCGAGGGGAGCCCCGCATGAACCTCCACCGTCTCGGCACAGTGATCGGCATCGAACTCCGTCAGCGCGTGCGCTCCGTGGGGTGGTACGTGCTGCTCGGGGTGTTCTTCGTCATCCTGATGGCCGTCCTCGCTCTGTCGTTCGCGTCCTTCGCACTCGCCAGCGGGGGCAACGAGTGGTTCTTCTCGCTCGTGATCATGCTGGTCATGCTGCTGGTGCTGCTGGTGTCTCCGACCCTCAGCGGCAGCGCTCTGAACGGGGATCGGGATGCCGCGACCCTCGCGCCCGTCCAGGTGACCCTCGTCACGACGGCCGAGATCGTGATCGGCAAGTTCCTCGCCGCGTGGATCTCCGGCCTCGCGTTCCTCGTCGTGGCGGCGCCGTTCCTGGTGGTCGCCACCGCGGCCGGCGGGCTGAACCCGGGCGTGATCCTCGCCTCTCTCGGCATCCTGGTTCTGGAGGTCGGGGTCGTCGCGGCTATCGGTGTGGGCTTCAGCGCCGTCGTCGCGCGGCCGATCTTCTCGGTTGCGAGCACGTACCTTGTCATCGCGGCCCTGACGATCGGGACCCTGATCGCCTTCGGGCTCGGCGGTCTCGCAGTACGGAGCGAGCAGGTGTCGATCACGCGCGACTTCGACTGGAGCGCCGCACCGGAGGGGTGCGATCCCGGACTCTGGCCCCGGGACACCGGCTGCCCGTCCTACGAAGAACTCCCGTGCGTCGAAAACCGGTACACCTCGGAGGTGCCGCGTTTCGACCGTGTGTGGTGGGTGCTCGCCGCCAATCCGTTCGTGATCCTGGCGGATGCCACGCCCCCGACCTACGTCGACGGGTACCCGCGAGACCTGTTCTCGCAGATCTCCTATAGCGTCCGCCTCGCGCAGAAGGCGCCGGAAACGGAGACGCGGTTCGACGGGTGCGCGGCGCCGGACGCGTCATGGTCGAACGAGACACCGGAAGACCAGCTCGACGGCACGGTCCCGAGCTGGTTCGTCGGGCTGCTCGTGCAGCTGATCATCGCGGCGGGGCTGCTGACGTGGGGCATCGCGCGCACGCGCACCCCGGCGAAGCGCCTGCCGCCGGGGACGCGTATCGCGTGACGGCGCGGCGGGGCGCTCCGTCGTCGGGCGCCCGCCGTCAGGCGTGACCCTCGGCCGCGGGGAAACCCTGGTCGAGCGCGTCACCGGTGTCGTCCGCGAGGTCGACGTGCTCTTCCGCCTCGGCGGCGTCTTCGCGCACTTCGTCGGTCACGGCATCGGTGGGGGCGGCCGAGTCGGCGCGGGCGTCGTCGGCGTGGCGGGAGGGGATGTCAGGAGTGCTCATGCATCCACGTTCCGCCCTCGACGCGTCGCGGTCGACCGCCTTGCGCTCGGCGGCGCGAGGTGCCAGGGGCCGGGCTCCGGGCAGCGGCTGCTGCGGGGGCCTCGCGCCGCCTCGGCGTGGACCGGACGGATGCCGTCAGTCGGTGGCATCCGGGATCGACGACGGCACCGCGGGCCAAGCGGGGAGCGGGTCGTCGAAGGACGCCCACGACGACGGGCCGGCGGCGAACTCGGCGTCGGTCAGGGCCGCGCCGTCGAGGATGTGCGCGAGGCGCGGGGCCGAGAGGTCGAGTCCGGTGAAAGCGATCTCCTGGCCGAGGCCCATGCGCCCGTCGTCGGCGCCGATCGGTTCGAGCCACATCGACGAGCCGACGTGCTCCCACCGCGCCAGGATGCCGAGGCGCGTGGCGAGGCGGCAGAATCCGGCCGACCGGACGAGGCGTCCGGCTGCGCCGCCGTCGAGCCGATCGAGGGCGGCAGAGAGCCGACCGGGGTGGAACGGGCGTACCTGGTCGTAGCGGAGCGTCATGACCCGGTTGTCGCGCATGTACGGGTCGTGCTCCTCGTTGAGGGCGTGGACCCACCCGGCCCGCTCGAGGATCTCGCCCTGGTGCGTGCCGCCGGAGGCGAGATCGCTGAGGGGGTCGCGCGACAGGCGCACCACCGCCCGGGGATTGAGGTGCGAGGCCAGCGCCATCTGGACTGCGAGCGCGGACGTCGGCACCTGCTCCCAGTTCACCCAGACGATGCGCGTGGCGAGCTCGAGGGCGAGCGCGCCCTGTCGCGCGCGGGCTCCGACGTCTCCGCGGGGATCGCCGGCACGCGCGGATGCCACCAGCCGGGCGTCGTCGAGCAGGTCGCCGATCATGTGCCGCGCGTCGACCACGCAGATCGCTTCGGCCTCGGGACCGCCGCGCGCGGCGATCGCGTGGATGAGGTCGACATCGGTGCCGAGGTCGACCACGACGTTCTCGTCGTCCGCGCGCGGGCGGGGGAGGGGGAGCGCGTGCGCGACCCGCAGGTCGCTGTGGCGGAGCAGGTGCAGGGGGCGGGTCAGTGCCAGGGCGGTGCGTTCGGCGTATGTCCGGCGTTCGGGGGCGCAGACGCCCATGATCGCGATCGTTCGGCTCATGGCATCCACCTCTCATTTGTCAGGGAACGGGGAACACCTTACCTTGTTATTGAGAACGTTTATCAACAAGGAGAACGCTATGAAGGTCCGTGCCTCGATCAAGTCCCTGAAGAAGCAACCGGGTGCGCAGGTCGTGCGCCGACGCGGGAAGGTCTTCGTGATCAACAAGCTCAACCCGCGGTACAAGGGCCGCCAGGGCTGAGTCGTTCGTAGACTCGCGGCGTGGAGTGGTGGGGTCTGATGACCGGTGTCGCGATCGGCCTCGCGCTGGCGGGGCTCATGGCGTGGCGCGGCGGTCGCGTACTCCGGCGCCGACGGGCGGAAGAGATTCAGGATGCCGCAATGTTCGGCTGGATGAAGCTGGATCGACCCCGAGACGACGGTCTCGGTGAGAACGGGAACGAGAACCGTTCCTGATTACCTGAACACATTGCAATCCGTTTATGTGTGTGGTCGTCTAGCTGATGTGGAGAAGATCGCGGGACTCGACCAAGCCGCGGAGTTGTTCAAGATTCTCGGCAACGAGTCGCGTCTCGCGCTCGTGTGGCTGCTGAGTCAGGAGCCGCTCACGGTCGGCGCGCTCGCCGATCGGGCCGGGCTGTCGCAGCCGTTGGTGTCGCAGCACCTGCGGACCCTACGGCAGGCGGGCCTGGTGAACTCGGAACGCGAGGGCAAGGAGATCCGCTACGCCCTCGCGGACGAGCATGTCGCGCACGTCGTGCTCGATGCGATCGCCCACGTCCAGGAACCGAACCACCAGGGGAGCGAACAATGAGCACCACCGAAACCCACGCCGAGCACACCGTCGACGAGCACGCGCACGGCGACGACTGCGGCCACGAGGCCGTCGAGCACGGCGACCACGTCGACTACGTGCACGGCACCCACCACCACGCGCTGCACGGCGACCACTACGACGAGCACGAGGCCCAGGCCGAGCACACGGCGACCGAGCACGCGCACGGCGACGACTGCGGCCACGAGAGCGTGCCGCACGACGACCACGTGGACTACGTGCACGACGGTCACCGCCACGCTGCCCACGCCGACCACTACGACGAGCACTGAGGTGTGACGGCATCCCGTGTCACGAGCGCGGGATGCCGTGGTGAGGGGCCCGTCTCCCCGGTGGGGAGGCGGGCCTTTCGCGTCGGTGACGTCAGGCCTGCACGCGGAAGGCGCGTCCCTCGAAGCCGACCACGTCGCCGACCTGCAGCTGACGGCCGCGGCGGCGCTCGACCTCGCCGTTCACCGTGACGTAGCCGTCGATGATCGCCTCTTTGGCGTCTCCGCCGGAGTCGAGGATGCCGGCGAACTTCAGGAAGGGGCTCAGGCGGATGCCGTCGCTGCCGATCGAGACGTCCTGGGGCGCGGGGGTGGTCATGGTTTCAGCATGGCAGGTGTGCGGGTCAGCGGCGAAGCCGGCGAACCAGACGGAGATCGTCCCACCCGAAGCCGCCGTCGGGGAGCGCCTCGCGGATGCTCTCCTCGCTGAAGGGGCGCGACGGTCGGAGCTTTTCCGGGGGCTCCGGGGCCGGAGGGGCTGCTTCGGTGACGCCCTCCGACAGCATCATCGCCTGCGCTTTCGCGACGAGGGGGGTGACCATCAGCCACTCCGTCACCTGGGCGAGCGCGCGGATCGTCCACACGGGAGCGGGGATGTAGAGCGGGTGCCCGCCGGCGATGCGCGCGATGCGGCGGACGGCGGCGCCGAGCTCCAGCTCCTCCGCGCCCATCAGCGCGACCGTCTGGTTCGGCATCCGTCCCTCGAGGGCGGCGACGAGGACATCGACCGCGTCCGCGACCGGCAGAGGACGCGCGCGGCGCTCGCGGAAGCCGACGGTGGCGAAGATCGGGAAGGTGCGCACGGCGCGGCTCACGTGATCGACCATGTGGTCACCGGGGCCGTAGATCATGCCCGACTTGAGCACGGTGTACTCGAGGCCGGAGCCGCGGACGAGTTCCTCCGCCTCCCACTTCGTCTGGTGATAGCCCGACCGGGTGCCGGGTCGGGCCCGGAGGAAGCTCAGGAGCACGACGCGCTGCACGCCCGCCCGCCGTGCCGCCTCGATCACGGCGCGCGTTCCGTCGACGTGGACTCGGCGGAACGTCTGATCACCGATCTCGCGGTTGATCCCCGCGCAGTGGGCGACGGCCTCGCAGCCGCGGAACGCCTCGGCGAGGGCGTCGACGTCGTGGACGTCGACACCCGTGCGCCGCGAGACGACGACGGTCTCGGCGGGATCGAGACGGGATGCCAGATGGCGTCCGACGAAGCCGGTCCCCCCGGTGATGGCTACTCGCATGATGACTCCTTTGCTATTTAGCTTGGAAGCTACACGCAATTTCGCTTCAGTGCTACATTGGAATCATGAGTGACGCGGCATCCGACATCTTCGCGGCCCTGGCGCATCCGACCCGCCGACAGATCCTCCAGGACCTGAAAGACGGCGAGATGGCCGCGGGCGAGATCGCCGCGCGTTTCGACGCCAGCGGCCCGACGATCTCGCGGCACCTCGGCGTCCTGCGTCAAGCCGGCCTGATCTCGGAGCGACGGGATGCCAACCGCATCCTTTATTCGCTGGTCGGCGAGCGCCTCGCGCTGTCGGTCGGCGACTTCCTCTCGACGGTGTGCCCCGAGCAGATCGTGCTGCGCGAGGTGCGCAAGCGCCGGACGCCGGCGCGTGACGCGGGAGTGGTGGCGGAGGCCTGACGAGCGTTCGCGGGCCGCGCATCTGCGCGCTCGGTCGCGCCGCCCTTCGTCCTGGGGGTCTCCCGCGTCGAGTGTCCAAGACACCCGGAGGATTTCTCGAGGCGTCCGGGTGTTTTGGACACTCGGCCAGCGGGTGGGGCGCCGGGGGCTCGGGCCGCCGCGCCCGGCAGAGTTGCGACCGGGGGAGACGAGTGGACGCGACGGCGGGAGTCGAACCCGCCACGCCTTCGGTTATGAGCCGAGGCCCGGGACCGCCCGGATCGCCGCGATGTGTCCCCACGCTAACCTGCGGCCGAAGCGCCCCCTACCGGCGTTGCGCATCGTGACCGGATGTGTCGTCGTGTGGCGACGACGTGCGCCGACCCTCCAGGATCGCCCGCGTCGAGTGGTCCAGATGCGCCCGCACGGCCCGCTCGGGGTCAGCCCACGCCTCCTCGACGTACGCGCGATGCTCCGCCGTCAGGGCCCCGGGCGCGTAAGCGGGCCGCACGTGCGTCAGTAGCAGGTGCATCTCGGAGTCGAGCCGGCGGTACTCCTCGGCGATCCGCGGGCTGCCCGCCGCGTCCACGAGCGCGAGGTGCACTCGCGCGTGCGCGTCGAGCGTGGCGGGCCAGTCGCCGGATGCCTCGGCGTCGGCGAGGGCGTCGAGAGCCGCGTCGACATCGGCGGGACGGATGCCACGATCCCGCGCGATCCGCACCGCCTCGGTCTCGAGGGCGCAGCGCAGCTGCTGCAGGGCGACGAGCGCGTCGTCGTCGAGCAGCGAGACCCGCACCCCGCGGTACGGCTCCGCGCTGACGAGCCGTTCGGCGGCGAGACGGGTCAGCGCCGTGCGGGCGGTGTGCCGCGAGACGCCGTGTGTCGCGCTCAGCTCCTCCTCGCGGAGGGGTGTTCCGGGGGCGAGCTCGCCGGAGAGGATGCCGGCGCGCACCGCATCCGCGACGAGGTCCGCGGCGCGGGGGCCGGGTGCGTGGGCTGCCGACGCAGCGCCGACGGGGGAGTCACGCGGGGGCCGTGGCATCCGGAACCTCCTCACGTCGACGAGACGGAACCGACACGACGGCGAGGCCGACCGCGATGAGCGCGAGGCCGATCGCGCTGACGGGCGTGAGGTGTTCGTGCAGCACGAAGAGGCCGAGGAGGGTGGCCGCGAGAGGCTCGGCGAGGGTCAGCGTCGAGACGGTGACGGCCGTCAGGCGCGCGAGGCCCCACCCGAAGAGGAGGTACGCGAGCGTCGTCGTGACGAGTCCGAGCCAGAGGGCGAGGGCGAGGCCGTTCGGGGTCGCCAGCCACGACGCCCCGGCGATCAGCAGCACGGGCAGACTCGCGACGGCGGCGACGCCGAACACCGTCCCCATCACGCGCGTGGAGTTCCACCCCCTCTCGATCAGCGCCTTTCCGCACACCGTATAGAGGGCGTACGACATTCCCGCCCCGGCGGAGGCGAGCAGGCCGCCCGGCGCGAGCGCCACCGCGCCGCCGGTCACCCCGGACACGAGCACGACGCCGGTGAGAGCGATGGCCGTGGCGAGCATCCAGCGCGGGGAAGGGAGGCGGCGCGAGCGCACGGCATCCACGATCCCCGTCGCGATCGGAGCCGATCCGAGGGCGACCACCGTGCCGATGGCGACGCCGTTCTCGCGCGTCCCGAGGAAGAACAGGGGCTGATAGGCGAGGACGCCGACCGCCCCGACGGCGATGAGGGCGGCGGTCGAGAGGCGCGATCCGGTGGGGGCCGGCGTGCGCGGACGCCGCGCGAGGGCGAGCAGACCCAGGATGCCGCCGCCCGCGACGATCCGCGCCGCCCCGACCGCGAGGGGAGAGGCGTCGACGCCGGCGAGCGCCTGTGCCGTCCCGGTGGTGGAGAAGCACAGTGCCGCGGCGAGGATCGCGAGGGCGGGAAGCATGCATGGATTGTTACACAATCCGCCAACGGGGCACTAGCTCGTCAGGGACCTCACCATCGAGCGCAGCGCGCGAAGGGCCGCCGTCTGTTCCGCCTCGGTCATTCCGCCGAGCATTCGTCGCTCGACCGAGCGCACGGCCGCGCTCGCCTCCTCGAGGGAGCGGCGCCCCTTCGCGGTCAGCCGAGCGGGAAGGGCTTTGCCGACGGGCGCGGCGTCCGGGCGGGTGACGATGCCGTCCCGCTCGAGGGACTGCAGCAGGACGTTCATCGACTGCCGGGTGACGAAGGCGCCTCGAGCGAGGTCGGAGTTCGAGAGACCGGGGCGCTGTGACAGCAACTCGAGGCAGGAGTAGTGCGTGATCGTCATGCCGAGGGGGCGGAGCACATCTTCCATCGCCGCCCGAAGGGCGCTCGCCGCCTCCTTGAGGAGATAGCCGAGGGACGTGTCCAGATCGATGCGCTCTTGCGTCATGTCAGTATTCTGACATAGAGTTCATGTCAGATAACTGACACAAGGAGCACCGCATGCCCGTCACCGGACCCGACTTCCTCTCCCTTCAGGTGCGCGACCTCGCCGCCTCGCAGGCGTTCTACGAGCGCTACCTCGGCCTCGAGCGGTCGCCCGCGGGGCCGCCGCACGCCGTGGTCTTCACCACCACCCCGACCGCCTTCGCGCTGCGCGACCTCGTGGAGGGCACCGACCTCGATGCCATCGCGCAGCCCGGCCTCGGCGTCGCCCTGTGGTTCCATGCCACGGGCGTCCAGGACATCCACGACGCCCTCGTCGCCGATGGACACCGCATCGTCATGGCGCCGATCGACGGACCCTTCGGTCGCACCTTCACCTTCGCCGATCCCGACGGCTACCACGTCACCCTTCACGACCGCGGGTGACCCTCGATCGGAGCACCCGCAAGCGCTGTGTAACGTAGGTGCATGGCGACGGCGGCGGGGCGAGGCATCCTGGCCCTGATCGTCGCCGGGGGACTCCTGGTGTCGGGCGGCATCCTGGCCATGCTGGTCGACCCGTACGCCCGGACGCCGATCGAGGTCGACTCGACGACCGAGTGGCTCGCGCGCATCCTCCTGGTGCTGGGCATCGGCTGGCTCATCGTCGGCATGGTCGCGGCGCGCACGCGCCTCGTGCGTCGACCCGGTGCCGCCGCCGCCCGCGCGAGCTGGGTCGCCTCGACCCGGCCCTGGCGGGCGGCGGAATCGAGCCTCGGTCTCCTCCCGCTCGACCGCTGGCTGATGATCGTCGTCCCCGCCGGCGTCCTCGTCGCGACGCGCGTCGTGCAGACCCCTCGTGACGGGCTGTGGGGCGCCGCCCTCGCGGTGATCGGCTGGCTCTTCTTCGCGATCGTCGTGCGCCTCCTGCTCGGGAGGCGCTCGCCGTGGCCGATCATCGCCGCGGTCGGCGGAGCGCTCGTGCTGCGGTGCGTCGTCGCTCTCGCCGTGATCTCGTTGTCGGGTCCTGAGGGGATCTGGCCCGTGCTGTGGGCGATGCCTCTCGTGCGCGTCCTCTATCTCGCGTTCGCGTTCGCCCTGCTCGCCTGGGTGTTCGTCGTCGCCGGCTGGTCACTGCGCCCGCAGCTCGGACGACGACGCGCCACCGGTGTCGCGCTGGCGGGAATGGGTGTCGCGTACGCCCTGCCCTCGGCGACGATCGCGATCGTGGGGGCGGGCGACGCCCTGCGCTCGTGGAACGAGCAGATCGGCGTGCTGCCCTGGGATCTCGCGCGACTCACCGGCGCCCGAGACGGTGACATCCCCACCGAGGCCGTCGTCGCGGCCGCCGTCGTCGGCGCGGTCGTGACGATCGTCGGCATCCTGCTCGCTCTCCCTCAGCGAGCCGCCGACCGCTCGTCCCGCTAGTCAGCTCCCGAGGGTGCGGTCGAACGGGCCGCCGCGGCGGATGTCGCGGACCTCCTTGCCGAGCGGCATGAGCGACACCGGCACGAGCTTGAAGTTGGCGATGCCGAGCGGGATGCCGATGATCGTGACGCACAGCGCGATCCCGGTGAGGATGTGCTCGAGGGCGAGCCACCACCCGGCGAGGATCACCCACACCACGTTGCCCAGGAACGACCCGACCCCGGCCGTCGGCTTCGCCACGATCTCGCGGCCGAACGGCCAGAGGGCGTACAGGCCGATGCGGAACGCCGCGATGCCCCACGGGATCGTCACGATGAGGATGCACAGCACGATCCCCGCGAGCATGTAACTGACGAAGAGCCAGAAGCCCGACAGGACCAGCCACAGGACGTTGAGGATGAGGCGCATGCCTCCATCATGGCGGGAGGACTCCGGATGCCAAGGGGCGAGGCCGATGTCGGAGCCCCCGCCTAGACTTGGACGCGCCATGACCGACGCCTCCACGCCCCTGATCGTCGGCGGTCCCGCACCGTCGGATGCCCGCCCCGACGCCGACCTCCTTCAGGGGCTCAACGGCCCCCAGCGCGAGGCCGTGACCTATCGCGGACAGGCGCTGCTCATCGTGGCCGGTGCCGGTTCGGGGAAGACGAGCGTCCTCACCCGGCGTATCGCCTCGCTGCTGCGCACGCGCGAGGCCTACCCGAGCCAGATCCTCGCGATCACCTTCACCAACAAGGCTGCCGGCGAGATGCGCGAGCGCGTGCACCAGCTGATCGGTCAGAAGGCCGACGGCATGTGGATCTCGACGTTCCACTCCGCCTGCGTGCGCATCCTCCGCCGTGAGGCCGAGCAGTTCGGCTTCACGAAGGCGTTCACGATCTACGACTCCGGCGACTCGCGGGCGCTCATCAAGCGTCTCGTGAAGGAGCACGAGGGCGACTCGTTCGGCCTCACGCCGGCCGGCACGCAGAGTCGTATCTCGAAGCTCAAGAACGAGCTCGCCGACGCCGAGTCGTACGCCCGGTCGGCCAACATGAGCGACCCGGCCGAGCGCATCTTCGTCGAGATCTTCTCGTCGTACCAGCGTGAGCTGCAGCGGGCCAACGCCTTCGACTTCGATGACCTGATCGCGCAGACGGTCTACCTCTTCCGCGCCTTCCCGCAGGTCGCCGACCGCTATCGCAAGCGCTTCCGGCACATCCTGGTCGACGAGTACCAGGACACCAACCACGCGCAGTACGCGCTCATCCACGAACTCACGCGGCCCGTCGGGTCCGACGCCGAGCCGTTCTCCTCGGGCGGCATGATGATCTTCGACGCCGACCCTTCGACAGGCTCAGGGACCGACGGGGGTGCGGCATCCCTCACCGTCGTCGGCGACTCCGACCAGTCGATCTACGCCTTCCGCGGTGCCGACATCCGCAACATCAGCGAGTTCGAGCGCGATTACCCGGGCGCGAAGGTCGTGCTGCTCGAGCAGAACTACCGCTCGACGCAGAACATCCTGTCGGCGGCCAACGCGGTCATCTCGAACAACTTCGACCGCAAAGACAAGAAGCTCTGGACCGATGTGGGCGCGGGTGACCCGATCATCGGCTTCACCGGCTACTCGCAGCACGACGAGGCCCAGTTCGTCGCCGACGAGATCGAAGCCCTGCACAAGAAGGGCGTCGACTACTCCGGCATCGCGGTCTTCTACCGCACCAACTCGCAGTCGCGTGCGCTGGAAGAGATCTTCATCCGCTCGGCGGTGCCCTACAAGATCATGGGCGGCACCAAGTTCTACGAGCGCGCCGAGATCAAAGACGCGCTCGCCTACCTCGTGGCCGTCGCCAACCCGGCCGACGGCATGTCGGTCCGCCGCATCCTGAACCGTCCGCGCCGCGGCATCGGCGATGTGACCGAGACGGCGATCGCGCGCTATGCCGCCGAGCACGACATCACCTTTCGCGATGCCCTCGCCAATTCGGCACAGATCGGTGTCGGTCCGAAGCTGCAGAAGGCGATCGATCAGCTCGACGCGGTGCTCACCGAGGCCACGGCGATCATGCTCCCGGCATCCGGTGAACTCGCCCCCTCCACCTCTGTCACCGAGGGACTCACGCTGCTGCTCAACAAGAGCGGCTACTTCGACGCGCTGCGCGCGAGCAAAGACCCGCAAGACGAAGCGCGCCTCGAGAACCTCGACGAGCTCATCGCGGTCACGCGCGAGTTCGCCCGGAACAACCCGGAGGGGACGGTCATCGACTTCCTCACCGAGGTGACCCTCGTGGCGGATGCCGATGACCTCGACGACGCATCCGGGTCGGTCTCGCTCATGACCCTGCACACCGCGAAGGGCCTCGAGTACGACGCGGTGTTCCTCACGGGTGTCGAAGAAGACCTGCTCCCGCACCGGATTTCGGCGAATGAGCCCGGCGGGCCGCAGGAAGAGCGGCGTCTGTTCTACGTCGGGATCACCCGCGCCCGAAAGCGCCTGCACGTGTCCCTCGCGATGACGCGCGCGCAGTTCGGCGAGGTCACGGTCGCGATGCCGAGCCGGTTCCTCCAAGAGATCCCCGCCGACCTCATCGACTGGCGGCAGTCGCCGGGAGACGTCAACGGCCGCGGCGGCTCGCAGTCGCGTGCCCTGAACGCGCGCGGCCGGCGTCCCGGCCAGCCCGGCGGCGGAAGCCGCTACGGCGACGACCTCGTCCCGCTGCCCAAGCGCGCACCGGCCGACCCGAGCAAGTTCCCGAACCGCATCCCCGCCAAGGTGCGCGACAACGGCGACATGGTGCTCGCGTCCGGCGATCGCATCCGTCACGACGACTTCGGCGAGGGGCGCGTGGATGCCGTGACGGGCGAGGGCGCCAAGCGCGTCGCGCACGTGCGCTTCGACACCGTCGGCCCGAAGAAGCTGCTGATCAAGATCGCGCCGATCACCAAGCTGTAGCCACCGCGCCACCTCCGAGTTCACCCGGCGGGGACGCGGGGAGAAGTCACGCGGCTAGGCTGGCCCAATGGCTCTCTTCTCGCGCCGGAACAAGTCCGATGACCGCGCCGACACCACGATCGAACCAGGCGAGCAGCCGGTCGACTCGGCCGGTCCGAGCGACGCCACCGACTCCGCGGACGCCGGCACCGCTGCCGCCGCCGCGCCGACCCCCAGCGTCAACATCTCGACCTCGTCGTTCCGCGGGGTGGGCGCCGCTCCCGAGGCTCCCTCGGCGCCGCCGGTCGCCGCGCGCCCGTCGGCGCGTCAGCCCGGGCCGATGGAGGCCCCCGAGGGCTTCGAGTCGGTCCCGGGGCTCCGCGACAACGCGCTGCTCGCGATGGCGCTCACCGAGATCACCGGCCAGCCCGAGACTCCGCAGCTGCTGAACGTCGCCCGTCAGCTGCTGCAGGGGCATGTCTTCCTCCGCGTCAAGGGGGACGCCCGCGCGCTGCTCGCCGAGGGCAAGGACCTCCCTCTCGCGATCGCCACGCGCGGAGAAGAGCAGCTCGTCCTCGCCTACAGCAGCGGTCAGGCCCTCACCAAGAGCGTCGAGGCCGACGGCGACCGCGACACCTCGGCGATGGGGCAGCCGGTCATGGCGCTCCTGCGTCATGTCCTCGGCGGGCCGTACGCCGGAGTCGTCCTCGACCCCGCGTCCGACGACGCCCGCGCGGTTCTTCCCGCGGCGCTGCTGGAGCGGATGGTGTCGGAAGCCGACGAGGAGCTTCGCGTGAAGACGGCGCTCAGCGAGAAGCGCACCGAGGAGACGGCATCCACGATCGTCTCCGCGATCATCGACGGCGCGCCGCTCTGGATCGCCGTGAACCAGACCGAAGAGGGCGGCCCGGTCGGCGTGGCCGAGTCGCGCTCCGCGACGGGCGAGCGCTTCCTCGAGGTGTTCTCGCACCCGCTCGAGCTGCTCGCCCTGGGCCGCGGAGACCAGCCGGTGCCGCTGAAGGTGGAGCAGCTCGCCAAGGCCCTCGCGAGCGACGAGGAGCTCACGGGTCTTCTGGTCGACCCCGCGGGGCCGTGGATCCGCCTGTCCCGCACGGAGCTCGCGCCGGTTCTGGCGCTCGCGGAGTAAGGCTTCCGCTCCCGTTCCCGGATCGCGCCGGGCCGCTGCGTCGACGTGAGCGGGCGAAACTCCTGAGTTTTCGCGGCACGGCCCTCTGGCAAGCGCCGTAGGGCCGGTGGACCGCCGATTTCTCAGGAGTTTCGCCCGTCGCGGATGCCGCGGAGCGGCGCGCGGATGCCGCGGACTCTGGCCCGGATGCCGCTGCCGCGCGTCCGGATGACACGGACTTGAGCCCGGATGCCGCGGACCCGCGCTCGGATGCCGCTGACGCGCGCCCGGATGCGCCGGAGTCGCGCGCGGATGCCGCGGAGCCGGGCCCGGATGTCGCGGAGCAGCGCGCGGATGCCGCGGACCCGCGCGACCGCGCCGTCAGACGCCGTACAGCTCGCCGACCGGCACGGCCACCGGGAGCACGTTGCCTGCCGGGGCCAGCGGGCACGCCCACGCCGGGTCGTACGCGCACGACGGGTTATACGCGAAGTTGAAGTCGATCACGAGGGTCTCGGGGGTGGCTCCCCGACCCAGGTCGGCGCCCTTGATGGTGTCGATGAGGTAGCGGCCACCGCCGTACGTTCCGCCCGGGCGCCCGGCTGCGGCATCCCGAACCGGAATGAACAGACCCCCGCCGTACGAGGTGAGCCGCCACACGTCGAGCGACCCGGTGTCGGGCAGCTCGACCCGACCGATGCGCTCGAAGCCCACTTCGCCGTCGGTTCCGGTCATGGCGACGAAGGAGGCCTCCTCGGCGTCGAGCAGCGTCGCTTCGAACCGCCATGCCGCGTCGTAGGGCGCGAGCGGCAGCCCCTCGAACCCCGCGCGCTGCTCGGGGAGCAACGGCGTCGCGGGATGCCCGGCGAACAGCGCGTCGCGCTCGATGCGCCAGAGCTCGTGGGCGTCTTCGGGGTCGTCGGCCTCGCGCACCGCCTCGTAGAGGGCGAACACGCGGCGACGCCAGTCGGCGATCTCGAGGGCGGTGCGGGCGGCGGGGGAGGTCATGCCTCGAGCGTACGGGCGTCAGGATGCCGCGGAGCCGGGGTGGACAGCCGGCGGCGGGCCGTCCTGTGCCCCGCGCCCCGAACCGGAGCAGACCCCGCCGACGACGCAACGGGGCAGACACGGCAGTGACCGGCGCACTACCGTCGGGGCATGGCATCCCCTCGCATCACGCTCACCGCGCCCGGCCCCCACGGAGACCGCGAGATCGGACTCTCGAGCCCCGATCGGGTGCTGTGGCCCGAGCTCGGCATCACCAAGCGCGAGCTGGCGGAGTACTTCCTCGCCGTCGCCGAGCCGTTCCTCGCGGCGAACGGACACCGTCCCGTGTCGCTCGAACGCTTCCCGGACGGTATCGGCGGCGAGAGCTTCTTCTCGAAGAACCCGCCGAAGGGCGCGCCCGACTTCGTCGAGGCGGTGACGGTCACGTACAACAGCGGGCGGCGGCATCCGCAGCTCATCCTCAGCGAGATCGGGTCCGCCGTGTGGGCTGCGCAGATGAACACGATCGTGTTCCACCCGTGGGCCTCGCTCGCGAGCGACCCCGATCACCCCGTCGAACTCCGCATCGACCTCGACCCACAGCCGGGCACGGGCATCGTCGAGGCGGTCGCGGCGGCGCACGAGTTGCGCGCGGTGCTGCGCGAGGCCGGCCTCGAGGCCTGGATCAAGACGAGCGGCAACCGCGGCCTGCACGTGTTCTGCCCGATCGAGCCGACGCACGAGTTCCTCGACGTGCGGCACGCGGTGATCGCCGCGGCGCGTGAGCTGGAACGACGGATGCCGGATGCCGTGACCACGAACTGGTGGAAGGAGGAGCGGGGTCAGCGCATCTTCGTCGACTTCAATCAGGCGAACCGCGACCGCACGATGGCCGGCGCGTACTCGCCGCGCGCGCTGCCGACCGCGACGGTGTCGACGCCGATCGGGTGGGACGAACTGGACGACCTCGACCCGAGCGCGTTCACGGTGCGGTCGATCCCCGAGCGCTTGGCATCCATTGGCGATCCGTGGGCGGACTTCGCCGCGAATCCCGGCCGAATCGACACCCTGCTGGAGTGGTGGCAGCGCGACCTCGACGACGGTCTGGGGGAGCTGCCGTTCCCGCCCGAGTTCCCGAAGATGCCCGGCGAGCCGCCCCGCGTGCAGCCCTCGCGCGCGAAGGCGCCGACGGAGTGAGCGCGGCTGTCTCGCGACGCAGCGTGTCATGAGAGCAGGGGAACGCGCGAGGACAGGCCGTTTTCGGCGAGATCGGCCTGTCCTCGTGGCGTTCCCTGTTCTCGGCGGGGTGGGGTGACGGGCTGCTTCCGGGGCGCGCCGTTCGGGCGCCACGCGCCCCGCGCCCCGGCACGCGCGCCGGCCCCGCGCCCGCGATTGCGTGGCTCAGTCCAGCACGCCGCCCAGGTCGTACGCGCTCACCGTCTCGAGCTGCGTGAAGGTGCACGAGCGCGCGTCGCGATCGGGGCGCCAGCGTTCGAACTGCACCGTGTGACGGAACCGCATGCCCTCGAGCTGGTCGTACCGCACCTCGAGGACGCGTTCCGGACGCAACCGGACGAACGACACATCCTTGGATGCCGAGAACCGCGAGCGATCGGTCTCTCCGACGACCGCTTCGCCCTCGGCATCCCTCTCCACCAGCGGGGCGAGCTCGTCGATCAGCTCGAGGCGCCGCTTGTCGGTCCAGGCCGACACGCCACCGACGCCGTGGAGACGGCCCTCGTCGTCGTACAGCCCGACGAGCAGCGAGCCGACGCCCTGACCCGACTTGTGGATGCGGTACCCGAGCGCGACGACGTCGGCCGTGCGGGCGTGCTTGATCTTGAACATCGTGCGCTTGTTCGGTGCGTAGGGCTGGGCGAGCGGTTTCGCGACGACGCCGTCGAGTCCCGCGCCCTCGAACTCGGCGAGCCACCGGCGCGCGAGGTCGGGATCGTCGGTGGTGCGCGTGACGTGGACGGGATGAGGCACGCGACCGAGCAGGTCTTCGAGCTGCGCCCGGCGCTCCGAGAACGGCTCCGCTTGCAGGTCGCGGTCTCCGCGGGCGAGGAGATCGAACGCGATGAACATGGCCGGGGTCTCTTCGGAGAGCATCGTCACGCGCGAGGCGGCGGGGTGGATGCGCTGCGACAGTGCCTCCCAGTCGAGGCGCTGCGCGCCGGGCTCGCCCCGCGCGACGACCACCTCGCCGTCGATGAGACACGGCTCCGGCAGGATCTCGGCGAACGCCGCGACGAGCTCGGGGAAGTAGCGGGTGAGGGGCTTGGCGCCGCGACTACCGATCTCGACATCGGTCCCGTCCCACGACACGAGCGCCCGGAAGCCGTCCCACTTGGGCTCGTAGCTGAACCCGCCCTCGACCTTGGCGTGGTCGGGAACCGCGGGAACCGCCTTCGCCAGCATCGGCGCCGGGATCTCGTACGGCATGGCTCAGTCCGAGCTCTCGCCACCGGCCAGGGGAACGGGGTTGCGACGCTTCTTGCGGCGCGCCCACTCGGCCGGCTCCTCCGGGCCGTTCCAGACGGTGATGATGCCCCAGACCACGGCGGTGAGCGGTACCGCGAGCAGTGTGCCCAGGATGCCGCCGATCGCGGTGCCGCCGGCGAGGACGACCAGCACGACGAAGGAGTGCAGCTTCATCGTGCGGCCCATGAGGACCGGTTGGAGGAAGTTGCCCTCGAGCTGGTTCACGAGCACGACGACACCGACGACGATCAACGCGACGATCGGTCCGTTGGTGACGAGTGCCACGAGCGCCGCGAGGATGCCGGCGGTCACGGCTCCGACGATCGGGATGAACGCGAGGAGGAAGACGAGGACCGCGAGGGGCAGGGCGAGCGGCACCTGCAGGATCAGCAGACCGATGTAGATCCCGATCGCGTCGACCGCGGCGACCGACGCGGTGCCGCGCATGTACGACCCGAGGACGGTCACCGTCTTGTCGCCGATGCGGCGAGCGCGGTCGTAGTGGCTCCCGTGGAAGGGGCGCAGGACGAACTCCCACATGCGCGGGCCGTCTTTGAGGAAGAAGAAGAGGATGACGACCATCAGCACGAAGCCCGTGACGAACGACGCGATCGCTCCGACACTGGTCGCGGCGGCCGTGCCGAACTGGGCGCTCGTGACGAAGGTCTTGATGCCCTCGATCGCTTCGTTCACCTGCTCTTGCGGCACGGCGAACGGCAGCGTGTGGTACCAGTCCTGGGCCTTCTGGAAGCCCTGGACGGCCTGCGAGCTGAGGTAGTCCCAGCGGTTGATCACCGAGTTGACGACCAGCCAGCCGAGGCCGGCGAGCACGACGACGACGGCGAGCAGGGTCAGGAGCGTGGCGATCACCGCGGGCACGCCCTTGCGGCGCAGCCACATCGTGACCGGGCCGAATGCCGACGCGAAGATGAGGGCGAGCACCAGCGGGATGATGACCAGCGTCACCTGTTGGATGCCCCAGATGAGCCCGGCGAGGAGCAGCACCACGACGATGATCTGCACCGCGCGGACCGCGAGGCGTCCGAAGCCGTCGGCCCAGAGACTCCGCGGCGGGGTCTCGACCGCCTGAGCGACGGAGTTGACGGCGTCACGCGGCGCGGGATGACGAGAGAAGAGGCCCATGCGACGACGTTAGCGGGAGGCTCCGACATCGGCAGCGCGGCTTGCGCGGCTCACGGCCACGGATTAGGGCGTCGGCTTCGCGCGGGCCGCGCGGTCGCGTCGACGGTCAGGTGCCGAAACCGCATGTGATCGCCGAGACCGAACGCCGTCGCCGGCATTCGCGTGCGGCTTCGGCGTGCACGTACGGTCTCGGCGTGCGGCAGGCGGGCGCGGCGACCCGGATCAGACGAACGCGCTCATCCCGGTGATGTCCCGGCCGAGCAGCAGCGCCTGCACGCTCTCGGTGCCCTCGTACGTGTGGATGGCCTCGATGTCGGCCATGTGCTGCATGACCCCGTTCTCGAGCAGGATGCCGTTACCGCCGAGCAGATCGCGCGCGATGGATGCCACCCGGCGTGCGGCGCGGGTGTTGTGGTACTTCGCGAGGGAGGCCTGGGTGGGGCGGAGGCCGCCGGAGGACTCGAGGTCGGCCAGACGACGGCAGTAGAGCTGCATCGCGGTGAGCTCGTCGAGCATCTGCGCGAGGCGTTCCTGCACCATCTGGAACTTCGCGAGCGGCTTTCCGAACTGCATGCGTTCGGTGGCATACGTCCGCGCGATCTCGTAGCAGGCGGTGGCGTGCCCCAGCGCCGACCACGCGACGCCGGACCGCGTGGCGAACAGCACGGTGGACGCGTCCTTGAAGGTGTGGGTGCCCGGGAGGACGGCATCCGGAGCGAGGCGCACGTCGTCCATCGCGATGTGGGCCTGATGGATGCCACGGAGCGACACCTTCCCGGTGATGACGGTGCCCGTGTAACCCGGGGTGTCCTGCTCGACGAGGAAGCAGCGGACGTTGCCGTGGTCGTCGCCGCCCTCGTTCTCGACGCGCGCCCAGACGAAGGTGATGCCGCCCGAGGCGCCGTTGCCGATCCACTTCTTGGTTCCGCTGAGCGACCAGCCGTCCGCCGTGCGCGTCGCGGTGGTCTCGAGCGAGACGGAGTCGGAGCCGTGGTCGGGCTCGGTCAGGGCGAACGCACCGAGGACCGTTCCGTCGGCGAGGGGCCCCAGCCAGCGCGCCTGCTGCTCGGGGGATCCGAAGAGCGCGAGGGTGCGCAGCGCGAGACCGCCCTGCACGGCGAGGGCGGTGGCGAGAGAGCCGTCGTGACGCGACACCTCCATGTTCACCAGGCCGGCGGCGAGGGGAGAGCTCTCGGGCAGCTCGGGGTGCTCGATGCCGTCGGTGAACAGCTCGAGCTCGCCCATGCGCCGAAGCAGCTCGACGGGGTAGGTCGCGGCATCCCACTCGCCCTGCATGCGCGTACCGACCTCGTCGCAGAAGGCCTTCGCGCGATCCCAGACCGCGCGGTCGGCGTCGGGGATGTCGGCGAAGACGGCGTAATAGTCGGTGTCGCGGCGGCCGAGCAGGTCGTAGTGCGAGACGCGCTCGCCGGGCAGCGTACGGGCATCGGCATCGATGGTCATGGTTCCCAGTATCGCGCATGTTGGGACTGGGTGTCACGGTTCTCAGGGGTGCCGCCTTGCTGCGGGTCCGCGACCCTCGCCGGGCGGATAGGGTCGCGAGCGTGAGTACGCTGACCTTCCTCCCCGCGACCGAGCACCCCGACCTGCTCGCCGCCCCGGTCGCCGCGGCGATCGCGGCGCTGGATCCCGCGACCGCCGCCAGCATCGAGGTGGCCGCGGTCGACCCGGCCCTCGCCGACACGGCCGCGTTCTGCGAGGCCTACGGGCAGAGCCTCGACATCTCGGCGAACTGCATCGTCGTCCAGGGGACGCGCGGAGGTGCGACCTCGACCGCCGCGTGCCTCGCGCTCGCGACGACGCGGCTCGACGTGAACGGCGTCGTGCGGCGGCTGCTCGACGCCCGCAAGGCGACCTTCGCCCCGATGGACGAGGCCGTCGCCCAGACCGGCATGGAGTACGGCGGCATCACCCCGCTCGGCATCCCGTCCGACTGGCGTCTCCTCCTCGACGCGCGGGTCGCCGCGTTGCCGCGGGCGGTCGTCGGCGCGGGGATCCGCGGCGCGAAGCTGTTCCTGCCGGGCGAGGTGCTGGCATCCCTCCCCGGCGCCGAGGTCATCGAGGACCTGGCCAAGCCCATCGGCTGAGGGCAGCGCTGGGCGGGGTGCGGCCCCGCCTGGGTGCGGGTCCCGCCGGTGGCGCGCCCCTTGCCGGGTGCGGGTTTCGCCGGGGGCACGCCCTTGGCCGGGTGCGGGTCCCTCCGGTGGCGCGCCCCTGGCCGAGGGCGGGTCCGCCGGTGGCACGTCCGCGCGGGCGCGCCGCCTCCGTTCAGTGTCCAAAACACCCGGACGATTTTTCGCGAAGTCCGGGTGTCTTGGACACTCAATGTGGGCGCGGGCGCGGGCGCGGGCGCGGACATGGCCGCATCAGCGAGCGCGGGCACGGGCGCGGCCGCGAGCACGGGCACGGCCGCGGCCGCAGACGTGAGAGCCGGCGCGCAACCTACTCGCGCAGCGACGCGCGCAGGCGCCGCGTCACCTCGGCGGCGGGCATGCGGCGGGGGAATGCCGCGACGATGAGATCGTCGCCGGCCGGGTCGTCGCCGTCGGGGTGCACGCCGTAGCGGCGAAGCACGTCGTCAAGAGCGCGACGGAGAACGGGTGCCGGGACCCGGGCGCCCCGCATGAGCCGGCGCAGCACGTGGTTGTGCACCGCGGTGACCAGGGCGGCGAAGCCGACGGCATCCAGGGGGTCGAGTCCGGGGAGCGCTTCGCGCAGGTACTCGTCGAAGAGGCGCTCGTAGCGGAACACCGTGATGATCTCGCGGTCGCGCAGCCCCGGCACCTGGCGCACGATGGCGTAGCGACGGCGCGCGAGCTCGGGGTCGGCCGCGAAGTGCCGGAACACCCGCACCGACGCCTCGCACACTGCGGCCCAGGGGTCGTCGTGCGGCTGCGCGAGGTACGCGCGCGTCTCGTCCAGCAGGACTTCGTGGTCGGCGAAGACGACGTCTTCCTTTCCGCCGAACTGCCGGAAGAACGTCGAGCGCGAGACCCCCGCGGCCTGCGCGATCTGCTCGACCGAGGTCTGGTCGTAGCCGCGTTCGGCGAACAGGTCGATCGCCGCGGCCACCACGGCCGTGCGGCTCGAGGGGGCAGCGGCGTCACTCACACCCGAAGCCTAACCGCGCGGGGTCTCAGCGACGGCGCGACCGCGCCCGCACGACGACGACCACGATGCCTCCCACGACGAGCAGCACGATCGCTCCGATGGCGAGCGGCAGTGTCGCCGAGGCATCCATTCCGCTGTTCGCGAGGTGCGAGGGGCCGGCCTCGGGGGTCAACGTGGGCTCGGGGGTGGTCGGTGTCGGCGTCGGCTCCGGCGAGGGGGTCGGGCTGGGGGTGGGGGTCGGCGCGGGCGGTAGCGCGGCCAGGGCCGCTTCGGCGTCGATTAGTCCCGCGCCCACCGAGTTCGCCACGGACACGAAGTCGTTCGGAGCGTCCAGGGGATATGCCGTCGACGTGAGAAGGGAGCGGAGCCCCTCCTGGCCGAGGTCGGGCGCCTTCGACAGCACCAGTGCGGCGACCGCTGCGGCGTTGGGCGCGGCGGCGGAGGTCCCGATGAAGAGCTTCACACCGGGCTCGTCGGTGCTCATTCCCAGCACCGAGTTGCGCGCGCGATCGACCGACAGGACATCCGGCTTGGTCAGGACGGGGCGCGGGGCGAGGATCGTCGACGGAGGGTCGGCGGTGGCGGGACCGAACGCCCACACGACGGGGCCGTAGCTGCTGAAGAACTCCGCGTCGAACGGGTCGGCAGCGGGTGCGGCGCCGATGGAGAGGGTGGCGGGGTCGCCGGGGTGCCCGGTGTTCGTCCTGCCGACGATGTCGTCGCCCGCGGAACGCCAGTATTCGGCCGACTGCAGGGCGGCGTTCTGACCGAAGAGAACCGAGATCGGGGGCAGGGGGAGCGAGGTCTCGGCATCCGGAACCACGATGCGCGCGACCGCGATCTCGACCTCCATCGGGGTCGCGGAGGCGGGAAGCGTCACGGTGAATCCGGGGGTGCCATCGAGCATCCGCGTCGGCGGCGTCGCAAGGGCCTGGCCGTCGACCGTCACGACCGGGACCAGGAGGCCGCTGACGCGGCCCAGCGGTTCGCCCCACTGCACGTCGACGGTGATGCCTCCGTTGCCGGGGACGGTGTAGCCGAGGGTGGCATCCGTGCCCTCGCCGGGATCGGCATCGAGACAGTCGACGGGGGTGTCCCAGCCCTGCGCCTGCGCGGCGGTCACGACCTCGTCGGGGCACGCCATCGGCCGGTAGGCGCTCGTCTCCCATCCATTGATCGGGGACGCGGTCTGGCCCGGGCGGGGCTGTGTCGCGGTCATCGTGGAGTTGCCGGCGGCCGAGAAGTACGCGACGCCCGCTGCGTTCGCCCGGGCAATCGCCTCGCCGACGGGCGAGCGTTGGAAAACGGGCTCGTTCTTGGGCTCGACATCGTCGACGATGACGTCGGCTCCGTCGGCGACGAGCATCTCGATCGCTTCGATGACGGATGCCGCGTGCCCTTCGTCGACGGAGGCGAAAGCGAGCTCGGCACCCGGCGCGATGCCGTGCACGAGCTGGACCATCGCGCGGCCTTCGTCCGTGCCCGCGGCGGCCTCGCGCACCACGTGCACGGGCGTCTCGTGTCCGCAGGGGTTTCCCGGGCCGGGGAGGAGACCGTTCGCGATGTCGTCCTCGACGGTCGCGCCGGGAGCCGAGGTGCGGGCGAAGGAGTCGGAGATGACACCGACCTTCACGCCCGTCCCGTCGACCCCGAACCTCTCGCGCGCGATGTCGGCGCGCAGCGGCGCGTCCGCGTCGACGGGGATGGTGCGGCAGGATTCCGGCGCGGCGGGCGTGGCGGCGAGAGCGGCAGGGGCGACCCCGCCCGCGACGAGGATGAGGGCAAGGGCGAAACCGACGGACGTACGCAAGGCGGGGGACTCCTGGTCGACGACGCCGTCGGCCGGGTGGCTCGGCGGTGGCTCGAGGAGCCGACGAGCCTCATCCTAGGGGGTGTACTCAGCTAACGCACAGGTTTCTCGCGAGCGCGAGGGGGCGCTCCCGGTCAGCTCTTCGCGCCGGTGAGCGCGAGCGCCCCGCCGAGCCCGATCATCATGAATCCCCCCGTGCCGGACAGCGTGGACAGGCGCTTCGGGGAGCGTGCGAACCACGTCCGCGCCGTGCCGGCGGCGACGGCCCAGATCGAGTCGCACGTCACGGCGAGCACCTGGAAGATGAGCCCGAGCACGAGCAATTGCAGCCATACCGCGCCGGCGTGCGGGTCGACGAACTGCGGCAGCACCGCGACGAAGAACGCGATCGTCTTGGGGTTGGTGACGCCCACGACGAAGCCTTGACGCAGCAGCGTCCAGCGCGAGGTGGGAACGCGCGACGGAGCGGCGACGTGGTCGTGACGGTGACGGATGGCCTGGATGCCGAGCCAGACGAGGTACGCGGCACCGATGATCTTCAGGACCGTGAACGCCACGATCGACGACGCGACGAGGGCGCCGATCCCGAAGGCGGTCGCGAGGATCGCCGGGATGTTCCCGAGGGCGTTGCCGACGACGCTCAAGACACCCGCACGGCGTCCGAGCGCGATGGACCGACCGATGACGAACAGCACGCTCGGCCCCGGGATGGCGATGAGGACGGCCGACGCGGCGACGAACGCCAGGAGGGTCTGAATCGGTGGCATGCGTGAAGCGTACTGCTCGTGCGTTTCGGGGCGGTATCGCCGCCGGCGAGCGGGCGGAACTCCTGAGATTCCGGATGCCAGGGGCCCGGCGTCCCGCCAGGACCGCCGCGCGGAGGGGGTTTCTCAGGAGTTTCGCGCGCCGGCCGACGGGCATCGCCGGTGAACGCACGTGAGGCCAGGCGCCGGCCCTACGCCGGGACGGCCTCGCGCGCCAGCAGCTCGCTGATCCGGCCCACGCACCCGCCGCAGCCCGTGCCCGCGCGGGTCGCGGCCTTGACGCACGCGACGGTCGGCTCTCCGGCGGCGACGGCGTCGCGGATCGCGCCGGCACTCACGCCGTTGCACCAGCACACCGTGGCATCCGCGGCGAACGGGTCGGCGACCACCGCCATGCCGGCGTCGGGCGCGTCGAGTCGGAGCAGCGACGAGCGGTCGGCCGGGAGCTCCGAGCCCCGCTCGAACAGAAGGGTCAGCTCGGCGCCGGTGCGCGGCATCCCCACCGCGACGAAGCCGGTCAGCACGCCCTCGACGGTGACGAGCTTCACGTAGGCGCCCCGCGCGGGGTCGGCCCAGAGGGTGACCTGGGGGCCGTGGCATCCGGGAGCGTGTGAGAAGGGGTCGGCGTCGACCGCGCCGCCGGCCACCACGTCGATCCCCTCGGCCTTGAGCATGACGACACCGGGGCGTTCGACGGGCGCCGGGCCCGAGACGCCGGACGAGAGCAGCGCGGCAAGGCGGTCGGCCTGTCGCCAACCCGGCCCGACGAGTCCGCTCGGGCCTCCGGGGACGCGGCCGTGGGCGTCGGCCTCCGCCGGGTCGGCGACGTGTGCGCAGTCGCCGATCGCGAAGACGTCGGGGTCGGTCCACGAGCGGGACGAACCGTCGACGAGGATTCCCGTCGAGGTCGCGAGTCCGGCGAGGGATGCCACTTCCGTGCGCGCCGCGACCCCGCACGACAGCACGAGCAGGTCTCCCGCGAGCACCTTGCCGTCGGCGCACACGAGGCCGTCGAACCACGCGTGACCGTGGTCGTCGTAGCGAAGGAGGATGCTCTCGGCGCGCGCGTGGTGCGCCATCTCCACTCCGACGGAGGCGGCGGAGGAAGCCAGCACGCGGCCGCCGTTCTCATCGAGCGTGCGGTTCATGGGAGCTGCGGAGTGGTACGCCACGACGACCTCGGCCCCGGCCTCGGCGGCGGCCAGCGCGAGCTCCATGCCGAGCACTCCCGCGCCCAGGACGACGATCCTCTGACCGGCTGAGACGGCCGCGCGCACGAGTTCGGCGTCGGCGAGGTCGCGCAGCGCGACGACTCCGCGGGGGAGCGGCGCCCCGCCGAGGTCGAGCTCGTCGGGGGCCGTCGAGACGGACGCGCGGTCGCGCCGCGCACGCTCCATTCCGGCGAGCGTCGGGACGTTCGCGCGGGCGCCGGTCGCGAGCACGAGCCGGTCGTAGTCGAGACGGATGCCATCGTGCAGGCGCACCACACGGCGGTGACGGTCGATGCCCACCACCGTCGTCGCGAGATGGAAACGCACGCCGGCTTCTTCCGCGACGCGGCGGTCGTCCATGTCGAGGCCCGCGCGATCGGTGCGCCCGACCGCGTACTCGGCGAGCAGGACGCGGTTGTAGACGTCGTGGGGCTCGGCGCCCACGACCGTGAGGTCGATGCGCCCGTCGCGCACCGCGGGCAGCAGCCCGTCGATCAGCCGCGCCCCGACGGGTCCGTAGCCCACCAGCACCACTCGCTCAGACATGGGTTCCCTCCTCGGTGCGGGTGACGCCCCCGTGCTCGGACGTCGCGACGCCGAGAGCGCGCGCAGCGCCCGGATGCTCGGACACGACGACCGGCGGATGCTCAGCACTCTCGGTCGCGGGAGCCGCGGCATCCGGAGCCACCCGCACCCGCGTGCGCTTGAACTCCGGCATCGCCGACGTCGGGTCGACGAGCGCCTCGGTCAGGCGGTTGGCGCACTCATCTCCGGCGTAGTGGAACGGCAGGAAGACGGTGTCATGGCGGATGTCGGTCGTCACCGTCGCCCGCGCCCGCACGGTGCCCCGCTCGTTCGAGACGGCGACGAGCTCATCTTCCCGGATGCCGAGACGCGACGCCGTCGCCGGATGGATCTCGAGCCGCGCCTCGGGGCGGGCGCCGTTCAGCTCGGCGACGCGTCGGGTCTGCGTACCCGACTGGTACTGCTGCAGGTACCGGCCGGTGACAAGGGTCAGCTCGCCGCCGCGGTCGGTGGGCGTCGGGGGAGTGGCATCCACCGGCACGAGACGCGCGCGGCCGTCGGCGTGAGCGAAGCGCTGAGTGAAGGGGCGCGGCGTGCCCGAAGAGCGGTACGGCCAGTACGCCTCGACGCCCGTGTCGAGCAGGGCGTGCGAGAGGCCCGAGTAGTCGGCGATCCCGCCCTCCGACGCGCGCGCGAGTTCGTCGAACACCTCGGCCGGGTCGGTCGACCAGATGGATGCCGCACCCAGGCGCCGTGCAATCTCGGCCAGGATCCACAGCTCGCTGCGGGCACCGTCGGGTCCGGGCAGCGCTTGGTGGCGGCGGATCACCCGGCCCTCGAGCGAGGTCATCGTGCCCTCCTCTTCGGCCCACTGGAGCACGGGGAGCACGATGTCGGCGAGCTCCGCGGTCTCGCTGAGGAAGAAGTCGCAGACGATGAGGGTGTCGAGGGCTTTCAACCCGGCCCGTACGGCCTCGACGTCCGGCGCCGAGACGACGACATTCGAGCCCGCGACCAGCAGCGTCTTCACCGGCCCGCCGAGCTCGCCGAGCAGAGCGGTGGCCGGGATGCCGGCATCCGGAAGCTCATCCGGGTCGACGCCCCACACCCCGGCGACGTGCCGCCGCGCCTCGGGGTCGCGGATGGAGCGGTACCCGGGCAGCTGGTCGGCCTTTTGACCGTGCTCGCGTCCGCCCTGGCCGTTGCCCTGCCCGGTGAGGGTGCCGTAGCCGGAGCCCTCGCGGCCGACGAGGCCGAGCACGAGAGCGAGGTTGATCGCGGCGGTCGCGGTGGCGGTGCCGTCGACGTGCTGCTCGACGCCGCGTCCGGTGAGGATGTACGCGCGTCCCGCGGCGAGACGGCGCGCGGTCTCTCGCAGCTGCATGACGGGGATGCCGGTGGTGGCGGAAGTGCGCTCCGGCCACCACGCGGCAACCGAGCGGCGCAGGGCGTCGAAGCCGGTCGTGCGCTCCTCTATATACGCGCGGTCCGCGAGGCCCTCGGCGATGACGATGTGCGTGAGGCCGAGCAGCAGCGGCAGGTCGGTGCCGGGCGCGGGTTGCAGGTGGGTGCCGGCACCGTCTTCGGTGAGGCGCGCGGTGGCCGAGCGGCGGGGGTCGACGACGATGAGACCGCCGTTCGCCCGCGCTCCGGCGAGGTGCGCGAGGAACGGCGGCATTGTCGCGGCGACATTCGAGCCGAGCAGCAGAATCGTCTGCGCGTCGTCGAGGTCGGTGACGGGGAAGGGGAGGCCCCGGTCCATCCCGAAGGCCCGGTTGGATGCCGCCGCCGCCGACGACATGCAGAACCGGCCGTTGTAGTCGATGCGCGAGGTGCCGAGCGCGACGCGGGCGAACTTGCCGAGTTGGTAGGCCTTCTCGTTGGTGAGTCCGCCGCCGCCGAAGATGGCGTTGGCGTCGGGCCCGTGGGTCGCTTTCGTCTCGCGGAACGCCGCGGCCACGGCATCCAGTGCCTCGTCCCACGTGGTCTCGGCGAGGGTCCCGTCGGGGCGCCGCATCAGTGGCATCCGGAGTCTGTGGGGGGAGGCCAGGAGCTCCGCCGACGTCCAGCCCTTGGCGCAGAGCCCTCCCCGGTTGGTGGGGAAGTCGCGGCCGGTGACCGTCGTGGAGCCCGCGTGGCTGACGGTCATGGCGCATTGCAATGCGCAGTAGGGGCAGTGGGTGTCGGCGGAGCTCATGGGGTCAGATCCGCGTTCCGGTCTTCTTCGACAGGCGGAGGTACACGCCCGCGGTGAGGGCGAGGAACGCCACGTACGCGAGGGCGAACCAGCCGAGGGCGGGGGTGTACGAGCCGAACGTCGTCTTCGAGAAGCCGAGCAGCTGCGGGATGAAGAAGCCGCCGTACGCGCCGATCGCCGAGATGAGGCCGAGGGCCGCGGCAGCCTTGCGCTGCGCGCCGATGCCGCCGTTCGCCTTGAGGGCGAAGATCGTCGGGATCATGCGGTACGTCGAGCCGTTGCCGATGCCCGCCGCCGCGAACAGCACGAGGAAGCACAGCAGGAAGATCGCGAAGTTCTGCATCGGGAGGGTGAGGATCACACTCAGGATGCCGAGCCCCATCACCGTGAAGGCGCCGATCGTGATGTAGGTGCCGCCGAAGCGGTCGGCGAGCTTGCCGCCGTAGGGGCGGGCGAGCGAGCCGACGAGTGCGCCGAGGAAGGCGAGGGTGACCGTCGCGGTGCCGATCGCGATGCCCTTGAAGTCGGGGAACGTGTCGGCGAGCAGCTTCGGGAAGACGCCCGCGAAGCCGATGAACGAGCCGAAGGTGCCGATGTAGAGCAGCGAGAGCACCCACATGTGCGGCTCTTTGAGAGCGGCGAGGGATGCCGTGATGTCGGCCTTCGCGGCGGAGAGGTTGTCCATGCGGAGGTAGGCGCCGACCATGGCGACGAGGATCAGCGGCACCCAGATGAGGCCCGCGAGCGGCAGGTTGAGGGTCGCCGCGGCACCGACGGTGATGACGATGGGGACGACGAACTGCGCGACCGAGGCGCCGAGGTTTCCGCCGGCGGCGTTGAGTCCGAGGGCGTATCCCTTCTGCGCGGCGGGGTAGAAGAACGTGATGTTCGACATCGAGCTGGCGAAGTTTCCGCCGCCGAAGCCGGCGAACGCGGCGATGAGGAGCAAGAGGCCGAAGGGCGTCTGCGGGTTCGACACCGCGATGGCGAGGCCGATGCTCGGGATGAGCAGGAGCCCGGCGGAGACGATCGTCCAGTTGCGGCCGCCGAAGCGCGGAACCATGAACGTGTAGGGGATGCGCAGCGTCGCACCGACGAGGCTCGGCATGGAGATGAGCCAGAAGATCTCACCGGTCGACAGCTGGAAGCCCGCCGCGGGCAGCGAGACGACGACGACCGACCACAGCTGCCAGACGACGAACCCAAGGAACTCGGCGAAGATCGACCACCGCAGGTTGCGGGAGGCGATGGCCTTGCCCTCTTTCGCCCACTGCGTGGCGTTCTCGGGGTTCCAGTTGTCGATCCAGCGGCCGGGGCGGTGTTGGAGTTCCGCTGTTTCGGTTGCGGCCGCGGGCGGCGTTGCGGTTTCGGGGCGCGGGTCGGTGACGGTCACGGGGTCCTCCGATGGGCGATGCGGGGGAGGTGCAGCGCCTCGCATGGGCGGGGCGTGCCGTCAGCGTAGGGAGGAGGGGTTTCCCGGGACCGCGTTGGCGGGGGCGGGGAGGTAACGGCTGGCTCACCCCGCCAGGCGGAGTGGGAGAGGGGGAGTTTACGTGGGCGTTACACGGGAGGCAGCCGACCTAGGAATACGGCAACTCGATGGACACGCGGATCGATTTCCGGTGCGAAACGACACCGCGACGGCGGGCCCACGGAGTGGTTGCTCGCAGATATTGGCTGTTGGTCTCTGCGACCGAAGCCAGCAGGCATCGACTCGTGCAGGGTGTTGAGTGAGCGGGAGGCCTGTATCGCACCTAGACCAACGAGATTTCTTGAACGACGTCAGGACCTCGGCGGCGCTGAACGCCGACGACAAAGCGAGCGATGTCGTGCACCCCGTCGAGAACGGCCAACTCCACTATTCGGTCTGGAAGAGATCGTCCACGTCGGCGATCCTCGTAATTGAAATCCGCAACCTTCGCGAAGGTATCGCTGCCTCGGGTCAGATTGTTGGGGAACAAGGTTGACCCAGTGTTCATCGGGGCGAGCCGAACTCGATCTCCATGGGCGTCGATCAACGAGCGGGTGTCGAGAACTAGAACGTCGTGCTCCTCCCTCCGGTAGTGCTTGGCTCCAAGCAACCGTGCGAGTCGACTCTCGTGCAGCCAAAAGAAGACACGGTTGTTCAGCGTCTCAAGCCATTCCTCAACGGTTAGATCGGTCAGGGAACGTTCTAGAAGCACTAGACGCAGAGGAACTTGGTCTCGAACTGTCATCGGTCCGAGGGTCGGATGGTCGAGGCGCACGGAGTGGGGCCTGCGAACTCTTAACAAATGATCAATCTGCTCTTGGTCCAGCCCCGCCGATGTCGCGATCTGCTCAGTTGTCCAGAGCCCATTCTGCTGAATTGACGGCCAACTTCCGGCGGTCGCCATGTGGTACAACCGCGGGTATAGCTCGATGAGTTGCTCGGTGTCCATATCGCTATATCGCTACCATTCTCTTCGGTCGATGACGCTTCTTCGGTCGAATCGCGTGCCTATCAACGAAACAGGCGAGGCCGCGACGCGTTCGACCTCCTCTATGAAATTGACAGTATCGTCAGATAGCTGTTCGAAGCGGCGGGCCCCCTCATTTCGTTTGTCAATGTAGTCAGTGAAAGTGAGTGCAATGTCGGTTGCGCCGTTCAAGTCGGCGGCACGTTTCAACTGCTCCCAATCGAATTCTCCGACTCGTCTCTCGGTCCCGCTGACTGAGCCCTTTTCTGTTGCCGTCAGGATGGCAGCATCGTGGCCCGAGCGTTCCGCGATTTCTGCCCAGGTGAGCTCCTGCGACATGTGGCCTGATTCGCCGTGGATCGGGTTTCCCACCCTGATCGGGTAGGTGCGCACGACCATTACCACCCGGCGGAGCCTATGCGGACCGATGCCCGCTTCAGCGAGGGTTGCAGACGTCGTCGTGTCCCGGCTCGTGACGTGAGGGTAGTGCCCGTGGAACAGGCTGAGCCCAGTCCCTTGAGTCCCCTCAAGTAGAACCCGACCGCCTGCACGAAAGGTTTCTTCGAGTACCTCGCGCGCGGGACGGATGTAAGGTTCCAGTTCCTGGAGGTTTTTTGCGAGGCGGACCGGCGGAGTGACCGTCCCCGAACGTCCCATGATTCGTCGAGAAGCCGCGGAACCCCCGCCTTTGCCAGTGGAACCGATAGTTGCTTTCAACTGGCCCTCGGCTTCTTTATCGTCCGGCTCAATGATCATCGCCTGAGGGTCGATGAAAAGGCGCCCCTTCTCAACCGCGCAGTCGGCGATCTCCTTGAGAAGAACCTCGACATCAAGAGTGGCACCTGGGCCGATGAGCAGCAATGCTTGCTCATTCGCGCGAGTTCCCGATGGCAGAAGTCGGTGAGTGAATGCGCCGCCGACTGGCACTTTGTGGCCCGCATTGGGGCCGCCCACCCGCATAAGTAGGTCGTACTCCGGCGCCAGAAAAAACGCAATGTTGCCTTTGCCCTCGCTCCCGTATTGGCCTCCGATGAGGACGTCCACGAGTCGCGCGCTGCGTGCGCCACCAAGACGAAGCGCGGCAGCGGCGCGCGTTTCGACATCGCCAAAAGAACACCTGTTCGTGTCAATAGAGATGTCGGCATCCTCGCCTAGGAGCCTAGTGTTTCGCTCTGTCTGGTTCTCAGCTACGGCGCTGTAACTCTCTAACTCCACGATATGACTGACACCTCGACGACGTTCGTACCGCGCGCTGAGAGCGTCGTCGGGAGCGTAGAGATGAATGTGAGTGACCCTGGAGGGGAACGCATCTCTCAGGTGCTCAATTTGGCGGAGAATGCGGACCGCGTCGATGATTACAAGCGAGCTGTCGAGTTCGCCGTCGGCAATCAACCGCCCAACCCCATTCGCTACCCACTGACCGCCAGTCTCCGTGTCTAATCGGTCCCCGAAAATCTGAAGCGCTCTCCGTTCTTCTGCGAGGTCCTCCCCGCGACGGGCGGCTTCATCTTTTATTAGCTCCTGCGTGCGAACGTGGGCGGCGCCGTAGTCACGCACGAGTTGCTCAGCGAGCGTGCTCTTGCCCGACCCGACAGGGCCGCTCAGCACAACAATCCGAGGCTGGGCCACAAACGTTTCGCCCGCTAAGGTCATGTTTTGGCCTGCCCTCTCGCTGGCAACGTGTGAACAGTGACATTAATGCCCCGTCTGGCGAGAGTCTCTTTTAGGATCACTTCGATGACGTCCCATCGACCGCCGGCTTGACCGGCCCCAATTCGGGGCACATGCACTATCGCGCCAGATTCAGCCGCGTGAGAAGCGACCAGCTCCAAGCCAACCCGGAGCGCGTCGTATCTGAGCCGCACCGACTCGCCAGGGCCATACCCGTCCTGCGCGACAACACTTGCGACACCGATCTCACGATTGCGTGATCGTTGTGATGCGAAATGCACATTGCCCAGTTTCAGATGCTCCGCGTCAGCGATAGACCAGCCCCGATAAGCGCCAGGGAGCTCTGGAAAGGCTCGAGCGAGGGCGGAGGCGGCGCCGTATCGTGACCACCCGCGTGACCGATTCGACACCACGTGGGCGAAGAGAACATTTCTCTCGGTCTCGGGAATCATTAAGAGGTCACCGGTGACATATGTGATGTGCGGATTTAGGGGTGCGGGGCGCACAAGATCGATGAGCGTCATCGCGCGCGGGTGCGGTGAACCGGGAAAAGCAGGAACTCCCACAGTCTGAGCTTCCAGCTCCCGGCCGTCCACCATCACTGTGGAACGCAGGGTCTGGCCCACTGCGGTCGGTCGTTTGATGGCGCGCGGTGGAAGAACCGCGCCATGGGTCCACCCATTCACGGGATACTCATCTTCCGTCGATGGGGTGACTTGAACGTAATCGACGCGAGATGCCCCACGCTTGTCGGCTGAGGTCACTACCAGAGCCATAGGTCGTGGTGACGCGTTCACCAGTCGGCGCAATAGCGCTTCCGTGGAGACGTCCCAGCGACGTCGCGTTTCCATGATGAAGTCGATGTCCGTCTCCACATTGACGAGCGGTCCGATTGCTTGATCGGGCATCAAGAGCTCGGAAGCGACGATGTTGCACAGCAGCTCTACCTCCCAATCGTCATCGTCGGCGAACTCTTCGATTGCGCCTAGGCGGGTGCGATACCGAGCCTTCTCCGCGACGTCTGGAAATGTCGTATGCGCTAACTCGTGGGCGAGGCTGAAACGAAGGCGGCCCCGCGGGCGCGCGGGGTTGTACTCGATGACGAGGCGATTGTCGACGACTATGGTGCGAGCATCAGCCAATGTGTCGGACGGGCGGAGTTCGACGCCCGCCCGCTCCGCTAGGCGTACGACGTCTACCGGTGGCCCGTCGAGTCCGTGCGCCGAGGCAAGCTCCCTGAGGCCTGCGGCGACGCCCTGCGCGCACTGAATTGGGTCGGCGCCGCGCGCAAATGCACGCACGGACTTGCTATTCCAGTGCGTCCCCATGGAAGGAGGCTAGACGGTTTAGGCGGTGTTTGTCACCGACCGCCGCCAGGTGCGCTCAAATCTGAGTCGGCAGAGGGGCTTGAGAATCGAGCACCTGACGCAGGTTGGGGCGGCTATACCCCTCCGGCTTGAGCACTTTCCCGTCCTCGCGAAGCATCGGTTTACCGTCTGGGCCGAGCTTGGTCATGTTCGAGCGGTGAATCTCAGAGATAACTTCGTCCAGGTTGATGCCGTACGTCAGCGCAGTCCCGTAAAGAACGTAGGCGATGTCGCCAAGTGCGTCGGCTATGGCGACGATGTCGCCGGAAACTGCCGCTTGTTCAAACTCCGTGACCTCCTCTTTGAGGAGATCAATGCGCAACCGAGCTAGCTCCGGATCAATTTGTCCCTGCGGCGTTGTTTGACAGGGCAGGCCGAAGGAAGTGTGAAATTCGACGACCGAAAACATGGCGTCTGAGAGGACCGGCTGGATCCAGAGGTGGCGTTTCGCTGGTGCTTTGCGGCGGGGTTGCCCCCGTCGCACCGCTCCCTCCACACGAGGGAGGCCCAGATCTAGCTCCGCCGGAGCGGTCGCCGCCAGGTTCGCCGACATGCTCATATCTTTACACGGCCCGCCGTCATCGACCGGCGTGTCGTCGTAAATCTGCCTCACTCGCCAGGGGTCGACAGGACGGAACGCGCCGGCGGCAAGGTCGCGCCTCACGAGTCGGGCCCGAGATTGCTCGAAGAAACGAGGGCTTGGCGAATCCATCCGTGTACGACGGGGAATCCATCCGTGTACGACGGGTCTGTCGGTGTCGACCGTCTTGACGTTCCGTGCCACAAGATACATCCGTCAGGCGGCCGTGCTCATTCGTGGACCTAGGTGCCGCACGCAAACGACACGCGCTCCCGGTCCAGGTGGGAGCGGAGGCAACCACAGGATGCTCGTTTGAGGGCAACCCAACCCAAGCCAGCCTTGCCGAGGCCGAGGCCGAGGGCCGCAACGCGAAAACATGGGCGTGGCGACAGATCTGGTGTCGAGCCATCGCCGCGGGACGCGCAGGTTCTGCGACTCTCCGGCAGATTCACGGCTTTTTCTCGATAGTCGCTGGACACGACGCGCGCACGGTAGCGGCCAAACTGACCCGTGAGTGGACTAATATCGCGGCGTCCCGAGCTCGCGTCGCACTGTCTCGCGGAGCGTCGCGCGGTCCCCCGCGAAGTCCTCGCCGTACACCAGCCTGTCGAATTTGCAAGCCGCCTTCGCAAGCGGAGTTGAGGGTGTCGAGTTTCCGACGAAGCGCGGCCAAAGGTATTTCCCCAGTTCGATGACATCGTCGATGTCGTAACTGCACCCGGTAGACAAGTTCTCTGCATACTTCGGATGCGTCGCCAGAAGGTCGCGAAATCCCAAATTTTCCCACCCCTGGGGTCGCTTGCCGGGGTACGGCTCGAGCGGAGCGTCCCCCCGAATTAGCGCTTGAGCCCGTGCCGGCAAGGCGCTTACTTCTAGAGGTGCGCCGTTCGACTGCGCTAGATGCAGGGGGTAGAAAACAGGGGAAAACTTTGCGTTACGGAAACTGTGAGCAATTAGTTGACCAAGGTGGTCCACGCTGTGATCCGGAGCGCCCGCAATCATGTCGAGGAAGAATTCGGCTCTACTGTATGCGGTGTATCCCTTTTCGCCGAGTCGCTCGAACGCGCCAACTCCAACGACGACCTGGACGTCGTCAATGTTTTCGCCTTCCTGGAGTGGCAGAACGTGAACACGTTCGCTCGACGTGTCCGAGTATGCCATCTGCGTGACGCGTTCCTTTAGGTTTCGCAAAAGCTTAACTGGATAGTGCTCGGGTAACTCTGCCAGAACCTCGTATACGCCGCCGAAATCGTCTATCCCAAACTCACGTACCTCGAAGGTATAGCCGGGCACTGTGATACTGGAGGTAGAGAGACCTTTCGCGCGAGCCGAACTCACTCGACCGACGAAGATTAGCCTTTGGTTGAATGTATCGAGCTGCTCGGGTGAGAGGCATGACACGAGCGTCGCCAGAAGATCAAGGATGTGCGGGTCGCGAAGGCTGTATCCGATGAAGAGGACAGGATGCTCGACGAAGAGCGTCATAATCTTGGCTATGAGATACGGGTTTTTCTTCCGATAGGCGATGTAATCGTCGCCAGTGAAGACCAGCGAGGTTGGCGACACTGCGGATCCATGAATCTTGTAAATCTCGCCCACATACTGGGGAGACGCGAAAAGCACATCCTGCTGCCCAACAAAGACGCGATAGTCGGAGAACGCCTCTTCCAACACCTCATCGTAGTTCGTCGTGATGATGGCATGCACCTTCGCGCGCCCCAACTTCGCTCGTTCGACCGCTAAAGGGTCATCTTCTATGTAGCTGAGGGAGGTGATGAATTTGGAAATCATCAGCTTCAACGGGTCTCCGCTACCGGGGAGAGGCAGATCGTTTGACTCACGCATCCCTCGGAACTTTTCCGTCGTCCACCACTCTTCGTGGAACTGCTTGGCAATGAGCGAAGCCACCGCAGGTAAACGGTCTTCCTTGGGCATGTCTGATGGCAACTGGCCTGAGTAGTAGTCCAGTGGTAGCTCAGTCAACTCAGCCGAATACTGGATCAGTCCGTCCCAGTCGGGTGAGCCGAGGTATCGACGAGATAAGCCGGACCCGACAAAGAGCACAGGCAGCGTTCCAGTGGCCCCCAGCAGCTCGGCGAGCTCATCGAGACTGTCCATTCCTCCGTCAACCGTCATAGAACGAACATTAGCGTGAGCTGAGGACGCTGTCGTTGGTGGCGAGGTAGAATTCCACGGCGCCCTGGCGAGGATTTTGGCTGATGACTGCTTGCCTGTCATAGAGCTGGAAGTGTCGCGACACGGGCATTCTCAGACGGGCGGCGAAGCGTTACGCGTCAGCACGCGTACCGCGACGCATTTGCCCTCGATTCCGTAGCTTCGTTTCACCGAACCCCTCGAAGGCAGGTGAAGCCATGTCCCGCGCGATCTCGTCGACAGTCCACCCGATTCAGCGCTGCATGGCAGCCTCGAACCCTGCGGCATGGTGGGACGGGCTCGTGGTCGACGCTGATGGCACGACGACGACCGTCGCGCTGCTGAACGGCGCGACCGTGACGCTGCGCGTGATCGGCCCGGCCGTCGACATCGCGGTGGGGGAGCCCGTGGCCTACCACCCCGTCGCGGAACTGCTCAGCGCGTCAACGGTCATCACGACCGCACGCGTCGCGTAAGGAAACGGCCGCCGACGGGTCGTCAGCGGCCGCGCGTCTCGAGAACTCGGGAAGACATCGAGGCCATCATGGCCTCGCACTTCGTGACCATGTCGTCGCAGGCCATCGCGCAGTAGCGGCACATCTCGTCCATGTCGGCGTGGGCGCGGCACTCGGCGGCGCAGGCTTTGCCCATGGTCATGCAGGCGGTCGTCATGGCGCTCATCACGTCCATGTTCATCCCGGCCGGACGCATCATCATGTGCATCGTCGCCTGAGCCATCTCGACCATGTTCGAGCACATGGCGCAGCACGTCGCCATGTCGGGGCCGTGCATCATGTCGCTGCCGGCGCACATCGCCGCGGCCATAGCGCACGCGTTCAGGGACTGCATGCATTCCTGCATGGCATCCATGTTTATTGACTCGATCGTCGACGCGGGCTCAGGACGCGTCGGCCGAGGATGAGAACGAGCGTCGCGCTGACCATTGCCGGGGCGATGATGCCGGCAGTGGTCAGCGCGAAGCGCCCTGGCAGCAGAAGGGGTAGACCGTCCTAAGAGCTGGTTCAGTCTGTCTGCGGGTCTCCAGCGGGAGTGGGGCGCCCGCGCACCGTTCCCGCTGAGATGAGCAGAGCGCCAAAGATGACAGATGCGGAAATCAACGCCGACCCGATCAGGATTGCAGCGAGGAGCGACTGTCGAAGTCGCAGACTCTCACACATGGACGCGTCGTACACCACGCCCGTGCACGCCCCAACCGGAACGGTACCGGCGAAGAGGACCAATCCGGCGACGACGGCGACCACGCAGGCAGTGAACGCGACGAGAGCGCCCGTCACACGCATGAATACCTCAAGTTGGGCTTGTACGCGTAAAGCGTCCCGCTCACTTTCGTCTCCTCGTGCATCGAGCCCCCGCCTGCGGTTGGAACTCCCCACCGGCGCACTGTCCTCACCTGGTAGGACGTCTTGTCCGCTTGGGCGTAGAGCGAGGCGGTGCCCGGCCCGTTGGGAATTCCACAGGTCGCCGTGAACTGGAAGGTCTCGCCATTGGTCACGTTGATCGACCCTGAGATGACGGAGTAGGAGACCCCGAGGGAGGTCTGCACCGTGGCGGTGACCTGGTACGCGCGGCTCACCGAGCAGGTGCGTCCGCGCGCCGCCGTACACGAGTTAAGAAACTGCCAGCGGGTCAACGTTCCCAGTCGCGACACATTAGTCACCGACGCAGTTGTGTAGTCCACGTAGGTCGCGGGGTCGGCAACGATGGGGAATGACGATTGTTCTGAAAAGTCCACCACCTGTGTGATGGTGTTGCCGCTCACCTCGTAGTGCGTGTGGACGGGGTCGCCGTTCGCGTCCTTCGCCCATGGGGCGGCGACATACAGTGCAGGGATTGACGATCCCGCCGGCGTCGCCGAGACATCACCATTGACTCCCCGTTCGAGCGTCAGTCCATCAGGAAGGGAAATGGGGTACGCATACTTGCGGGGTGCGGACGCGTTCTCGATCACAGTGGTGATCTGGACGCCGCCATCATCGCGAATGATCGGGACAGTGTGCGAGGAATTGTTGTTGTCGTAGACGGCCACGCCTGACTCGCTCGGCATTGCCGCTGAATCCGCTTTGTCCGAGAACGGAAGCCCGACAGCGACTGCCGCATCACCCGTCCCCAGAACGATGCCGGCCTTCGGGTCGTTCGGAATGGAGACTTGCAGACCATTCACGTCGGCGATGAGTCCCATGTCGGTTCTTTCGACATCTTCTCCTCCCACCGCACTTACTGGCCCGACGTCTTGGATCGTCTGCACAACCTCATCCGGATTGACGGTCTCATCAGCTGCGTACGCGGGGGCCACCCCACTGACAACCAGGATCGCTATCCCGAGTCCCGTTAGTGCGCTGACTGATTTTCGTACTTCCATCGACTTGCTCCTTCGCGAGGGATGCACCCATCGGATCCGGCAGGACCGGCACGACGTCTTCGACGACGTCTGAGGGTGAGGCGTGGGTGAACGTATCGGTCCCGTGCTCCTCGTCCACGATCTTCTTCAGAGGGTGAGGCGCGTCCGTGGCTTCCGTCGATGGTTGGTTTGTCGGCACCTCTCAGCGACGAGCCGGAGTCGCGCGGCCAATTTGCTTGCGGAATGACGTTTCTTGTCAGCGACCGAAGATCACCTTTCGGGTGACCTTCGTCTGGGGCGTGTCTGACACTGTCTGAGTCCAGACGATGGTGGCGCGGACGAGGACTGCGGCGTGAAGCGCCGGCCCGGACCGGTCGTGATCGAGGTGACTAGTGGGAGCGGTGTCGGTCCTTGCTCGCGGCGCAAGTGCGCTGGAAAGTACCGAGGAAGTATGAGGCTCGAGGTCCGGAAGGATCCGAGCCGCCTGTCGATGCGTCGCGCGTGAGAGGCCCCTCTGGCGCGGTCAGCTCTCACGCGCCGAGCCGGCAACCGCGCCTTCTTCTCGTGGTTTCCGCACGTGTTCATCGAGCAGCACGCCACCGACGAAGATCTCGCCGCGTTGCGCGCACGCGTGGCCTCAACACGACTCCCCGAACGCGCGACGACACCCCGCTACGCGCGAGGCCGCGACCGGTGGGAGCAAGGCCCACCCCTCGCCGACACGTCGAGCTGATCGAGTACTGGCGCACCACCTATGACTGGCGCGTTCGTTCGAGCGTCGGTTGAACGAGATCGGTCAGTTCCGCACGGTCATCGACGGGCTCGGCATCCATTTCCTCCACCGCCGTTCGCCGCGGCCGGATGCCACCTCGCTCGTTCTGACCCACGGCTGGCCGGGGAGCGTTGCCCAGTTCCTCGACGTCATCGACGAGCTTGCCGAGCCTCAGGATGCCGCCGCGCCAGCGTTCCACCTCGTCGTGCCGTCGCTGCCGGGGTACGGCTACTCCGACAAGCCCGCCGAAGAGGGATGGGGCACGGAACGCATCGCGGCCGCGTGGGTCCAGCTCATGGGCAGGCTCGGGTACGACCGCTTCCTTGCCCACGGGGGCGACTGGGGCGGGCCGGTCACCATCGCGCTCGGTGGCCGGTTTCCGGCGCACGTCATTGGCATCCATACGACCATGCCGAGTGCGCCGCCCGGCCTCCGTCTCGACGGGCTCGACGACACCGAACGGCAGTGGGTCGAGCACACCCGCGCTTTCGAGAGGAACCGCCTCGCCTATGCGAGGGTCATGGCGACCGCGCCGCAGACGATCGGGTACTCCCTGGTCGACTCGCCCGTCGGGCTGCTCGCGTGGATCCTCGAGAAGTTCTTCGAGTGGAGCGACACGGTCGACTCGCCGTTCGAGACCGTCTCGCGCGACCGCTTCCTCGACAACGTGACGCTGTACTGGCTCACCGCGACCGGCGCGTCAGCGGCGCGGATCTACTTCGAGAGCCATCAGTCTCTCGACCCCGACCTTCGGGTAACGGTGCCCGCGGCCCTCACCGCCTATCCGCACGACATCGAGAAGCATCCGCGGCCCTGGGCGGAGGAACGGTTCCATCGCATCGTGCGGTGGCGGGCACCCGAGGCGGGTGGCCACTTTCCCGCGCTGGAGATGCCGGGGGCGTTCGTGCGCGACCTGCGGGAGGGGATGGCGGCCGTGCTCGCGGCGCCGAGGTGAGGCGTCCTCCGCCTGATGGCGCCAAGATCAGGCGGATGGGATGACGGGGTGCGTTTGTCGCTGTGGCGTGCGTCGACGAGTCCGGCGGTCCCTCACTCCGCCCACCGCTCTCGCTCCGGCACCGGGTCCCACGCCCACGCGTTCTCGGCGCCCGCCTCCACCGGCTTGTACATGGGTTGGCCTCGGATGCACAGCCCGTAGAACCAGGTGGTCCCGCATACATCGCACCTGGCGAAGAGCACGATTGTGAACTTCAGATCCGACCTGGCCAACGGCATCATGTCGCGGAGGGGGACGTCGGCGCGCAGAACGCGCATCCGTCCGTCGTCCAGCCGCTCGGCAAGGCGGTCTTCGGTCGGCGCGATGTCGATGACGCGCCTGCCGTAGAAGTCTCGATAGACCGCGACAGAGGTGCAGACGTCGCAGTGGGGGAGTGCTGTCTCCGGCTTGCGCAGGGTCATCAGTCCATATTGCCCGCGCGAGACGTGGCAACGCGGGAGTATCTCCGCGGTCGTCCGTGAGTCCTCGCGGCCGAGACCTAGCGGTCGATGACCGCCGCAACCGCTTCGATCTCGACGAGCTGGTCGTCGTACCCGAGCACGGTGACGCCGAGGAGCGTGCTCGGAACGTCGTGCTCACCGAATGCCTCCCGGACGACCTCCCATGCCGCCACAAGGTCGGCCTGGCGCGTCGAGGCCACCAGAACGCGCGTGCTGATGACATCCGTGATCCCGGCGCCGGCCTCGCGAAGTGCGATCGTCATGTTCTCGACGCACTTCGCCGCCTGGGCTGCGTAATCGCCGATGCCGCCGGTCGTGCCGTCGAGGTTCAGTGGGCAGGAACCGGCGAGGAAGATCAGCCGCGCATCGGCGGGAGCGGTGGCGGCGTACGCGTACTCTGCTCTGTCGGACAGTGCTGTCGAGCGGATGAGTGTGACGGCGGAGGGCATGCGTCTAACCTTTCATGCGTGAAGGGCGGCAGACACGAGCCGCTCAACCCTGGCCGAGAGCTCCGTTCGGTCTGAATCGCGCAGGACGGCGAGGTCCGTGAGCGCCGTCACACCCCCGATCAGGAACACCGCAACCTCCTCGGCATCCGTCACCCCACGATCGCGCAGCACCCCGGCGAGGTCGTCGCTCAGCGTGGCATCCACTGTCCGCTCGGCGACGCGCGCGCTCCTGCCGTAGAAGAGGAAGTCGTGGACCTCAAGGTTGTCGAGGGAGGCCTCGACGAGGGCGGTGCACCACATCGCGGCGGCGGTCGCGGCGTCGGGAGGGGCGGTGGAGGTTGCGCTCCGCAGGCGGTCGAGGATGAGCGCGTCGAACTCCTCCTCGATCGCGCGAACGAGGTGCTGCTTGGTGGGGAACGACAGGTAGACGGTGCCCTTGGCGACACCCGCGCGGCGGGCGATGGCATCCACGCTCGTCGCTTCCACGCCCTGGGCCAGGAAGAGATCCCGTGCCGCAGTTACCACGGCCACGCGCCGCTGCGCGGGGGCGCGTCGGCCGAGCGTCGCCGCCGTCTTCACGTCGGGTTCTTCGGATGCCGCGTCGTCCACGCGACAAATCGTTCCATGTAGGCCTCGAATCGGCGCGTCATGTCCGGATCGATCAGTCGTCCGTTGTCGTCGAAGAGGTCGTAGCTTCCGCCGATGTACAGCTCGGGCTGCTGCATGGTGGGCATGTCGAGGAACACCAGCGACTGGCGCAGGTGGTGGTTGGCACCGAAGGCACCCATCCGGCCCGGCGAGCCGGATACGACGGCCGCGGGCAGGCCGGCGAACACGTTCTGATCGTGCGGGGCGGAGCCGACGTCGATCGCGTTCTTCAGCGGCGCCGGAACCGAGCGGTTGTATTCGGGCGTGACGAAGAGGATGGCGTCGGCCGCGCGCACCTCCTCACGGAAACGGGTCCACGGTGCCGGGGCTGTGTCGGCGACCTCGATGTCGAGGTCTTCGTTGTACAGCGGGAGGTCGGCGATGTCGAGGAATCGCGCGTTGACACCGGCGGGCGCTCCGGCGACGAGGTTCTCGGCGATGAGGCGGGTCACCGAGGTCGCGCGGAGGCTGCCGACGATGACGCCGAGGGAGAGCGGGAGTGGGGTTTGCGGGGACACGTGTGAAGGATACATGTGACTGACCATTGGTCAGTCACGGCCTCGCGCGCGTGGCGGTGGGGATCGAGCCTGCTCGCCAGGTCCCGCGTAGTCCTGCACTCGCCTAGCGGACAGGTGGTCCGCCTCGCGAAAGCGAAGACCGATACGGGCGTCGAGGAGGGTGTCCCGCGCGTGGGTGGGAGCGTGACCCTCCCGGAGGAAATGTCAGGGCCTCGCCGGGGTGGAGCGAAGGTCGGCACTCGGTCCGAGCATCCTTGCGCGCTCTCGTTTCTTGAGCGCACGTGCGCTGGAATCCAGCCGGGCTAACTCCGTCGTTCGGTGAGGTGAAGTGTGTACATGTGGGCATGCATACATGCTTACGTGTCCTTGTAACCCATACGGGGCGGAGAGCCCCTCAAGGCAAAGGAGGAAGCAGATGTCTGTCACAACGTCCGTCATGCAGCCCGAAGTCGATTGGAGCGCTTCTGATCTGGAGGCTGCGTTCGCCGCTCCTTCGTTCGACCCCACGGTTCTGTCGCCCGATTCCGACGCCATTGTTGAAGCTGACTGGGCCGTCGCAGGTGCGGTCGCCGCCATTCTGGGGCTCGCGCTCGGCGTCGTCCTCTACATCTGCAGTGTGTGTGGGGCTCGTTCCTTCAGCGCCTGCTACTCGGCTGTGATCTCGTACTGGGGCCGGGGCTGCTGACACTCATGCACAACGACGCAGTTCACACCGGGGCAGCCGTTGCTCTGGCTCCCGGTGTGACTGTCCAGGCGGGGTACTTGCGTGATGCCGCAGGGCGCGAGTACCCCGTCGATGCTTATGGGGAGATCGTCGCGAAGAGCTGTCGCGAAGGAGCCACCACCCGTGAACTCGCCCAGGCAATGGCTTATCTCTCTGCGGCGCCGGTCGCACAGGTCGAGGACTCGCTGTTCGCTTTCGTTCTGAGATTGCACGCTCTTCGTCTGCTGTCGATCCATCAGTCCTTCGCGCGGGAGTGGGCTCGAGATCTCGCGATGTGGCCTTTCGACGCCATAGTCATGCTCGTCACAAGATCCCTCGCCCCCACACGCCTCGCGTCGCGGCGCATCTACGCGCCGGCGACGGCCAACGTCGTCCGCGCGGTCGTAGAGGGGCTCACCTACCTGACCGCGTCAGCTGTCGTGATGGCCCTGGTCGCAGTGGTTGCCACGGACTTCTCGATACCGCTCACACCGGCGTTCACGGCTGACCGCTCGGCCCTGTTGGCGCTCATCACCAACGTCGTGGCCCTGCTCATTCTCGCGAGCGCCATCGTCCACGAACTCGGTCATCTGCTCGTCGGCCGATTGCTCAGTGTGCCTGTTGTCGGGGTACAGGTTCGGCGTGGAGCGGCCTCCGTCCTGCTCGCACCCGGGCCGAAGGATCGCATGCAGGCCGTGATCGTCGCCGGTCCGTTCGCGGGCGCGACTTTCGCGGCAATCTGTGGCGCTCTCCTTCTCGGTCTGTTCGAGCCAGGGTGGCAGCTTGCCGCCATCGACAACGTCCGTCTCAGCATCGGGTGCGTCACTCTCGTCATAGCGGCGGGGCACCTTTTCAGCCTTCTCCCGATCTTCGGGGACGGCAGAGTACTTCGTGCGGGCGGGGTGGATCGACGATGACGATTCTCCATGTCGCGGGTCTACGCACCCGCGTCGGCAGCTTCGAGCTGGGCCCCATTGATGTGAGCATCGAGAGGGGCGATTTCGTCTCGCTCATCGGGCCGAACGGGTCCGGCAAGAGCACGCTGATTACGGCCCTGCTCGGCCTCAACTCCCGGGTGGTTGCGGGAACGGTACGTCTCTTCGGAGAGTCAGCGTTCCCTCGACCGCGCTCGGTTTTCTCCCGGGTCGCGTACGTCACAGATTCTCCGCGCGACGTTCTGGGAGAGTTCACTGCCGAGGAGTATTGGGATTACTGCCGCCTCGCCTTCGAGTCCGCGCGCGGAACCGTCATCAATGGCTGGGAGGAGCGGGCCGACGCGTACGCCCGAATGCTCGACTTCCCCGCCCGAACTCGGCGGCCGCTCTCCGCGCTGAGCCTGGGGACGGCTCGCAAGGCGCAGATCATCGCGGCGCTCTTGCCGGCACCGGAGTTTGTCGTGCTCGACGAGCCGTTCATCGGCCTCGACTTCCTGGCGTCCCGTTCATTCGAAGCCCTCCTTATGAGCTTGCGCGAGCAGCAAGTCACTGTTCTGGCCTCGAGCCACGACCTCGATCTCGCGGCGCGCGTGGCCAGCCGCGTGATCGTGTTGCGGGGCGGCCGCATGGTGCTCGATTCTCCTGTGTCGTCGTTCGGAGAGGGAGTGGAATCGGCCGTGACCGCTGCCCTGTCGGATGACCGGGCGCCGGAGAGCGAGCGATGATGGCAATCGGCCGCCTCTCGCCTGGAATAGGCGCCGTCGCGCTACGTCGCCTCACCCGCACCCAGCACGTGACGTGGCCGCGGTGGCGTCTTTACCTTCCTCTCCTTCTCGCGGCGATTGGCGCATTCGCCGTCGGTACCGTCGTCATCCGGTTTCATCCGCCCGACGACCCGCTGGTGATCGCTCTCTACCCGCCCGCAGATGGTGTCGCTGTCGCTCTCCTCGCAGGTGCCGCCGTCATGGCGATGGAGGCCACCCGGGACCGCTCGGGCAGCGTCGAGCGTGCTCTGGCAGGCTTGCCCGTCCGGCAGCGCGAGGCGGCGTTCCTCGTGCACTTTCCGTCGCTCGCAATCGCCACACTCGTCCTCGGAGTCCCGCTGGCACCTGCGGTGGCAGCGCTGCTCAGCATCGGCCGCTCGACCGCCGAGGCGTTTCTTCTCGTGGCCGTGTCGCTCGGGGCCGGCCTCATCACCATCGGCATCCCGTATCTCGGAGTGTGCGTCCTGCTCGGATCGCCGCGATGGGATGCCGTGCGCTTCCCGACCGTCCTCCTCCTGTGGGGCGCCGCATTCTGTGCGCAGACGGGCTATGCACTTCGTGCCTTGGCGGGCGGAGATCCGCTCGTCCCTCTACCCCTGACCGTGACCCTGGTGGACACGCTCCGCGGGACTCTCAGCACGGGCACGGCGGTGACGGCGATCGTCGGGGGCGCCGGGGCAGTGGTCGGTGTGGCGATGCTCTTCCTGTTCTCGCCTGGCTCGCGTCGAGCCCCCGTTCTCCGGGTGCGGTGGAAGGGGCACCACCGGGTCTGGGGAGAACTGTTGTACGCCCTGCGCGACTCGTCACTGCGGGCGAACGTCGCCTTGGCCGCCCTGATGAACGTCTTCCTCGTGGTGATCTCCTTCTGGATCCCGTCGGAGGTGCGCGCGCAGACCGAAGGCATTGTTCTGCTCCTTGTCGGCATCTTCGCTGTCGCTGCAGCCCGACCGATCCGCGGTCTTTACCCCGGCTCGCTTCCCGTACAACGGCTGCTGGTGATGGATCCGACGTCCTGGGCGCTCTCGACCTCGTTCGTCGTGGTCATCGTGGCGATGCTGGTTGCCGCGCCCGGCGCTGTGCTCTTCCTCGGCTCGTCGGATCCGACCGCGTCGGCTCTCCGGTCCATCGGGACGTGGGCCGTCAGCGCAGCTGTCGCGACAGGCCTGGGTGCAGTCGTGCCGGTCGGCCCGCGAAACGTCCTCGGACAGGGACTGAGTGGGGGAGCCTCGATCGGCGCTTATCTGGCCCTTTCCCTCACTCTCCAGCCGATTGGTACCGATCGCCCGGGGCTCCTCGTCGCCCTGAGCGTCGTCCTTCTGGCGGCATCCGTCCTGCTGGCCGTCATCGCAGAACGCGTGCGCTGGCGACCGGTTCTCTCAAAAGAAAGGGGTCTCTCCATATGAAGACGACGAACGCCCGTCGAATCGTCCGCCGCACCATGATCTGGCCAGGAGTGATCTCGATCGCCCTCTGGGGGGTCGCGATCGTCATCACCGGAGCCATCTTCGTCGGAGTGTCCGAATCGGCGCGGGCCGCGGTTAACGGCGTGGTCATCCCTGCAGGCTTCGTCGGGCTGCCGCTTTTCGAGGGCTTCCACAACGAGGGACGGTTCGGCGTGCGCCCCGAGTGGGGATTGCTGGTGATGCTCATCGTCCCAGCAGTGGTCGGCATTCTGCTGTCCCTCATCGCCCTCGCGCGTGAGGTGTCGCATGAGTGAGCTCGTCGCATGGACGGTACTCGCCCTGCTCCTCGCCCTTACAGAGCTCGCGTTCGCCCCGGCGCGAAGCGGGTCGCGCTCGCCGCGGGGTGAGGCGACCGACCGACTCGCGCAGATGCTGACAGTCGTCGCCATCGTCGGACCGCCCCTGCTCGCCCTGATCCGCTGTTCTCCGCCGGGCTTGCCTGCCCTGGCGATCGGAGTCGGGATCGCGGCGAGCGGGATCGCCTTGCGGGTCGTCGCGATGCGAGTCCTCGGTGAGCGATTCCAGCTCACACCCCGCGAGGTGAGCGAGGCACCCCGCCTCGTTACATCGGGGCCGTACGCCGTGATCCGACACCCCGGGTACGCGGCACTTCTGCTTGCGTTCAGCGGTCTTGCGCTGGTCGGCGGCGGGGTGCTCGGTCTGCTGTTCATCGCGCCACTGGTGGGCGGCGTCGTCGTCCGCGTCGCGATCGAGGAAGAGATCCTTCGTGCGGAGTTCGGCGCGAGCCATGTCGACTACGTCAAGGAGACCCCGTGGATGTTGCTGCCCCGGATCCGGTGAACGCCCCGCGTCGAGACGTCGCGGCCGCTTCACAGGTGTTGCGCGAAGGGCGGGAAGCTGCGCGCCGACGCGAACGCCGACGATTGATCGGTGCGTGGCTTCTCATCGCCGCATTGGTGGGCTTATCGATACCGGGGCTCGTCGTCTACTTCTCCGGCCACGGTTGAGGCAGCGCGGTGTTACGCCCCACTACGCCCCAGATCGCCCGGCTCCATGGCATCCCGTAGCTTCGTCTCACCAACCCCTTCGAAGGCAGGTGAAGCCATGTCCCGCACGATCTCGTCGACAGTCCACCCGATCCAGCGCTGCATGGCAGCCTCGAATCCCTCGGCGTGGTGGGACGGACTCGTGGTCGACGCCGATGGCACGACGGCGACCGTCGCGCTGCTGAACGGCGCGACGGTGGCACTGCGGGTAATCGGCCCGGCCGTCGACATCGCGGAGGGGGAGCCCGTGGCTTACCACCCGGTCGCCGAACTTCTAAGCGCGGCGACGGTCATTACAACCGCGCGCGTCGCGTAAGCGGCGGGTTACGCCGTCATCGAGGCCATCATGGCCTCGCACTTCATGACCATGTCGTCGCAGGCCATCGCGCAGTAGCGGCACATTTCGTCCATGTCGGCGTGGGCGCGGCACTCGGCGGCGCAGGCCTTGCCCATGGTCATGCAGGCGGTCATCATGGCGCTCATCACGTCCATGTTCATGCCTGCCGGACGCATCATCATGTGCATCGTCGCCTGAGCCATCTCGACCATGTTCGAGCACATGGCGCAGCACGTGGCCATCTCGGGGCCGTGCATCATGTCGCTGCCGGCGCACATCGCCGCGGCCATCGCGCACGCGTTCAGGGACTGCATGCATTCCTGCATGGCATCCATGTCCATGGTCATCTCGCCCATGTCCATCGACTTCATCATGGCCATCGTGTCCATTGCTTCTCCCGAGTGCTCGTTGTGACGGAGGGACCGGATGCCGCGGAGGGACTCCGGCGTAGGGCGATCGTACGCGGGGTCGCCGTCACGTGACAGTGCTCGCAGCAGGTTGATCGGTTGCTGGTAAGGCGTTGTGCAATGCGGATGCCGGGGGCCCGGCATCCGTCTTCCTGCGTCGACGCGAGGACGCCGGTCCATATCGTCTGCGATGCGCGCAACCTCAGCCAGAACGGACGGATGCCGACGGAGTTTGTGCGCATCGCGGAGGTTCTGCGCCGCTGCTCAGCGCTGAATCGCTGTCGAAGCGCGCTGGCCTTCGGGCAGGGAGCCTTCGACCCCCTGTGTGTGCCGAGCTCCCCGACCGGCTCCCGAGACGTGCCGGATGCTAAAGGATGCGGCGAAAGCGAGGCCCAGAATAGCCCTCGCGCTCGACGTCGCCGGTGAACATGTCGACCGGACGAACCCAGAACGAGTAGTCGTCGTAAAGCTTGCGGTACGACACGAAGACCTCCTCGGTCTCGGAGTGCCTCGTCGTGCCGAACACCTCGTAGCGCTGGCCCTTGAAGTGTTCGTAGATGCCGGGTTCGATTGTCATGCGGCGTGCTCTCCCTTTTGCGGATGAAACACCAATCGTTGCAGGCGATCCGGTAGGGCGTGGGCTGCGGGTTCTCGTATCTCTGTCACGGAAGCGGCTTCGCCGGCAGGAATCCGACGGCGGTGCGGCGCGGTCGATCGTCACGTCGGCGTCATGATCGTCCGCGTCTCCGAAGCCCATCTGCGCGAGGGGGAGGAGGAGGAGTTTCTCGCCCGCCTGACCGAACTCGTGACATCGTTCCCCGAGACCTATCCGGGGATGCTGCGGCACGAGATCCTCGTCGACGACGTCGATGCTCGACATGAGCAGTACGTGAGCGCTGGGGCGCATGAGGGATACGCCGGGAAAGAGTGGCGCACGCGTCCCGTGACGTTTCCGGACGAGGAGCGCTTCCTGTCGCGTCCGCTCGAGCTGCGGCACTTCGTCTCGGTGGACATCGCCTCCTGACGCGCTCGTCCGTCGCGCATCGGTCGGGTGATCGACACCGAGCGGCGAGGGTGCATCTCAAGGCGAGGCGGTCGACGCGCTGCGACGCCGCGCCCGGCCGGAACGGCCTACGGAACGCGGATGCCGACGGACCTCAACTCCAGACCGGCGAGACGCCGGGTCACCTCGGGGTCTCCGCGGCGCCACGCGCCTAGGGCGTCGGAGTCGATCTTGCTGATCGCCGTGATCTTCTGATTCGTCAGGGCGCGGAGCGTGAGCAGGTCGGTGTTGAGGCCGGCGCGTATCTGTGTTCGGGCGTGCGTCGCCCGCCGGACTCTCCCACGCAGTGGCGGCCGGCACGCTTCGCGCGCACACCGCGCCCCGAGGCGACAGCTTCGCGATCGCGACGACGACGGCCCCCTTAGCCCCTGCTCATTCCGACGTTGCCGAGCCCTTTACGCGAGATTGAGGAAGAGCTTCTCCAGTTCCTCGACGGTCAGGCGGTTCGCGCCGTCGGCTCCGGATGCCGAGCCGTCGTCGGCAGCGCCGTCGGTCAGGCACTCGCGCATTGCGGTGGAGATGATGGCGAAGCCAGCGCGGTCGATCGCGCTGCTCACCGCGGCGAGTTGCGTGACGACTTCGCGGCAGTCGCCGCCCCGCTCGACCGCCGCGATGACGGCGGTGAGTTGTCCCTGCGCGCGCTTGAGGCGGTTGGCGATCTTCCGGACCGCTTGAGGGTCGTGGAGTGCGCGTTCCGACTCGCTCACGCGGTTCCCCCTCGGCGGGTGTCGGCCGTGGACTGGTGCATGGCTTCTCCTGTGTGGTGGTTGGGATGGTTCACGCGGCGGCCGCGCCGGCCACCCAGGTGCGGTAGCCACCGTCGAGATTACGGACGTCGTGGCCGAGCTGTGTGAGGAGACGCGCGGCGGTGTGACCGCGTTGTCCCACCTGGCAGTGCACGATGATCGGCCGACCGAGCAGTTCATCGTGTCGTGCGCGCAGCTCATCGAGGGGGATGTTGCGTGATCCGGGGATCGCGCCCGCCGTGTACTCGGTCGGGCTGCGGACGTCGACGAGGAGCGCACCTCCTTCCATCGCGGACGCGAGTTCGTGCCATTGCAGCGAGCGCGTGGTACCCGTCGCGAGATTCTCCGCCACGTAACCGAGCATGTTGACCGGGTCTTTCGCGGATCCGTACTGCGGTGCGTAGGCGAGTTCGAGCTGCGAGAGGGCGGTGGCGGTGAGTCCGGCCGCCATCGCGACGGCGATGACGTCGATACGCTTGTCGACGCCCGTGCCGCCGACGATCTGAGCGCCGAGGATCCGGTCGGTCCCTGGGTCGACGAGCAGTTTGATCGCCATCGACTCCGCGCCGGGGTAATAGGTCGCGTGCGAGGCGGGGTGGGTGTGGATGACCCGGTGAGGACGTCCCGCAGCGACCAAGCGACGTTCGTTCCAGCCGACGAGGGCGACGGTGGTTCCGAGCAGACCGAGGATCGCCGTGCTGAGCGCGGGAGCCGTGGCATCCGGTGTCCTTCCGGCGATGTCGTCTGCGGCGGCACGTCCGTGTCGGTTCGCCAGGCCCGCCATCGTCACCAGGGTCGGGATGCCGTCGACGTGATCCTTCTTCTCGACGCCGTCGCCGACCGCCCACACGTGCGGAGCAGAGGTGCGGTGGTGGGAATCGACGGCGATTCCGCCGGTGTTGCCGAGGCGGATGCCTGCCGCTGCGGCCAGAGCGGAGTCCGGCCGGACGCCGCTGGCCTCGACGACCAGCACCGCCTCGACGCGTTCCCCGTCGCTGAGGTGCACGAGGCCGGGCTCCGCCCCCGTGACCGTCACGCCGAGGCGGACGTCGACGCCCGCGTCGCGCAGAAGGGCGAGAACCGGTGCCGCCATCTCCGGATCCAGCGGCGAGAGGACCTGTCGACCGCGGGACACGAGTGTCACCCGGGCGCCGCGCGCGCGGAGGTTCTCCACCGCCTCCAGCCCGATGAACCCCGCGCCGACCACCAGGACGCGCGGTTCCGGCCCGGCGTCGGCGAGCACTTCGAGCACGAGGTCGACGTCGTCGACGCTGCGGAGCGTGTGGGTGGGGATGTGCGGCGCGGATGCGCCCGGACCCGCGGTCGCTCCGCTCGCGATGATCAGATCCTCGTACCCCTCGACCCGGTCGATGCCGGTCTCGAGGTCGCGGACGGTTACTGTCTGGGCGGCGGTATCGATCGCCCGTACCTCGTGCCTGACGTGCACGTCGATCGCGAACCTGCTCGCGAACGATTCGGGTGTCTGCAGAAGCAGAGACGCGCGCTCGGGTATCACACCCCCGATGTGATACGGCAGCCCGCAGTTGGCGAAGGACACGTGAGCGCCCCGCTCGTAGACCGTGATCTGTCGGTCCTCGTCGAGTCGGCGGAGTCGTGTTGCCGCGCTCATGCCTGCCGCGACTCCACCGATGATGATCGTCCTCATGTGTGTCAGTATACCCCGGGGGGTATTATCTCGACCCGGCGATCGCACCGTGCGGTCGTGTATCGACGAACGGAGACGGCGGATGTGCCGACAGGTGACCTGTACGACGTGTGGCAAGGTGACGTGGGCCGGGTGCGGCCAACACGTCGATCAGGTGATGCGCGGTGTGCCCCAGAAGGACCGCTGCAAGGGCCACGAGAATGAGCCCTCGACGGGAGGATTCTTCTCGCGCCTGCTCGGGCGCTGATCCGACGGCCGGCCGATGGGCGGGTATCCAGCTCGCGCGAGGGCTCGGCGCCCGGGGCGGGTCAGTCCGTCCGCGACTGCAGGTACTCGCAGAGGCGGCCGGTGGTCAGGAGCTCCTCACCGAGAGCGATGAGATGCCCGCCCGAAAGCGGGAATTCCCCGGACCGCTCCGTGAGGGCAGCCGTCCATTTCCGATCGCAATCGACGTTCAGATAGATCGACGCGGGGCCGTGATTCAGGTGGACGGCGACGATTCCTGATTCGAGGTGCTCGGGGTCTTCCTGGGGAAGGACGTGCACCGTCGCGTGGGCGACATGGTCGTGCTTTTCGTAATCAGCGACCCATTCCGTGATTTCGGCGAAGGTGGGGCGCGAGCACGTCATGCGTTGAGACTAACGGCCCGGGGGCGCAATTCTGTCCCCTCCCGGCAGATCGCCGCACCGGCGCACGCTAAAGGTGTTGTCGGGGGATTCCGGTGCGGGCCGCCTCGCGGTCATTCCCCGTCCAGATGTATCCGACGATTCCGATGACGAGGGCGGGGAGCACCGCCGACACGGCGAGCATTCCGAGTCCGGCCGCGAAGCCGTCTCGCGCGAAGATCGGCGCCGTCCCCGACATCAGGACGATGAACGCGAGGACCGCGGCGAACCACAGGCGATGGCGATGTTGCGGGGTCATATTGCTTCACCTCCTCGGATGCGATCGCTGCTCTCTCTCCACGGTTCCTCGGAAAGCCTGCGAGCGCCAGCGATTTCAGGAACCGCTCAGGATCGGTCCCGCGTCTGCAACGCTCTGCCTTCTTCCCGCTGCGACCCTCGACCCGCCATCATCGACTCCATGGCCGACACCATCGACGCGACAGACCTCGCCCACCTCCACCGCGCGATCGCGCTGTCGCAGCTCGCCCGCGAGCACGGCAACCACCCGTTCGGCGCGCTCCTCGTGACCGCCGACGGCCGGGTCGTCGAGGCCGAGAACACGGTGCTCACCGAGCGAGACGTGACCGGTCACGCCGAGACGAACCTCGTGCGTCGCGTGTGGAAGGACCTGGATGCCGCCGAGTTGCCGGCATCCACTCTCTACACGTCGTGCGAGCCCTGCGCGATGTGCTGCGGCGCGATCTTCTGGGCGGGGATCGGCCGCGTGGTCTACGCGCTGTCGGGGACTGGGCTCATCGCCCTCGCCGGGCCCGAGGACGACGGCACCGCGCTCGACCTTCCGTCGCGCGAGGTCTTCGCGCACGGCACACGCGCGATCGAGGTCTCGGGGCCGCACCTGGAGGAGGCAGCCGCTCAGCCGCACCGCGGTTTCTGGTGATCCCGCTTTCGGGCACGGCACCGCCGAACTTAGGCTCGGTCCCGGCGGTCGTCGAGGAGGGCGGGTTCGGGTGAGCGAAGTGGGATCGGCGATTGCCGACGTCGAGTTCGCTGGGGAACAGATCGTGCTGCACCTGGAGGATGGCCGCGCGCTTGCCGCGCCGCTCGCGTGGGCCGGGTCCGCCGTGGTCGCGATGAACGCGGCCGACCGGGCCGGATGGGTACGCACCGAAGACGGCAGAGGAGTGAACTGGCCCGCCGCGGGACAGACCTCGCCCGAGGGCAAGCTGAACGTGTGGACCCTGGAAGAGGACGCGCTCTATGAAGACGCGCTCGCACAGGTGAAGGCCGCGGCCTGGGATGTCTCGGTGCTCTCGCCGCGATCCCGCGCCCTCGTCGCGCTATGGAGATTGGTGGCCGACGGCAACAACGGCGGGCTCGTCCAGTTCCTCGGCAATTGGGGCGGGGATGAAGTCCGCGTGGCCCTGGACGCGCTCGCGGCGGTCGGGGCCGACCGCACCCTCGGCATCGTTCGCGAGTTCTGGCGAGAGGTCGAACCGCTCACCGAGCGCGAGGACGTGAACACCCCCGAGGAGTTCTGGGCGGCGATGCGGGACTCCGACCTCTCCGATCGCCTCGAAGCCCTCGACGAGAGCTTCTGGGAGGCATCCCCCGAACTCACCCGGCTCGTCGCCCGCCATTTCGGACCCGCGCCGTCCGCGCGGTGACCGGCGCTCAGGCTCCCTGGGGGAAGGCCAGCGCCCGTAGCTGCTCGAACGTCTGACGGTGCTGCGCGCGCAGCGCCGCCCACCCCGCCGCCGGGTCGATCGTCTCGGGGGAGGGGACGGCGACGGCGAAGCCGTGCTGTGCGCGGGGAACCGACTCCCCGGGGAGGCGCAGCTCCTGCGTGAAGGCGCCGGTGTCGGGGGCGAACGTCAGGGTGTGGGCGGCGATGTCGTCGTCCCAGTCCGCCGACGGCAATGACATGAAGCTCACGCGGCGCGGCGGATCCAGCGGTGCCGTGGCCGAGACCCAGCATCCGTGGTGGTCCTCGCCAGGGGAGAGGATCGTGTACGTCCCGCCCCGCCGATAGACCAGCAAAGCTTCGGCGAACGGTTTGCCGGAGAACATCGCGGTGTAGAACAGGGCCTGCGCGTAGATCGGCTCTCCGAGGGTCACGGTGACGGTCGACGTCTGCGGGGGCATGGGGCACCATTCTGTTTCGAGAGGCGGGCCTCTCCATTCAAGAAGCGCGGGCCTCGCGGCGACAACGTGTGTCGCCGCGAGGTCGCTCAGACCTCGCCCTGCGCTGGCTGAGAGCCCGCGGCCGGTCACGCCACCGCGCGGATGACGCCCGTGATGATGAGCGTGATCACCGTCGTCCATAGGACGATCGCCGCAGCCTGCCAGGCGAGCACGCGCATCGGAGGCACGCCGGTGGACGTAAGGGCAGCGGCCGTGAACTGCGTGGGCAGCAGCAGCGGTCCGAGCAGGCTCACGCCCGGCGTCCCGTACCGGTGGTAGGCGCGCTCGAACTTCTCGCGCCGGGCCGTGACGGGCTTCTCGGCGCCCCCGCGACGCGTGGTCACGGCAGTGCGCACGCGCGAGGTCGCGAGCACGACGACCGCCACGCAGATCAGGTTGCCGATCGCGCCGGCCAGAGCGGCGACCACGGGAGGGATGCCGCCGATGATGCCGATCGCGGCCGCCCCCTCGCCCTCGATGAAAGGCACCGCGCCGGCCAGGGCGACGACGAGGGGCTGGACGAGGTCGGGGACCTCGGCGACGAGGTTCTGGAAACCGAGGACGAGGTCGGAGACGGGGTTCGACATGGCTGCTCCTGGGGGATGAGGACCGCGGCGCTTCCGCGGTGATTCCATCCCAGCCAGGGCGGCCCCCGGGCGGCAGTGTCGCGGTGTCACGGCGATCCCGGAGGATGTGAGGCCCGACCCATGACGAATGTCACGGCCGTACAGTGGCCGGAGTGAGCACATCCCCCGCCGCGGCCTACGCCCGAGACGTCCGCGTGACGTGGTGGTACACGGTCGTCTCGATCATCATGCTGCAGGTCTTCGGCCTGGTCATCTGGACGCTCGTGCTCGTCCTGAACGAGCACGTGGCGACCACTGCGCTGTACCTGGTCGGGGCGGCCGGGTCGGTGGCATCCGCGATCCTTCTGCTCGTGCACTACCGGCGCGAGCCGCTGGACGAGAACGACACGGTCGCGCGGCGGCCCGTGTGGCCGCTCGTGCTCGCCGGTGTCGCTGCTGCCGCGCTCGCCGGCGGAGCCGCGGGGTCGCTGCTTCTCGGGGTGGTGCTCGCGGCGCAGGCGCTGTGCCTGGTGCGGTGGCGGGCCGGGGTGCGACTTCGCCTCGTGGTGATGCTGACCCTGGTGATCGTCGCGGCATGGGTGATCGAGGCCGCCCACCTCAACCCTCAGGGGTACGTCGCCCAGGTGCTGGGCATGGGGATCTTCATCGCGATGCTGCCTCCGCTGACCGCGACGTCGCTGTGGTGGTGGGATATCGTCCGCGAGCTCGACCGCGCCCGCCGCGCCGAGGGGCGGCTCGCCGCAGCACAAGAACGCCTGCGCCTGGCGAGCGATCTCCACGACCTGCAGGGCCACCACCTCCAGGTCATCGCGCTGCAGCTCGAGCTCGCCGAGAAGATGATGGGGCGCGACCCGGAGGCCGCCGTCGAGCAGGTACGTGCCGCACGGGCGAGCGTTGACGATGCGCGGCGCGGCACCCGCGACCTCGCGGCGCGGTTCCGCGGGGTGCCCCTGCCCGACGAACTGGCCAATGCCGCCGACCTGCTCCGCGCCGCCGGCCTCACCGTCGAGCTCCTGGTCGATACCGAGGCCGGTCGAGCCCCGGCCGACGTGCTGGGCCCGGTGATCCGCGAGTCCACGACCAATGTGCTCAAACACGGCGGCGGGGTGTCGGCATCCCTCTCCCTGGCTCGACACCGGGGCTCGTGGGTGCTGATCGTCGAGAACGACGCGCGCCCCGCCGCGTCTCCGGTCGGAGACGGGGCCGGTCTCTCCGGGATCGCCGAGCGCGTCCGAACCGTCGGAGGAACAGTGGATGCCGCCCACGCGGGCGATCTGTTCCGAATCACCGTTCGCGTGCCCGAGGAGGTGCCGGCATGATCCGTGTGCTCATCGCCGATGACGAAGACATGATCCGCACGGCGCTCGCCGCGCTCCTGCGCCTCGAGCCCGATCTCGAGGTCGTGGGGGAGTGCCGCGACGGCGAGAGCGCCATCGCCGAGGCCGAGCGGCTGCGGCCCGACGTGTGCCTGCTCGACCTCGAGATGCCCGGTCTCGACGGCGTCGACACGGCCGCGCGGATCCTCCGGCGCGTCCCCTCGCGCTGCGTGATCGTCACGCGTCACGCGCGGCCGGGCGTCCTGCGTCGCGCGCTCGGGGCGGGCGTCGACGGGTTCTTGCCGAAGTCCCGGCCCGCGGATGACGTCGCCGCGGTCATCCGCGAGGTCGCCGCCGGACGCCGGTACGTCGACCCCGAGATCGCCGCCGACGCGCTGAGCGACGAGCGCAGCCCCCTCACCGACCGGGAGCTCGACGTGCTGCGGGCGGGCGCGCGGGGGGAGACGGTGGCCGAGATCGCAGCCTCCCTGCATCTGTCCGCCGGGACGGTGCGCAACCACGTGTCGTCGGTGCTGGGGAAGCTCGGGTTGGCGAGTCGGCAGCAGGCGACGATTCATGCGCGGGAGCGTGGGTGGATCTGAGACTCAGCGGATGACGGCTTCCTCCCGGGCGCCGACGACCGCCGCCGCTGCGGCCAGCAGCACCGCGAGCTGCGTCGCGACCCGGCGACGCGGGGCGATGGGAACGGCGGGCAGCCGGTCGGCGTCGGTCACCCACGCGTCGAAGACGGCGAGCGCCTCACGATGGGCCGCGCGCACCTGAGGTGCGGCATGATCCGCCGCGGCCTCGGCATCCAGGACCCGTAGCAGCGCTCCCGCCCCGCGGAGGCCGACGGCGTGAGGGGCGGAGGCGAAAGCGGCTTGCTCCGCGTGCGTGGCTTCGCGCGCGCTCAGGGCGGGGTTCTCGAGCACCGCGCGCCAGCTCTCGCGCAGGGGAGCCACCGCGGCCCGCGCGTCGTTCACGGAGGTGAGGAACGGCGAGGTGGGTGCGAGGGCGGGCTCCACGGCATCCGCGATGCTCTTCAGACGGTGCGCGCGCGTGTCGAGGTCGGCGAGGGCGCGCCGCACGACGGTTCCGAGGGACTCGCCGCTCGGGCCGGGGTCAGTGGCACGCGGGGCGAGCCGTGCCGGCACCCGGCTGACGACCGAGACGGGGCCGTGGGGCCGCGTGTCCGCGGCGGTGCTCGCACCGATGTCGCGGAACGGATCGTCGGCGGCCGGGTCCAGCGCGACGACACCGGGCGCCAGAGAGGCGGAAACCGGGGTGTCGCACACCACGGAGACCGGGGGGAGCCCGACCACGGATGCCGCTCCGGCGAGGGCCGCGGCCAGTGCGGGCTCGGGGGAGCTGACGGAGGTGAAGACGCCTTCGACGTGCGTGCCGTGGAGCGAGACGAGCAGCTGCGGCTTCACCTCGTCGATCACCCTCCTGAGCGCCGCCGTCTCGGAGAGGGGGTGATCGGCGGAGCTGGGCAGCCCCGGGTGCGGGAGCGTCCCGTCTGCCGCGGAGCGGCGAGGTCCGTGTGCAGAGGCGTGTCGCTCGTACCAGGTCTCGTTGAGCCGTGCGCCGTCGGGATCGAGGCACGGGACGATGTGCCATCGCGCGGCGATACCGGCCAGAGGAGCCGCGCGCTCCCGGAGCAGGCGCACGAGCTCCTGCACCGTGCGGAATCCGGCCGGCCCGTCCGGCAGCGCCCCGGCGGAGACGAGGATCGATGCGTCCCCCTCGCCGACCGTGAGCATGCGAACCGGATGCCCGTCGCGGGAGGTTCCGATCCGACGGACCGCGACCGAGCCGGGGTGTCGCCCGGCGACCTCGTCGATCCACGCGTCGAGCTCGTCCACCGTCGGAAACGTCTCGAACTCTGGCACCGTCGCCGCGATCGCGTCGAGCGGGGAGGGGTCATCGGGGAGAGTCATGGCGCGAGGGTAGGGCGCCATCGGACCCGGATGCCTCGACGTCGCGCCCCCACGAAGGGGATGAAACCGTGAGGGGGCGGCATCCGGAGTCCCTCCCATTGAAGGGGCAACCGTCGGGCGTTCTCACCCCCGTCGGGTAGGGTGGACGATTGGCGCAGATCTCTTGATATCGAGAGACTTTCGCCTCCTCCCACCACCGATCGCCCAGCGAAGGATTGTCCGTGGATCTCTACGAGTACCAGGCACGTGATCTGTTCGAAAAGTACGAGGTGCCGGTGCTCGCCGGCATCATCGCCGACACCCCTGAGGAGGCGAAGGCGGCCGCGGAGAAGCTCGGTGGCGTCGTCGTCGTCAAGGCTCAGGTCAAGACCGGAGGCCGCGGCAAGGCCGGCGGTGTGAAGGTCGCCAAGAACCCCGACGAGGCCTTCGAGGCGGCTCAGGCCATCCTCGGTCTCGACATCAAGGGCCACGTCGTCAAGCGCGTCATGGTCGCCGCGGGCGCTCGCATCGCCAAGGAGTTCTACTTCTCGGTGCTGCTCGACCGTTCGAACCGCTCCTACCTGTCGCTGTCCAGCGTCGAGGGCGGCATGGAGATCGAGGAGCTCGCCGTCGAGCGTCCCGACGCGCTCGCGCGCATCGAGGTCGACCCGATCGAGGGCATCACCCCCGAGAAGGCGCTCGAGATCGCTCGCGCCGCCAAGTTCGACGAGGAGCTCGCGCCCAAGGTCGCCGACGTCTTCGTCAAGCTCTACAACGTCTACAAGGGCGAGGACGCCACGCTCGTCGAGGTGAACCCCCTCATCCAGAGCGAAGACGGCGACATCATCGCCCTCGACGGCAAGGTCTCGCTCGACGAGAACGCCGGCTTCCGCCACCCCGACCACGAGGCGCTGGAAGACAAGGACGCGGCCGACCCGCTCGAGGCCAAGGCCAAGCAGCACGACCTCAACTACGTCAAGCTCGACGGCCAGGTCGGCATCATCGGCAACGGCGCGGGTCTGGTCATGTCGACCCTCGACGTCGTCGCGTACGCCGGCGAGAAGCACGGTGGCGTCAAGCCCGCCAACTTCCTCGACATCGGTGGCGGCGCCTCGGCGACCGTCATGGCCGCCGGTCTCGACGTCATCCTCGGCGACGAGCAGGTCAAGAGCGTCTTCGTCAACGTCTTCGGCGGCATCACCTCGTGCGTCGCCGTGGCCGAGGGCATCGTGAAGGCCCTCGAGATCCTGGGCGACACGGCGACCAAGCCGCTCGTCGTCCGCCTCGACGGCAACCAGGTCGAAGAGGGTCGCGAGATCCTCGCCGGCGCCAACCACCCGCTCGTCACCCTCGCCGCCGGTATGGACGAGGGCGCCGACAAGGCCGCCGAACTGGCCAACGCGTAAGGGATAGGGAAACAGAACCATGTCGATCTACCTCAACAAGGACTCCAAGGTCATCGTCCAGGGCATCACGGGCGGCGAAGGCACCAAGCACACCGCCCTCATGCTCAAGGCCGGCACCCAGGTCGTCGGTGGCGTGAACGCCCGCAAGGCCGGCACCACCGTCACCCACAAGGACGCCTCCGGCAACGACGTCGAGCTGCCCGTCTTCGCCTCGGTCGAAGAGGCCATGCGCGAGACCGGCGCCGACGTGTCGATCGCGTTCGTGCCCCCGGCCTTCACGAAGGACGCGATGGTCGAAGCCATCGACGCCGAGATCCCCCTCCTCGTCGTGATCACCGAGGGCGTGCCCGTCGGCGACACCGCCGAGGCCTGGGCCTACGCGAAGTCGAAGGGCGAGAAGACCCGCATCATCGGCCCGAACTGCCCCGGCATCATCACGCCCGGTGAGGCGCTCGTGGGCATCACGCCCGCGAACATCACCGGCAAGGGCCCCATCGGCCTCGTGTCGAAGTCGGGCACCCTGACCTACCAGATGATGTTCGAGCTGCGCGACCTCGGCTTCTCGACCGCCATCGGCATCGGCGGCGACCCGGTCATCGGCACGACGCACATCGACGCCCTCGCGGCGTTCGAGGCCGACCCCGAGACCAAGGCGATCGTCATGATCGGCGAGATCGGTGGAGACGCCGAAGAGCGCGCCGCCGCCTACATCGCCGAGAACGTGACCAAGCCCGTCGTCGGCTACGTCGCCGGCTTCACCGCCCCCGAGGGCAAGACCATGGGCCACGCCGGCGCCATCGTCTCGGGCTCGGCCGGTACCGCTCAGGCGAAGAAGGAGGCCCTCGAGGCCGCCGGAGTCAAGGTCGGCAAGACGCCGTCCGAGACCGCGTCGCTGATGCGCGAGATCATCGAAGCGCTCTGACGTTTCGGTTCTGAGGGCCCGGATGCCAATGGCGTCCGGGCCCTTTCGCGTATGCGGGGATGCGAGTCGGGGCGCCGCGCCCGCGAGGACGCACTCGTTCGTCGAGGACGTACCGGATCGCCGTTGAACGGACGCGTCCTCGACGAACGAGTGCGGTCTCAGCGAATGAACGTCGCGGTAGCAGCGAAGAGGGGGTCCGGATGCCGTGGCATCCGGGCCTCCTCTTCGTCGGGTTTTCACATGCCGTCGGCCTTCATGGCGTTGACGATCAGCACGTGCCGGTCGGCGTTCTGTTCCGACCACTCGTTGTCGTAGTTCAGTCCGTAGGGCCAGAAGTGGCCACCGCCGCACGAGATGGTGGCGTTGTCGCCGTCCCAGCTCTTGATCAGCGCGTTGACGTTCGGGCCGGTCCACGTACCGGTGCTGCAGTTGCTCGACCAGCCGCTGCTCTGGTCAACGCCGAGGGTATGCGCGATCTCATGCAGCGCGGTGCGCTCCGACATGTACGACCGGTTCTCGCCGAATCGCAGGTCTCCGTTGCCGTTGCCCTCGGCCGTGGGGACGCCCGGGGCGTAGGACACGTTCAGCTGCTTCGTGAGGTCGGAGAGGTTGTTGTACCGCGTCACCGCGGCGTCGACGGCGGCGGTGATCTTCGCGTACGCGTCCTGCTGGTCGGCCGTGGGATTGGCCTCGGTGTGCAGGGTGTACGTGATCTCGCCATCGGCCGCGAGAGCGGGGCCAGCGTTCCCCGCACTGGTGCCGCCGAGGGCGGCGGCCACGAGGACCGCGGCGCCCAGGGAGCGTCGACGACGGGAAAGGACATTCGTCATCTGCATGATTTCTTCTCCTTCGAAGCGACGGACGCGACCTTGCGCCCGCGTGACGAACGTACGGAAAAACGCTCATGTTGACGCCAACATGGCAGAACTCTCACACCGGTCTCATCTTCACTGTCGCTTCGGCGGCCGGGGCGGTTGACGCTGCCCGGTTCGGCCACAGGGTGGCCGCAGACAGAGCGAAGGGGCCCGGATGCCATGGCATCCGGACCCCTTCGTGAGCAACGCTCAGCCGAGAAGCGCCTCGACCGGACCGCGGGCGAAGAAGATGACGAAGCCGGCGGCGACGATCCACAGCAGGGGGCTCACCCGACGGGCGCGGCCGGACAGGGCCTGGATGAGGACCCAGCTGACGAAGCCCGCGCCGATGCCGTTGGCGATCGAGTAGGTGAGGGGCATCACGGTCACCGTGAGGAAGACCGGGATGAGCACCGACAGGTCGCTGAGGTCGACGTGGCGGATCTGGCCCATCATCAGCGCTCCCACGATCACGAGCGCTGCGGCGGCGATCTCGGTCGGAACGATGCTGGTCAGCGGGGTGAAGAACATCGCCAGCAGGAATAGGCCACCCGTGACGACGTTCGCGAGACCCGTGCGGGCGCCCTCGCCGATGCCGGAGCCCGACTCGATGAACACGGTGTTCGACGACGACGAGGTCGCACCACCCGCCACGGCGCCGATACCCTCGATCACCAGCGCCGAGCGCAGGCGCGGGAACGTGCCGTCGGGGGCGGCGAGACCGGCTTCGCGAGAGAGGCCGGTCATCGTGCCCATCGCGTCGAAGAAGTTCGTGAACACGAGCGTGAAGACGAGCATGAGAGCGGCGAGCACGCCGATCCGGCCGAACGAGCCGACGAGGTCGACCTGGCCGACGAGCGACAGGTCGGGGAGGCTCACCCACTGCGCGGGCAGCTTCGGCACGCTGAGGCCCCAGCCGCCGGCGTTGCCGTCGGCCTTGGCGCCCAGGCCCGTCACCGCCTCGACGATCACGGCGATGACCGTGCCCGAGAGCAGACCGATCAGCAGCGCGGCCTTGACCTTGCGGACGAGCAGCACGGCGGTGATGACGAGGGTGAGGACGAACAGCGCCGTCGGAATCGTGGCGATCGACCCGCCCACGCCGAGGCCGACCGGGGGAGAGTTGAGCCCGGTCGAGGTGACGAGGCCGCTGTCGACGAAGCCGATGAAGGCGATGAAGAGGCCGATGCCGACGGTGATCGCGGTCTTGAGGGCGAGCGGCACGGCCTCGAAGATCATGCGCCGGAGGCCGGTGACGGCGAGCAGCACGATGATGAGGCCGTTGATGACGACCAGGCCCATGGCCTCGGGCCACGTCACCTCACCGACGATTCCGACGGCGAGGAACGAGTTGATGCCCAGACCGGCGGCGAAGGCGAAGGGGAGGCGCGTGACGAGGCCGAACAGCATCGTCATGACGCCGGCCGTCAGCGCGGTGACGGCGGCGACCTGCGGGAAGCCGAGGGCGTTTCCTGCGACGTCGGGGGTTCCGGACAGGATGATCGGGTTCAGGATGACGATGTACGCCATCGTCACGAACGTGACCACGCCGCCGCGGATCTCCGCGCCGACGGTCGAGCCGCGGGCGGTGATCTCGAAGAAGCGGTCGAGGCCGTTCTTCGGTGCGGGGGCGGCCGTGGTCTCGGGAGCAGAAGCGCTCATGAAGGCTCCAAGAAACAGGGGAGGGGAGGACCGGAGGGGAAGACGCCGACGTATCGTGGGTGACATGTCGCTCTCAGGAGAGTATCTGCCCAGCACCAGCGAATGGGCCCGCCAGCAGGCCGAGACGTTCGAGGCCTCGGGAGGCCAGGAATCCGCCGAACTGCGGGGCGTACCCATCATCGTCCTCACCACCGTCGGCGCCAAAACCGGAGGGCTCCGCAAGACCGCCCTCATGCGCGTCGAACACGACGGGAAGTACGCGGTCGTGGCATCCAAGGGTGGGGCTCCCGAGCACCCCGCGTGGTTCTACAACCTCGTGAAGAACCCCCGCGTCGCCCTGCAGGACGGCGATGTGAAGAAGGAGTACGACGCGCACCAGGCCGAAGGGGCCGAGCGCGACGAGTGGTGGGCGCGCGCCGCGTCCGTGTGGCCCGACTACGACGAGTACCAGAAGAAGACCGAGCGCCGCATCGAGGTCTTCGTGTTGGAGCCGGTCGACTGACGGGCTCCGGTGGCTTCGACAGGCTCAGCCACCTCGGGTCGGGCTCAGCCGTCTCGGTTGAGGTCCCTGAGCCTGTCGAAGGGACCGGGTGCGCGGGGGTTGCGGTGGCTTCGACGGGCTCACCCACCTCGGGGGAGGTTCCTGAGCCTGTCGAAGGGACCGGATGCCGCTGGCAAAACCTCACACGAACCCCGCCGCCGCGTGAGAGAAACGTTCGCCGGGGGTAACGCCGGGGCGAGGGCGGGGGAAACCTCGGCTGCCTAGCGTCGGGGCATGGCCCGATCGAACCCCGCAACCGGAACGAAACACGGCGCTGACGCGTCGGCAAACTCCGCCGCGTACCGTGACGGGATGCTCCACCCCGCTCCATCCGGATCCGTCGTGGTCGTGGGTGCCGGGATGGTGGCCCACCGCTTCGTCGAGAGCCTCACCAGCCGCGACACCGACGGCCGCTGGTCGATCACCGTGCTCGGCGACGAAGCCCGCGTCCCCTACGACCGCGTCGGGCTCACCGGCATCTTCAGCGGGAAGACGCCCGACGACCTCACGCTCGACCCCGCCGTGCTCGACCACGAGCGGGTGCGCGTCGAGACCGACGCCCGCGTCACCAAGATCGACCGGGAGAAGCGCACCGTCACCACCGCGGGCGGCTCCACCCACGCGTACGACCGCCTCGTACTCGCCACCGGCTCCTACGCCGCGCGCCTCGCGCTCGACGGCTTCGACCACCGCGGCTGCTTCGTCTACCGCACGCTCGACGACGTCGCCGGCATGCGCGCCTGGGTCGCGAAGCGCTCGGCGCAGCTCGGCCGGCCGCTCCGCGGCGCCGTCGTCGGCGGTGGCCTGCTCGGCCTCGAGGCCGCGGGAGCGCTGCAGGCCGAGGGCGTCTCGCCGTTCGTGCTCCAGTCGAACGAGCGGCTCATGTCGGCGCAGCTCGACCTCGGCGGCGCGAAGGCGCTGCAGCGGCTCATCGAGGCGCGCGGCATCGAGGTGCGCACGCAGTCGGTGACGACCCGGGTGGATGCCGACAAGTCCGGCGCCGTGTGCGGTCTCGAACTGCGCGACGGCACGTGGGAGGCCGTCGACATCGTGGTCTTCACGGTCGGCGTGCGTCCCCGCGACGAGCTCGCCCGCGCGGCGGACCTCGCGGTCGACGCCCGCGGCGGCGTCGTGATCGACGCGGGCTGCGACACGTCCGACCCGGCGATCCTCGCGATCGGCGAGGTCGCGAGCTTCGACGGGCAGTGCATCGGCCTCGTGGCCCCCGGCTACGCCATGGCCGAGGTCGCCGCAACCCGCCTGCTCGGGGGAGAGGCCGCGTTCGACGGCTTCGACACCTCGGCCAAGCTGAAGCTCTCGGGCGTCGAGGTCGCCAGCTTCGGCGACGCGTTCGCCGAGACCCCCAACGCTCTCGACGTCACCTATGCCGACCCCGTGTCGGGCGTCTACAAGAAGCTCGTGCTGAGCGACGACGCGCAGACGCTACTCGGCGGCATCCTGGTCGGCGACGCCTCGGCGTACACCTCGCTCCGCCCGCTCGTCGGCCGAGCGCTCGGCGGAGACCCGGCCGCGTACCTCATGCCGAGCGACCTCGCCCCGGCCCCGCAGGGCGACCTCCCCGCCGACGCGATCGTCTGCTCGTGCAACGGCGTGACAGCGGGAACGGTCCGGGATGCCGTGACCGAGCACAACTGCGCGGATGCCGCCGAGGTCAAGGCGTGCACCAAGGCGGGAGCGGCGTGCGGCTCGTGCTTCACGCTCGTGAAGAAGCTCGTGGCGACGGAGCTGGCGGGATCCGGAAAAGAAGTCTCCAACGGACTGTGCGAGCACTTCTCGTTCACCCGTGCGCAGCTGTTCGACGCGGTGCGCGTCTCGGGGCTCAAGACGTTCACCGCGATCGTCGAGCGCTTCGGCACCGGCCGCGGTTGCGACATCTGCAAGCCCGCGCTCGCGAGCATCCTGGCGAGCCTCTACTCGGAGCACGTGCTCGCGGGCGAGCTCGCGACGATGCAGGACACCAACGACCACGTGATGGCGAACATCCAGCGCGACGGCAGCTACAGCGTCGTCCCGCGCATCCCGGGCGGCGAGATCACGCCCGAGGGACTCGTCGTGATCGGCGAGGTCGCGCGCGACTTCGGCCTCTACACGAAGATCACCGGCGGCCAACGCATCGACCTCTTCGGCGCCCGTCTCGACCAGCTCCCCGACATCTGGAAGCGCCTCGTCGACGCCGGCTTCGAGTCGGGTCACGCGTACGGCAAGTCGCTGCGCACGGTGAAGTCGTGCGTCGGATCGACCTGGTGCCGCTACGGCGTGCAGGACTCCGTCGGCATGGCCGTGCAGCTCGAGCTCCGCTACCGGGGGCTGCGCTCGCCGCACAAACTGAAGTTCGGCGTCTCGGGCTGCGCGCGCGAGTGCGCTGAGGCCCGCGGCAAGGACATCGGCGTGATCGCGACCGAGGCCGGCTGGAACCTCTATGTCGGCGGCAACGGCGGCTTCACCCCGCGGCACGCGGAGCTGTTCGCCGAGGGGCTCGACGACGACGCTCTGCTGCGGGCGATCGACCGGTTCCTGATGTTCTACATCCGCACCGCCGACCGGCTGCAGCGCACGGCGCCGTGGGCCGCGGAGTACGAGGGCGGGCTCGAGGCGCTGAGGGGTGTCGTGTTCGACGACACGCTCGGCATCGCCGAGGACCTCGACCGGGCCATGGCATCCCACATCGACGCCTACGAGGACGAGTGGGCGGCGACCCTCGCCGACCCCGAGAAGCTCAAGCGCTTCCAGAGCTTCGTCAACGCCCCCGAGGTCGCCGACCCCTCTCTCGCCTACGTCGCCGAGCGCGGCCAGGCACGACCCGCCACCGACGAGGAGCGCACGTCGGGCGCGGTCTTCATCGGCGGCACGACGCTGGCGGTGCGCTCATGACGATTCTGGAGACCAGGGACATGGATGCCGAGACCCCGGCCGCCGCGCCCGACCTCGCGCCCGGCGTGGTCCGGGCGGAGGCGTCGGGAGCCGCCGCGGAGGGCTGGACGCGCGTCTGCCGCGTCGACGACCTCCTCGTCGAGCGCGGGGCGGCCGCCCTCATCGACGGACGCCAGATCGCGCTGTTCCGCACATACGACGGCCGCCTCTACGCCACCGACCAGATCGACCCGTTCAGTGGGGCGGCGGTCATGTCGCGCGGCATCGTCGGCGATCGTGCGGGCGTGCCCACGGTGGCATCCCCGATGTACAAGCAGGTCTTCGACCTGCGCACCGGCGCCTGCCTCGACACGCAGGGAAAAGACCCGCAGTCGCTCCGCGTGCATCCCGTCGCCGTGGACGGCGACGTCGTGCTCGTCAAGCTCCAAGGAGACCCCCGATGATCGCTCTCGCAGGACTCGACCTCACCGACCGGCTCGTCGTGTGCGTGGGCGGCGGCTCCGTCGCCGAGCGGCGGATCGCGCGGCTGCGCGCGGCCGGTGCCCGCGTTCGTCTCGTCGCGCCGGTCGTGACCGACGGCCTCGCGGCTCTCGCCGCGGCGGGGGACGTCGAGTGGCACGAACGCCCCTTCGAACCCTGCGACCTCGACGACGCCTGGTTCTGCCACACGGCCACGGGCTCGGCATCCGTCGACGCCGCCGTCGTCGCCGCGGCCGAGGCGCGTCGCGTGTGGTGCGTCAACGCCGGGCACGGGGGCAAGGGCACCGCGCGGCTCGCCGCCGAGACCACGAGCGGCGACGTCATGGTCGGCGTCGTCTCGACTGCGGGCGCCGACCCGCGCCGCACCGTCGCCGTGCGCGACGCCATCGCCCAGCGCCTCGCCGAAGGCGCCCTTCCGCTCCGCCGCCGACGTCGCCCGCTCGTGGGGAGCGTGGCGCTCGTCGGCGGCGGCCCTGGTCCGATCGACCTGATGACTGTGCGCGCTCGCGCGCTGCTCGCCGAGGCCGACGTCGTCGTGCACGACCGCCTCGGTCCCACCGACGTGCTCGCCGAGCTCGGCGACGACGTCGAGCTCGTCGACGTGGGCAAGCGCCCGCAGCACCACCCCGTGCCGCAGGACGAGATCAACGCGATCCTCGTCGACCGGGCGGCGAAGGGCCTGCGCGTGGTGCGGCTGAAGGGTGGCGACCCGTTCGTCTACGGGCGCGGTGGCGAAGAGGTCATCGCGTGCCGGGCCGCCGGCATCCCGGTCGAGGTCGTTCCGGGCATCTCGAGCGCGATCGCCGTGCCGTCCGCGGCGGGGGTGCCGGTGACCCACCGCGGCGTGGCCGGTACCCTGCACGTTGTGAACGGTCAGGAGTCCCCGAGCGAGGCCACCCTCGCGGCCCTCCGTGACGACTCGGCCACCGTCGTCGCGCTGATGGGCGTCAGCGCCCTGCCGCGCTTCGTCGCCGCGGCCCGCGCCGCCGGGGCCCCGAAGGTCGTCCGGTCGCGTTCGTCGAGAACGGGCACACGCCCGCGCAGCGGACGATCCGCACGACGCTCGGAACGGCGATCCAGGATGCCGAGACCCACCGCCTCGCCAACCCCGCGGTCCTGGTGTTCGGCGAGGTCGCCCGGCCCGACCTGCTGCTCCCGGTGGCGGTCGCTCAGAGCGAGGGGGTCGGGTGACGACACCCGCGCGGACGATCAGCACGGTGCTCCAGGGGTGCACCGTGCTGCTTCCCGTCGATCGCCGGTCGGGAGAGCTGTCCGCCGCGCTCGAGCGCCACGGCGCGCGGGTGCGCGTGGCGCCCGCGCTCACGATCGTCCCGCACGTCGACGACGAGGAACTCATCGCGCAGACGCGGGCGCTCGTCGACGACCCGCCCGACGTCGTCGTCGCCACCACGGGTGTCGGATTCCGCGCCTGGATGGAGACGGCCGACGAAGCGGGACTCCACGACGCACTCGCCCCGGTCCTCGATGCCGCGCGGATCGTCGCGCGCGGACCCAAGGCCCGCGGCGCCATCCAGCAGGCGGGATTCGAAGCCGACTGGGTCGCCGAGAGCGAGACGGCGGCCGAACTGCGCGACTTCCTCGTCGCCGAGGGGATCGACGGGCTGCATGTCGCCGTCCAGCACCACGGCTCGGGGGCCGACGGCCTCGACGAAGCGTTCGAAGCCGCGGGGGCGCGCGTGACGAGCCTCACCATCTACCGCTGGGGTCCGCCGCCCGACCCGGAGGTCGTCGCGGCGTCGACGCAGCAGGTCGCGCGCGGAGAGATCGACGCCGTGCTGTTCACCTCGGCGCCCGCGGCCCGCGAGTGGATCGTCGCCGCGGAACGGGCCGACGCGCTCGACGGGGTGGCCTCCCGTGCCGCGCGGGGACACGTGCTGGTCGCCGCCGTCGGCCCCATCACCGCGGGGCCGCTGATCGAGGCGGGGATCCCCCCACTCATCCCCGACCGCGGTCGGCTCGGGGCACTCGTGCGCGCGGTCGTGACGCACTACGGCGGGGCGGACGCCCCGCTGATCCCGACCACGGCCGGGCGTCTCGGCATCCGGTCATCCGGGATCGTGCTCGACGGCGTCTTCACACCCCTGCCCCGCACCGGGGTCGAGATCCTGCGCGCCCTCGGTCGCCAGCCGGGGGCGGTGGTCTCGCGCGCCGACCTGATCGCGGCGCTGTCGAGCGCGGAGGCGAGCGGGCACGCGGTCGAGGTGGCCGTCGCCCGCACGCGCGAGGCGCTGGGCGGGCTCGACCTCATCCGCACCGTGTACAAGCGCGGCTACCGGCTCGACGTGATCGACGAGGAGGACGCATGACCGCTGTGCTCATCGCCTGCGCCCACGGCACGCGGTTCGAGGAGGGACGCGTCGTCGTGCGCGAGCTGCTCGAGGTGCTGCGAGCGACCGCCCCCGAGGGCGTCGAGGTGCACGAGGCCTACGTCGACGTGCACGGGCCGTACGTCACCGACGTCGTCGCGGCCGCCCGCGAACGCACCGACGACATCGTGATCGTGCCGCTGCTGCTGTCGACGGGGTATCACACCGAGGTCGACCTCGTGGAGGCGGCCGGGGGACTTCCCGTGGCCCCCGCCCTCGGCCCCCACCCCGTCCTGGCCGAGATCCTCGTCGACCGCGTGCGCGCGACCGGGGCGGACGCCGGTGACACCGTGGTGCTCGCCGCCGCGGGTTCCACGCGCCCGGGCGCGGTCGTCGATGTCGAGCGCATGGCGGAGCTCATGACGGAGGCCGGAATCGCCGGGCCGGTGGTGACGGCGTACGCCGCGGCATCCGAACCTCGGATCCCGGATGCCGTGCACGCGGCGCGCCAAGCCGGTCAGCGGACCGTCGCGGCGAGCTACGTCCTCGCGCCCGGCCACTTCTCCCGCGTGATCGAGAAGGCGGATGCCGATCTCACCACCGCCCCGATCGGCGCGGACCCGCGGCTCGCGACGGTGGTGTGGGAGCGGTGGGCGGCGGCGCGGGTCTCCTGAGATGCAAGTTCTCCTTGCCTCCGGCAGTACAGGCAAGCTAGCCTTGCCTGCATGACAGCCTCCCGCATCATCCGGGCCACGCGAGGTCTCCTCGCCGCCGCCGCCGCTCTCGGCCTGGTGCTCGTCGGGGTGAGCCTCGTGGTCGGGGCGAGCATCCCCGGGCTGGTCGCCGGGGCGGCGGGCTGGGCACTGGTGCTCGCCGCGATCGTCTGGCTCCTCGTGCGCCGTCGCCAGCGTGCCGAAGCCGCGGCCAGACCGACGTCGTGGCGGCCGGGCGACGACGGATCAGTCCGGTGACGTCGACCGCTTCCGGCGCGCCTGAACGTGACACGGCCCTCGCGGTGGAGCTGTCGCGCCTCGCCGCCGCGGGAACGCCGACGGACCGCGACGAGGACCCCGAGCGTCTCCTCTCCGCCGTTGCCGCGTTCCAGGACATCACGCGTGTCGCCGCCGAGCTGCAGGCCCAGGCGGCGCGCACCGCGCACGATTCCGGCGTGAGCTGGGCGAGAATCGGCGCGCTGCTCGGTGTCTCGCGCCAGGCCGTCCAGCAGCGCTTCGACCCGAATTACGTCGGGACGCCTGTCGGCGCAGCGGTGGGTCGAATCCTCGGACCGGTGACTCGCGCCGAGGAGTTGAGGCACCTCGAGGCCGCGGGAGCACAGGGATGGAAGCTCATCGAAGCCCGCCACGGGGAACATCGACTCGTGCACACCGGCGGCGCGTGGGAGGTGCAGCGCGTGTCGATCCTCACCCCGGGTCCCCTGCCCGCGGTCGGCGACGGGTGGGAGGCGGCGGCGACGCGGTTCCCCGACTGCTTCTACGTGCGGTCTCGCCCAGCGCCGTAGAGCTCCTCGCCGCCGTCAGCTCAGCGCGGATGCGGATCGTGGGCGTGGGTCGGATCGTTAGCGAAGGCGCGCTCGTAGATGTCGTAGACCGCCCCTGCCTTGGCATCGTTGTAGCGGTCCGGTGACGCGGCGGCGTCGAGTTTCGCCGCGGAGTAGCGAGCGGCATCCTCCGGGTGCGCGCGGAGCCACTCGACGAACAGGGCATGCCGGGCGGGTTCGATGGCGCCGGTTTCCCAGACATGCAGGTTGGTGTTGGGCGTCGCAAGCGTGAGATGGCGATGGGCGGAACCCGCCATCTCATCGCGGAAGATCAGCCGGAAGCCGCGTCGCTCGAGATCGGGCAGGTAGCTCTGCTCATCGTCGACCGACGCGACCTCGAGATCGACGTCGACGACGGGTTTCACGAGGAGCCCGGGAACGGCCGTAGACCCGACATGACGCACGCGAAGCGCGCGAGCGCCGAGAGCTTCGCGCACCAGGTCGGCGACGATTTCGAAGGCGCGGTCCCATCCGGCGCGAGAGTGCTGTGGAGGACCGGGCGTGATCTGACGCTGCGCAACGCGCGCGTCCTGCCGAGCGGCGTTCGCGCCCGGAGCGAAGGGCAGCCACAGCGGATGGGTTCGCACGATCCCATGATCGAGGACTTCCGCGGTCACGGAGTGCGGCCTCGCCGCCGCGCCTGAAAGCCGGTCACGACCCGCGCGGGTAGGGTCTCACACGCCCATGCATCGCCTTCTCGTCGCCCTTCTGGCCGCTCTCGACGCCATCCTGGCCGCCGCGGGCGGGATCGCCGTCGTGCTCGCCCCGCTCGCCCTGCTCTGGGTGGCCGGTCTCGGCAGCCCCGACTGGAGCGCGCTCTGGCCCACGACGGCCGCCATCTGGCACCTCGGGCACCTCGTGCCACTCACGGTGACCCTGCCCGACACGTACCTCGCGGCCACGGGCATCGACCCCTCGCTCGCGAGCTTCACCCTGTCGCTCGCGCCGCTGGCGTTCGCCGCGTTCACCGCGCTCTTCGCCGCGCGCTCGGGCGTGCGCGCCGCGGAAGCCGGGGCCGGAATCACGGGGTGGCTGTCGGGCTCGCTCGTCTTCGCCGCGATCGCGAGCGCCGTCGCGCTGACCGGCAACGCCGCGCTCGTGGCATCCGAGACCTGGCTGGCCATCCTGCTGCCCTCGTTGCTGTTCTTCGTCCCGTCGCTGATCGGCGCGATCGTCGGCGCGTGGCGCGTCGGCGACGACGGACCGATCGATGCGCTGCGGGCCCAGCTCTCCCGCCTGCCCGGAACGTGGGGGAGCGTGCCCACGCTCGCGTTCCGCGGCCTCGCGCTGACGACCCTGGGGCTCGTCGGCGTCGGCGGAATCGTCGTGGTGGCGGGGCTCGTCGCGCGCTCGACCCAGGTCATCGGGATCTTCCAGGCGAGCAACGCAGATGCCATCGGCGCGACCGTGATCGCCCTCTGCCAGCTCATGTACCTCCCGACGCTCGTCCTGTGGGCCGTGGCCTTCGTCGCGGGGCCGGGGTTCGCCGTCGGCGCCGACAGCGCTGTCACCCCCGCGGCCACGCAGGTCGGTGCGCTCCCCGGCATCCCGGTGCTCGGCGCGATCCCCGACACGAGCTCGCCGTGGCTGCTCCTGCTGGTGCTCCTCCCCGTCGGCATCGGCGCGCTCGCGGGCTGGATCCTCCGATCCCGGATGCCACTGACCACCGGCCCCGAGCCGGTCGGGCCGCGCCTGGTCCTGGCGATCGCGGTCGCCGCGCTCACCGGCGGGGTCGGCGCGCTCATGGCCGTCGCCTCGACCGGGGCGATCGGGCCCGGTCGCCTCGCGGAGACCGGGCCGCAGCCGGGACCCCTCGCCCTCGCGCTCGGCCTCGAGGTGCTCGTGGGGCTCGCGATCCTGCTGCTCAGCCCGCGCTTCGGCGGCGCGGGCTTCCACGACGTCATCCCGCACACGGACGAGGAGACGCGCGACGAGACGCCCGCCTTCTCGTTCAGCCCCCGCGCGCAGACCCCGTTCGACCGCGACGAGCACGCCACCGGCCCCGCGCCGACCGTCTCGGCGCCCGGAACGGGGATCGCCCACGACGTATGGCCGAGCGCGTACCGCGGGCCCGACGACGCGGATCCGGGCGGAGAGCTCAGCGACGACGAGGTGCGCGCGCGCATCCGCGCCGCGTGGGCGAAGCCGGACGACGGCGGTTCGGCGGGGCGGGGCTGAGTTCGGCGCGACTGTCGGGCCGCGTCAGCGCTGGCGCCGTGGGCCGCGCTGAGGCCGCGCGCCCCGCGGGCAGGGGCTGAGCGTCACGCGCTCGGCGGCCTCGGGTGCACCTGCGTAGACTGACCTCCGTGCTCACGGTCGCCGTTCTCATCTCCGGCACCGGCTCCAACCTCCGCGCCCTGCTCGAGGCGGCTGCCGCCCCCGACTTCCCCGCGCGCGTGGTCGCGGTCGGTGCCGATCGCGAGGCCGACGGCTTCGCCCACGCCGAGCACTTCGGCATCCCGACCTTCCTCGTCCCCTTCAGCGCTTTCGCGACCCGCGAGGAGTGGGGCGCCGAGCTCGGAGCGCAGCTGGCCGTCTGGAACCCCGATCTCGTCGTGCTGAGCGGCATGATGCGCCTGCTGCCCGCCGACCTCGTCGCCGCGTGGGAGCCGCGCATCATCAACACCCACCCGGCGTACCTGCCCGAGTTCCCGGGGGCGCACGGCGTCCGCGACGCTCTCGCCGCGGGGGTCGAGCAGACCGGCGCGAGCGTGATCGTCGTCGATTCCGGCGTCGACACCGGTCCGATCCTCGCCCAGGAGCGCATCCCCGTCCTGCCGGGCGACGACGAGCACGCCCTGCACGAGCGCATCAAGCCCGTCGAACGGCGTCTCCTGATCGACGTCGTGCGGCGCATCGCCGAGGGCGAGCTGGACCTCGCCGCCACGGCATCCCGAACCGCCTGACCCGCTCGACGGGCGCCCGGCCCGTCGTGCATCCGAACCCGTCTCGAGACACAGGAGCCGAAAGCCATGGCCGGACCCCGCCACGACCCCGCCGACTACCGTCCCCGCGACGTCGTCCCGATCCGCCGCGCCCTGGTGTCGGTGAGCGACAAGACCGGCCTCCTCGAGCTCGGCGAGGCGCTCGCCGCCGCCGGTGTCGAGATCGTCTCGACCGGCGGCTCGGCCACCCTGCTGCGTGAGGCCGGGTACGAGGTCACCGACGTCTCGGCCGTCACCGGCTTCCCGGAGTCGCTCGACGGGCGCGTGAAGACCCTGCACCCGAACGTGCACGCGGGGCTGCTCGCCGACCTGCGGCTCGCGTCGCACGAGGCGCAGCTCGGGGATCTCGGCATCCGGCCCTTCGAACTCGTCGTCGTGAACCTCTACCCGTTCGTCGAGACCGTGGCATCCGGAGCCGAGGGCGACGACGTCGTGGAGCAGATCGACATCGGCGGCCCCGCCATGGTGCGCGCGTCGGCGAAGAACCACGCCAACGTCGCGATCGTCGTCTCGCCCGAGTCGTACCCGGCGATCATCGAGGCCCTGCAGACCCAGGGCGGCACGAGCCTCGTGCAGCGCCGCGAACTCGCCGCCCGGGCCTTCTCGCACACCGCCGCGTACGACACCGCGGTGTCGACGTGGTTCGCCGAGGGCACGCTCGGCGACGACATCGACCTGCCCGCGCACCTCACGATCCAGGCCGAGCGCCTGTCGACGCTGCGCTACGGCGAGAACTCGCACCAGCGCGCCGCGATCTACTCGCGCGTGGGCGGTCACGGCATCGCCCAGGCGGAGCAGCTGCAGGGCAAGGAGATGTCGTACAACAACTACGTCGACGCCGACGCGGCCCTGCGCGCGGCCTTCGACATGGTCAAGCCCGCCGTCGCGATCATCAAGCACGCGAACCCCTGCGGGATCGCGGTCGCCGCGCCCAACGCGCTCGACCCGATCGCGTCGGCGCACCTGCGCGCGCACGAGTGCGACCCCGTCTCGGCGTTCGGGGGCGTGATCGCCGCGAACCGCACCGTCACGCTGAAGATGGCCGAGAACCTCCGCGACATCTTTACCGAGGTCATCATCGCGCCCGACTTCGAGCCCGAGGCGCTCGAGGTGTTCAAGCTCAAGAAGAACCTGCGCGTGCTGCGCCTGCCCGCCGACTGGACGCAGGAGCCGATGGACGTGCGCCTCGTCTCGGGCGGCCTGCTGCTGCAGGATGCCGACCGCTTCCCCGACGACATCGAGTCGGTCGCGAAGAACTGGGAGCTCGTCTCGGGTGAGCGCCCCGCCGAGGCCGACATGGAGAGCCTCATCTTCGCGTGGAAGTCGTGCCGCGCGGTGAAGTCGAACGCGATCGTGCTCGCCCAGGGCTCGGCCACCGTCGGCATCGGCATGGGCCAGGTCAACCGCGTCGACTCGTGCCGCCTCGCCGTCGAGCGCGCGGGCGACCGTGCCCACGGCTCGATCGCGGCATCCGATGCCTTCTTCCCCTTCGCCGACGGCCCGCAGGTGCTGATCGACGCGGGGATCTCGGCCATCATCCAGCCCGGCGGATCGGTGCGGGATGCCGAGGTCATCGACGCCGCGCGGGCGGCCGGCGTGACGATGTTCTTCACGGGCGAGCGTCACTTCTTTCACTGACCCGCGGGTCTCCGGCGCCGTCCTGACCTCGGTCGGGGCGGCGCCGCTGCTGTCGCGGCTCGCTGCCCCTCCCCAGCGATAAACGCCGATCCTGCCGAGACACACGGCGTTGCCGCGTGTCTCGGCAGGATGAGCGTTTATCGCGCCGCCGGCGGGGCGCGCCTGAGCGTCCCGGGGCGCGCCTGAGCGTGGTGCCGCGTCACAGCGAGCCGGTGCCGGCGAGGGCGGCGCGTCAGGCGCTCAGCGCGAGGAGCTTCGCGATCGTGTTCGCGTTGCGGGCGGTGCCGATGACGCCGAGGCGTTTCTCGAACCACCCGGCCTGCAGCTTCGACCCGCCGATGCCCTCGGGATAGCGGACGAACACCTCGCGACCGTCGAGCACGGCCTCCTCCGGGATGCCGTCCGGCAGCGTCAGGGTCGGCTCCGCCGGGGGAGCGTCGAGGAACACCGTCTGCACCCAGCGTCCCTCGGCGGCGTCGGCGAAGGGGTTCCGCGCGACGGCGTCGACGAGCTCGGCGTGCGAGCGCACGAGGACGGGGAGGTCGAAACCGAAACCTCCCCGGATGGCGTCGCGCATCGTGGCGGCGATGTCGTCGGGGGAGCGGTCGGCGGCATCCAGGACCACATTCCCCGCGACCTGCAGCGTCTCGACCTCGCCGAGACCCGCGGATGCCAACACCTCGCGCAGCGCGGCCATCTTCATCGCCGTGGGCCCGCCGACCCCGCGGATCAGGGCGACGGTGCGGGGCATGCTGCGACCCTACCGCGGAGGAAGCTCTCCCTCCCGATCCCTGCGAGGTGTGTCCCGGGGGAGTCTCGGGTCAGGCGGAGTCCCGGCCCAGCGTCTCGAGCAGGCGCAGCCAGACCTCGCTGACCGTCGGGTAGGACGGCACCGCGTGCCACAGGCGCTTGACGGGCACCTCGCCCACGATCGCGATGGTCGCCGAGTGCAGCAGCTCGGCGATGTCGGGGCCGACGAAGGTCGCGCCGACGAGCACCCCGCGGTCGAGGTCGACGATCGCTCGCGCCTGACCGACGTACGCGTCGGACTGCTCGCTCGACCCGGCCACGTGGGCGAGGTCGTAGTCGAGCACCTTCGCGTTCAGGCCCCGCTTCTCGGCCGCGGCGGCGGTGAGCCCGACCGACGCCACCTCGGGGTCGGTGAAGGTCACCTGCGGCACGGCGTCGTGATCGGCGGTCGCGACGTGCGCGCCCCACGGGGCATCGTCGACCTCGCTGCCCTGGGCGCGGGCCGCGATCACGTCGCCCGCGGCGCGCGCCTGGTACTTGCCCTGGTGCGTGAGGAGGGCGCGATGGTTCACGTCGCCGACCGCGTACAGCCAGTCCGACCCCGGCACGCGAAGGGTGTCGTCGACCGTGATCCAGTCGCCGGGCGTGAGGCCGACGCTCTCCAGCCCCAGGTCGGTCGTGCGGGGGACCCGGCCGGTCGCCACCAGCACCTCGTCGGCCGTGACGGTGGTGCCGTCGGACACCTCAAGCACCGCGCGCCCGTCGTCATCGCGGTGCGCGGCCGTGGCATCCGTCCCGGTCTTCACCGTGACCCCGCGCTCACGGAGGGACGCGGCGACGAGCTCGCCGGCGAACGGCTCGGTGCCGCCGAGCAGGCCCGAGCGGGCGATGAGCGTGACCTCGGCGCCGAGGCTCGCGAACGCCGTCGCCATCTCGGCGCCGACGACGCCGCCGCCGAGGATCGCGAGGGAGGCGGGGATGCTCTGGACGGCCGTGGCCTCGCGGCTCGTCCACGGCGCGATGTCGGCGAGGCCCGGGATGTCGGGGAGCAGCGCCGCGGAACCGGTGCACACGGCGACCGCGTGACGGGCGACGAGGTCGGTCGTGGTGCCGTCGTCGGCCGTGACCTGCACGGTCTTCTCACCGGTGAGTCGGCCGTGGCCCCGCACGAGGTCGATGCCCGCGCCCTGCAGCCACTCGACCTGGCCGGAGTCGTTCCAGCCGCTCGTCATGGTGTCGCGGCGGCGCAGCACCGCCGCGACGCCGAGGTCACCGGTCACGGCCTGCTTCGCACCGTCGACGTCGCGGGCGGCGCGGAGCGCGGCGCCACTGCGCAGCAGCGCCTTGGACGGCATGCACGCCCAGTAGGAGCACTCGCCCCCGACGAGCTCGGATTCGACGATGACCGCGGTCAGCCCGGCCTGGACGGCTCGGTCGGCCACGTTCTCGCCCACGGGGCCGGCTCCGATGACGATGAGGTCGTACTCGCTGCTCATGCCGCCACGTTATCGAGGACTTCCGACATCGGGGAGGGGTTGCGGGGCCGGTGCCCCCGGGCGCCCCGGCACCGGCGCACCGCCGACGGGACGGGTTGACGCCATCCCTGAACCGGTTTAGGCTCGACGGCACTGAACCGGTTTAGACCGGCCGACCACAACGGAGTGACGGATGCCGAACGACACGCGACCCACGATCGCCGATGTCGCGCAGCGCGCGGGCGTCAGCAAAGGCCTCGTCTCGTTCGCCCTCAACGGGCGCGCCGGTGTCTCGCCCGACACCCGCGAGCGGATCCTCGCCGTCGCGGCCGACATGGGCTGGAGCCCAAGCCTCCGCGCCCGCTCGCTCAGCGTCGGTCGCGCGTTCGCGTGCGGTCTCGTCATCGGGCGCAGCCCGGACGTGATCGCCGCCGACCCCTTCTTCCCGTCGTTCATCGCCGGCGTCGAAGACGAGTTCTCGGTGTCGGGACAGGTGCTCGTGCTCGCCGCGGCCACGCCCGGCCGCCACGAAGCCGAGACCTACCGCGGCCTCGCCGCCGACCGCCGCGTCGACGGCGTCATCCTCTCCGACCTCCGCGCCGACGACCCGCGCATCGGGCTGGTCGCCGACCTCGGCATCGCCGCGGTGACGCTGGGCGTGCCCGACGTCGCCAGTGGCTTCACCTCCGTGTCGGTGGACGACGGGGCCGGCATCCGTCTCGCGGTCGATCACCTGGCCGATCTCGGCCACACCGACATCGCCCACGTCGCGGGCCCGTCCGCCATGCTCCACGGCCGGCACCGCACGGCCGCGTTCGAACGGGCGGCCGAGGCCCGTGACATCCATGCCCGTGTCGTCGAGACCGACTTCAGCGCGGCCGACGGTGCGCGGGCGACCGACGAACTCCTGGATGCCGACACCCCGCCGACCGCGATCGTCTACTCCAACGACAACATGGCGATCGCGGGTCTCGGGCGCGCCCAGCAGCGCGGCCTCCGCGTTCCCGACGACCTGTCGATCACCGGCTTCGACGACGTCGAGATCGGCCGGCACGTCCACCCTGCGCTCACGAGCGTCGCCACGGACGCGCGGGGATGGGGAGCCGCCGCCGCGCGCGCTCTGCTCGCGGCCATCGGAGGTGCCGCCCCCGAGGCCCTGACGCTCCCCGATCCCCGGCTCATCGTGCGCGCCTCGACGAGCCGTCCCCGCGGGGACGTGCCCGACGGCGCACCCCCCACCCCCTGACGCACCCGCGGGCCCCCGCCCGCCTCGAACAAGGAGAAAGACATGCGACGACGCATTCTCGCCACAGCAGTAGCAGCCACCGGCATCCTGGCCCTCTCCGCCTGCAGCGGAGGCGGGGGAGGAGCCTCGGGAATGGATGCCAAGGGCCCGATCACCATCTGGTACTCCAACAACGACGCGGAGATCGCGTGGGGCAAGCAGATGGTGGAGGCCTGGAACGCGGCGAACCCCGACCAGCAGGTCACGGCGCAGGAGATCCCCGCCGGCTCCTCGAGCGAGGAGGTCATCGGCGCCGCGATCACCGCCGGAAACGCCCCGTGCCTGATCTTCAACACCTCGCCCGCGGCCGTGCCGGGCTTCCAGAAGCAGGGTGGGCTCGTGAACCTCTCGGACTTCCCCGATGGCGAGCAGTACATCACCGACCGCAGCGGCGACCTCGCCGACCAGTACCGCTCCGACGACGGCGGTTTCTACCAGCTGCCGTGGAAGAGCAACCCGGTCATGATCTTCTACAACAAGGACCTCTTCGCCAAGGCCGGGCTCGACCCCGAGAACCCGCAGCTGTCCACCTACGACGAGTTCCTCGCCGCGGCGCAGAAGCTCAAGGCGGCGGGCGTCTCGGACTACGCGATCAACCCGGCGCCCACGAGCGAGTTCTTCCAGTCCTGGTTCGACTTCTACCCGCTCTACGCCGCCCAGACCGGCGGGAAGCAGCTCGTCGAAGACGGTAAGGCGACCTTCGACGACGCCGACGGCGAGGCCGTCGCCGACTTCTGGCGCACGATCTACGCCGACCAGCTCGCCGGCAACGAGCAGTACCAGGGCGACGCGTTCGCCGACGGGAAGGCCGCGATGGCGATCGTCGGCCCCTGGGCCGTCTCGGTCTACAAGGACAAGGTGAACTGGGGTGCCGTCCCGGTTCCGACCGAGAAGGGCGTCGCCGCCGACCAGACCTGGACCTTCAGCGACGCCAAGAACGTCGGGCTCTTCACCGCCTGCCAGAACAAGGCGACCGCGTGGGACGTGCTGAAGTTCGCCACGAGCGAGGAGCAGGACGGCGCCTGGCTGAACGAGACGGGCCAGATGCCGCTGCGCAAGGACCTGACGACCACCTACGCCGACTACTTCCAGTCGAACCCCGCGTACGAGCAGTTCGGCGACCAGGCCGCGCGCACCGTCGAGGTGCCCAACGTGCAGAACTCGGTCGAGATCTGGCAGGCGTTCCGCGACGGGTACTCGAAGGCGGTCATCTTCGGCGACGGCGACGTGAAGAGCTTCCTCTCGGATGCCAAGACCCAGATCGATCAGCTCGCGGCGGGGAAGTGACATGACCGTCGATCTCGCCGGCGCGACCGGCCGCACCGGGGGAGACCCCGGCCGGTCCGGTCGCGCCGGGGGAGAGGCGGATGCCGGGAAGAAGCGTCGCCGGCCGTTCGGGGCGCAGCCGCTCGGCATCCTGTTCTCCGCCCCGTATCTGATCTTCGTCGGGGTCGTGTTCGCCTACCCCGTGATCTTCGCGGTGTGGATGTCGTTCCACGACTACTTCTTCACCGCCCCGGGCGCGCAGGTCGACCGGCCGTTCGTCGGGCTCGACAACTACGTCACCGCCCTGACGGATCCGGACGTCTGGCGCGCGTTCGGCAACGTCGGGATCTTCCTGATCATCAACGTGCCGCTGACGGTCGTGCTCTCGATCGTCCTGGCCACGGCGCTGGACCGCGTGGTGCGCGCGCGGACCTTCTTCCGCGTCGCCTTCTACGTGCCGTACGTCACGGCATCCGTCGCCGTCGTCGCGGTGTGGCTGTTCCTGTTCTCGAACACGGGGCTGATCAACAACGTGCTCGGCCCCCTCGCGCCGAACCCGTCGTGGCTCGTCAACTCGGCCCTCGCGATGCCCACCATCGCGCTCTTCGTGACGTGGAAGGGTCTGGGGTTCTACATCCTGCTCTACCTCGCCGCGCTGCAGAACGTGCAGAAGGAGCTCTACGAGTCGGTCGCGGTCGACGGGGGAGGGCGCCTCCGCCAGTTCTTCTCGGTGACCGTGCCGGGCGTGCGGCCCGCGACGTTCCTCGTCGTGCTGCTCTCGACGATCACGGGGGCCAACCTCTTCACCGAGCCCTACCTGCTCACGAGCGGCGGCGGACCCAACGGCGCGTCCACGTCGCCCGTGCTGCTGATCTATCAGAAGGGCATCGAGCAGCAGAACCCCGACGTGGCCGCGGCCATCGGCGTGGTGCTCATCATCTTCGTGCTCGTCATCGCGCTGCTGCAGCGCCGGTTCGTCGGAAGGGAGGAATCGTGAGAAGCAAGATCGTCACGTACGGCGTCCTCACCGTCGGCGCGCTCGCGTTCCTCTTCCCTTTCTATTACATGGTCGTCGGGTCGCTGCAGACGAACCCCGACACCTCGATCGCGGGGGCCTTCCCGCATCCCTCGAACCTCACGACGGAGAACTACACCGCGATCGACGGCCGCATCAATCTGCTGCAGGGGCTGGCCAACTCCGGCATCTTCACCGGCGGCGTGATCCTCGGCACCCTCGTCTTCGGGGTGCTCGCCGGGTACGCGCTGGCGGTGCTGAAATGGCGGGGCCGGTCCGCGACGTTCGCCCTCGTGCTCCTCGTGCAGGTCGTGCCGTTCCAGCTGCTGATGATCCCCCTGTACGTGATGATCGCGCGCGACTACGGCCTCAGCGACAGCTACCTCGGGATGATCCTGCCGTTCTTCATCAACTCCACCGCGGTCGTGATCTTTCGGCAGTACTTCCTGCAGCTGCCGAAGGAGCTCTTCGACGCCGCGCGCATCGACGGCGCGGGGGAGTTCCGTCTGCTGTGGAGCGTCGCGCTGCCGCTGGTGCGACCCGCGCTCCTCACCGCGGTGCTGTTGACGTTCATCGGCCCGTGGAACGAGTTCCTCTGGCCGTTCCTCATCACGAAGGACGCGACGATGCAGCCCCTGGCCGTCTCGCTCGCGAACTTCATCTCCAACATCGCGGCCTCCACCACCAACCCCTTCGGCGCGATGATGGCCGGCGCCGTGGTGCTGGCCGCCCCCGCGGTGGCGCTGTTCCTGATCTTCCAGCGCTACTTCACCTCCAACGACCTCGGATCCGGAGTGAAAGGATGACAATGACCCCCGAATCCCCCGTCCCCTACCGCCTCACGCGCGTCGGGGTGGTGATGACGCCCGAGCCCGGCAACGCCGACGAGGCCGAGGGCGTGCTCAACCCGGCATCCGGTCGCGGACCCGACGGGCAGCTGTATCTGCTGCCTCGTCTGGTCGCCGAGGGCAACGTCTCGCGCGTGGGCCTCGCCCGCGTCGTCGTCGAGGACGGCGTGCCCGTCTCGGTCGAGCGCGAGGGTGTCGTGCTGCAGCCCGACCGCGGCTGGGAGCGCGGCGCCGACAACGCCGGCACCGAAGACCCGCGCACGACGTGGATCGACGCGCTCGGCCTGCACGTCATGACCTACGTCGCCTACGGCCCGCTCGGCCCGCGCACGGCTGTGGCCGTGTCGGAGGACCTGCGCGAGTGGAGACGGCTCGGGCCGGTGCTCTTCCGCTACCAGGACGACCTCGACATGGACCTCAACCTGTTCCACAACAAGGACACGGTGTTCTTCCCCGAGCCCGTCACGGCGCCCGACGGCACCGAGGCCCTCGCGGTGCTGCACCGTCCGATGTGGGACCTGGGCGAGACCAAGCCCGGCCAGGGCGTGCGGGTGCCGGCGGGCGTCGAGGACGAGCGGCAGTCGATCTGGATCAGCTACGTGCCGTTGGCATCCGTCCGCGAGGACCTGTCGAACCTCGCGCTGTGGGAACAGCACCACTTCGTCGCGGGGCCGCAGTTCCCGTTCGAAGAGGTCAAGATCGGAGGCGGCCCGCCGCCCCTGCGCATCCCCGAGGGGTGGCTCGTGCTGCACCACGGGGTGACCGGTGTGATCGACAGCGCCTTCTCGCAGCAGCAGAAGGTGAATTACGCGGCCGGTGCGCTGATCCTGGATGCCGACGACCCCCGCCGCGTGATCGCGCGCACGCCCGAACCGCTCCTGGCCCCCGAAACCGACGACGAGCGCAGCGGCATCGTGCCCAACGTCGTGTTCCCGACCGCGATCGAGGAGATCGACGGTCGCCACTTCGTGTTCTACGGCATGGCCGACTCCAAGATTGGTGTCGCCCTGCTCGAGCGCACGGACTGAACCCCCGCGCCGCGCTCGACGCCGTGACGGCTCGGGCGCGGCGCGGATTCCCCGGGACGCGTGCCCCGTCCCCCTCCCGCCCCGACCTCGGCGGCGGCGGCCGGGGGCCGTGATCTCGACTCATCGAAAGGATCCCCCTCCTCATGAACGCACGATGGAGTGCGCGCATCGCCGCGGCCCTCGGTGCCGTCGCGCTGGCCGTGCCGTTGACCGCGGTGCCGGCGTCGGCCGTGGGCACCGTCGCCCCTGCTCCGGCGCCGGCCCCCGCGTCCGCGCCGCTGGCGAACCTCGACCACCTCGACTTCCTCCTCGGCGAGGCGACCCCGCCTGCCGATGTCGCCGGCCACACGACCTACCGTCTCGACGAGGAACCGACCCTCCTCGCGCCGTGGACCTACGCCGACGCCCGCGACGGCGGCGCGTTCGAACGCGTGGGCGGGGGGCCGCTCGACCCCGCGACCGGCGACTGGGGTCAGGGCGCCTACAACGCCGACGACAACACCCGTGCCGCGGTCGTCTACCTCCGGCACTGGAAGCAGACGGGCGACGCCGACAGCCGGCACAAAGCCTACGAACTGCTGCGGACGGTCGCCTACCACCAGACGACCGACGGCCCCTCGGCAGGCAACGTCGTGCTGTGGATGCAGCCGGACGGCGACCTCAACCCCTCCGCCGAGCCGGTCGAACTGCCCGACCCCTCGGACTCCGGCCCGAGTTACTGGACGGCGCGCACGGTCTGGGCGCTCGGCGAGGGCTACGCGGCCTTCGTCGACGACGATCCCGACTTCGCCGCGTTCCTCAAGGACCGCCTCGCCCTCTCGCGTGGCGCGATCGAACGCGATGTCCTGTCGAAGTACGGGCAGTGGAGCGAGGCCGACGGCAAGCGTGTCCCCGCGTGGCTGATCGTCGACGGGGCGGATGCCTCGGCCGAGGCCGTCCTCGGACTGACCGCCGCCGTGCGCGCCGGCGACGAGTCCTCGGCGACCGCGGCGCGACAGCTGGCCGAGGGCGTCGCCGCGATGGCATCCGGGAACACCCGGGAGTGGCCCTACGGCGCGATCCTCCCGTGGGCGCAGTCGCCCGCGATGTGGCACGCCTGGGGTTCGCAGATGCCCGCGGCGCTCGCCGAGGCGGGGGACCTCTTCGGCGACGACACGCTCGTCGCCCCCGCCATCACGGATGCCACGAGCTTCACCACCACCCTGATGACCGCCGGGGGACCCGACAACGGCTGGTTCCCGAGCCCCACGGACCGCGTGCAGATCGCGTACGGTGCGGACTCGCGCGTGCAATCGCTGTTCGCCCTGGCGGACACGACCGGATCGTCGGTGTTCGCCGAGCTCGCGGGGATGCAGGCCGCGTGGTTCTTCGGCGCGAACCACGCCGGCGCACGGATGTACGACCCCGCGACGGGGGTGACTTTCGACGGCCTGCAACCGGACGGGACCGTGAACCGCAACAGCGGCGCGGAGTCGACCATCCACGGCCTGCTGACCGCGCTTGCGCTCGACGCGCACCCCGAGGTGGCCGCGCGCGCGATGGCGCTGACCTCGGTCGAGAGCCGGGTCGGGCTGTCGTTCATCGAGGCTGAGGATGCCACGCGGACCGATGGGACGATCTCGACACCGACCTCGTGGACCGGGGAATCGAGCTGGTCGGGCGGCGCGCTGACCCTCACCGCGAAGCAGAGCGCGACGTGGGACCTCGGCCCCTCGGACGCCCGTCGGTGGATCGAGCCGGTCGTCTTCGCCGCCCCCGGCGCGACGTCGCAGTCCACCTGGCGCGGGGCGGGGGTGCTGAAGGTCGAGGGCCCTGCGCAGGGCATCTCGCCCACTCCGGGCGCTCTGCTCCCGCACGGGCTGAAGGCGGCGGTGAACGGTTCCGACGTCCGAGTGACGGTGCAGCGCGGGGAGCTCGTGCTCGATGGGCTTCTCGTGCGTCCCTGGATCTCGCGGTTGGTGCTGGGCGGCGAGGCCCGGAGCGAACTCGTGCACTCGAGCGCGATCGCCCCGCAGCGCACGACGATCGGCGCGGACGGCGTCTCCACGAACGTGAAGGTGTATGACGCGTCGGGCTCCCTCGTACGGACGACCTCCGCGTCCGGGGTTGTGACGGTCGTCATCCCCGCGGGTGGGGTGGCGATCGCGGAGGGCTGAGGCGCGCGGTGCGGTCGGTCCGGTCGCGTCGCGTCCCGTCTCCGGGGCGGGGCGGGGCGGGTGGGGCCGCGCGCGTTCGCGCCCCGCGCGGGCGTGCCGCGCGCGTGCGTGCCCGGTGGCACCGCGCGCGCGTGCGCGGGGCACTGAGTGTCCAAGACACCCGGGCGGATTTCTTTCGGCTCCGGGTGTTTTGGACACTCGACGGCGATGATCGCCCCGCCGCACGGCCGTGTCCGATTTCCGCCAGCCGATGTCGGAGGTCGGTGGCAGGGTGGATGCCATGACCCTCCGCCCCCTCGACGCCCCGGCCGCGCCCGCTCCGGGTTTCACCGAGCGCTACCGCGTGATCCAGTCGCGCGACCGGCGCTTCGACGGGCAATTCGTCACGGCCGTGCGATCGACGGGCATCTACTGCCGGCCGAGTTGCCCCGCGCGCACGCCGAAAGAGGCGAACGTGACGTTCTACGCCACCTCTGCCGCGGCGCACGAGGCGGGCTACCGCGCCTGCAAGCGGTGTCTCCCCGAGGCCGCGCCGGGCTCCCCGCTGTGGGACGTGCGCGGCGACGTCGCCGCGCGCGCGATGCGACTCATCGCCGACGGGGTGGTCGATCGCGAGGGCGTGCCGGGCCTCGCGCGGCGTCTCGGGTACTCGCCGCGTCACCTCACCCGCGTGCTCACCACCGAACTCGGGGCAGGCCCGCTCGCCCTCGCCCGCGCCCACCGGGCGCACACCGCACGAACACTGCTGGTCGGCACCGACCTCTCATCGGCCGACGTCGCCTTCTCCGCCGGGTTCTCCAGCATTCGTCAGTTCACCGAGACGATCGGAGAGGTGTTCGGGATGCCACCGCGCGAGCTGCGCGCGCGGCGATCGCGCGCGTCGGGCGGCGAGGCATCCGCCGGTGAGATCGACCTCGCCCTGCCCGTCCGTGGCCCGATCGACACCACGGGCCTCTTCGGCTGGATGCGGGCGCACGCGATCCCCGGCGTCGAGGTCGGCGACGACCGGTCGTTCGCCCGGGTCGTGCGCCTGCCCGGCGGGCCGGCCTGGTTCGAGGTGCGCCTCGCCGACGACGGCCGGCTGCGACTCCGCGCACGGCTCACCGCCCTCGCCGACCTGGGCACCCTCATTGCGCGGGTGCGGCGCCTCTTCGACCTCGACGCCGATCCGCTGGCCGTCGACGCCGAACTGTCCCGGCATCCCGAGCTCGCCTCCGCCGTGGCAGCGATCCCCGGTGTCCGTGTGCCCGGGGCGATCGACGCGGGCGAGATGCTCCTGCGCGCGATGATCGGCCAGCAGATCAGCGTGGCCTCCGCCCGCACGATGCAGGGGCGGTTGACCGCCGAGCTCGGCGAGCAGGTCACGATCGGCCCCGCGCCCCTGACTCTGTTTCCGGATGCCGCGGCGATCGCCGATCGAGGGCTCGAGGTGCTGCGCGGTCCCGGTGCGCGGATGCGCGCGATCGTCGGAGCGGCCCAGGCCCTCGCCGACGGCTCCCTCGCCCTCGGGCCGGGCGACGACGGCGTCGAGCAGCGCCAGCGGCTCCTCGCGCTCCCAGGGGTCGGTCCGTGGACCGCCGACTACGTGCGCATGAGGGTTCTCGGCGATCCCGACGTCCTTCTCCCCGGCGACGTCGCCGCCCGGGCGGGGGCGGCGGCCCTCGGTCTCCCGTCCGACCCGGCGGCCTTCACGGAGTGGTCCGCGCGCCTGGCTCCGTGGCGCAGCTACGCCATGGCCCACTACTGGTACGCCGCTCCCGTGACCCAGGCCTGGCGGGTGTCGGGTGCCGAGACCGCCGCGGCTGCCGCGGTGCGGCGACCGGAGAAGGTCGCCGCTCGGCGTCGCTCGTCCGCTTGTTCTGACGCCACGGACGCTCCGCCGTCCCTCCCCACCCCACCCGAAAGCGAGCCCCGCCGATGAGCACCTCCACCCTGCAGTTCCTCGAGACGCCCGACGGCCCCTTCGCGATCCTCGCGGACGCCGACCACAGGGTTCTGGTCTCGGGCTGGACGTCCGACCCCGCGGCGGTGCTCGCCCGACTCCGCCCCGAGAGGCGTCCCGACGAGATCGTCGACGGAGAGACCCGTGCGGCGGACGCCGTGCGCGCGTACTACGACGGCGACCTCGCCGCGATCGACGCGGTCGAGGTCCGGCAGTTCGGCACGCCCCTGCAGCGCGCAGGGTGGGAGGCTCTGCGCCGCATCGCGCCCGGGGCGCCGCTGACCTACACCGGGTTCGCCGCGGCGCTGGGCTCTCCCGCGGCCGTGCGGGCGGCGGCATCCATCTGCGCCCGCAATGCCCCGGCCCTGTTCGTGCCCTGCCATCGCGTGCTGCGCGGCGACGGCACGATGGGGGGATTCGCCTGGGGGACCGAGGTCAAGAGGAGTCTGCTGGAGCGCGAGGCGGCGTGAGGGACGATCGTCGGGCAAGGACTCTGCGGGAACCCGCTCTTGCCCTCAGCCTTCTCTCAGGGATATCCTGAAGGGCTGTCACGCCCCCGGGCAGCTTCCGCTCACCCCAAGGAGGATGCCATGGACCACATCGACGCCCCCGTCGCCCGTGTCGCTGCGCCCTCCGTCTTTTCCGCGCGTCCTCACGGGCGCCACTAGGGCCTTCCGCCGGCGCTCGAGCGCCGCACCCGCGCCCCTCCGGCTGATCGCCGGTGCCTTTCGGCATCCCCTCCCGCGCCCGATCCCGGCGCTCGCTTCGACCTCTTGAGGATCATGACTTCCGCTTCGCCCCGTCCGCACCTGTCCACTCCGCGCGCGCTCGCTCGGCTCCTGCCGATCGCGCGCCCCGTCATCCCGCGCCTTCTCGCGGGAGCGGTGACCGCGCTCATCGCGAGCCTCCTCGCGCTGGCGATCCCGCTCGTGCTCGAGCAGATCGTCGCCGGCCCCATCGCCTCCCTCGACCCCGGCGCCCTCGTCTGGGGCTCGATCGCGGTGCTCGCGCTCGGGCTCGCCGAAGCCGCCATGGTGTGGCTACGGCGCTGGTTCGTCCTCGCTCCGGCGACCAAGGTCGAGTACGACCTGCGCCAGTCGTTCTACTCGCGTCTGCAGCGTCTGCCGGTCGCGTTCCACGACCGGTGGCAGTCGGGTCAGCTCCTCTCGCGCATGATGCAGGACATCAGCATGCTGCGCCGCTGGCTCGCGTTCGGTGTGATCCTCCTCGTGGTCAACCTCCTCACGATCGCCATCGGCGCGGTGCTCCTCTTCCGCTGGCACTGGCTGCTCGGCGCGCTGTTCCTCGTCACCTCGGCCCCCGTCATCTACGTCGGCTTCCGCTTCGAGAAGCGCTACGGTGCGCTCACCCGTCAGAGCCAGGATCAAGCGGGCGATCTCGCCACCTCGGTGGAGGAGAGCGTCCACGGCATCCGTGTCCTGAAGGCGTTCGGCCGGGGTCGACACGCCCTGCAGAAGTTCACCCGGCAGGCCGAGTCGCTGCGCGAGACCGAGATCGACAAGGCGCGCGCCGTCGGCTGGATCTGGTTCTTCCTCGTGCTGCTGCCCGACATCGCGTTCGCGGTGTGCCTCGGCGCCGGCATCGTGCTGACCCAGCTCGGGCAGCTGCAGGTCGCCGAACTCGTCGCCTTCTTCGCCATGGCGACGGTGCTGCGCTGGCCGATGGAGTCGATCGGCTTCCTCTTCTCGTTCCTCCTCGACGCCCGGACCGCGACCGACCGCATCTTCGAGGTGTTCGACGAGCAGAACACGATCGTCGACCCCGAGAGCCCGCGCACCATCGCGGAGCCCCGCGGCGAGCTCACGTTCGAGGGCGTGCACTTTCGGTATCAGGATGCCGCCGCCTCCGAGCCGGATCTCATCGACGGCGTCGACCTCGTCCTGCGCCCCGGTGAGACGATGGCGCTCGTCGGCCTCACCGGGTCGGGCAAGACGACGCTCACGACCCTGCCCGGACGCCTGTACGACGTCACAGGTGGGCGCGTGCTGCTCGACGGGGTGGACGTGCGCGACCTGTCGCTGGCGGAGCTGCGCCGGCACGTCGGCATGGCGTTCGAAGACGCGACGCTCTTCTCACAGACCGTCCGCGACAACGTCCTTCTCGGCCGCGAAGACCTCGAGCCGGGGTCCGCCGAGGCGGAACGCGTGTTGAAGGAAGCGCTCGAGGTCGCCCAAGCGCACTTCGTCCTCGACCTTCCCGCGGGCCTGGACACCGTCATCGGCGAGGAGGGGCTCAGCCTGTCGGGAGGGCAGCGGCAGCGTCTGGCGCTGGCCCGCGCGGTGGCTGCGCGACCGGCAGTGCTGGTCCTCGACGATCCGTTGTCGGCGCTCGACGTCGACACCGAAGCGCTCGTGGAAGATGCGCTGCGCGAGGTGCTCAGCGAGACGACCGCGCTGGTCGTCGCGCACCGTCCCTCGACGGTGACGCTCGCCGACCGGGTCGCTCTGCTCGAGAACGGACGGATCACCGCCGTCGGGGCGCACTCCGACCTGCTGCGCGAGAGCGATCACTACCGCTACGTCATCTCGAGCCTCGAGGAGGCCGAGCGCGAAGCGCGCACGGGCGCGATCGATGTGATCCGCGCCCACGACGACGACACGCTGACCGAGAAGGAGGCGACCCGATGACCACCGCGACCGTCTCCGGAACCACCGGAGAAGACCGCTCCGACTACACGCGCGACGAGAGCCGGGCGATCCGCCAGCGTTCGCTGCGCCTGCTCGGCTCCCTCGTCTCTCCGCTGCGCTGGCAGCTCGTCCTCGCCGCGGCGGTCCTCGTGGTGTCGACCGCGCTCCGCGTCGCCGGCCCGGCCTTGATCGCCTACGGCATCGACAACGCCCTGCCCGCGGTCATCGATCAGGCTGATTGGATGCCGACCATCGGGGTCGTCGCCATCTACCTCACGGCGGGCATCGGCGGTGCCGTGCTCATCGGCTGGTACGTCGTGGTCGCCGCCCGCCTGACCCAGGCAGTGATGCTGGACCTGCGCAAGCGCATCTTCCTGCACACCCAGAAGCTGAGCCTGGAGTTCCACGAGTCCTACACGTCGGGCCGCATCATCTCGCGCCAGACGAGCGACCTCGACACGATCCGCGAGCTGCTCGACGGTGGACTCAACGAGCTCGTGTCGGGCGTCCTGTACGGTCTCTTCACGCTGATCGCCCTGTTCCTCATCGACTGGCAGTCCGGGCTGATCCTGCTGGTCATGGGCATCCCGATGTACCTGCTCATGCGCTGGTTCTACCGCCGCTCGCAGGCCATCTACCGCGAGTCGCGGGTGATCAGCGCGCAAGTCATCGTCAAGTTCGTCGAGACGATGACGGGCATCCGCGCCGTGAAGGCATTCCGCAAGGAGCCGCGCAACGACGAGGAGTTCGGCAAGCTCGCCGGCGACTACCGCGACGTCAACATGCGGTCGATCCGTCTCTTCGGCACGTTCGAGCCCGGCATCATGGCGGTCGCCGCCGTGTCGGTCGCGCTCGTGCTCCTGTGGGGCGGTGGACGGGTGATCGCCGGCCCGCTCGAGATCGGCGTGCTGACCGCGGCGGTGCTGTACGTCCGCAACTTCTTCTCCCCGCTGCAGGAGGTCGCTTTCTTCCTGAACTCGTATCAGTCGGCCACGGCGGCGCTCGAGAAGGTGTCGGGCGTGCTCGAGGAGGAGCCCACGGTCCCCGACCCGACCGACCCGGTCGACCTCTGGGAGGCGCAGGGGAACGTCCGCTTCGACGAGGTCACCTTCGGCTACAGCGACGATCGCGTCATCCTGCCGAATTTCTCGCTCGACATCCCGGCGGGGCAGACGATCGCCCTCGTGGGGACGACGGGCGCGGGCAAGTCGACGCTGGCCAAGCTCGTGTCGCGCTTCTACGACCCCACGAAGGGGGCGGTGACGCTCGACGGCGTCGATCTGCGCCGCCTGCACCCGAAGGATCTGCGTCGCGCGATCGTCATGGTCACGCAGGAGGCGTACCTGTTCAGCGGAACCGTCGCCGACAACATCGCCCTCGGCAAGCCCGACGCGACGATGGACGAGATCCGCGCCGCAGCCCGCGCGGTCGGTGCCGACGGCTTCATCGAGAAGCTCCCCGACGGCTATGACACCGACGTGAACAAGCGCGGCGGACGCGTCTCGGCCGGCCAGCGCCAGCTGATCTCGTTCGCGCGGGCCTTCCTCGCGAACCCCGCCGTGCTGATCCTCGACGAGGCGACGGCGTCGCTCGACATCCCGAGCGAGCGCCAGATCCAGGACGCCCTGCAGACCCTGCTCGCCGACCGCACCGCGATCATCATCGCCCACCGTCTCTCGACGGTGGCGATCGCCGACCGCGTACTGGTGATGGAGCACGGTCGCATCATCGAGGACGACACCCCCGCCGCCCTGATCGCCGGCACCGGCAAGTTCGCGCAGCTCCACGCCGCGTGGCAGGACTCGCTCGTCTGACGTTCGTCAGCCCCCCGGATGCCACGCCTCCCGCTCGCGCGGGGGCGTGGCATCCGGGGTTTGTCGTGGCTGCGCGGGGTATCGTCCAGGCGCTGCCTCACCGCAACGGATTCGGACCTGTGCAGCAACCTCGGATGGCGGGGTCAAGGGGTCAGTGCATCAAGCGGCTTTGAGAAGGTGCTCGTTGAGTGCTTGAGCGGGGGTCTTGAGGTCGAGGGTGGGTCGGGGCCGGCTATTGAGTGTGTCGGCGATTTTCTGTAGGGCGGGGCCGTCCCAGGCGCTGAGGTCGCTGCCTTTAGCGAACCAATGCCGTAGGAGGCGGTTGGTGTTCTCGTTGGTGCCGCGTTGCCAGGGCGAGTGCGGGTCGCAGAAGTAGACCGGGGCTTGCAGCTCGAGTTGGATCTCGGCGTAATCGGCCATCTCAGTGCCCCGATCCCAGGTGATCGAGCGGCGCAGGTGAGAGGGCAATCTGCTCATCTCGCGAATCATCGCTGCGGCGACTTCGTCGGCGGTGTGACGACCAGGCAGATGCAGCAAGATCGCGAACCGAGTGCTGCGCTCCACCAGGGTGCCGATGGCCGATACGCCCCCAGCGCCCAGGATCAGATCCCCTTCCCAGTGCCCGGGAACGGCGCGATCTTGAACCTGAGCGGGTCGTTCGCTGATGACCAGGGCCTCTTTGAACGGGCTCGGGGAGCGCCTCGCGGCTGAGGCCCGGCTTTTGCGGCTGACACGTCCGGTGGACAGCTGACGGGCGAGATCCTGACGCAGCTGCCCGCGCCCTTGGACATACAGGGCTTGATAGATCGTCTCGTGACTCACCCGCCAAGTCTGATCGTCCGGATGATCACGTTCGAGCACCTGCGCGATGAGCCGTGGACTCCACCCCTCATCGATCCACTCCTCAACCTGCGCCGCCAACTGCCGGTTGGTGTCCAGCTTGAACGGCTTGACCCGGCGCCGATCCCGTTGCGCCGCATACTGAGCCATGACCGCGCGGTACGACCCGTCGGCACCGCGATGACGCGCCAGCTCCCGAGACACCACGGACTGATCCCGACCGATCCGCTCCGCGATCGCCCGCTGGCGCTCACCCGCCCGCACGCCCGCTTGGATCTCGACCCGCTCCTCCAACGTCAACGCACGTCCCGACCCTCCCGGACGAATCGGCTCGGACACAGGCGACAGACCCTGACCGGCAGGCACGCCTCCACTGTCACGCCACCACACAGACACGATGTCATCCGAAACCCCCAGCATCGCCGCCGCCCGAGAGAACGACGCCCCTGCACACACCGCCGCCAACGCCGCGTCACGCACCGCCACCGAATACAACCGGCACCCCCTCCATCACCCGGATGATGCAACGGCCGTATGACTCCGCCGATGCCGGAACACCCGCGGTCCGATTCCGGTGCGCCGATCCGAATCTGCTCATGGTTCCGATCGCGCCGCGCCGTCAGACACGAGTCGAGCGCAAATCACGCCGCCATGTGAAGCCCCTGCGCGAGAGCTGTCGCGATGACCCTCTCGACGGCGGGCCAGTCCGTCACGATGTCGCGATAGGTGAAGCGCAACACCGTGTACCCGCGCGCGACGAGCTCTCGATCGTGGTCGAGGTCCCGCTGCCGGTCTTTGGGGGTCGAGTGGAAGGCGAAGCCGTCGAGCTGGACGACGAGTCGATCGCCGATCAGGACATCGACGTGGTGTCCCGCGATCAGCACCTGCTGGCGGATCGTTACGCCCCACGGCGAGAGACGAACGACGAAGATCGTTTCCAGCCCCGAATCGGACTTCCCGCTCGAGACGGAGGCGAGTCGGCGCGCCACGGGCGATCGCCAGCGGACGTTGGCGATGACGTCAGGATGCAACCGCTCGTGGCGCAACGCCGATTCCCATACGACCAGGGCCTGTTCGAACGGCAGGCAGCTCGCCACGTGTTCCAGGCTGTCGAGCACCGATTCGACGAGTTGGTGGGGCGGCAGCGGGACGAGCGGCGACGACCAATGCGCCACGACACCGTCGGCGGGAGGGCGCCCGTCGGCCTTCACGGCGACATGGATCGAGTCACCGACGCCCGGTGGGATCCACCACCCGCGGAACGCGGCGGCGCTGACGCACGCCAGCCGTGCCGACGACCGCGCGGCCTCGACGAGCGCGGCCGGAGCGTTCGGGGAAGTGACCCAGTAGCGTCGCACCCGGCCGACCTCGCCCCGCGTGATGGCTGTGCGCAGACGGCTCGCCGGGACACCGGCATCCAGAATCTGTTGCCGATGCACGATGCCGCCGCGCTCTGCCACCCACTTCGCGATGTCCATCGCTTCACCCTGCCCGCGCGAGCGACGCGTCGCGTGGCAATAGCTGTCAACGGTGCACGGCTCGGGCAGGTTCGCGTATGTGGAGGGAAGGCCCCGCCGTCATCAAATCGGAACGGTGCAGCGGATTCGGATGAGCAAACGGATTTGGTCCGAATCTGCTGCCCGAAGCCGATTCCGTTGCGCGCGCGCCCCCGCGCAGCGCGCGTTACAGACCGACGCGCGCGATGACCTCGCCGTACTCGGTCTCGCCGACGGGCTGGAAGCCCACGCGCTGGAAGAACGCCTCGGGGCCGCCGACGCCGGGTTCGTAGATGACGTCGACGTGGTCCATGCCGCGCTCGCGCGCCTCGGCGAGCACCGCGGCGATGGCGTAGCTGCCGACGCCGCGGCCCTGCTCGTCGGCGTCGACGTTGATGCGCCACAGCACCGAGCGGAAGTGCTCCTCGTGCGCGTCCGGGTCGAAGTTGGCGCTGACGAAGCCCACGACCTCGTCGCCGTCGAGCACGACGCGCTGCCACGACGTCGAGGGATTCATGACGGTGGACGCGATGCCGTAGCTCACCGGCGCCAGGAACTGCTCCTGCCCGGGCTTCAACGACAGCGTGTTGACCGCCACGATCGTGGCGGCGGACAGTTCGACGAGACGCAGGTCGGCCATGCGCCCAGGGTATCGGGCCTCCGGGGGTGTGCAACCTTCGGGATGCCGCAGAGTCCGGGACGAAACGCGCATGAGGCGGGATGTCGACGGGTCGAATTATCTTGACATCAAGAGACTTTGTCGAGGTGCGATAGGCTGAAACGCAACCCTGGCCGCCTCTACGGAGAGATCTGACGTGCCCGATTCCACCATCATTTACACGTACACCGACGAGGCGCCGGCTCTCGCCACCGCGTCGTTCCTGCCCATCGTGCAGGCCGTCACGAAGCAGGCGGGTGTCGACGTCGAAACCCGCGACATCTCCCTCGCCGGCCGCATCCTCGCGGCCTTCCCGCAGCGCCTGACGCCCGAGCAGCAGGTGGGCGACGCGCTCGCCGAGCTCGGCGGACTCGCCACGCTGCCCGAGGCGAACATCATCAAGCTGCCGAACATCTCGGCATCCATCCCGCAGCTCAAGGCCGCGATCGCGGAGCTGCAGGCGCAGGGCTACGACATCCCCGACTATCCGGACGAGGCGTCGACCGTCGAAGACAAGGACGTGCGCGCTCGTTACGACCGCATCAAGGGCTCCGCCGTGAACCCCGTGCTGCGCGAGGGCAACAGCGACCGCCGCGCCCCGCTCGCGGTGAAGAACTACGCCAAGAAGCACCCCCACCGCAACAAGGCGTTCGCCGAGGGCTCGAAGACCCGCGTCGCGACGATGGGCCACGACGACTTCTTCTCGAACGAGAAGTCCGTGGTCATCGCCGACGACGACGTCCTGACCATCCAGCACGTGGCCGCCGACGGCACCACCACGACGCTCAAGGAGGGCCTGAAGGTCCTCCAGGGCGAGATCGTGGATGCCACCTTCCTCTCGGCCGCGGCCCTCGACGCGTTCCTCGCCGACACGCTGGAGCAGGCGAAGGCCGACGACGTGCTCTACTCGGTGCACCTCAAGGCCACGATGATGAAGGTCAGCGACCCGATCATCTTCGGCCACGTCGTCAAGGCCTTCTTCGCCGACGTCTTCGACCGTCACGGCGACGCCCTCGCCGCCGCCGGCCTCACGCCCAACGACGGCCTCGGCTCGATCCTCGCGGGTCTGTCGAACGTCGAGGGCGGCGACGGTATCGCCTCCGAGATCCGTGACGCCCTGGCATCCGGTCCCCGCCTGTCCTACGTCAACAGCGACAAGGGCATCACCAACCTGCACGTCCCCTCCGACGTGATCGTGGATGCCTCGATGCCGGCGCTCGTGCGCAACGGCGGCAAGCTGTGGGGCGTCGACGGGGGAGAGGACGACACGCTCGCCGTCATCCCCGACTCCTCGTACGCCGGTGTCTACCAGGCGACCATCGAGGACGTCATCGCGAACGGCCCGCTCGACCCGGCGACCATCGGCTCCGTGCCGAACGTCGGTCTCATGGCGCAGGCGGCCGAGGAGTACGGCAGCCACGACAAGACCTTCGAGATCGCCGCTCCCGGCCGCGTGCAGGTCGTCGCTTCGAACGGCGACGTCCTCCTCGAGCACGAGGTGGGCGCGGGCGACATCTGGCGCGCGACGCAGACCAAGGACGTCGCCGTGCGCGACTGGGTGAAGCTCGCCGTCACCCGTGCCCGCGCAACCGGTGTCCCGGCCGTGTTCTGGCTCGACGAGACCCGCGCGCACGACCGCAACCTCATCGCCAAGGTCAACGAGTACCTCGCCGACCACGACACCGAGGGCCTCACGATCGAGATCCTCGCCCCCGCCGAGGCCACGCGGTATTCGCTCGAGCGCATCCGCCGCGGTGAGGACACGATCTCGGTCACCGGCAACGTGCTGCGCGACTACCTCACCGACCTCTTCCCGATCCTCGAGGTGGGCACGAGCGCCAAGATGCTCTCGATCGTCCCGCTCCTCGCGGGCGGCGGCCTGTTCGAGACCGGCGCCGGCGGCTCGGCTCCCAAGCACGTGCAGCAGCTCGTCGAGGAGGACTACCTGCGCTGGGACTCGCTGGGTGAGTTCTTCGCTCTCGCGGCCTCGCTCGAGCACCTCGCCGACACCACGGGCAACAAGCGCGCTCGCGTGCTGGCACAGACGCTGGACGCCGCGACCGGCACGTTCCTCGAGAACGACAAGTCGCCCGGCCGCGCCCTCGGCACGATCGACAACCGCGGCAGCCACTTCTACCTCGCCCTGTACTGGGCGCAGGAGCTGGCGAAGCAGACGACGGATGCCGACCTGGCCGCCGTCTTCGGTCCGGTCGCCGAGAAGCTGGCCGCGGAGGAGCAGACGATCGTCGCCGAGCTCAACGCGGTGCAGGGCCACCACGCCGAGATCGGCGGGTACTACCGCCCGAACACCGAGCTGGTCGAGAAGGTCATGCGTCCCTCCGCGACGCTCAACGCGGTGGTCGACGCTCTGCGCTGAGCCCGGACTCGGAAGGGGTGGATGCCATCGGCATCCGCCCCTTCTGCATTCTCGGCTCGCGGCTCGGCTCGCCCGCGCGGCACAACTCCTGCAATCCGCTGTTCTCGGGGGCTTCGGAGGGCCCGGTGGGGCGTACTGCAGGAGTTGTGCGCGCCGGGGCCCGGAGGCGGGGTGTCGGGGGAGGTGGCAGGACGGAAGTCCTGCGTCGTGTCGCGGCGGGGCGACGCCGGTCGCGAGCACGCCGGCCTGCCCCGTCCGTGGCGGGCCGGAGCGGTATCGACCCGGGGTGTGTCCGTCGGCCGGTCGGAGTCCGGTGCAGCCGCGCGGAAACGACAGAGGGGGCGGATGCCGATGGCATCCGCCCCCTCAGAAAGTCCGGACTCAGTAGTGGACCGAGACCTCCGTGCCGCGGTAAGCCCAGTCGTAGAGCTCCTTCGCGGCGGAGATGGTCATGTTGATGCACCCGTGGCTCATCGGCGTACCGAAGTTGTTGTGCCAGTACGTGCCGTGGAAGCCCTCGTCGCCGTTGAAGTACGAGACCCAGGGAACGTCCTTCGTGCAGTAGTCGTAGCCGGGGACGCAGCCCATGTCCTGCATCGACGTCTTCCAACCGATGCGGAACTCACCGGTGTGGGTGGCGTGCTCACCCGCGCCGGACGAGATCGACCACGACCGGTACACCTGACCGTTCTGCCAGAGCGTCGTGGTCTGCGTGCTGAGGTTGACGTCGATGTGCCGTTCGGTCTTGGTCGTCTCGAACGGCGTCTCGGTGACAGCCAGTGCGTAGCGGCCGTTGCCCTCGGTGAGCTGCGAGGCGAAGGCGGCGGCGATCGCGGTGGTGTCGCCGAGCGAGCGGCCGGTCTGACCCTCGGTGTTCGTGTGGATGACTTCGCCACCCTTGTCGACGATCACATCGGCGTTGACGGCACCCCGGTCGACGGCGCCGGCGAGGCCGTTGACGGCCTGCTGGATCGCGGCTTCGTCGGCGGAGATCGCGAAGTCGCCCTTGCCGTCGGGGGTGATCGTCAGCCACGAGGCGGCGGTGGCGCGGTCGACGGGGACCGTGCGCTCGTCACCGACGTAGAAGCCCGCGTTGTCGAGGATGCCGTTGAGCTGAGCGACGGCGGCGTCGGCTTCCTCGGTGGTGACCGGCGCCTCGACCGGGACGACTCCCGCCTGCGCGGTCGTGCTGACCGTGCCGGCGTCGAAGGCGCTCTGGAGCGCTGCGGTGACCGCGGCGGGGTCGATGCCCTCGCCGGGCTGGGCCGGGGTCGCGACGTAGGACTGCGAACCGGCGTCGTACGCGACGGTGGCGTCGATGGGCGCCTTGTAGGTGTCGGGGGCGAGGTCGCGCAGCGCTGCCGCGGCCTTGGCGGGGTCGACGTTGATCGAGACGCCGGTGCCTTCGGGGAACCACGACGAGGGCTTCCACATCGGGTTCTCGGAGAAGGCCTTGTCGGCGATGGCCTGTGCGTCGACCGTGGCACCGAGCTCGGCGCCGGTCACGGTCACCGAGCCGGCCGGGCTCTCGACCGCGATGCTCGTGCTCGCGAGACGGTCGGAGATCGCCTGCGCGGCGGCACCGGCGGTGAGGCCGCCGATCTGCACGCCGGCGACGGAGGCCCCGGGGGCGATGAGGACGAACGAGGCCGCCAGCAGGGCGACAGCCGTCGCGCCCGCCGGGATGCCGATCCACAGCCCCGATCGGTTCTTGCGCTTCGGCGGCTCGGGCGGTGCCCAGGCGTACGTCGCGCCGTCGGTGCTGTTCGCGCCGTCGGTCATATGTCAAACCCCCCGATAGTCAGTCTTCTCATGGTAGAGGCGACTGCTGTATCCCGGCCCCGAGTTCTATCACGGTCTTATCACGTCGACACGGAGGTCGGCCCGCGGCTCGCGGCAGCGCTCCCGCCCGCGGCCCTGCGCCGCAGCCCGCTCCCGGCCCCGCGCCCGCCCGCGGCCCTGCGCCGCAACCCGCGCCCGCCCGCGCCCCCGCGCCGCAACCCGCGCCCGCGCCCGCCCGCGGCCCTGCGCCGCAACCCGCGCCCGCCCGCCCGCGCCCCCGCGCCGGACCCCGCGTCAGGCGGCGAAGACCTTTCCCGGATTCAGGATGCCGAGGGGATCGAACACCCGGGCGATGTCGCGCTGGAGCTGCCACTGGTCGTCACCGAGCTCGTCGGCGAGCCATCGCCGCTTCAACACGCCGATCCCGTGCTCACCGGTGAGCGTTCCACCGAGCGCGAGCGCCGCGCGGAACAGCTCTTCAGCGGCCTCCCACACGATCGCCGGCACCTCGGGACCGTCGAAGATGAAGTTCGGGTGCAGGTTTCCGTCACCGGCGTGCGCGACCGTCGGGATGACGAGGTCGTAGGTCCGCTCGATCCGCGCGATCTCGTCGAACATCGCGGGGAGCGCGCTGCGCGGTACCGAGACGTCCTCGATGAGGGCCGTGCCGAGCGACTCCATGGCGGGGTGCATCGCCCTCCGGATGGCGAGGAGCTTCTCGCCCTCGGCGTCGTTCGCGGCGACGGACACCCGGCCTCCTGCGGCCGTCAGCACCTCGGCGATGGCGTGCGCTTCGGCGGCGGCGACCGGACCATCGGTCTGGATGGTCAGCTGCGCCGCACCCGCGGGCTGTGCGGGCAGCGACAGCAGGCGATGCACGGCCGCGAGGCTGGTGGCATCCATGAGCTCCATGATGGCGGGCTGGATGCCGGATGCCGTGACGGCGGCGGAGGCGACGGCGGCGGCGCGGACGCCGTCGAACAGGGCGGTCAGGGTGACGCGCTCGCCCTCGACCAGACGTCGCAGCTTGAGCGTCGCGCCCACCACGGTGCCGAGCGTGCCCTCCGAGCCGATGACGAGCGAGGTGAGATCGAGACCCGTGACGCCCTTGACGCTGCGGTGGCCGAGTCGCAGGAGGCGGCCGTCGGCGAGCACGAGGTCGACGCCGAGGACCGCGTCGCGCACCACGCCGTACTTGGCGCAGAGCAGGCCGCCCGCGCCCGTGGCGATGTTGCCGCCGACGGTCGAGATCGCGCGGCTCGCCGGATCGGGCGCCCACCAGACGCCGTGCGGCTCGAGGAGGGCGTTCAGCTCGGCGTTGATGATGCCGGGTTCGACGACGGCGAGCAGATCGTCGGGGCGCACCTCGAGGACGCGATCCATGCCGCGCAGCGACAGGGCGATCTCGCCGCCACCGGTGTTGGCGCCACCGGCGAGCCCGGTGCCGGCGCCGCGGGGCACGACGGGCGTCCGGGTGGCCGTGGCGACGCGCATCACCGCTTGGACGTCGGTGACGGATGCCGCGTGCACGAGCGCGAGGGGTGTGCCGGCGGACGCGTGGCCCGACTTGTCGGCGCGCACGGCGGCGAGGGCATCGGGGGAGGTGTCGACGCGATCGCCGAGTTCGGCGCGGAGCAGTGCGAGTGTCGCCTCCGCTGCGCTGCGCGCGGGCGTCGACGGGGTCGCCGCCTCGTCGGCGCTCACGCCAGGCGCCGCCGACCGTTCAGAGCGCCGAGGACGACGGCGACGATCGCGAAGCCGAGGCCGATCCAGGCCTGACCCATGCTCCACCACGCCACCGTGGCCGCGGCGTAGACGAAGAGCTCGACGAGCGCGCGGATGAAGGGGTGCACCGCGAGTACCGCGCGCGGCGAGACGAAGAGAGCCCAGACGAGGATGGCCAGGGCGGGGGCGCCGATGCCCGCGACGATGCTCCACGGCAACGGCCACGCGGTGAAGCCCCAGATCGCGAGGGTCACGAACGCGAAGATCCCGCAGAGCACGCTGCCGATCTCGATCGCGGTCGGACGCGGGCGCATGCCGGGAGCGAGCGGTGCCTGCGCGCGGACGTTGGGGGATTCGGTCACCCCGCCATTTTACGCGGGCACCGGGACGCGGCATCCAGGATCCCTCGCCGTCGAGCCCTTCGTCGCGCCGTCGAGGTTCCTGAGCCTGTCGAAGGGACCGGACCCGTGCGGGTCTCGGTGGCTTCGACGAGCTCAGCCACCTGTGTTTCCGGGATCGCGCTCGGTCGAGCTGTCGAGGTTCCTGAGCCTGTCGAAGGGACCGGACCCGTGCGGACCCCGGTGGCTTCGACAAGCTCAGCCACCTCCGCTTCGGACGAACCTGTGCAGGAACAGTGGATGCCGGAACACGCGGGGCGCGGCCACCTTTACCCGCTAAAGTGGCACCGTCGCGACTGGCGTTGAGGTGGGCCACCACCGGGGAGCGACCGCTTGACGGTATTCGACCGCACGCCTGGGTCGATGCGGTATTCACGCGGACTCGCCCGAGCCCGCGGCATCCGGAACCATCGTCAAGGAGATCGCATGACCGATCCGTACTTCAACGCCCCCCTCTCCGAGGTCGACCCCGAGATCGCGGAGGTGCTCGAGCGCGAGCTGAACCGCCAGCGCGGGTTCCTCGAGATGATCGCGTCGGAGAACTTCGTTCCCGTCTCGGTGCTGCAGTCGCAGGGCTCGGTGCTGACCAACAAGTACGCCGAGGGCTACCCCGGTCGCCGCTACTACGGCGGCTGCGAAGAGGTCGACGTCGCCGAGTCGCTCGCGATCGAGCGGGCGAAGCAGCTCTTCGGTGCCGAGTTCGCGAACGTCCAACCCCACTCGGGTGCCTCCGCCAACGCCGCCGTGCTGCACGCGATCGCGCGCCCCGGAGACACGCTGCTCGGTCTCGCCCTCGACCAGGGCGGTCACCTGACGCACGGCATGAAGATCAACTTCTCGGGCCGCCTCTACGACATCGTCGCGTACGGCGTCGACCCCGAGACCTCGATCATCGACATGGACGAGGTGCGCCGCCTCGCCCTCGAGCACAAGCCGAAGGTCATCATCGCCGGCTGGTCGGCCTACCCCCGTCAGCTCGACTTCGCCGCGTTCCGCGCGATCGCCGACGAGGTGGGTGCGCTGCTCTGGGTCGACATGGCGCACTTCGCCGGTCTGGTGGCCGCGGGCGTGCACCCGTCGCCCATCCCGCACGCGCACGTCGTCTCGACCACCGTGCACAAGACGATCGGCGGCCCCCGCTCGGGCCTCATCCTCACCAACGACGAGGCCCTCGCGAAGAAGATCAACACCGCGGTCTTCCCGGGCCAGCAGGGCGGTCCGCTCATGCACGTCATCGCCGCGAAGGCCACGGCGTTCAAGCTCGCGATGACGCCCGAGTTCAAGGAACGCCAGGAGCGCACGCTTCGGGGAGCGTCGATCCTCGCCGACCGCCTCACCCAGGACGACGTCAAGAACGCCGGTATCGCCGTGCGCTCGGGCGGCACCGACGTGCACCTCGTGCTCGTGGACCTCCGCGACGCCGAGATCGACGGCAAGCAGGCCGAAGACCTGCTGCACGACATCCACATCACGGTCAACCGCAACGCGGTGCCGAACGACCCGCGTCCGCCGATGGTGACCTCGGGCCTGCGCATCGGCACCCCGGCGCTCGCGACGCGTGGCTTCGGCGACGCCGAGTTCACCGAGGTGGCCGACATCATCGCGCTCGCGCTGATCCCCGGCGCCGATGTCGAGGCTCTGCGCGCGCGCGTCGCGAAGCTCGCCGACGCCTTCCCGCTGTACCCCGACCTGCAGCAGTGAGCTCCGGCCGGGGCGGGGTCGCATCGCGCGGCCCCGCCCCGGCGCTCGGCTGACCGCCCCACGGCGCGCGGGTCCGGCATCCGCTGCCCTGGTGCGCGACACGGGGCCGCGCTCGTGCAACACGGCGGCCCGATAAACGCTCATCCTGCCGAAACACGCGGCGACGGCGTGTGTCTCGACAGGATCGGCGTTTATCGCCGAGGGGGCACCGGGGCAGCGGGGCAGCGACTGCGCGACACCACGAACGACACACACAGAACGAGGGATGCCATGACGGCGACGATTCTCGACGGTAAGGCCGCGTCGGCGGCGATCAAGGCGGAGCTCACCGAGCGCGTCGCGGCCCTGCGCGAGAAGGGGATCGTCCCGGGCATCGCGACGGTGCTCGTCGGCGCCGACCCCGCTTCGCAGCTGTACGTCGGCATGAAGCACAAGCAGTCCGAGGCGATCGGCATGAACTCGATCCAGGTCGAGCTGCCCGCCGAGGCCACGCAGGACGAGGTCGAGGCCGTCATCGACCGCCTCAACGCCGACCCCGCCTGCCACGGCTACATCGTGCAGCTGCCGCTGCCGAAGCACATCGACACCGACGCGATCCTCGAGCGCATCGATCCGGCCAAGGATGCCGACGGCCTCCACCCCACGAACCTCGGGCGCCTCGTGCTCAACGTCAACGCCCCGATCCTCACGCCGCTGCCGTGCACGCCGCGCGGCGTGATCGAGCTGCTGCTCCGCAACGACTACGACCTGAAGGGCAAGGAGGTCGTCGTCGTCGGGCGCGGCGTCACGATCGGCCGCTCGATCGGGCTGCTGCTGACCCGTCGCGAGATCAACGCGACCGTGACCCTCACCCACACCGGCACCGTCGACCTCGCACAGCACCTGCGTGAGGCCGACGTCATCGTCGCCGCCGCGGGTGTGAAGCACATCGTGCGTGCCGAAGACGTCAAGCCCGGGGCCGCCGTGCTCGACGTGGGAGTGACGCGCGAGACCGACCCCGAGACGGGGAAGTCGCGAGTCTACGGCGACGTCCACCCCGACGTGGCCGAGGTCGCCGGGTTCGTCTCGCCGAACCCCGGCGGCGTCGGTCCGATGACGGTCGCGCTGCTGATGACCAACGTCGTCGAGGCCGCGGAGCGCGCCGCCGGCGGCTGAGGGTGAACGAGACACGGCCGCCGAGCGAACGGACGGAGCAGTGCACGCAAGGGCTGGGCAGGATCCCGCTCGGCGTGGGATCGTATGTGCATGACTGAGTCCGTGTTGAACGACCTCCTCCGCCGCGTCACCGCGAGCGGCCTTCTCGATGACGCCCAGATCGACGAAGACAGTGTCATCGGTGTCGGACACCTGGATGCCGCCGGCGTCGAGGTGGAGGTCGACCTCGACCCCGAGATCGAAGACGAGGACGAGCCCGACCTCGACGGCATCCTGGCGAACCTCAAGGACATCCTCGCGGTGAGCGAGGACCGCTGGAGCGCGATCGTCGACGAGATCGCCACCGAGATCGAGGAAGCGGTGGACGAGGACGAGCTGAGCGCCGACATCGACCTGCGCACCGACCTCGAAGCGATCGGCGTGGGGGTGTTCGCCGACGCGATCATCGTGGTCTTCGCCGGGGAGACGGCGTTCCCCGACGCGCTCGTGCACGTGCAGCTGACCCCCGAGCTCGAGGTCGAGGACATCGAGATCATCGGTGACGACGACGAGGACGACGAAGAAGACTGACCAGAGCGGAGAAGGGGGCCGGACGGGATCGTCCGGCCCCCTTTCCTGTCCGCGGGCGCGACCCTCAGGCCGGTGCGCCCAGCGAGCTCTCCATCGCCGTGATGCGGGCGTGCTCGTCGAAGCGGAAGGTCATCGACCCCGTGGCATCCCGCACGGTCGCCGCCGAGAAGGCGTCGTCGGCCCACTCCAGCGTCCATCCGGCCAGGCGCGCGAGGTCCCACACCGAGCCGCGCGGGTCGGCGGGAGTCGTGGAGGCCAGGATGCGCGGCATCCGGATTCCGGCGTGCGCGACGGTCAGGGGCGGGAGGGGAGCGTCGAGGAGCAGGACGGCGCGGGTGCCCGCCTCTCCGACCGGGGCGGAGTAGTACGGCGAGCGGCCCGTGATCTCGACGGCGGTGCCGGCGATGACGTGGGAGGCCTCGGCGATCCAGTCGGCGTCGCCGGCGGCGTCGGACGGGAACGGCGCTTCGGGGGAGCTGAGCTCGGTGATCCCGTGGGTCTGGCCGTACGTCCGCAGCTGCGTGGCGATGTTCGCGTCTCCGCCGCCGTTCGGGTGCGCCCAGCCCCACAGCACCGAGCGCGGGCCCGGGGCGATCGAGGCGATGAGGTGCGCCCGGGCGACGAGCGTGCGGCGCGGGTCGTCGAGCGCGCTGAAGGTCAGGGTGCCCGCCGAGAGGTCGGTGTCCCACCGGTGAGGACCGAGCGCGTCCGCGGCGGTGCCGAGGTCGTCCTGCCGCAGCGCCGTGAAGAAGGCGGCACGATCGGAGAGCGGTTGCAGCGCGGGGAACGTCGTCATGCGGTCACCCTAGGGGCGAAGCCTTTGCGTGCGGTCTCAGTAACTTGCGCGTTCGCCGTCATTCGGTGCGGCGAAGCGATGCGCGAGCGACTCCGATGCTCGGGCGAGGAGAGCGACATCCGCGCCGACCGCGACGAAGTCCGCTCCCGCCGCGAGGTACGCCTCGGCCACCACGGGGTCGAAGGCGTTCACGCCGACGGGGGTCCCGGCATCCCGAGCTGCTCGGAAGACAGTGTGAACCGCGGCGACCACGTCGGGGTGCGACTGCTGCCCGAGAAGACCCATGGATGCCGAGAGGTCGGACGGGCCGACGAAGACGGCATCCACTCCCTCGACGCCCGCGATCTCGGCCGCGGCGGCGACTCCGGTGGTCGTCTCGATCTGGACGGTGAGCGAGACGTGCGCGGACGCGTCGGCGAGATAGCCGTCGACGCGGTTCCAGCGGGCGCTGCGGGCGAGGGCGCTGCCGACGCCGCGGATGCCGTGCGGCGGATAGCGGGTCGCCGAGACCGCCGCCCGGGCTTCGTCGGCCGACGACACCATCGGCACGATGAGGTTCTGCGCGCCGAGGTCGAGCACCTGCTTGATGACGACCGGGTCGTTCCACGGCACCCGGACGACCGGGGTCACCGGGTACGCGGCGGTCACCTGCAGGAGGGTGAGCACGGTCTCGAGCGAGGTGGCCGAGTGCTCCATGTCGAGCAGCAGCCAGTCCAGCCCGGAACCCGCGGCGATCTCGGCGGCGACCGGACTGCCCGAGCACACCCACATCCCGGCGAGGGGACGATCGGATGCCGCGAGCGCGGCGCGGAAGGTCGGGGTCAGACGAAGCGGCACGAGATCGTTCCCATCGGTCCGTAGTCGCAGAGGACCTCATCGCCCCGCGACACCCACATCGGGCGCGTGAACGATCCTGCCAGGATGATCTCTCCCGCCTCCAGGCGCGCGCCGTGCTGGGAGAACTTGTTGGCGAGCCACGCGACGCCGGTGGCCGGGTGGCCGAGGACGCCCGCCGCGACGCCGGTCTCCTCGATCTCGCCGTTGCGGCTCAGGACGCCGGGCACCCAGCGCAGGTCGATCTCGTCGGGGCGCTTGCGGACGTCGCCGAGCACCATCGCGCCGTAGGCGGCGTTGTCGCTGATGGTGTCGACGATCGTGCGGCCCTCGAGCTCGATGTGCGAGTTGAGCACCTCGAGAGCGGGGACGGCGTAGTCGATCGCGGCGAGGGCGGCCTCCAGCGTGCAGTCGGGGCCCTCGAGCGGCGTCTTGAGCACGAACGCGAGCTCGACCTCGATGCGGACGTTCGAGAAATGGTCGACGGGGATATCGTCGCCCGAGCGGTACACCGTGTCGTCGAACATCACGCCGTAGTCCGGTTCGGTGATGCCCGTCGCCTGCTGCATGGCCTTGGACGTCAGGCCGATCTTGCGCCCCACGAGCGTGCGGCCGGCGGCGAGCTGCCTGTCGCGCCAGCGACCCTGGATCCGGTAGGAGTCGTCAACCGTGGCATCCGGGAATCTCGCCGTGATCCGCGGGACGACCGAGTGGGTGCGGTCGGCCTCGGCGAGCTCGGCCGCGATGGTGTCGATCTGTGCGTCGGTGAGCATGGGGTCTCCCTAGAGCTGGTTGCCGAGCTTGAACTCGCCGTCGGCCTCTTCGGGCGCGCGCGTGTACGAGAAGCCGTCGGCGCCGATCGTCACGGCCATCTCGCTCGTGTGCTCGCGGGCGCTCACGGGCTGGGGGTTTCCGTCGAGGTCGAGAACGAGCGAGCCGTCGGTGTACCAGGACGGCACGACGGGGTTGCCCCACCAGTCGCGGCGCTGGTTGTCGTGCACGTCCCAGGTGATGACGGGGTTGTCGGGGTCGCCGGTGTAGTAGTCCTGCGTGTACACCTCGACGCGGTGTCCGTCGGGGTCGCGCAGGTACAGGTAGAACGCGTTCGAGACGCCGTGGCGGCCGGGGCCGCGCTCGATGGCATCCGATCGACGGAGGGCGCCGAGCTTGTCGCAGATGGCGAGGATGTTGTGCTTCTCGTGCGTGGCGAAGCAGACGTGGTGCATGCGCGGGCCGTCGCCGCCGGTCATCGCGGTGTCGTGCACGGTGGGCTTGCGACGCATCCACGCGGCGTAGACGGTGCCCTCTTCGTCCTGGATGTCCTCGGTGACGCGGAAGCCGAGCGCCTGCATGAAGTTCACGGCGCGGGGCACGTCGGGGGTGATCTGGTTGAAGTGGTCGAGGCGCACGAGCTCCCCGGGGGAGTGCAGGTCGTAGCGCCACGACAGGCGCTCCTGGTGCTCGGTGTCGAAGAAGAACTCGTACGGGAAGCCGAGCGGGTCGACCACGCGAACCGAGTCGCCGATGCCCTTCGTGAAACCACCCGGCGCGCGGCGCACGTCGCAGCCCAGCTCCTCGTAGAACGCGACGGCCTTGTCGAGGTCGTCGGCCGAGCGCACGCGGTACGAGAACGCGGCGACCGCGGCGACCGGGCCCTTGCGCAGCACGAGGTTGTGGTGGATGAACTCCTCCGTGGAGCGGAGGTAGATGGCCTCGTCGTCTTCCTCGGTGACGTGCAGGCCGAGGATGTCGACGTAGAAGACCCGGGATGCCGCGAGGTCGGTGACCACGAGTTCCATGTACGCGCAGCGCAGGATGTCGGGCGCGGGGGCGGTCGGCGTGGGGATCGGGTCGTCGGAGACGATGGGGGCTTCCTGGGTCACCCAGAAGCCGGAGGAGGTCTTCTCTTCTTCGGTGTGCTTTGCCATGGGTCGCGTCCTTGCGTGGGTGGATGTCGGATGTCGGATGTCGGATGCCGGGAGGGCGGGGTTGCGCCGCGAGATCACACGATCGTGACGAGGTGACTCGCTGTGAGCGGCGCGGATCGCGTGATCTCGCGTGGATCGTGTGATCTCGCCGGGCGGGACGGCGGCCGCGGCCGCCCGGCGCGGGCTCAGTGCGCCGGCGCCTTGCCGAACGTCGGGTTGTGCGCGCCGCCGAGCGTGATGTGCACGGCCTGCTGGTCGGTGTAGAAGTCGATCGAGCGGTAGCCGCCCTCGTGCCCGAGGCCGGAGGCCTTCACCCCGCCGAAGGGCGTGCGCAGGTCACGGACGTTGTTGGAGTTCAGCCACACCATGCCCGCCTCGACGTTCTGTGCGAACAGGTGCGCGCGCTTCAGGTCGTTGGTCCAGACGTAGGCGGCGAGGCCGTACCGCGTGTTGTTCGCCAGGGCGAGCGCCTCGTCGTCGGTGTCGAAGGGGGTGATGGCGACGACGGGGCCGAAGATCTCCTCCTGGAAGATCCGCGCGTCGGGGGAGACGTCGGCGAACACCGTGGGACGCACGAAGTTGCCCTCGGGGAACTCCTCGGGGCGGCCGCCGCCGGCGACGAGGCGTCCCTCGCTCTTGCCGAGCTCGACGTACGACATGACCTTCGCGTAGTGCTCGGGGTGCACGAGCGCGCCGACCTCGGTGGCGGGGTCGTCGGGGAAGCCGACCTTCACGCGATCGGCCTGTGCGGCGTAGCGCTCGACGAAGTCGTCGTACACGTCGCGCTGCACGAGGATGCGGCTGCCCGCGGTGCAGCGCTCGCCGTTGAGCGAGAAGACGCCGAAGATGGTCGCGTCGATCGCCGCGTCGAGGTCGGCATCCGCGAAGACGATCGCGGGGCTCTTGCCGCCGAGCTCCATCGACAGTCCCTTCAGGAAGGGTGCGGCGTTCGCGAAGATCAACTGCCCGGTGCTGCTCTCGCCCGTGAAGGAGATGAGCGGTACCTCGGGGTGCTTCACCAGGGCGTCTCCGGCATCCTCTCCGAGGCCGTTGACGAGGTTGAACACGCCCTCGGGGAGGCCCGCCTCCTCGAAGATCCCGGCCCACAGGGATGCCGACAGGGGCGTGAACTCGGCGGGCTTCAGCACGACGGTGTTGCCGGTCGCGAGCGCCGGTCCGAGCTTCCACGACTCGAGCATGAAGGGCGTGTTCCACGGCGTGATGAGGCCCGCGACACCGATCGGCTTGCGGTTGACGTAGTTGAGCTGGCGGCCGGGCACCTTGAAGGCGTCGTCGGTCTGCGCGACGATCAGGTCGGCGAAGAAGCGGAAGTTCTCCGCCGCCCGACGCGCCTGGCCGAGCGCCTGCGTGATCGGCAGGCCCGAGTCGAACGACTCCAGTTCGGCGAGGCGCTCGTCGCGCGACTCGACGAGGTCGGCGATCCGGTGCAGCACGCGCGAGCGCTCGCGGGGGAGCATGCGCGGCCAGGGCCCCTCGGTGAAGGCCTTGCGCGCGGCGGCGACGGCGAGGTCGATGTCGGCCTTCTTGCCGGCGGCGGCCGCGACGTAGGTCTCGTTGGTGACCGGGTCGAGCACGTCGAAGGTGTCGCCGTCGACCGAGTCGACGAACGCGCCCCCGATGTAGTGCTGGATCCGCTCGGGCAGGTCGGCGGGAATGCGGCGGGTCATGGAAGCTCCTTCTTTGGAGGGGCGGATGCCGATGGCATCCGGAATCAGAAAGCGGGGAGGCCGAGCACTTCGTCGGGGTGCTCGTGGATCAGGTAGGCGTCGAGGGTGGCGGAGCGGTGGCGCCGCGAGACCTTCTCGATCTCGGCGAGCGGGGCGCCGGTCTCGATGAGGACGAGGATGTTCTCGTGTTCGCGTACCGACTCGGCGGCGCGACCGGGGACGAAGCTGAACGTCGAATCGCGCAGGTGCCCGAGGCGCCCCCACTCGGCCCGCACCAGCTCGAGCAGGCGCGGATTGGCGCATCTCTCGAAGAGGATGGCGTGGAACTCCTGGTTCAGCGCCGTGAACGCGCGCGGGTCGAAGTGCTCCAGCGTCTCGACCATCAGCTCGTTGACGTGGCGGGCGCGGCGCACATCGTCGACCGTGAGCGCACGGGCCGACAGCGCGGTCGCGGCCCCCTCGAGCAGGCTCAGCGCCTGCATGCTGAAGCGGTACGCGGTGTCGTCGACCATCGAGACGCGCGCGCCGACGTTGCGCTCGAACGTCACGAGCCCCTCGGCTTCGAGCTGGCGGATCGCCTCGCGCACCGGGACGACGCTCATGTCGAGCTCGCCGGCGATCGAGCCGAGCACCAGGCGGTAGCCGGGGGTGAACTCCTGCGACGCGATGCGGTTCTTGATCCAGTGGTACGCCTGTTGCGACTTGCTCTGCGCGGCCGCCTCCGGCCCCTGAGCCTGCCGATGGGGTCCCTGAGCCTGTCGAAGGGCCATCACGCCTTCCTCTCGCTCTCGAATCGCGCGCGCCAGGCCGCGTTCATCGGGAACAGGCCCTCGATCGGATGACCGGATGCCACCTGCCCGGCGATCCACGCGTCTTCCTCCTCCTGCGCGAGGGCGGCATCGGCCACCTCCTCGGCGAGGGCCGGAGGGAGCACGATCACCCCGTCGCCGTCGCCGACGAGGATGTCGCCGGGCTCGACGGTGGTTCCGCCGCAGCCCACGGCGACGTCGGTCTCCCACGGGACGTGCCGGCGGCCGAGGACGGCGGGGTGCGGGCCGGCGGTGAACACGGGGATGCCGACCGCGGCCACGGCCTCGGCGTCGCGGACGCCCCCGTCGGTGACGATCGCGGCGGCGCCGCGGGCGTGCGCGCGGATCGCGAGGATGTCGCCGAGCGTGCCCGACCCGGTCTCGCCGCGGGCCTCGATCACGATGACCTCGCCCTCGCCGACGGCGTCGAACGCGCGCTTCTGGGCGTTCTGGCCGCCGCCGCGCGTGGCGAAGAGGTCTTCGCGGTGGGGGAGGAACCGCAGCGTGCGCGCGGTGCCGACGAAGCGGCTGCCCGGGGTGAGGGCGTGCACGCCGTCGATCGTGACGTCGTTCAGCCCGCGCTTGCGGAGCTGGCCGCTGAGGGCGGCGACCGGGACGCGCGCGAGCTTCGCGCGCAGCTCGGCGGAGAGGGCCGGGGCCGCGGCATCCGTCACGAGAACAGGGGATGCGACGGGAACCGGGCGAATCGCGGTGTTTCCGCCTGCTTCGGTGACATCGCCTGGTTTCGGCGCGGTGTGGGGCGCCGCGGCATCCGTCACGAGAACAGGGGATGCGACGGGAACAGGCTGATCCACCGGATTTTCGCCTGTTTCCGCGACCTCCCCTGTTCTCGTGACACCGGCGGCCGCCGCTTCCGCCGACCCCCACGCCTCGGTCCGCTGGGTGTCGTCGACCGAGGGGAGCGAGCCGATCGCGGCGTCGAAGGAGCGCTCGCCCTGGACCACCGTGGTGCGGAGTCGGCCGGTGGAACGGGAGCCGGCATCCACCTGCACCTCGACGACCTGCCCGGGAGTGACGACCGACGAGCCCGCGGGGGTGCCGGTGAGGATGACGTCTCCCGTCTCGAGGGTGAAGTGCTGCGAGAGGTCGGCGACGATCCGGGCGAGGGAGAAGATGAGGCCCGCGGTGGAGTCGTCCTGCACGAGCTCGCCGTCGACCCAGGTGCGCAGGCGCAGGTCGGTCGGGTCGACCCGGCGAGCGTCGATCAGCGCGGGACCCAACGGGGTGTACCCGTCGCCGCCCTTGGAGCGGACGTTCGAGCCCTTGTCGTTCGCGCGCAGGTCGTACAGGCCGAAGTCGTTCGCGGCGGTGACGGAGGCGACGTGCGACCACGCGGCATCCGGGGTCACCCATCTGGCGGGCTCGCCGATGATCAGCGCGATCTCGCCCTCGAAGGCGAGGAGCTCGGTGCCGGCGGGACGGACGATCTCGGCGCCGGAGGGGGCGAGCGAGCTCGACGGCTTGAAGAAGTACGAGGGAGCGGCCGGGCGGCGGCCGCGCTGGTCGGCGCGCGAGGCGTACGCGAGGTGGACGGCGACGATCTTTCCGGGCCGCGCGCCGAGGACGGAGAACCGGGGGTCGGTGTCGGTCATGGAGGCTCCTTCGCGTCGTATGCGAAATCGTATACGATCACGTCGCAGCCGACAAGGGGGCGCGCGACTCCCTGCAGCGATCGGCCGCGTTTCTCCCGCGCCCGGCTCGCCTTCGGCGCGTGCGAAACTCCCGACATTTCGTTGCGCCAGGTCCCGGATGCCGCCGTGTCAGGCCGTCAGCGACGATTTCTCAGGAGTTCGGCCCGGGTACGGCGTCGCGCTCGTCGGCCAGATCCATCCCGGGGCCGTCGGCGGGGCGCCGGACGAAACCGTTGCGCTCGTAGAACGCCGCGCGGCCGCGGGCGGCGAAGAGCTGGACGTCGCGGACGCCGCGGCGGTGCGCCTCGGCCACGAGCTGCCGGAGGATCTCGGCGCCGACGCCGGCTCCGCGAGAGGTCTCGGCGACGATCATCTCGGTCACGAAGGCGTGCAGCGCTCCGTCGCTGAGGAGACGGCCCATTCCGACCAGCGTTTCCTCGTCGTCGCGCGCCGTGCAGACGACCCAGCTGCCGGCGAGGGCGCGTTCGAAGGTCTCGACGGGCCATTCGCCCCACCAGGTCTGGGCGTACAGGGCCGCGAACTCGGCCGCGGTCGGGGAGTCGAACGAGTACCGCACGTCCCCGACGTTAGCGCGCCGCGATCTCCTCCCAGAACGGTGCGACGATCGCCGCGCTCACCCGCAGATCGAGCAGCAGGAACCCGCGGTCCTCGACAGGACGGGACGTCCAGGATGCCAGCGCCTCGAGGTCGTCGACCGTCTCGACCACGACGCCCTCGGCGCCGAACCCGCGCGCGACGGCGGCGAAGTCGACCTGGGGGATGAGCATCGGGTCGGGGTGCAGGCCCTTCACGCCGTAGTTGAGGACCTCGGCTCCGTACTGGGCGTCGTTCCAGACGAGGGCCACACCCCGGCCGCCGGCCACGCGGATCGCGGTCTCGAGATCGGCGAGGGCCATGAGCCCACCGCCGTCGCCCGTGCTGAGCACGATCGTGGAGTCCGGACGGGCGATCGCGGCCCCCGGGACGCTCGGGAAGCCGAGGCCGATCGACTGGTACGCCGTGCCGACCATGATCAGGCGATCGGGTGACTCGACCGGCCAGTACATGTTCGACCAGCCCATGAAGTGGCCGCCGTCGTGCACCACCACGCGATCCTCGGGCAGCAGTTCGGCGAGGCGCGCGGCGGCCGTGCGGGGGTCGAGGCGTCCGTCCGGGCCGAGACCCTGGCCCTCGGGCTGTCGACGTGCGGCGGCGAGGTCGAGACCGTTGCCCCAGGTCGACGGGGTCGCCCCGCGCGTGCGCAGGCGCCGGGCGATCTCGCGCGCGACGTCGTCGGCATCCGCCCGCACGTACCCGCCCACGTGAGGGTGCGTGGCGGTGGCCGCGAGGTCGACCTGGAAGACGCGCGTGCCGGGGGCGAAGAGCTCGCCGAAGCGCATCGTGAACTGGTTGAGGCCCGCGCCGAAGACGACGGCCACGTCGGCCTCCCGCGCGAGCGCCATCGCCCCGGGGGCGCCGAAGCCGCCGGCGACGCCGAGGTCGCGCGAGGGGTCGGAGAACAGGCCGCGTCCCAGTGCCGAGGTGGTGGTGAGGGCCCCCGTCAGGGCGGCGACCTCGTCGAGGGCGGCGCCCGCGCCCGCGAGCCAGGCGCCGCGTCCCCCGAGGAGCACGGGGCGCTGGGCGGTCGCGAGCGCGTCGACGATCTGGTCGATCACTCCGTCGGCGTACGCATCGAGCGGGGGGTGCTCCGGAGTGACCTGGGGCTCGGCGCCGGGGGCCGTGGCATCCGGAATCTCGCCCGCCTCGCGGGTGGCGACGTCGTACGGGATGCCGAGGACCACGGGCAGGCGATAGGTGAGGGCGTGCTCGATCGCGATGACGATCGTGGCGGCGGCGTCGCGATGACCCACGGTGTACGTGCGCGCGCCGACGGCGGCGGCGAGGGCGATCTGGTCGACGCCCCACGGGCGCGGACCGGAGGTGGGCTCGTCGCCGACGATGAGGACGAGGGGCGTGCGCGCCTGCACGGCCTCGGCGAGCGCGGTGAGCGTGTTCGTGAAACCCGCGCCGTAGGTGGCGGTGGCGGCGGCGAGGCGCCCCGACGCGCGGTAGTGCGCGTCGGCGGCGACGACTCCCGCGGCCTCGTGCCGGACCGCGACGAAACCCGAGCCGGTGTCGCGCCCGAGCGCGTCGAGGAAGTAGGCGTTGCCGTTGCCCATGACACCGAACACGGTGTCGATGTGGCGGGCGAGGGTGTGCGCGACGTGGGCGGAGACGGTGGGCATGGCGAAAGGAACCTTTCGAGACGGAGACGGGATGAATGCCGTATGTGTCTCGCGGAAACCCGCTACGTGCCCTTTTTTCGAGCAGCGACGCACGACTTCGTGCGCCTGACGGGATCGAGTATAGGCGCAGCTCTCTCTACGGAGTTGCGCCGAATGCTCAAGAAAACAGCTTCTCAGCGAGCATTCGGCGCGAACCTCCGAAGAAAAGGCGCGCGGGGTGTCACGTTCGAGCGGGCTCGCGACAGGAACGGGGTGAAGAGAATGAGAGAGGACCCCTCATGAACACCGATCCCGTTGCGGCGCTCGCCGCCGCCGACCCGGCACGCGACGTCTCCCTGCCCGACGCCGACGTCCGGCGCCTCGTGCGCGCGGCGACCTCGCGACCCCGTCGGCGGCGCTGGATCCTCCCGACCGCGGCGATCGCCGCGGTGTGCGCCGTCGGCATCCCGGGGGCGGCTGTCGCCTCCGGCTACCTCGCGCGCACGGGATGGTTCGGCTCGCCCAACCCCGGCTCTCCCGAGGGCACGCGGCCGGTCGGCACCGAGGCCGACGGCAGCGAGTGGATCGACACGTCGGCGGCGGACTACGGCGATTACGCGGTGACGCTCTGGCCCGCGTACGCGACCCTCCCTCCCGCGTACGACACCGCGGTGTTCGCCCGGGCCGTCGCCGCGGACGCGCCCGAGGGACTGCGCCAGGTCACCGGCATCCGGAGCGAGTTCGAGCAGAACGCGCGCTGCGCGTGGCGGGCGGAGTGGCTGGATGCCGACGCGCTCGGCGACGCGTCACGGGCGGCGACCGCCGCGGAGACGTTGACCGCCGCGGCGACCTGGCCCGCCACCGTCGCGACGGACGGCGGTGGCATCGTCGAGGAGGAGCGCACCCTCGCCGCCGCGGCGACCGCGGGCGACCGCGCCGGGGTCGAGTCCGCCGACGCCTGGTGTGGCGAGATGCTCGAGGGGCGCGCCCGGTGACGGTCCCGGCCGAACGGCGGCGCTTCGAGGCGGCGGTCGAGCCCCTCATCCCCGACCTCCTGCGGTACTTCGTGCGCCGCGTCGATCCGCGCGCCGACGCCGACGACTGCGTGTCGGAGACCACGCTCGTGCTGTGGCGTCATCGTCGGCGCTTGCCCGTGGCATCCGAGGAGCAACGGATGTGGGCCTTCGGGATCGCCCGGAACGTGCTCGCGAACCACGCGCGCAAGAGGGCTCGCCGCGCGCGGATCGACGAGACGCTCGTGCGCGAGGAGCGCGAGCCGGTCAGCGACGAGGCGTTCCTGGCCCTCGAAGCGCTGAGGATGCTCCCGCCCGCCGACCAGGAGCTGCTGCGGCTCGTCCTGTGGGACGGATTCGGTGTCGCCGAGGCGGGTGCGCTGGCGGGGGTGCGGCCGGCGGCGGCGCGCAAGCGGTACGAGCGGGCCCGCGCGCGGCTGCGCGCGGCGTTCGCGGAGCTCGAGCCCGGTCTGGTCCGCCCTTACCCGTGAGGGGTCACTTTCCGCCGTTCGCGGTGGGACGGACGACGGAGGCTGACCCTCACGCGGCGGCAGGGCGGGCAGGATCGGCGCGGCCGGACATGCGGCGCGCGCGGGTGGACAAGAAGAGGGGCATCGGCGAGCGGAAGCTGACGGGACGGGCCCGCGCACGAGGGCCCGGGACTCGAACCGAAGGAGCCGAGATGTCCGACCCCACCCCCGCCCTGGTCGATCCCGAGGTCGAGGCCTCCACCGCCGCGTCGACGGACGCCGACGACGCGGCCCTGCTCGCCCGCGTGCAGGCCCCCGAGGGACAGGGGCGGGAGATCCCGGATGCCGCCACGCGCGAGGTCATCGGACGGGCGCCCGTGCACACGGTCGCCGACGTCGACGCCGCCGTGTCCCGCGCCCGCGCGGCGCAGCCCGCGTGGGACGCCCTCGGGCACGAGGAGCGCAGCGGCCTGCTGATGGCGGCGGCCGACCGCATCGAAGCGAACGCCGAGGCGCTCGCGCGCCTGCTCTCGCGCGAGCAGGGGAAGCCGCTCGACGGCCCCAACGCGCGTTTCGAGGTGGGCGCATGCGCCGCGTGGCTGCGCACCGCCGCCGCCACCGAGCTGAAGCCGGAGGTCGTCGTCGACGACGGCGAGGTGTACGCCGAGCTGCACTACCGCGCGCTCGGGGTCGTCGCGGCGGTGGGACCGTGGAACTGGCCCATGATGATCACCGTCTGGCAGATCGCCCCCGCCCTGCGGATGGGCAACACGGTCGTGGTCAAGCCGAGCGAGTACACGCCGCTGAGCGTGCTCGCCCTCGTCGACGTGATCACCGAGGGGCTACCGGACGATGTGCTCATCGCCGTCTCGGGCGACCGGGATGCCGGGGCGAGGCTGACCGCCCACCCCGACGTCGACAAGGTCATGTTCACCGGCTCCACCGCCACCGGTCGGAAGATCATCGAGAGCTCGGCGGGCAACCTCGCCCGCCTGACCCTCGAGCTCGGCGGGAACGACGCAGGCATCGTGCTGCCCGACGTCGATCCCGCTGCGATCGCCGAGGGGCTGTTCTGGGGCGCGTTCATCAACACGGGCCAGACGTGCGCGGCGCTCAAGCGACTGTACGTGCACGACGACGTCTACGACGCCGTCGTCGACGCGCTCGCCGGGTACGCCGCGAACGTGCCGATGGGCCGCGGGCTCGACGAGGGCACGGTGCTCGGACCGCTGCAGAACAAGCAGCAGTTCGACATCGTCGACCGTCTCGTCCAGGAGGCCAAGGCCTCCGGCGGCCGCGTCGTGCTCGGCGGCGAGCCCGCCACCGACCTCGGCGAGCTGTTCTACCGCACGACGATCGTGGCCGACGTCACCGACGGCGTCGCCCTCGTCGACGAGGAGCAGTTCGGACCGGCGCTTCCCGTCATCCGGTACAGCGACGTGGAGGAGGCCATCGCGAGCGCGAACGGCCTCGACGTGGGCCTCGGGGCCTCGGTGTGGTCGAGCGACCGCGACGCGGCGCGCCGCGTCGCCGCGCGCCTCCAGGCCGGCACCGTGTGGATCAACTCGCACGGCGGCGTGCACCCGATGATCCCGTTCGGCGGGGTCAAGGGCTCGGGCTACGGCCTCGAGTTCGGCGTCGAGGGGCTCAAGGCCCTCGGCGTTCCGCAGGTCATCAACGGCTGAGCGCCGCATCGCCCCCCCGCCTGGACGCGCGAGTTCCGTTCCGGCGGGGGACACCGCACGACCGACCCCGGTCATGCGTCCACCGTCAACGTCGCGGCATCCCTGGTCAAGTCGCGCCGAGCGCGGGCGCGGAGGATGTACTCACCCGCCCCACCGGTCGAACCCGCACCGCAGCACTGCCGCTCCGCCCGCCCCACCCGCACTCGCCGGCACGTCACCCGCTCCGGCGACCCTGCTCCGCCCGCACCGGACACGCGTCCGCCGACCCCTCGGGAGACCCCATGACCGTCGCCGACCTCATCTTGCACGGTGCCGTCATCCACACGGCCGATCGCTCGCAGCCTCGAGCCACCGCGCTCGCCGTGGCGGACGGTCGCCTGCTCGCTGTCGGCACGGACGAGGAGGTGCTCGCCACCGCGGGGCCCGCGACCGAGATCCGTGATCTGGAGGGCGCGACGGTCGTGCCCGGGCTCGTCGACGTGCACAACCACCACCTCATGGCGGGCGAGGCCGACCTCTTCCAGCTCGCCTTCCCGCCCACGGCGGGGCTCGACGTGGTGCTCGAGGCGGTTCGCGCGTACGCCGCCGGGCTCGGCCCGGGTGAGTGGATCGTGGGAGAGGCATTCGGGAGCGTGCTGCTCGACGACTTCGCCTGCGCCGAGACCCGCGCGCGCTTCGACGAGGCGGCGGGCGGGCGTCCCGTCGTGCTCACCGACGACAGCCACCACAATCGCTTCGCGAACTCCGCGGCGCTGGCGGCAGCCGGCATCCACTCCGACACTCCCGACCCCGCCCAGGGGCGCATCGTGCGCGACCCCGCGTCGGGGGAGCCGACCGGGCTCCTCATGGAGTCGGCCACCCTACCGGTCACCGAGGCGCTCGACCGGAGCCTTGCCCGCACCCCCGAGCGTTACCGCCGGGCGAGTGCCCGCGCGATCGAGATCCTGCACTCCTTCGGGATCACCGCGTTCCAGGATGCCGCCGCCACCGTCGAGATCATGGGGGCGCTCCGCGACCTCGACGTCGCCGGCGACCTGCACGCCTGGGTCGTGTCGTCGCTGCTGTCGAGCGAGTTCCTCTTCGCGAACACGCCCGTGGGGGACGAGCTCGTCGCGCGACGCGAGGAGTTCCGCACCTCCCACCACCGCCCCGATTTCGTCAAGGTCGCGCTCGACGGGGTGCCGCCCACCCACACCGGGGCGTTCCTGACCCCCTACCTGCCGAGCGCGGACCACGGTCACGCGCACTGCGGCGTGACCACGATGGACCCGGCGGAACTCACCGACTGGCTCACCCGCACCGCGGCGCAGGGACTCGGGGCGAAGATCCACTGCACGGGCGACGCCGCCGTCCGCATCGCGCTCGACGCGATCGCCGCCGTCCGCGCGAGCGGCGACACGAGCACCCGCTACCAGATCGCCCACGGCCAGTTCGTGCACCCCGACGATCGGCAGCGCTTCGTCGACCTCGACGTGTCGGCCGACATCTCGCCGTTCCTGTGGTTCCCGGGCGTGATCCCGGATGCCATCGCCCACGTCCGCCCCCAGCCCGAGGCCGCGCACCTCCAGCCCAACCGCGACCTCGTCGACCGCGGCGTGCTCGTCGCCGGCGGGTCCGACTGGCCGGTCAGCGTCTCGCCCAATCCGTGGGAGGGCATCCAGGGACTCGTCACGCGCGCCGACCCGCTCGGCCGGGCACCCGGGACCCTGTGGCCCGAGCAGGCACTCACCCTCGCGGAGGCCTTCGAGGTCTTCACCGTGAACGCGGCGACCGCGATGGGGCTCGGCGACGTGACGGGTTCGCTCACCGCGGGCAAGTCGGCGGACTACGTCGTGCTCGACCAGGACCCCTTCGCCGTCGACATCGAGCGCGTCGTGGACACCCGCGCGGTCGAGACGTGGTTCGCGGGCCGACGCGTGTGGACGCCCTGACCCCTGGCATCCGTCTCGCTCGAAAGCTTCCCCCCTGCACCATCACGCAGCACTCACCTCACCGCAAGGAGCATCATGAAGCGCAGTCTCCGCCTGACCGCCCTCGCCACGGTCGCCCTCGCCGGCCTCGCCCTCTCGGCCTGCAGCACCACGGCCGCCGACGACGCCGGCACCGGGGCCACCGCCTCGGCCGACCGCGGGCCCGTGAAGAAGATCCTGTTCGACTACCCCTTCACCGCCCTGCCCGTGTACGGCGCCATCACGAACATCGTGCAGGCGCGTGCGGCCGAGAAGGGCGTCGAGGTCACGTTCACCAACGACGAGATGGACCTGCAGAAGCAGGTGAGCCAGCTCACCTCGAACCTCGGCAGCGACGTCGACGCCGTCGTGTCGTTCCCCGTCGACCCCGCCAGCCTCGAGTCGGTCGCCCAGCAGTACCGGGCCGCCGGGAAGTACTGGGTCACCTACGGCGGCGACATGACCAACCAGGACGCCACCCTGCAGTTCAGCTTCTACCAGTCGGGTTACGACCTGGGGAAGGATGCCGCGGAGTGGGCGCTGAAGAACGTCGGGCCGAACGCCGAGGTCATCGTGCTGAGCGAGACCGAGCGTCAGATCGGTCAGGAGCGCACGAAGGGCCTGCTCGACGGGCTCAAGGAAACCGGCCCCGACCTGCAGATCGTCGGTCAGCAGCAGGCGGTGACCCCCGATGACGGGCTCTCGGTGACCACGACGCTGCTCGCGCAGCACCCGAACGCCAACGTCGTGGTCTCGGCCGTCGGCGATGCCGCGCAGGGGGCGTATCAGGCGCTCGTCGCATCGGGTCGCGCCGAGAACGACCCGAAGACCTACGTCGGCGGTCTCGACCCCAACCTCTTCCTGCTGCAGAAGATGCAGGAAGGGAACTTCTTCCGAGCCGCGACCTACTTCTCGCTGAAGGACCTCGTCGACAACGTCATCGACATCCCCATCGCCCTCGGCGAGGGGAAGACGGATGCCAGCGTCGACCTCCCCGTGAAGGTGGTCACGGTCTCCGACCCGAACCTGTCGAGCTACATCACCGAGCTCGGCGGCTGACCTCTCGGCGGGGCGGGGTGACCCGCCCCGCCCCTTTCCGACGAGAACGGAATCGACATGTCTGTCACCGTGCGCGGCCTGACGAAGCGGTACGGGGCGACCCTCGCCCTCGACGACGTCACCCTCGACATCCCCGGCGGGCGTATCCACGCGCTGCTCGGCCACAACGGAGCCGGGAAGTCCACCCTCATCGCGTGTCTGGGCGGCGGCGTCGCCCCGACCGCCGGCACCATCGACATCGACGGCACGACCCACGACGCCCTCACCCCGCGGACCTCCATCGCCGCGGGCGTCGCGGTCATCTACCAGCACCTGAGCCTGCTGGAGAACATGACGGTCGCCGAGAACCTCTTCATCGGCCAGGAACTCACGGCCGGCGGTGTCATCCGCCGCGGCGAGCAGCATCGGCTCGCCCGCGCGGCTCTCGACGCGGTCGGCGCGACCGGCATCGACCCCGACGTGAAGGTGTCGACCCTGCCGATCGGCCAGCGACAGCTCGTCGAGATCGCGAAGGTCGTGCGGCGCGACGCTCGGCTCATCGTGTTCGACGAGCCGACCGCCGCCCTCTCGCGGGCCGAGGCTGCCCGCCTCGGCGAGCTCGTGCGCGACCTCGCCGGCCGGGGGATCGCGATCCTGTACGTCACGCATCTGCTCGGCGAGGTGCTCGCGCTCGCGGACGCCGCGACCGTGATGCGCAACGGACGCGCCGTGTGGTCGGCGGAGGGGTCCGCCATCACGCGCGACGCGCTGGTCGCGGCGATCAGCGACGGTCACGGCGCGACGAACGAGCGTCCCGCCCCTCCGCGGCGTGGCGAGACGCCCGTGCTGGAGGTCCGCGGGCTCACGGCACCCGGGCTCACGCCGATCGACCTGTCCGTCGCGCCCGGCGAGATCGTCGCCTGCTACGGGCTGGTCGGTTCGGGGCGCACGCGGTTCCTCAGTACGGTCTTCGGACGGATGCCGCGCACCGGCGGCACGTTGTTCATCGACGGCGTGCCGCGCGAGACGCGCTCACCCGCGCAGGGACTGCGCGCCGGTATCGCCCTCGTTCCGGCGGACCGTGCGCGAGAGGGGCTGTTCGCCGCGCTCCCCGCCCAGGACAACACCGTCATCGACGCGATGCGCCGCCTCGGATCGTGGGGGCTGCGGTCGCTTCGCGCCGAACGGGGGGTGTTCGACCGCATCGCCGACGGTCTCGCCCTGCGCCCGCGTGCGGCCGACCTGCCCGCCGGTCGGTTCAGCGGCGGCAACCAGCAGAAGATCCTGCTCGCACGCTGGGTCAACGACGCCGCGCGCACGCGGGTGATCCTGCTCGACGACCCGACCCAGGGCGTCGATGTCGGCGCCCGGAAGGACATCTACGACGCGATCAAGACCCTCGCCGCCGAGCAGGGGATGGGGGTGATCGTCGCGACCAACGAGCCCGAAGAGGTCGTCGACCTCGCGCACCGCTGCCTCATCTTCTCGAAGGGGGCCGTCGTCGACGAGGTCGACGTCGCCCTGACCACGGCTGACGGCCTGCTCTCGGCCATCCACACCGCCCCCGCTGCCGCGGGAGCCACGACCGGACCCGTCGCCCACCCCGCTTCCGCCGATCTCACCGAAGGACCCCTGCCGTGACGAAATCCACCGTGACGAGCCCGCTCGTCACAGAGAACCGTTTCCTGCGCGCCGCTGTCGAGGGCGTCGTGCGCACCCCGTTGCTCATCGTGCTGATCATCCTTGTGATCGGTGTGCAGATCGCGACCGATTCCTTCTTCGGATGGCAGAACATCCGCGGCATCCTGCAGGACAGCGCGGTCATCGCGATCGTCGCCATTCCCGTCGCCATGCTCCTCATCGCGGGCTACATCGACCTCTCGGTGGGCTCGAGCCTCGCGCTCGGCGGGGTGGTGGCATCCCTCGTCATGGACAAGGGCGCCGGGCAGCCCGCCGTCGCCATCGTGCTCGCGATCCTCGCGGGGGCGCTGGTGGGGCTCGTGAACGCCGTGATCATCACGATCCTCGGGTTGAACTCGTTCATCACCACCCTCGGCACGCTCACCGCGGTGCGCGGGGTGGCGCAGCTCATCAGCCCCACGCCGCGGAACAACTTCGGCGACCAGTTCGGCCTGCTCGGCGTCGGGACGGTCGCGGGCGTGCCCCTGTCGGTGTGGATCGCGGCGCTGCTGCTCATCGCCGCCGGAATCTTCCTGTCGCTCACGCCCACCGGCCGCCACGTCTACGCGGTCGGTGTCAATCGACAGGCGGCGTACCTCTCCGGCGTCCCGGTTCGGCGCCTGCCGTTCGCGCTCTTCGTGCTGTCGGGGGCGATGTCGGGCTTCGCCGGCACGATCGTCGCCGCTCGCCTGAACAGCGCCCCGGCCGGGCAGCTCGGTGCCGGGTTCGAACTCGTCGTGCTGACGGCGGTGCTGCTCGGCGGGGTCGCGCTCACCGGCGGTGAGGGAACCATCTTCGGGGTCGTCGTGGGCGTGCTGTTCTACGGCGCGCTGAACAACTCGCTCGTGCTGCTGGGCGTCACGACGTTCTGGCAGGCGGTCGCCAGCGGCCTCGCGCTCGTCGCGGCGATCGGCCTGAGCGCCCTCACGCACGTGCTGCGTCTGCGGCTCGCGACGGCGCGGGCGCGGAAGCTGGTGGCGCTGGCTGCCTGATCTGTCGCACCGGCCGCGTCCCCACGGGGGCGCGGCCTTCGCGTGCCCGCGGCGGTGGGCGCGGGCACCTCGATATCGGATCGCCGCAGCGAAATCGGATGGATGCCGCCGCGGCATCCGATTCTGGTGCTCCCGTCCGATTCTGTGGCGTATTCGCGGTCAGAGGGCGCACGGCTCAGCCGCGCACGGCTGACACGCGCACACGAAAGAGCCGCGCCCCACTCGGGGACGCGGCTCTCCGGCGAAGAACGCTCAGCGCTCCAACGGACGCGCGGGGTCGTACTCGACGGGGTGAACGGTGTTCGACAGCAGGCGCCCGTGCGCGCCGAAGGTGAAGTGCGTGGCGCCGGAGCCCGACTCGTCGGTGCCGAACAGCACGCCGTGGGCGCGCAGCGCCTTCTGGTCGCGGTGGTCGGCGATCGTCACCGAGCCGCACGGGATGACCTTCTCGCGCCACGTGAAGACGTAGATGCCGGGACGCACTCGCCACACGGTGTTCTCGTCGGTGTCGGCGAGGCCCTGCTCGGGGCCGGCGAGGCAGTGCCACGAGTACCAGTGCGGCGAGAGGTACACGTGCTCGTAGGCGTGCACCGTCGAGTACACCCACAGCACGCGGCGGCCGATCAGCTCGTCGGTCGGCGCCGGAGCGTCCCCGCTCACCTCGAGCTCGGCGATGGTCGCGGGCGTGAAGCTCATCTGCACCGCGGTGCGCCCGGGCGCGGCCGTCCCCAGGGTGCTGATCACCGTCAGCGCGTGCCCGCTGCGCAGGTCGAGGATGAGGGTCACGGCCTCGTCAGGGTGCGCGGCGGGGGTGTACTGCGCGTAGTACAGCTCCTCGTCGACCTCGATGACCTCGACGGCGTCGCGGCCGTTCTCGGACGTCGACGTCCACTCCACGGCATCCGCTCCGAAGCGGTACTCCGTCCGCGTGCCGCTCTCATCCACGGTGGTGAACGTGCGGCCCGCGAGGGCAACGGTCAGCTCAGCCTTGGCCGCGTCGAAGCCGGGTGCGAGCCCGTCGAGCGGCAGCCAGGTGCGGGTGTCGGACAGGTTCAGGGTGTCGGTCGTCATGCGATTTCTTTCTCTGGAGGGAGGGAGGAGCGGGACGGATGCCGCGGCCCCACGCTTCGCCGGGCGTCGGCGGAGCGCGGCCGGACGGGACGGACCCGCCGGGGTGCGGCATCCGGAATCAGAGTCCGGGGACCGGGTCTTTGCCCTTCTCGGCCGAGGCCACGTTGAAGGCCTCGAGGTCGTCGGACAGCCCGGCGTACACGGCGGGCTTGCGGCGGCGCAGGAACACGGCGTACCCGATCCCCCCGATCACGGCCGCGACCAGCAGCAGCGGCATCAGGCGGATCGCGGGTTCGTTGGATCCGGCGACGACGTCGAAGTTCACGACGGCCAGCACCACGATGACCGACAGCGCGAGGAAGCCGACGCCGGGGGCGATCAGCGTGCTCCACCAGCGGCGGTCGCCGCGGCGGCGGAAGAAGACCACGATCGACAGGGCCGCGAGCGCCTGCAGCACGATCACGGAGAGCGTGCCGAAGCCGAGCATCGCGGGGACGAGGTTGAGGATCGGGTCGAGGCCCACGAGGGCGAAGATCCCCGCGACGATCGCGGCGAACGCGGCCTGCACGATGCCGGCGAGTTGCGGGGCACCCGAGGCGCGCGTGCGGGCGAGGGCGAAGGGCAGCACGCGGGCACGGCCGAGGGCGTAGAGGTAGCGCGTGGCGGAGTTGTGGAAGGCGAGCATCGCCGCGAACAGGCTCACCAGCAGGAGGACCTGCATGACGACGGTGAGCTGCGGACCGAGGTAGGTCGCCGCGAGGCTGAAGATGAGGTCACCCGTGGCCAGATGCTCCTGAGCGGTGCCCTGCGCCTGGGCGACGCCGGTCGCGCTGACCACGGCCCAGGTGGTGACGCCGAGGATCACGCCGATCGCGATGATCGCGGTGTAGGTGGCGCGGGGGATGGTCTTCAGCGGGTTGCGCGCTTCTTCGCCGAACAGCGCGGTCGCCTCGAACCCGAGGAAGCCGGTCGCCGCCAGCAAGAGGCCGATTGGCAGCGAGCCCGAGAAGACGGCTTCGGGGGAAAAGGCGCCCAGGTCGTACCCCGTCTGCACCAGCACCGAGATGTCGAACACGACGAGCATCAGCACCTCGAGCACGAGGGCGACGCCGAGCACCTTTGACGAGAAGTCGACGCCCGTGCGCGCCATGAGGAAGCAGACGACGATCGACAGCAGCCCCCATACGTACCAGTGAAGGTCGAAGCCGGTCAGCCCGGCGATGATCGACTGCATGAAGAAGCCGCTCGTGCCGATCGTGCCGACGACGAAGAAGTTGTAGCCGAGGGTGGCGATCAGGCCCGCGATGAGCCCGCCCGTGCGCCCGAGCCCCTTGACGACGAAGGCGTAGAAGCCGCCGGCGTTGACCAGCTGCTTCGACATCTGCGCGTAGCCGACCGCGAACAGCAGCAGGATCACCGCGATGATCAGGAACGACGCGGGCGTGCCGCCGCCGTTGCCGAGCGCGATCGCGAGCGAGGCGACCACGACGATCCCGGTCAGCGGCGCGACGGCGGCGAGAACGAGGAAGACGATGCCGGCGACGCCCAACGCGCCGCGCTGCAACGCGGTGGAGGAGCCGGCGGTGGTCGAGTCGGTCATGGCGAATCCTTCGGGTTCGGGTTCCGAGCGGGCAGCGGCGCCCGTTGCAGCGATCTTGCTCCGCTCGCGCGCTCCGGACTTGACCGCGGGTGAGGGGGCCTGTTGCGTCCGTGCAGGGACGGATGCCGCCCGCCGCCGCCGCGAACAGGATGGCGGCATGGACCTTCACCTCACCGCGCGCAGAGCGCTCGTCACCGGCGCCGCCGGAGGAATCGGACGCGCCGCCGTGCGGGCGCTCGCCGCCGAGGGGGCGCGCACCGGAGGGGTCGACCTCGACCCGCGCGTGCGGGAGGTCGGGGCTCCGGGCGTCGTCGCCGACCTCACGGATGCCGACGCGGCCGCCGCCGCGGTGGACGCGTGCGCGCGGGAGGTCGGCGGACTCGACGTACTGGTGCTGGCGGCGGGCATCTCCGGCCCGGTGGGCACCCCGCTCGCCGAGACGTCGGTGGCGGATTGGGAACGCGTCTTCGCCGTCAACGTCACGGGCGCCTTCCTCGCGCTGCGCGCGGCGCTGCCGTGGCTGCGGAGGTCGGATGCCGCCTCGGTCGTCATCGTGGCGAGTGACTCGGCGCTCGTCGCCACCCCGGGCATGGTGCCCTACGGCGCCTCGAAAGCCGCGCTGCTCCAGCTCGCGCGCGCCGCCGCCGTCGAGCTCGCGCCCGAGGGGATCCGCGTCAACGCCGTGTGCCCCTCGATCGTCGACACCCCGATGAGTCGCGGAGATCTCGGGATGCCGAGCGGCTTCGCCGACGCGGAATACCCGGTGCAGACGCCGGCCGAGGTGGCCGACCAGATCGTGCTGTTGGCATCCCCGCGCCTGCGGCCGGTGTCGGCGGCGACCTGGGTGTCGGATTTCGGTGTCAGTGCACGGTCGGGGTTTCCGGCGTGAGCGGCAGGACGGCGCCGCGCAGGACAGGCTCACGCGGATGCACGGGCGAACGGCGGACCGCGGGATCGCGGCTTGAAGCAGGCTCGCGCGCGGGCGCGAGCGGAGAGCAGGGACGATGAACGACGAACTACGGGGCCAGGTGGCGCTGGTGACGGGCGGCGGGACGGGGATCGGCGAGGCGGTCGCTCGGCGGCTCGCGCGCGAGGGCGTGCACGTCGTCGTCACGGGGCGCCGGCTCGAGCCCCTCGAGCGCGTTGCGACGGATATCGGTGGGACGGCGCTCGCCGCGGACGCCGCGCGATCCGCCGACGCGGAAGCGCTGGTCGCGCGCATCCTCGAGGAGCGCGGGAGGCTCGATATCGTCGTCGCGAACGCCGGCGGGCACGGCTTCGCCACCGTCGCCGACACCGACGACGACGCGTGGGAGGCGGCGCTGCGCGCCAACGTCACGACGGCGTTCGTCATGGTCCGCGCCGCCCTCCCGGCGCTCATCGCGGCCCGGGGACGCGTCGTGGTGATGTCGTCGATCGCGGGCCTCGCCGCAGGTCCCTCCGTCGCCGGTTACACCGTCGGCAAACACGCGCTGATCGGACTCACCCGCTCCCTCGCGCGCGACTACGGCCGTGCCGGCGTGCGGGTCAACACGGTCTGCCCGGGCTGGGTGGCGACGCCCATGGCCGATGAGGAGATGGATGCCTTCGCCCGAGCCGCGGGGCTCTCCGACCGCGCGGCGGCCTACGCGGCCGTGACCACGGACGTGCCGCTCGGACGCCCGGCGCAGCCCGACGAGATCGCGGGGGTGGTGCGCTTCCTCGCGTCCCCGGACTCGTCGTACATCACCGGAGCGACGATCGTCGCCGACGGCGGCGCGCAGATCGTCGACGTGCCGACGATCGCCTTCGACCATGCCGGGGTGTGACCTCGCGGGCCGTGCCGCGCGCGGGATCATGTCCCACTTATGGTCAGTTGAGGGCCCTTCAACCGACCACTTCTGGGACACGCACCGTCATAAGTGGGACATAGGGGGCAGTCGCGCGCATCGCCTTCGACCACGCGGGGATGTGATCGCCGGCGCCGCGCCGCGCGCGGGACCATGTCCCAGAAATGGTCGGTTGAGGGCCTCTCAACCCACCACTTCCGGGACATGCTCTGTCATAAGTGGGACATGGGGGCGCTCAGCGCCCCGCGCGGCACTCGCTCGGGGAGAAGCCGAACGCCGATTTGAAGGTGCGGCTGAAGTGCGCGGCATCCGGGAATCCCCACCGCGCGCCGATCGCCGAGACCGACTGATCGGCGAGCAGCGGATCCGTCAGGTCGCGCCGGCAGCGCTCGAGGCGACGCGCGCGGATGAGCGCGGCCACGGTCGTGCCCTGGCCCTGGAAGAGCGTGTGCAGGTGCCGCGTCGAGATGTAGTGCGCGGCGGCGATCGTTCCCGGCCCGAGGTCGGGGGAGGCGAGGTGGGTGTCGATGTGCTCCTCGACGCGGCGACGGAGGGCGGCGTGCGGATCGCCCGCGGCGACGTCGCTGCCGAGCTCGTGGGCGTAGACCGTCGTGAGCAGGTCGAGCGCGGTGTGCACCAGCCGAGACCCGGACGGGCTGGCGACCTGGTCGAGGTGGGTCCCGAGCTGCGCGAGGAAGGGGGCGACGACGCCACCGAGCCCGCCGTCGCCCGGCACGCGCACGGCGGTCAGCTGCGCGAGGGCCGACGACGGCAGGGGGAGGGCGCTCGGCGCGAACATCGTCACGATCGTGCGGAAGTCGCCGCTGAACGCCAGCGTGTACGGGCGGGAGGTGTCGTAGACGGCGAAGTCTCCGGGGCGCAGGAGCGCTTCGCGGCCGTCCTGGACCAGCAGACCGGTGCCCGCCAGCATGAGGCTCATCTTCACGGCGGGGCCGTCGGCGCGCGCGATGAGGTCGGGGGTGCGCTCCACGACGTGCGCGGATGCCGCGACGGTGCTGACGTGGATGCCGTCGGCCGAGGCCGCGCGAATCGAGCCGCGGAAGCGGTCGGGGTCGGCCGCGGTGACATGCAGCGGGACGAAGCTGTCGTCGACGGCCGCGCGGAACGCGGCCAGATCGGCGGCGTGGACGGCGGTGACGCCCGGCTGGCGGATGGCAGCGATCGGCATGGGAGACCTCCTCGTTTCCCTCGGCACTCGGTTCCCGCGTCCTTTTTATCCGACGCTTGTAGAACCAAAGTTTCCCGAATATTACCCCGATGTATCGGATGCCGCGAGAGCCCCGTTCAGCGGAGCATCTCGACGAGCGCGTCGACGGTCGCGAGCATGCGCTCCTCTCGCGCCGTCTCGGGCAGGAGCACGCCGTTGGCCTGCATGCCGTTCACCGCGTGCAGGATCGCGTCGCTCACGGCCTGCACGTCGAGGCCGTCGCGCACCTCGCCGCGCTCCTGGGCCTCGGCCACCATCTCGGCGAACGCCTCCTGCCACTGACGCATCAGCCCGCGGAACATCTCGGCCAGGGCCGGGTCGGCAGCGGCGTACTCGAGGAAGGCGATGACGATCCGTGCCTCGAGGGAGCGCTCCTCGTCGATCGGGGCCGCTTCGAGGAGAAACGCCCGCAACGCCGCGAGCCCGGTGTCACCCGTCCGGGCGCGACCCCGCTCGAAGCGCGCGGTCGTGGCGTCGAACACGTGCGCGAACGCGGCGGTGAGGATCGCGCTCTTGTCGGGGAAGTAGTGCGTGACGCTGCCGTTGGCGAGCCCCAGCTCGCGAGCGAGCTCGCGCATGGTCGTGGCTTCGATGCCGCGCTCAGCGATGAGACGCCACGTGGCCAGCACGATCTCGTGGCGTCGCGCATCGTGGTCCACGCGTCGGGGCACGGGGGTTCTCCTTGGTCCTGTCCGGATGCCGACACCCGCCCTCGCACGAGGGAGACGGCGGGCACGGACCGGCCCACCCTATCCGCCGGCGTGACTTCCGCGATGTGCCCAGGGTCAGTGGCATCCGGAGATTCCGGCTGAGGTTGCGCGTATCACGGAGGTTGCGCGCCGTCCCCGGCCCGACCCGCCCTCAGTGCCCGCAGTGGCAGGCGTCACCGCCGCCGCAGCAGCCGTCGCCGCCCCGCGCGTGTGCTTGCGACGACTCCGGCAGATCCAGCGCGGGGTTGCGGTCGAGGAAGCCGTAGGGCTTGAGCCAGAACCCGGCGTAGTCGACCGGCATGATCGGCCAGTCCTCGGGGCGCGGGACGTGCGTGAGGCCGAACGTGTGCCAGAGCACGAGGTCGGCGCCGTCGATCGAACGGTCGTCAGCCGTGTAGGCGGGAAGGCCCGCTCCTCCGGCGTGCGCGTTCGGGTAGCGGCCGGCGGGCCAGCGCTCCTCGGGGTCGTAGGCGGTGCCCCACAGGTGCTTCGTCGCGAAGGCGGCCCGGGCGGCGACGGTCGAGGCCGGGTCGGCCATCAGCAGCGCGGTCGGTTCCGGGATGAGGTGGTACGCCGTGGGCTTGCCCACGTAGTTGGTCCGAGAAGTGGACTGCACCTCCCACACGCGCGCGACGGAGGTGTCGGCCTCGCGCTGCGCCTCCTGCTCGGTGCGCAGCAGCGTGTGCGACCACGTGAAGGCGTTGCCGAAGGGGTTGTCCTCGCCCATCGGGATGCGCACGGCATCCACCTCGAACAGGCGGTTCTCGTCGCCGTCGATCGCCATGTCGAGGCGTGCCGAGAAGAGGTGCTGGTGCACGGGCGCGAAGACGCCGGGGGCGATCTCGGGCGCGTGCCGGTTCGTCGAGCCGGGCTCACCGCCGCCGACGAACACGATGCCGGTGGCCTTGGCCTCGACCTGGATCGAGCCGTCGAGGTAGAAGTACCAGAAGAAGCCGTAGTCGTAGTTGCCGATCGTGGCGAAGTACGACACCACCAGGCGCCGCGACCGGCGCACGTGCGAGCCGACGGGGCCGGGCTCGGTGTGCTTCCACAGCACGCCGTAGTCCTCCTCGTGCATGCACACCGCGTTCGGGATGCGCATCGCGTGCCCGTGATCGTCGGCGACGTGCCCGTCGAAGTAGTGGATGACGCCGAGGCAGTCGCATCCGAGTTCCAGGTGATTGGCGTTCTTGCCGAGCAGGTACTCGCCGGCGTCGAAGTAGCTGATCCAGAACCGGGTGTTGCTCGTGTCGCCGTAGGGCACGACCATCTCGGGCACGCTCGCGCGCGAGAGCACGGGGCGATCGTCGAAGCGCACGTCGTGCAGCACGAGTCCCTCGCGGGCGTTGAAGTCGACGCGCAGCTGCCAGTTCTCCCACTGCACGTGCGAGCCTTCGACGTGGAAGCTCGGCCCCTCGGGCTGCGTGATCTCGATCGGCTTGAGCGTCGTGCGCGCGGGGCCGGTGGCCGCGGGGTCGTACCGGCCACTGCCCGCCGGCACGGGCACGTCGCCCTCGTCCTCGAGGCCGATCACCCGGTTCGCGGTGAGGTCGATGTGCACGATGAGGCCCTCGACGGGGTGCGCCCAGGCGATGTCGTCCTCGCTGTCGCGGAGGAAGGTGAGGGAGCGGATGACGCGGCGCCCGACCTCGTTCTCCCGCCCGACGAACCCGGGGGCGAGGGGTGTGCAGAACGCCAGCTCGATCCGGTCGGCGAGGCCCCGGCGCACCATCGCGGCGCGCCACTCGGGGGAGGCTTTGACCAACTCGGCGGCGCGCTCGTACTCCTCGAAGAGGTACTGCGGCTGGCCGTACGGCGCGGTGTCGGCGGGGTGGCGGCGGCTCTGGACGACCTCGCCCGCCGTGATCGACACGATCGCCTCGGTCACCTCGCCGGTCGCCGTGTCGAGCAGGGTCACATCGGCGCGGCGATCGATCGGATCTCCCGGATGCCACGAAGCCACCGCCTTCTTGTCGGGCTCGGCGGGCAGCAGCATGGGCACCCGCACGGTCTCGCCGAGCAGGCCCGCGGCGACGAGGATGTCGCGCGTGCGCTCGATCTCCTCGGCGGTGAGAGGGTCCAGCGGGTGGACGGCGGGACCGGCATCGTGCGGGGCGCGGACGTCGGGGTTGCCGCCGGGCTGCGGGGGAGCGGAGGGCTCGTGCTCGTGCATACCGTCCACTGTGGTGCCTCGGTCGCGCGCGCGATTGTCTGCGCGTGCCGCATCGATGCCCGTCGGCGCGGGATTCAGGACCCGGCCAGCTCCCGCAGCACGGTCTCGAGGATGAGGCGTTGGCCCATGAGCGTCGGGTGCACGCCGTCCGGCAGCAGCCATCCCTCCGGGGCGCTACGCAGCCGCGCGTGCACATCCACGACCGTGCCGTCGTGCGCGCGGACGGCGTCCGCGATCTCGGCGACGTCGGCCTCGCGCCACGTGATCCGCTCCTGCTGGAACGGCTCCCAGGCGTCGGCATCGGCTTCGACCACCGGGGGAGGGGTGAGGCAGACGTGCGTCGCGCCGGTCTCCACGGCGATCAGCTCGGCGAGCAGCCACAGGTTCCGGCGGGTCTCCTCGATCGACTGCATCCGCGCGCGGAGACTCCCGTGACGCCGCGCGTCGTTCGTACCGAGCATCTGGATCACCCACGTCGGACGCGCCGCGGCGATGAGGTCGATGCGGGCCACGGCCTCCTGGGTGGTGTTGCCGGTGATACCGGCGTTCACGACCCGGATGCCGTCGGCCGCACGGTGCAGATCGAGATACGCCTGCAACTGGTGCGCCCACGACAGGGAGTCGTCGGTGATCGAATCGCCCAGCGCGAGGATCCGGTCACCCGGGGCGAACGGCAGGCGCGTCGCGAACTCGGGGTCGACGAGGGCGGCCGACGCGCGCACGTCCGCGTCGAACGCCGCGAGGTACCCGGTCAACGTCGCTTCGTCGACGCCGGCGAGGAGCGCCGCGAACGGCGCGCTCTCGGCGGCCCCGACCCCCGCCCGCTGGACGAACGGCTGTCCGGCCGGGTGAACGAAACGAGCGGTGATGCGATGCGGATCCGACATCTCGGTCACGGGGCGGTCCTTCCAGGACGACAGGCAATGAAGGGAGAGACGGGATGCCGAGGCTCAGGTCGAGCGCACCGCGAAGCGCCGCTTGCGGCGCAGGTGGTCGACCGCGACGGCGGTGACGAGGATCACTCCCGTCGCGACGTTCTGCCACTGGGGGTTGGTGTTCGTCAGCGCGAGGGTGTTGTTGATGACGGCGAAGAGCAGCGCTCCGAGGGCCGTGCCGGTGATGGTGCCGACCCCGCCGAACAGGCTCGTGCCGCCGATGATCACGGCCGCGAGCACCTGGAAGGCGAAGCCGGTGCCGCCCGCACCCGGGTCGGCCGTGGCGACGCGGGAGGCCAACAGGACGCCGCAGAGTCCCGCGACGACCGCGCTGATGACGTAGAGCGAGATGTTCATCCGGGAGGCTCGGATGCCGTTGGCCCGCGCGGCCGTGGCGTTCCCGCCGAAGGCCCGGATGTTGTAGCCGAAGACCGTGTGCTGCAGGACGACGTGCGCCGCGATACCCACGGCGACGGCGTAGTAGACCAGCAGAGGGATGCCGAAGAGGTTGAGCTGGGCGAGGTCGGTGAACGCGCTCGGAAAGCCGAAGCGGGGGATCCCGCCGGTGGAGACGACGACCACGCCGCTCGCGGCGAAGAGCATGCCCAGCGTGGCGATGAACGGGGGAACGCCCACCCATGTGATCAGGGAGGCGTTGACCAGCCCCAGCAGCGCGCACACCGCCAGGGCGACGATGATCGCGAGCGGCCACGGCACGCCCGCGTTCATCGAGATGCCCACGGTGACGCCGCCGACCGCGAAGAGCGAGCCGATGGACAGATCGAGGCCGCCTCCGACCAGCACGAGAGTGGCCGCGCTGGCCCCGATGAAGTACAGCGCGCTCGACCGGAGGATCTCGACGATGTTCGCCGGGGCCAGGGCCTGCGGGTTGGCCGCCTGGGCGACGAGGATCAACAGGACGATGATGAGGATCAGGCCCAGCTGAGGGGCCGCGGCAATGCGACGGACGACGTTTCGCACGGGTGGGGTCTCGCTCTCTGAGGTCGGGACCCGGCCGCGGCCGGGTCCCGACGCCGGTCACTTCGCGGGGAGGTTGCTCTTGTCGTAGAACGTGCTCGTGGTGGCGATGAAGGCGGGGAGGGTCTTCCCCTCGGAGAGGTCCTTGACCGCCTCGACGGCCTTCGTCCCCGACTCGCACCATCCCTGTTCGCCGACGCCCAGCAGGGTGCCGTCCTCGATCGAGGCCCGGTGATCGTCGGTGAGGTCGTTGGCGACGACGTTCACCTTCCCGGTGAGCCCGCGCTCCTTCACGGCGGTGATGGCGGCTGCGACCGAGGTGCCCTCGATGGGGAACAGCGCGGTGATCTCGGGGTGGGCGGTCAGCATGTTGCTGAAGAGCTCGGGGGCCTTGGTCGGGTCGCCGTTCGTGTAGTCGCTGGCGACGACCTTCATGTTCGGGAAGTGCTCCTTCGCGTAGTCGGTGAACCCCTGGATCTCCTGCACGTGCGGGGTGGTGCTGGCCGACCCCGAGAGGATGCCGACCTGCGCGTTCGGGTCGGTCTTTCCCAGCCCCTCGGCGATGAGCGCGCCGAGCTGCGTGGCATCCGTTCCGACCTGCGTCTGCTGTCCGGTGCTGGGGTCGCCCGCGTTCTGTGCCACGACGTAGATGTCCGCGTTGCGGGCCTGCGTGATGACGGGGGTGAACAGCTCGGGGATCGTCGGGAAGACGACGAGGGCGTCGGTGCCGTTGGCGATCGCCTGCGAGATGAGGTCGATCGCGCCCTGGTTGTCGACCGCGCTGCCCGAGGTGCCGACCTCGACCGGCGTCCAGCCGTTCTTCTTCGCCGCGTCCTCGAAGCAGCGTCCGACGTCGTCGAAGGCGGGGTAGAAGGGAGCGGGGTTCACGTACGTGATCGTCTTCACCTCGCGCAGCGAGGCGGAGGGATCGGAGGAGGCGGCGATGGAGCCGCCCGAAAGGGCGCCGCAGCCCGTGAGGGCCGCGACGAGGGTGGCGCCGGCGAGTGCCGTGGCGGCGAGGCGCCGGGTGGAGATGAGGGACATGCGAAGACCTCTCTGTCGTTCGTCGGGTGCGAGTGCGGGCGGCGCGGGCTGTGCCGCCCTGGGGTGGGACCGGTCAGGCTGCGGTGTCCGCCGGGGCGGTGCCCTCGTCGCCGGTGACCGCTCCGGTGATGAGGCCGATGATCTCGTCGCGCGTGGTCTGCGCTCGTTCCCGGATTCCGGCGACGCGGCCGAGGCGCATGACCTGGATGCGATCGGCGAGATCGAAGACGAGCGACATGTCGTGGCTGACGATGATCACGGTGTTGCCCCGCTCGCGGAGCGTGCGGATCATGTCGGCTGCTTGGGCCGTCTCGCGCACCCCGAGGGCGGCGGTCGGCTCGTCCAGCAGCACGATGCGGCCGCCGGTGCGCATCGCCCGGGCGATCGCGACGATCTGGCGCTGCCCGCCGGAGAGCATGCCGATCTCGGTGCGCACCGAGGCGACCGAGACGCCGAGCTCGTCCAGGAAGGCGCGGGTCTCGCGCTCCATCGTCCGGCGTCGCACGAAGGGGCCGCGGCGCGGGTACTGGCCGATGAACATGTTGGTGGCGACGTCCAGGACCTCGATGAGGGCGAGGTCCTGGAACACCGTGGCGATGCCGGCGGAGCGCGCCGCGGCGGGATTGGTGAAGACCTGCTCCGCCCCGTCGACGCGGACGGTCCCCTCGTCGGGGCGGTAGACGCCGCTGATCGTGCGGATCAGGCTCGACTTGCCGGCGCCGTTGTCGCCGACCACCGCGAGGATCTGTCCGGCGTACGCCGACAGGTGGACGTCGCGGAGAGCGGCCACGTGGCCGAAGCGCTTGGTGATGCCCTGCAGTTCGAGGCTTGGCGTGACCATGGTCGGGCAGTCCTTCGGATCGTCGGTGACACGTCGGTGGTGCTCCGACGTGTCGATGGACCGTCGGGCGAGGCTCAGTAAATCCTTCGTTCGGTGAACCTGTCAAGACAAATTTTGGACACTGAGCGCAACAATCCTTCGTTCAATGAAGTGTTGGGCTGGAGATGACGCGTGACGCGGGCTATGTTCGCCGCATGAGAACCTTCGTCGACGTCGCCGGAGAAGACGCGTCGAGCACGCGCCACCGTGTCCTCGCCGCGGTGCGCGACCACGGTCCGATCAGCCGCGCAGACCTCGCCCGCCGTACGGGCCTCGCCGCTTCCACGATCACCTCGGCCGCGCAGAGCCTCGCCGTGGAGGGGGTGCTGCACGAGGTGGAGGATGCCGGGGAGCCGGTGTCGCGCACGGGGCCGAGGGGCCGGGGTCTCAGTGTGGATCCCGCCCTGGCCTCGGTGGCGGGCATCGACTTCGGCTTCCGTACGGTCCGCGTCGCGGTGTGCGATGTGCATGCCCGGGTGCTGGTGACGCGGGAGAGCCGTCTGGCCGAGCGGTACTCGAGCGAGGAGGGGCTCTCCGTCGCCGCGCAGCTCTACCGGTCGGCCGTGTCGGCGCTTCCCGAGGAACAGGGGGCCGTCGTCACGGTCGGAGTCGCCCTGCCCGGGCCCATCGACGCGGTGCGTCGACGCGTGATCGGCTCGGCGGTGCTTCCGGGATGGTCGGGCACCACGGCCGAAGAGCTGACCGAGACCTTCGGCGTCGACACCGTGATCGAGAACGACGCGAACCTCGCCGCCCTCGGCGAGCACGTCTTCGGCGCCGGTCGCGACGTGGCCGACTCGCTGACGGTGAAGTTCCACAGCGGGATCGGGGCGGGGCTGATCGTGCGCGATCGCCTCGTGGGGGGTGCCGGCTCGGGCGAGATCGGCCACTTCGCGGTGGCGGCGGAGGGGCAGGTGTGCCGGTGCGGGAAGAGGGGATGCCTCGACACCTTCGCCGCGATCCCCGCCCTGCTGGACGCGGTGTCGACCGACACCGAGACGCCCGACGTGCGATCTCTCGTGGAGCGGACGGTCGCCGGTGAGCCGCGGGCATCGCGGATCGTCTCCGATGCCGCCGAGCTCGTCGGCGACGCCGCGTCGCGCGCGTGCCTGCTCTTCGCGCCGCAGCGGGTGATCGTGGTCGGCGCGATGGCCGAGGCCGGCGATGCCGTGCTCGAGCCGTTCGCCCGCGCGCTGCGTCGCGGACTCATCCCCGACACCCAGTCGGCGCCCGAGATCGTGCGGGGCGCGCTCGCCGAGCGGTCGACGGTGATGGGTGCGGTGGCGCTCGCCCTCACGGCGTCGGGATGGCTGCCCGCCGGCGGGTGAAGCAACAGGTGACGGCGGTCGGAGGTCGCAGTATTATCAAGCGATAACACCGCCCCCGGAAGGACCGCGGATGCCGACCCCCCGACGCCGTGCCGCCCGCGATGCCGAGCTGCTCGCGGGGTCGGTGCGCGCTTTCGCCGCGCGGGGGTACTTCGGGACCTCGACGGCCCAGGTCGCGGCCGAGATGGGGGTGTCGCAGCCGTACGTGATCCGCACATTCGGCTCGAAGCTCGAGCTGTTCGTGCGTACCCATGCGTTCGCCGCCGCCGAGATCGTCGAGGTCTTCCGCGCCGCGATGACGGACGGCTTCGACGGGGACCGTCTCGGCGCGGCCTATCGAGAGCTCGTCCTGTCGAATCCCGCGGCCCTGCTGGTGTGGGCGCACGCGTTCTCGGCGGCGACCGCCGAGCCGGCGATCGGTGCGGAATCCCGGCGGCAGTTCGACGACGTCTACCGGACCCTGCGGGAGGCCGGGGCGAGCGACGCGGAGCTGTGGGCGTTCATGGGGCGCGGGATGCTCATCAACAACCTCCTCCTCATGGAAGCCCCGCGGTACTCCCGCGACTACGACTTCGCCCCGCTCATCGACCTCGTCTTCGGTGAGCGGCCGCCGCTTTCCCCTTCACCCGGCACCCCGCGTGCCCCCGCCCCCGATCAGGAGTGACATGAGCGATCTCGTCCCGTTCACCGACAACTTCAGCGACCTGTCGAACACCGACGGCTATCAGTTCGAGTTCCGCTGCGAACGCTGCGGCAACGGCTACCGGTCAGCCTTCCGGTCCGACCCGCGGGCCGCCGGGCAGCGGCTCGCGCGCGGAATCGGCAACCTCTTCGGCGGGCAGGTGTCGCAGTTCACCTCGATGGCCGATCGGCTCCTCGACCGCGGGACGAACTCTCCGGCCAAGGACCAGGCGCTGCGCGCGGCGACGGCGGAGATCGCCCCGAAGTTCCACCAGTGCCGCGCCTGCAGCGACTGGGTGTGCGACGACGTGTGCTGGAACGACGGGGTCGGCCAGTGCGTGCGCTGCTCGCCGATCGCGGTCGAGGAGCTCGCGCAGCTGCAGGCCGAGGCGCGGCGCCGGCAGGTGCAGGAGCGGCTCGAGACCGTCGACATGGTCGGGGGCGTCGACCTGAAGACGCCGGCCCGACCGCGCTGCGGCGCGTGCGGCGCGCAGTCGCACGGCGGCAAGTTCTGCGGGGAGTGCGGGTCGCCGCTCGTCGTCGTCGCGACCTGCACGGGCTGCGGCTCGGAGAACCCGTCGGGCGCCCGCTTCTGCTCCTCGTGCGGGACGGGCCTCGCGAGCTGACCTCGCGGGCTACAGGGCGACGCGCACCGCTTCGGCGGCGGCTGCCAGGCGCGCGGCGATCGCGGCGTCGTCGAGGGAGGTCGCGACGTAGACCGCCGCCACCGCGGCGGGCTGGCGCCCCTGCACGCTGAGGGGTACGGCCACCGCCCGCAGCGACGGCACCACCTCGTCGTGACTCGTCGCCCACCCGCGCTCCGCGGCGTCCGCGACCTCGGCCGCGAGGCGGGCGTCGACGGTCTCGGGCCAGCGGCGCGGAGGCAGCTGGGCGAGGATGGCCCGGCCGGGAGCCCCCCGGGTGACCGGATGCCGAGCCCCCGGCCGCTGAGCGACGGCGGTGACCGCGTGCCGCGGCTCGACGCTCGTGAGCGTCACGCATTCGTCGTGGTCGAGCACCACGAGGAAGCACGTCATGCCCAGCTCGTTCGCCGCCGCGGTCAGCTCGGGCAGAGCCTCGGCCTGCAGGTCGGCGGCGACGCCCGCCGCCAGCGCCGCGAGACCCGTTCCGAGACGCACCGCGCCCGCGGCATCCCGGGTCACCAATCCGTGGTCTTCGAGGGTGCGCAGCAGTCGGTACGCGACCGAGCGATGCAGTTCGACGCGGGCCGCCAGGTCGTCGATCGACAGGGGAGTGCGCGCGTCGGCGAGCTCTTCGAGCAACCGGATGCCGCGGCTCAGCGTCTGCGACGCGGGTGACGCCTCTTGCCGTGCGGGCATGGGGGAGCTAACCTCTCGTTCGATAGAAGAACGCTCTGTTCGAATATAGAACGAACCCCCGCGGCGAGCAAGTCCGACGACGACGTCAGGAGAAACGATGCAGTTCCACCACCACGGTTACGTCTCCGGCGACCCGCGCGTGCAGAACGCCGCCGGCACGGGCATCGACCGCCCGGACGACCTCCCCGACGAGGTCGACGTGCTCATCGTCGGCTCCGGGCCGGCGGGCATGCTGCTCGCGGCACAGATGTCGCAGTTCCCGCAGCTCACCACGCGCCTCATCGAGAAGCGCGACGGCAGGCTCGCTCTGGGTCAGGCCGATGGCATCCAGCCGCGCAGCGTCGAGACGTTCCAGGCCTTCGGGTTCGCCGACCGCATCACCGCCGAGGCGTACAACATCGGTTGGATGAACTTCTGGGCGCCCGACCCCGAGAACCCGGAGCGGATCGTCCGCACGACCCGGACCGAGGACTACGGCTACAAGATCAGCGAGTTCCCGCACCTGATCGTCAACCAGGCGCGCGTGCTCGACTACTTCGCCGAGGCGGCGGCGAACGGCCCGGCGCGCATCGTGCCCGACTACGGCGTGGAGTTCCTGGGGCTCGAGGTGCAGGACGACCACGTCGATGTGCGCGTGGGTACCGACGCGGGGGAGCGCACCATCCGTGCGAAATACGTCGCGGGGTGCGACGGGGCCCGCAGTGGCGTGCGCCAGGCGATCGGACGAAGCCACGTCGGTGCTGCCGCGCAGCACGCGTGGGGTGTCATGGACGTTCTCGTCGAGACGGACTTCCCTGACTGGCGCATCAAGTGCGCGATCAACGCCGCGGCCGGCAACATCCTGCACATCCCGCGCGAGGGCGGGTACCTCAGCCGGATGTACATCGATCTCGGTGAGGTCGCCGCCGACGACGATCGGCGCGTGCGCCAGACGCCGATCGAGGAGATCATCCGCCGGGCGAACGAGATCCTCCACCCGTACACGCTCGACGTGAAGCAGGTGGCCTGGCACAGCGTCTACGAGGTGGGCCACCGGGTGACCGACCAGTTCGTCGACGACCTCGAGAACCCCCGCGTCTTCCTCACCGGCGACGCCTGTCACACGCACAGCGCGAAGGCGGGGCAGGGGATGAACGTCTCGATGCAGGACGGCTTCAACCTCGGCTGGAAGCTCGGGCACGTGCTCACCGGTCTCGCTCCCGTCGACCTGCTGCGCACCTACGACGCCGAACGGCGCCCGGTCGCCCAGCAGCTCATCGACTTCGACCGCGAGTGGTCGTCGCTCATGGCGCGCAAGCCCGGCGAGATCACCGACCCCGACGAGCTCGCGACCTATTACCTCGCCACCGCGGAGTTCCCCTCCGGCTTCGGCACGCACTACGCCCCCTCGCGCATCGTCGCGTCGGACGCGGCCGAGGAGCTGGCATCCGGATTCCCCGTCGGCAAGCGCTTCCAGAGCGTGGAGGTCGTGCGGGTGTGCGACGGAAACGCCGTGCATCTCGGGCACCATGCTCGCGCAGACGGACGCTGGCGCGTGTACGCCTTCGCGGATGCCGAGGGCTCGGCTCTGCGGGCGTGGGCGGCGGCCGCGCTCCCGATCGTCGAGCGCTTCACGCCCGAGGGTGCCGACCTCGACGCCGTGTTCGACGTGAAGGTGGTCTTCCCCGGCCGGTGGGAGGACGTCGTCGACGTGCCCGCCCTGTTCCGCCCGCGCTCCGGGCCGCTCGGCCTGACCGACCTCGAGAAGGTCTTCGCCGCCGCGCCCTCGGCGTGGACGAGCGCCGACATCTTCGCCGAGCGCGGGATCGGCGCCGCGGGGGCCGTGGTCGTGGTGCGCCCCGATCAGTACGTCGCGCACGTGCTGCCGCTGACCGACCCGGCTGGTCTGGAGCGGTTCCTCGCGGGCGTGGTGGCCGTGCCGGCGGTCGCCGCGGCGACCTGACGCGTGCGTTCTGCTCGCCGCGGATGCTCCCGATAAACGCCGATCCTCGCCAGAAACGCGGCGTCGCGGCGTTTCCGGCGAGGAATGGCGTTTATCGCGGGGGTGGCGCGGCGCCGAGCGGCGCGGGACACGGTCCCCGCGCGACGCGGACCGCGGCACCGCCCCCGGCGTCCACGGCGGCGATCTCGGCATCCCCTTTGTACGCCACGTATATCGGCGCGCGCGCGTGCCCTGACAAGAATGGGCGGGAAACCCCGCCCCGATCCAGGAGGACCCATGACCGATTCGCGCGAGAGCGAGCTGCTGGCATCCGTACCCACCGGCCTGTTGATCAACGGCGAGTGGCGCGCGGCGACGGGCGGCAAGACCGTCGCCGTGAACGACCCCGCCACCGGTGAGGTCATCCACGAGATCGCCGACGCCACGGTCGACGACGGAGTGGCGGCGATGGATGCCGCGGCCGAGGCGTTCCCGTCCTGGGCGGCGACCCCCGCGCGGGAGCGCGCCGAGATCCTCCGCCGCGCGTTCGACCTGCTGCAGGAGCGCAAGGAGGACATCGCGCTGCTGATGACGCTCGAGATGGGCAAGCCCCTCGCCGAGGCGCGCGGCGAGGTCGGCTACGGCGGGGAGTTCCTCCGCTGGTTCAGCGAGGTCACCGCGCACACCCAGGGCCGCTACGGCGCGAACCCCGAGGGCACCGGCCGCATGATCGTCACGCAGCACCCCGTGGGCCCGTGCTACCTCATCACCCCGTGGAACTTCCCGCTCGCGATGGCCACGCGCAAGATCGCGCCCGCGCTCGCCGCCGGCTGCACGGTCGTCATCAAGCCCGCGACCCTCACGCCGCTCACGACGCTGTTCTTCGCGCAGATCCTGCAGGACGCCGGCGTCCCCGCGGGTGTCGTCAACGTCGTCACCACGACCAACACCGGCCCCGTCTCGGAGCGCATCATCTCCGACCCGCGCCTGCGCAAGCTCTCGTTCACCGGCTCCACCCCGGTCGGCGTGAAGCTGCTGCAGCAGGCGGCGCCCGGGGTGCTCCGCACCTCGATGGAGCTCGGCGGCAACGCCCCCTTCGTCGTGTTCGAGGACGCCGACCTCGACAAGGCGGTCGACGGGGCGATGCTCGCGAAGTTCCGCAACATCGGTCAGGCGTGCACCGCGGCCAACCGCTTCATCGTGCAGCGCTCGGTCGTCGAGGAGTTCACCCGCCGTGTCACCGAGCGCGTGCAGGGCATGAAGATCGGCCGCGGCACCGAGGAGGGCGTGCAGATCGGCCCCCTGATCGACGACCGCGCGGTCGACAAGGCCAAGACCCTGGTGGGGGATGCCGTCGAGCGCGGCGCGAAGGTCACCACCGGCGGCTCGCCGATCGACGGCCCCGGCACGTTCTTCGAGCCGACCGTCGTGTCCGACGTGCAGCCGGGCAGTGACATCCTCCGCGAGGAGATCTTCGGACCCGTCCTCGCGATCATCCCCTTCGACGATGAGGACGACGCCGTGCGCCTCGCCAACGACACCGAGTACGGCCTCGTCTCGTACGTCTTCACCGAGTCGCTCGCGCGGGGTCAGCGCATGATCGACAAGCTCGAGACCGGGATGATGGGCCTGAACGTCGGCGTCGTCTCCAACGCCGCGGCCCCGTTCGGCGGCTGGAAGCAGTCCGGCCTCGGCCGCGAGGGCGGCGACGAGGGCATCCACGAGTACCTGCAGACGAAGTACACGCTCACGGCGAACCCCTACGCCTGAGACACCGGATGCCACGGCCCCGGCGCTCCGCGGCGGGGGGTCGCGGCATCCGTCGTTCTGGCCGCCGCGGTGCGTGCGAAACTCCTGAGTTTCGGGCGGCGGAGACGTGTGTGGGGGTGTTCGATCCGGGCGGGTGACGATTTGTCAGGAGTTCGGCCCGCTTGCCGCCCGGCCCGCCTGCCGCCGGACCCGCTGCCGCCCGGAGCTGGAGCCGACGGTGGGCGTCAGCGCCGCGTCGACTCGCCCGGGACCAGCTCGACGGGGATGACGGCACGGTCGCCGTCGCCACCGGCCATGAGGGTGTCGAGGATGTCCATCGCACGGCCGGCGATCTTGCCCCAGTCCTGTCGCACCGTCGTGATGGTGGGGGAGATCTGCCGCGTCCAGGCGACACCATCGAAGCCGCACAGCAGCAGGTCGTCGGGCACCGATCGGCCCTCCTGCAGGGCGCGGAAGAACGCCCCCACCGCGTGCAGGTCGCTCACCGCGAAGACCGCGTCGACGGCAGCGTCGGTCTCGAGCAGTTCGGCCATCGCGCTCTGGCCGCCGTCCATGCCGTAGTTCTCGCCGATGATCAGGACGTCGTCGTCGGCGACGCCCCGATCGGCGAGTCCGGCGAGGAAGCCCTCGCGCCGCTCTTTCGTCGACGGGAGGTAGCCCTCGCCGCCAAGCATGGCGAAGCGGCTACCGCCGGCATCCACGAGATGGTGGGCGGCCACGCGCCCGCCGCCGAAGTTGTCGGAGCGCACCCACCCGCCGATCAGGGCGGAGTCGGCCGGCTCATCGCACGCAACGATCGGCACCGGGCTCGCCTGGAGCCGGTGCACGCCCGAACGCGGCGGGCGCGAGGGCGACAGCAGGACGCCGTCCGTGCTGCGCACGAGGTTCTCGAGGGCCTCCAGCTCGTTGTCGGGCTCGTAGTCGGAACCGGCGAGGACGAGAGCCCAGTCGCGCTGCGCGCCCTCGCGCTCGAAGGCGTGGGCGAGCTCGGCGTAGGCCGGATGCCGCACGTCGGGCAGCACGATGCCCACGGTCGTGCGGTCGGTGCGCCGCCGCCCGGACGCGCGCGGGTAGCCGACGCGCTGCGCCGCCTCGAGCACGCGGTCGCGCAGCTTCGGGCTCACCCCGCGGTTGCCGGTGAGGGCATTGCTCGCGGTCGCGAGGCTCACTTTCGCCTCGGTCGCCACCTCTTGGAGGGTCGGCGTCCGGCCTGGACCGTCGGTCATTCGGCATCCCCCCGCCGCGAGTGTACCCACTCGGGCGGAAGGGGATGCGCCGCCACGGCGCGCACGATATCGGCCAGCGCGCCAGCCTGCGCGGCGAACGCCCGCTCGCCCCACCGGGCATCGGCCGTGGTGGGGTCGCCGATCACTCCGGAGCGGGACAGGTCGTCGACGTGCCAGGGCACGCTCACCGCACCGAAGGGCCGGGTGAGGGAGTCTGCGGCAGCCCTCACCTCCTCGAGGCCGTCCGCCCGGGCGGCATCCATCTCGACCGCCGCCGGGTCGAGGGCGAGCAGCACGCTCGTCTCGTAGTGACCCGCGTGCGCGTCGAGATCGCCCGTGGTCACCCCCTCGGCGAGCTCGGGCGGGAGCGCGAGCCCGGGCACGTGCACGGCGAACGCCGCGAGGCCCCGTCGCTCGCGAAGCTGACGGCAGGCCACGTGCAACAGCTCGGGATTGCCGCCATGCCCGTTGACGAACAGAAGGCGCCGGATGCCGCTGGCCGCGACGCCGCGACCGATGTCGTCGGCGATGGCCAGAAGGGTCTGCGGCGACAGAGCGATCGTGCCGGGACGTCCGGCGTGCTCGGGGGAGAAGCCGAAGGGCAGCGGGGGAAGCACCCACGTCGCGACCTCTTTCGCGGCACGCGCGGCCGCGGCCGTGGCGAAGGCCGCCGCGATCGTGGTGTCGGTCGTGACGGGGAGGTGTGGCCCGTGTTGTTCGGTCGCGCCGATGGGGACGAGCGCCACCCCCTCTCGTGCGGCGACATCGGAGATCTGCGTCGAGCTCGTCATCTCAGTGCAGTCCGAGCAGCACCCGTGCCTCGGCCCGAGCCGCGGCGTCGGTGTCGTAGATCCCGCGGGACGCGAGGGAGAACGCCGTCGACCCGACGGTGCGTTCGCCGCGAGCCCACATGCACGCGTGCTGCGCGGTCAACCGGACGAGCACGCCCTTCGCGCCGAGCGTGTCGGAGACGACCTCGGCGATCTGGTCGGCCAGGCGCTCCTGCATCTGCGGGCGGGCGGCGAGCACGCGCAGCATCGCGTCGAAGTCCCCGATCCCGGCGAGCGCGCGGTCGGGCAGGTAGGCCACCGACACGGTGCCCTGGAACGGCAGCAGGTGATGCTCGCACATCGAGGAGTAGGGGATGTCGTGCACCGCCACGGGTCCGGGGTAGACGCCCTCGATGGGCTCGCCGCCGCCGAGCGCGCGATGAGGATCGCCCGCCATCCCCGAAAAGAGGTCGAGGCCGGCGTGCGCGACGCGGCGCGGAGTGTCGATGAGGGTGGGGTGCTCGGTGTCGAGACCGATCGCGCGCATGTACATGCGGATGCCCTCCTCCGCGGCATCCAGGTCGGGGGTGATGTGGGTGGCGGCGACGGCGGTGAGTTCGGTCATGGGGTGCGGCCTTTCGGGGGATCAGTGGAACAGAAGCTCGGTGGCGCGGTCCACGTACGCGTGGAACTCGGGCGTGCTCGTCATCTCGAGCGTGCGCGGCCGCGGGAGGTCGATGTCGATGACCTCCTTGATGCGACCCGGACGCGGGCTCATCACCGCGACCTGGTCGCTGAGGAAGACGGCCTCCTGCACGCCGTGTGTGACCATGACGGTGGTGGCTTGCTGCTCGCTCCACAGTCGTTGCAGCTCGATGTTGAGGCGCTGCCGCGTGACGTCGTCGAGCGCGCCGAACGGATCATCGAGGAACAGTGCGCTCGGGCGGAGCGCCAAGGCACGGGCGATGGCGACGCGCTGGCGCATTCCTCCCGAGAGCTGCCACGGTCGAGCCTTCGCGAACTGCTCGAGGCGGACGAGGTGCAGGAGCTCGCGTACCCATTCCCTGTCGACGGGGAGCCCGGCGATCTCGAACGGGAGCGCGATGTTGCGCTCCACGGTGCGCCAGGGCAGCAGCGCGTGATCCTGGAACGCGATGCCGTACGCGTGGGTGCGCCGCAGGGCCGCGGGCGTCAGGTCGTTGACTGTCGCGGAGCCCGAGGTGGGGGTGTCGAGACCGGCGAGCATGCGCAGCACGGTGGACTTGCCGCACCCGGAGGGGCCGAGCAGCGACAGGAACGAGCCGCGGGGGGTGTCGAGGTCGACGCCGTCCACCGCGACCACCGGGCCGCCCCGGGTGGCGAAGTGGCGCGTGAGGGCACGGATGTGGACGCCGGACGCGGTCATGCGAGGCCTTTCTGGGCGGGAGTCGAAGCGCGCGGCGGAAAGCGACCGGCGAGCAGGAGCGTCTCGGCCAAGACGACCAGACCGTACGCGGCGAGCGAGAGCAGCACCGTGATCACGACAAGCGTCCACAGCAGCCCGTAGTCCGAGTACGACTTGCTCGTCAGCAGGTTCGCGCCGAGCCCCTCGAACGAGAAGAGGAACTCGTAGAGCGTCGCCGCCGACACCGTGGCCGGTGCGGCGAGCTTGAGACCGGCGAAGAGCGAGGGAAGGGATGCCGGCAGCTGGACGAATCGGAGCAGCGTCCAGCGCCCGCCCCCATAGGCGTGCACGAGGTCCACCGTCTCCGGCGTGGAGGATGACAGCCCCGCGCCGATGTTCATCAGCAGAGGGAAGAACGTGACGACCGCGGCCACCACGGCGGCGGTCAGGATGCCGGACCCGAACACCGCGTAGATGACCGGTGCCATCGCGATCAGGGGGACGGTCTGCAGCAGCAGCGCGAGCGGGAGGAAGATCGAGCGCAGCGCCCGAGAGACGGTCAGCGCGACCGCGCCGATGAATCCGGCGGTGATGCCGAGGAGCAGACCGATGGCGCTGTGCCCGAGCGTGACGCCGATCATGGGCACGAGCGCAGCGCGGCGCTCGGCGGCCTCGGCCGGGTTGCCGACGCCGTCGACGAAGAGGTACCGCCACACGTCGACCGGGGTCTTGGCGAGGTAGGGGCTCAGCCCGGAGAACGTGATGGCCAGCTGCCACCCGACCAGCAGGAGCGCGGCGGTGCCGAGCGTGCACAGGGTCGTCCAGACCCAGGCGGGCAGGCGGATCATCGGATGCTCCCGGTGTGTGCGGTCCAGGGGGCGAGCACGCGCCCGAGCAGCGCGATCGCGCCGTAGCCCAGCGCGGAGACGACCGTGGCGAGGAGGGCGATCGCCCACATGCCGGTGTAGTCGCCGACGTACTGCTGCGAGATGAGCAGGCGCCCGGCGCCCTCGTCGACGCCGACGGTGAAGAACTCACCCGTCATCGCGCCGAGGAAGGCGGCGGGGGCGGCGAGCTTGAGCGCCGCCAGCAGGGCCGGGATGGCCGAGATGACCCGAACTTTGCGGATGGCCGTCCAGGCGCCTCCGCCGTACGCGTGGACGAGGTCGATCTGGGCGGGGGCGGCGGAGCGCAGCCCGAGCAGCACGCCGATCACGAGGGGGAACTCGACGGCGAGCAGCGCGAGCACGACGCTCACGGCGCGGCTGCCCGACGGGCTCAGCAGCACCACGATCGGGGCGATGGCCGCGGCGGGTGCGCACGCGGCCACGACACCCAGTTGCGAGGCGAAGGGACCCAGCGGCGGGGCGATCATGACCAGGATGCCGAGCCCCAGAGCGATCACGACGGCCACCGCGTACCCGGTCACGGCCGCCCCCGCGGTCGCCGCGAGTCCCTCGGCGTAGGCGCCGCCGAACAGACCGTCGAGCGCCCGGGCGAACACGGGCAGCGGGGGTGGCACGGGGCCGGGACTGCCGTTGGCGCGCTGGTACACCGTCACGGCGACGATGTGCCAGGCGACCAGCAGCACGCCCAGTCCCGCGGCGCCGAAGAGGACGCCGCGCACGGGAGTCGGGATCATCACGCGGCGTCCTCTCGGTCGGGGTGCGGGGTGTCGACGTGCGGGGTGACGAGCGTCAGGATGCCGGAACGGTGAAGCCGGGGATCAGGTCGGGGTTCTCGGCGTACACCTCCTGCAGCAGGGACGTGTCGAACATGCTCGGGTCGGCTGTGATGCCGGCCGCGGCGAGCGAGGAGACGGCCTGGTCGATGAGGTCGGGCGTGAGCGTGAAGATGCCGTTCTTCACGGTGTCGGGCGTCAGCATGAACGACGGCAGGACGCTTGCGGAGTCGACCTGGAGCTGGCGGTCGAGGCCGTTGTCGGCCCCGCCGTGCTTCATGGCGATGTCGGCGATGGCATCCGTTCCCTTGCTGAGTGCGCTGTTCCAGCCCTCGATGCTGGCCTTCATGATCGCCTTGAGCTCCTCGCGGTTCTCGGCCAGCTCTTTGTCGCTGACGACGACGGCGTCACCGAACTGCGCGTAGTTCGCGTCGGCGAAGGACATGGTCACCACATCGCCGCCGGCGTTCTTGACGGCGATGGGGTAGTTGGTGAGGAAGCCGATGAGCGCGTCGACCTCGCCGTTCATGAGGGGGTCGACACCGTTGGGGACGGAGACGAACTCCACCGTGTCGGCGGGAAGGTCGTTGGCCTTCAGCACCGCCTCGACGGCGAGCTTGCCACCCGCGTCGACGCCGATGCGCTTGCCCTTGAGGTCGGCGACGGTGCGGATGGGGTTCTTCGCGAGCGAGACGAAGCCGACCGGGTTCTTCACGAATTGCGCGCCGATGATCTTCAGGCCCGCGCCGTCGTTGATGGCGCCGGTGATTCCGGTGAGGTCGGACGCGAGGCCGATCTGCGCCTGGCCTCCGAGGACGAGATCCCAGGAGTTCGTGTTGCCACCGCCGGCGATGAGATCGACCTTGTCGAAGCCGGCATCGGTGTAGTCGCCGTCGTCCTCGGCGAAGTAGTAGCCGGCGAACTCGTAGTTCTTGATCCAGCTCAGGGCCACGCTGGCGGTGCCGAAAGAGCTGGAGCTGGCGCTCCCCGACGAGGATGCGGGCGAGGCGCACCCCGAGACGACGAGGGCGAGGGTGAGGACGCCGGCCGCAGTCGTGGCGACGCGGCGACGGCGACGCGAGGCGCGGGTCGAGGGGCCGCGCGGCGTCGGAGAAGAGGGGGCAGGGGACAGGACGGTGCGAAGGTGTGACATTTCGGGAGCCTCCGTAGCGGTGTGTGTCCCGTAAATGTAAATCTTTTACGTTTCGTCAAACCACGTCGTGCATGACAGTCCGATTACCGGACCTCGTGCGCGGGATGCCGTGCTCACGACGGGCGCGCGACCAAGAGGCGCCGGCCTTCAGCGGGCGATGCTGCGCACGGGCGACGGCGTCTGAGCGAACTCGCGCGTGAACGCGCGGGCTGCAGACCGCGCCGTGAGCCCCGGATGCCACGGCCCGGCACCCGGAAAGGGCCCGAGGTCCTGGCATCCAGGCGTCTCCCCGCCGCGCTGCGTGCGAAACTCCTGAGTTTCGGGGCCGGCAGCGGCGGAACGGGCCTTCGGCGGACCGTCTCGCCCCGCTTCTCCGGAGTTCGGCCCGCCGGCGCGACGCGAGGGCGCGAGACCTCAGCCGTCCGCGTGCCGATCCAGGAACGCGAACACCTCGGCGTCATCGACACCGGGGAACATGCCGCGGGGGAGCGGCGAGAACATGTGCCGGTGCACGCGCGCGCTCGGCCAGGCCTTGCCCTGCCAGCGCGCCGCCGCGTCCGACTCGGGTCGACGGCAGCACGACTCGTCGGGGCAGCGCGAGACGCCCCGGGTCGAGGTCTCACGGCCGCGGAACCACCGCGCGTCGTCGAACGGCACTCCCACGGTGATCGAGAAGTCGCCGTCCGAGGTGGTTCCCGTCTGCGTCGAGCACCAGAACGTCCCCGCGGGGGTGTCGGTGTACTGGTAGTGCTCGGTCGTGCGGTTGTGCTCGGCGAAGGCCGACCGCGCCGAGAACTTCTTGCACACGATCTGTCCCTCGACCGACCCCGTCACGTCGGTGGGCAGGGGGAGGCCGTCGTTCTCGTACACCCGCGAGATCGCCCCGTCGCCGTCGACGCGGAGGAAGTGCAACCGGATGCCGAGGTGTGCGGTCATGAGATTCGTCATCCGCATCGCGGCGGCCTCGTGCGTGACCCCGAAGGCGTCGCGGAAGTCCTCGACGGCGAGGTTGCGGTCCTTCTTCGCCTGCGCGAGGAACGCGACCGAGCTCGTCTCCGGCATGAGGCAGCAGGCCGCGTAGTAGTTGATCTCGAGGCGCTGCTGGAGGAAGTCGGCGTAGTCGGTGGGCGGGCGGTGCCCGAGCAGGCGGTGGGCCATCGCCTGCAGCGCCATCGAGCGCAGGCCGTGGCCGCCGGGGATCGAGGCGGGCGGGAGGTAGATCCGGCCGTTCTCGAGGTCGGTCACCGACCGCGCCGAGTGGGGCAGGTCGCTGACGTAGATCAGCTCGAAGCCCAGCTGCTCGGCCATGATGCTGACGGTGCGGTGGGTCAGCGCCCCCGTGCCGTGGCCGGCGGCTTTGAGCTGCTTCTCGGCGAGCTTCTCGATGTCGGGCAGGTGATTGTCGACCGCGCGCATGCGCAGGCGCATCTCGGTGTTCGCGCGCCGTGCCTCTTCGGGGCTCGCGATCGTCTCGCGCTCGCGCCGCTGCAGTTCGCGGTGAAGGCCCAGCACCGCCTCGATCGTCTCGTCGGTGGTGCCTTTGGTCACCTTCACCGGGGGGATGCCGAGCTGTTGGAAGAACGGGCTCGACTGCGCGCGCTCGAGCTCGATCTCCAGCGCCGCCCGGCGGTTCGGCGGCTCGGTGGACAGGAGTTCGGTGACCTCGGTCTCGGTCGCCCGCGCGATCTCCTGCAGGAGCGAGAGCTTGGGCTCGCGTTTGCCGTTCTCGATCAGGCTGAGCTGGCTGCCCGCGACGCCCACGAGCGCGCCGAGCTCATCGAGCGTGAGCCCGCGGGCGAGGCGGTGGTGGCGGATGCGGTGTCCGAGCGTGGTCAGTTCGAGCGACGAGGCCATTCCTTGACCATATCGAAAGTTTCGCGATTCTTATGCCCATTTTCTCTCTAAAGATCCGCTCACGGCGCGTCAGAGTGGGGGAACACCAAGGAATTCCGCTCGACAAAGGAGACGACATGGCCCTCGCCGACATCTTCGCCCGCCCCGCCGGCCGCCCCGCCGCGACCACCGCTGTCGCCCGCCCCGGCTACGGTGCGCGCCCCGAGGTCGACGGTCCCGGCATGCCCGGTCTCCTCGCCTGGGTCGACCAGGTGGCGGCACTCGCGCAGCCCGATCGCATCCACTGGGTCGACGGTTCGGCCGCCGAGAACGACGCGCTGCTGCGGGAGATGGTCGACGAGGGCAAGCTCATCAAGCTCAACCCCGAGTGGCGCCCCGGCTCCTACCTCGCCCGCTCTCACCCCGGCGACGTCGCCCGCCTCGAGTCGCGCACCTACATCGCCTCCGAGAGCGAAGAGGATGCCGGTCCCACCAACAACTGGATCGCCCCGGCCGAGATCCGCGAGACGCTGAACGGCGTCTTCGAGGGGTCGATGCGCGGGCGCACGATGTACGTCGTCCCCTTCTCGATGGGCGCGGTCGGCGGCCCCCTGAGCCACATCGGCGTCCAGATCACCGACAGCGCGTACGCCGTGGCATCCATCGGCGTGATGACCCGCGTCGGCACCGCCGTCACCGAGCAGATCGCCGCGGGCGCTCCCTGGGTCAAGACCGTGCACTCGGTCGGTGCCCCGCTCGCCCCCGGCCAGGCCGACGTCGCGTGGCCGTGCAACGACGAGAAGTACATCGTCCACTTCCCGGACACGCTCGAGGTCTGGTCGTACGGCTCGGGCTACGGCGGCAACGCGATCCTCGCGAAGAAGTGCTTCGCGCTGCGCATCGCCTCGGTCATCGGCCGCGACGAGGGCTGGCTCGCCGAGCACATGCTGCTCATCCGCGTGATCGACCCGAAGGGCAAGGCTTACCACGTGGCCGCGGCCTTCCCCTCGGCGTGCGGCAAGACGAACCTCGCGATGCTCCGCCCCACGATCCCCGGCTGGCGCGTCGAGACGCTCGGCGACGACATCACCTGGATCCGCCCCGGCGAAGACGGGCGCATGTGGGCCATCAACCCCGAGGCCGGTTTCTTCGGTGTCGCTCCCGGCACCGGCGAGTCCACCAACGTCACCGCGATCGAGACGCTGTGGGGCAACACCATCTTCACGAACGTCGCGCTGCGTCCCGACGGCGACGTGTGGTGGGAGGGCCTGACCGACGAGGCTCCGCCGCACCTCACCGACTGGGAGGGCAACGCGTGGACGCCCGCATCGGGCCGTCCCGCCGCGCATCCCAACTCGCGCTTCACGGTGGGTGCCGCGCAGTGCCCGCAGATCGCGGAGGACTGGGAGGCGCCCGAGGGCGTTCCCCTCGACGTGATCCTGTTCGGCGGTCGTCGCGCGACGAACGTCCCGCTCGTGGTCGAGGCCACGGACTGGTCGCACGGCGTCTTCCTCGGCTCGACGGTCTCGTCCGAGAAGACCGCGGCCCAGGAGGGCACGGTCGGCGAGCTCCGCCGCGATCCCTTCGCGATGCTCCCGTTCTGCGGCTACAACATGGGCGACTACTTCGGCCACTGGCTCAAGGTCGGCCAGAAGCTGCGCTTCGACCGCGCTCCGCGCATCTTCCAGGTCAACTGGTTCCGCAAGGGCGACGACGGCCGCTTCCTCTGGCCCGGATTCGGCGACAACGCCCGCGTGATCGACTGGATCATCCGCCGCGTCGACGGCCAGGTCGAGGCGGTCGACAGCCCGATCGGGCGCCTGCCCCGCGTGGAAGACCTCGACCTGTCGGGTCTCGACCTCCCCGCCGCCGACCTCGAGGAGCTGTTCGCGATCGACCGCGACTCGTGGCTCGCCGAGGCCGACCTCACGGAGGAGTTCTTCGACACCTTCGGCTCGCACCTACCGGCCGCGCTCCGCGCCGAGCTCGCCGCCCTGCGCTACCGCCTGCAGCGCGCCTGACCCGCTCGTCCCGTCCCGCCTCCGAGCGGGCGGGCGAGCCTTCGAATCCGATGCCCCTCCCGTTCTTGGCGCGCAGGAGGGGCATCGGTATGCCCGCGCGGAGTCAGACCAGCAGCTGGTGCTTCGCCAGATCCCGGTACAGGGGAGTGGATGCCACGAGCTCGCTGTGCGTGCCCTGCCCGACCACGCGACCGTTCTCGAGCACGACGATGAGGTCGCTGTCGACCACCGTGGAGAGCCGGTGCGCGATGACCAGGAGCGTCCGATCGGTCGCGACGGCGTCGATCGCCTCGCGCATGCGCTGTTCGTTCACACCGTCGAGCGACGAGGTCGACTCGTCCAGCAGGAGAACCGGGGGCGCCGCGAGCAGTGCGCGCGCGATCGCGAGACGCTGACGCTCGCCGCCCGAGAGCATCACGCCGTCCTCGCCCACGGGCGCGTCGACGCCGAGCGGGCTCCGCTCCAGGACGTCGCCGAGGTTGACCTCGCGCAGCACCCGTTCGCAGTCGGCGTCGGATGCCGAGGGCGAGGCGAGCCGGAGGTTTTCGGCGATCGTGCCGGCCAGGGTCGGGGCATCCTGCTCGACGTAGCCGAAGCGGGAGCGCAGCTCGTCGCGGGGAAGGTCGCGAGCATCGACGCCGTCGAGGAGGATCTGCCCCTCGGTCGGATCGTAGAACCGCTCGATGAGGGAGAGGATCGTGCTCTTGCCGGCGCCGGACGGCCCGACGAGCGCGACCCGCGCGCCGCGCGGCACGGCGAACGACACCCCGCGCAGGACTTCGCGGTCGGTCTCGGCGGGAACCTCCGCTGCCTCCAGGTGCACGTCCGCGAGCACCGATCGCGCCTCTCGGGCCGCGGCCTCGCGGGCCTTCACGACGTGGTCGGGATAGCGGAACCGCACGTCGCGGAACTCCAGGGCCGCGGCATCCGGAATCGGGGCGGCCGCGCGCGGCTGGTCGTCGTCGCTCTCGAGCGGGAGGTCGAGCACCTCCTGGATGCGGCCGAGAGCCCCGAGCGCCTGATTCACCGAGGTGATCGCACCGATCGCGGAAGCGAGGGGCTGCACGAGCAGGAAGAGGAAGATCACGAAGGTGACGAGGGAGGCGACGTCGATCGCTCCGGATGCCACGCGGTACCCGCCGACGCCCAGCACGACGAGAAGCGACACCTGCAGCGCGACGAAGGCGATCGGCACGATCAGGGCGGACACCCGTGCGATCCGCACACCCGCGTCGTACGCGGCCGTGGCGGTCTGCGTCACGGCCGCCGTCTCGCGCTCGGTCGCCCCCGCGGCGCGAATCGTCCGGATCGAGCCCACCGCTCGCTCCACTCCCGACGAGAGTTCGCCGACCTTGGCCTGCTGGTCGGCCGAGGCCGAGCGGATGCGGGTGCTGAGCAGCACGACCACCGCGAGCGAGGCCCCCACGACGACGATGATCAGTCCGAGCAGGAGCGGGTCGATGAACGCCATCGCGATCACCGCGCCGACGAGGATGAGGGCGTTGCCCACGGCATCCGCGAATCCCTGCGTGAGCACGGCGTACAACAGGGTCGTATCGGTGCCGACGCGCGAGACAAGGTCTCCGGTGCGACGCGCGTCGAACTCGCTGACCGGCAGGCGCAGGATCCGGGCGATCAGCCGCTTGCGCGACGAGTAGACCACGGCGGTACCGGTGCGCTGCAGCAGGTAGTGCTGAAAGCCCGAGATCACGGACGACAGCACGACGAACGCCACGAGGAGCCAGACGAGGGCGCCGAGCGGGACGCTGTTCTGCACGCGCGCGATGACCTGACCGACCAGCAGGGGCTGAGCGAGCGTCGCGGCGGCCCCGAGAACGCTGAGCACGGCGACCACGACGAGCGTGCGCTTGTGCTCGAGCAGGAACGGCAGCAACTGCCGGAAGGACGCGCGCGGACCCTCCGGGGTGCGACGGCCGCGCCGACCACGCGCGGGAGCGGGAGAAGACATGCGGACCTCGTTCTCTGGCATCAGATTCGACCGTACCTCTCGCCGCCGACGCCGCCGATCCGCTCGCTCGTCGGTGGACCAAACTCCCGAGAAACCTCGGCCGCAGCCCGGTCTCGGCGTATTCCGATGCGCGGCGGCTCGAATTCTCCGGAGTTCAGACCGCCTGGTCCACCGGGAGAACACCGGATGCCACGAGGCACAGGCCCCGTGGCATCCGGTGTTCCGAGGATTCCGCGTTACGGCGCGGTCGCTCCGGCGGCGATGTTCTCGTCGTAGTCGACGTCCTTCGTCTCGGGCGACAGCACGACGGCGATGAGGGTGAGCACACCCATGGCCGACAGGTACACGCCCACGAGCCACGGGTTGCCGTCGCCCGCCGCCCACAGGGCCACCGCGACGATCGGCGCGAGCGCCGCCCCCAGGATCGACGACACGTTGTACGAGATCGCCGAGCCGGTGTAGCGGACGTTCGTCGGGAACAGCTCGGGCAGCACGGCGCCCATCGGGCCGAAGGTGGTCCCCATCAGCACGAAACCGATGATGAGGAAGGCCTGGACGAGGATGCGGGTGAAGCCCGGGTCGGCGTTCGGCATGAGGAAGAACGAGAACGTCAGGCCGAACAGGATGATCGCGACGGTGACGCCGAGGAGCAGTCGCTTGCGTCCGAGCCGGTCGGCGACCGGTCCCGACAGCATCGTGAAGACGCCGAAGAACACCACGCCGATGATCTGCATGATGACGAAGTCGGTGTAGCTGTACCCGAGCCCCGGGACGTACGCCGCCGCGTCGAACGGCGTTCCGGCCTTCTCGGCCGCGGCCTGAGCGGCCGCCAGCGGAGGCTTGGTGCCGTACGAGAGCGTGAAGCTCGTCATCAGGTAGAAGAGCACGTAGGTCGCCAGCATGATGAACGTGCCGAGGATGAGCTGCTTCCCGTTGCGACGGATCGCCTCGCCGAGCGGGAACTTCTTGATGACGCCGGTCTTCTCGGCCTTCGAGAACGACTCGCTCTCGACGAGCTTCAGTCGCACCCAGAGGCCGATGATCACCATGACGGCCGAGAACAGGAACGGCACGCGCCAGCCCCACGCGAGGAACTCGGCCGAGCGCTGCGCGGTGCCGTCGGGGTGCGGCAGGGCGAAGTTGATGATGAGGAACACGCCGTTGGCGATGATGAAGCCGATCGGAGCGCCCAGCTGTGGGAACGTGCCGAACAGGGCGCGCTTGCCCTTCGGGGCGTTCTCGGTGGCGACCAGCGCCGCGCCCGACCACTCGCCGCCGAGCGCGAAGCCCTGCGCGAGGCGCATGACCAGCAGCAGGATCGCCGCCCAGACCCCGATCTCGTTGAAGGTGGGGAGCAGACCGATCAGGAAGGTCGCGACACCCATGGTGAGAAGGGATGCCACGAGGGTGGCCTTGCGGCCGAAGCGGTCGCCGAAGTGCCCGAAGACGATCGCGCCGAGGGGGCGCGCGACCATCGCGGCACCGAAGACGCTGAACGACAGCAGGAGCGAGGTGGTGTCGTTGCCGGTGGGGAAGAAGAGGATCGGGAAGACGAGCACGGCCGCGGTGGCGTACGCGTAGAAGTCGTAGAACTCGATCGTCGTGCCGATCAGGCTCGCGGTGATGACACGCGAGCGCGGATTGGCGGGAGCGGACGCCGAGGGGGCGGTGGGGGATGAGGAGGTCATGACAGCCTGACGAGAGAGCGATCGGTTGCGTCCATCGTGTGATCGCGGGCTGAGGCGGAACGGATGCCGGGGGTGGTGGCATCCGGGATCGCCGAACAGCACCCGGGGGCGGTCCCGAGTGGGGAACACCGACCGTTCAGTCTATGCGCGCGCTGATAAGGCGGGCGCGTCAGCGCCAGAGCACCGCCAGCGCGGCGTTGAGAAGGGTCAGGATGCCGACGAGCCAGAACACCGCGGGCGCGAGGTCGGCGCCGCGCTTCTGGCGAGCCGAGCCGATGCCGAGCAGCGCGCCGATCCCGAGGAGCACGACGAGCTTCACGCCGATCTTCGTGTAGTTCAGGTCGTGGTCGAGGCCCCACGGCGCCGCGAGGGCGAGACCCGAGACGAGGGAGATCACGAGCGCGTAGTTCATCAGCGGCGTGACGCGCACGCGCCGCCCGACCGCCTCGACGACCCACGCCCCGAAGAGGATGGCGAACCCGACGAGGTGGACGAGGACGACGGCGTGGCGCAGGATCTCCATACCGGTCAGGGTAGGGATGCCGCGCCCTCACCGCCAGGAAGGCGGGCCTCACCGCGATGCGGTCCCTGACCTCCGCGCGCGGTCCCTGACCTCCGCGCGCGGTCCCTGAGCCTGTCGAAGGGCCCGCCCGCACCGCGCGAGATCAGCCGCGCAGCTCCCGCAGCACGAGGGCGGTGCGGATCGCCGCGTCCGCGGCCTCCTCGCCCTTGTCCTCTTTCGACCCCTCGAGACCGGCGCGGTCGAGACCCTGCTGCTCGTCGTCGAGGGTCAGCACGCCGAAGCCGACAGGCTTGCCCGCGTCGAGCGCGACGCGCGTGAGGCCGTCGGTCGCCGCCGACGAGACGAACTCGAAGTGCGGCGTCCCGCCCCGGATGATCACGCCGAGGGCCACCACGGCATCCGCCCCGCCCTCGAAGGCCGCGCGAGCGGCCACCGGCAGCTCGAACGACCCCGGGACCCGCACCACGCGGTACGCCGCGCCCGTGGCATCCAGGACCCGCTTCGCCCCGGCAATGAGACCGTCGGTGATGACCTCGTGCCAGGTGCCGGCGATCACGACGATGTTCAGACCCGACGCGTCGACGCCGCCGGTCTCGGGTGCTCCACTACCGGCCATCAGGCGCTCTCTTCCTTCATGTGCGCGAGGGCGTCGCGCAGGTCGTCCTCGGCGATGATGTGACCCATCCGGTCGCGCTTCGTCTCGAGGTACTGGTGGTTGTTCGGGCCGACGCCCACGAGGAGCGGCACCTGCTCGACGACGTCGAGGCCGAAGCCGCGCAGCTGCTTCACCTTGTCGGTGTTGTTGGTGAGCAGGCGCACCTGCTCGACGCCGAGGTCGGCGAGGATCCCGGCGGCGGCGGCGTAGTCGCGCGCGTCGGCGGGCAGGCCCAGGGCGAGGTTGGCATCCACGGTGTCGAGGCCGCGCTCCTGCAGGTTGTAGGCCCGCAGCTTGTTGATGAGGCCGATGCCGCGTCCCTCGTGGCCGCGCATGTAGATGACGATGCCGCCGTCCTTGTCGATGCGGTCGAGCGCCGCCTCGAGCTGGGGTCCGCACTCGCACTTCAGCGAGCCGAACGCCTCGCCGGTCAGGCACTCGGAGTGCACGCGGACGAGCGGGGCGGTCGTGCCCAGCTCTCCCGAGACGACAGCGATGTGGTCGGTGCCGGTCACGCGGTCCTTGTACGCGAGGAAGCGGAAGGTGCCGTGCGTCGTGGGCACATTCGACTCGGCGCGCAGGCTCACGCGGCGTCGCGCGGGTGCCGACGCGGGCAGCGGATCCGTCTCGTTCAGGTACTCGATCAGCTGCTCGATCGTGATGACCGGGATGCCGTCCCGCTCACCGAGCTCGAAGAGCCCGGGCAGCCGCATCATGCTGCCGTCCTCGGCGACGACCTCGGCGATCGCGGCGACCGGCTCGAGGCCCGCGAGCTTCATGAGGTCGACCGCGGCCTCGGTGTGGCCGGCGCGCTCGCGCACCCCGCCGTCAACGGCCCGGAGCGGGAGGATGTGACCCGGCCGGATGACACTCGTCGGCACCGACTCGGGATCCGCGAGCACGTTGAGCGTCCGCGCGCGGTCGGCGGCGCTGATTCCCGTCGTCACGCCCGACGCGGCGTCGACGCTCACGGTGTACGCGGTCCCGCGGGCGTCCTCGTTGACCGCGACCATGGGCGGCAGGTCGAGTCGGTCGGCCCACTCGGCGGGCATGGGCGCGCACACGTAGCCGCTGGACCAGCGCACGGTCCACGCGAGCGCCTCGGGGGTCGCGAGCTGGGCCGACAGGATGACGTCGCCCTCGTTCTCGCGGTTCTCGTCGTCGGCGACGAGGATCGGTCGGCCGGCGCGGAGGGCCTCGAGGGCCTCGGGGATGGGGGACAGGCTCATTCGGAGCCCCTCTCGGTCGATGCGGCGTCAGCCGCGGGGTTCTCAGATACACGGAAGGCGAGCATGCGCTGCACGTGGCGCGCGAGGATGTCGGTCTCGAGGTTGACCGGGGTGCCGGCCTCGGCGCCGCCGAGCGTGGTCGCGGCGAGGGTCTCGGGGATGAGCGAGACCTCGAGCCACTGCTCGGTCTCGGCGGGGTCGCTCACGGCGCTGACGGTGAGGGACACCCCGTCGATCGCGATCGACCCCTTGTCGACTACCAGCGGCGCCAGGTGATTCGGGATGCCGATGCGCACGACGCTCCACTGCGCGCCGGGACGCACCTCGCGCACCACGCCGGTGCCGTCGATGTGGCCCTGCACGATGTGTCCGCCGAGGCGCCCGTGCGCGGCGGTCGCGCGCTCGAGGTTGACGGCGCGGCCGGGTGCGACGTCGGCGAGCGTCGACATGTCGAGCGTCTGCTTCATCACGTCGGCGGTGAACCAGTCCTCGCCCTGGTCGACGACGGTGAGGCACACGCCGCTGACCGAGATCGAGTCGCCGTGGCCGGCATCCGAGACGGAAAGAGGAGCGCGCACGGTCACCCGCACGCCGTCGCCCGAGGGCTCGACGGCGGTGATGGCGCCCATCTCTTCGACGATTCCGGTGAACATCAGTGCTCTCCTCGCGTTCGGGTGGTGGGGTGGGCGACGATCAGCAGGTCGTCGCCGAGATTCTGGACGGATGCCACGGCGAGCCGCCGCGCATCGGCGATGGTCGGCACGCCCACGTCGCCGAGTGCGAGGCGGGATCCGCCGATCAGGACGGGGGCGACGTAGACGAGCAGTTCGTCCGCGAGATCGGCCCGGACGAAGGCGCTCGCGAGCGTCGGGCCGCCCTCGACGAACACGCGCTGGATGCCCCGCTCGCCGAGGTCGGCGAGCACGGCGCTCAGGTCGTGAGTGGCGAAGAACAGCGGCTCTCGCGGGTGGCGGCGCACCGCGGCATCCGGAGCCGTCTCGCTCTCGCCGATGATGACGGGCAGGGGCTGTGCGGGCAGCAGCGAGCCGTCCTCGTCGCGGGCGGTCAGGGCCGGGTCGTCGGCGCGCACGGTCCCGGTGCCGGCGACGATCGCGTCGGCGGTCGCGCGGCGCGCGTGGACGTCGCGGCGAGCGGCGGGTCCGGTGATCCACTGGCTCGTGCCGTCGTCGGCGGCGGCGCGCCCGTCGAGACTCTGCGCCCACTTGACGACGACGTGCGGGCGGCCGGTGCGGGTGAGAGCGACCCAATCATGGACGAGCGCTTCGGCGCTCTCCTCCTCGGGACCCTGCTCGACGTCGACCCCCGCTGCGCGGAGCCGCTCGGCACCGCCGGACGCCGCATCCGTGGGGTCGTCGAGCGCGAAGACCACGCGAGCGACCCCGGCCTCGATGAGCGCGACGGCGCACGGGCCGGTGCGGCCGGTGTGGTTGCACGGCTCGAGGGTCACGACTGCGGTCGCACCGCGGGCCGCGCCCGGAGCGAGCTGGGAGAGGGCGTCGACTTCCGCGTGGGCGGTGCCCGCTCCACGGTGGTAACCCTCGGCGAGGATCTCGCCGGCGGGGGAGAGGATGACCGCACCGACCTGCGGGTTGAGCCCGCGCGGGCCGCGCCGGGCGAGCTGCAGCGCTCGCCTCATGGCGTCGATCTCGACGGCGGATGCCATTTCCCTGTCCTTCCCGCGGATGCCGGGCAGGGGGAGCGGGAAGGCGCGACGCGCCGTCCGTGCTGCCTCCTATCCGGACTAGCGACGGATTCCCGTCGCATCACCGTCGGTCCCGGAATTCCACCGGATCGGCCCCACCGCGTGATGCGGAGGGGTTCGCGGACTGTCACCGCCGGTTCGGATTCTCACCGACCCCGGAGCACGTTGTTGCACTTCGAAGTGTAGTCAACGCGGTGTCGGCGGTTTCATTCCCCGACATGGATTGACACGAAGGGCACGGGGCTTCGGTTCGATGCAGCGGTCGGGATGAGCTCACTTCAACAGCCGAGAGAGCCTCCGGTCGGCCAACAGCTTCCCTCCGGTCTGGCACGTGGGGCAGTACTCGAGCGAGTTGTCGGCGAAGTACACGCTTCGCACCTCGTCGCCGCACACCGGACATGCTTCGCCGCGTCGCCCGTGCACGCGCATGCCGCGCCTCTTGGCATCCTTCAACTCCGCCGGTGGCTTGCCGCGCGCTTCATCGATCGCCTCGGTGAGGGTCTCGACCATCGCGCGGAAGAGCCGGTCGACCTCGTCGTCGGTGAGCGTCGCGGCGAGGGCGTAGGGCGACATCTTCGCCGCGTGCAGGATCTCGTCGGAGTACGCGTTGCCGACCCCGGCGATGATCGATTGATCGCGCAGCACCCCCTTGATCTGGGTGCGCCGGCCGGTGAGGAGCGCACCGAACGTGGCTCGGTCGAAACCCTCGCTCAGCGGATCGGGGCCGAGTCGGGCGATGCCCGGGACCTCGTCGGGTGAGCGTACGGCGTAGACGGCGAGGGACTTCTTGGTGCCGGCCTCGGTGAGATCGAAACCCGATCCGTCGTCGAAACCGACACGGAGCGCGATCGGCGTCTTACCCGGCTTGATGATCGTGGAGGGCAGCGCGTCGTACCAGCGCAGCCAGCCCGCTTTCGCCAGGTGGAAGATCAGGTGGACGCCGGCGTCGGTCGAGACGTCGACGAACTTTCCGTGCCGGTCCACGGCGGTCACCGCCGAGCCCACGAGCGCCGTCAGGGGCGGGTCGTAGGTCTTCAGCGCGTTGATCGCCGACACGGTGGCCTTCGACACCTGCAGCCCCGTCACACGACCACGCAGGAACTCGACGAGTCCCTCGACCTCAGGCATCTCCGGCATGCGCCCATGCTGCCACGGGCCTCCGACAGGAGCGCGGGCCTTGCCTGTCGCCCGGCGAGAGCGTCAGCCGCGGCGCAGCAGACCGATGCGGTCGTACACGTCCGAGAGCGTCTTCTCCGCGACGGATGCCGCGCGCTCGGCGTTCGTCGCCAGCACACGATCGAGCTCGGCGGGGTCGGCGATCAGCTCGAGCGCGCGCTCGCGCACCGGCTCGAACTCGTTCACCACGACCTCGGCGAGCCCCTTCTTGAAATCGCCGTAGCCGCGGCCCGCGTACTCGTCCTCGATCGCCGTGATCTCGCGGCCGGTGAGGGCCGAGTAGATCACGAGGAGGTTGGAGACACCCGGCTTCTCGTCGCGGTCGAAACGCACCGACCCCTCGGAGTCGGTGACCGCACGCATGATCTTCTTCGCGCTGACCTTCGGCTCGTCGAGCATCCACAGCACGCCGGCGTCGGACTCGGCCGACTTCGACATCTTCGACGTGGGGTTCTGCAGGTCGTAGATGCGGGCGGTCTCGCGCTGGATCATCGGCTTCGGCATCGTGAAGGTCTCACCGAAACGCTGGTTGAAGCGCTCGGCCAGGTCACGGGTGAGCTCGATGTGCTGCTTCTGGTCGTCTCCGACCGGCACGACGTCGGTCTGGTAGAGCAGGATGTCGGCGGCCATCAGAACCGGATAGGTGAAGAGGCCCACGTTCGTGGCATCCGTCCCGTACCGCGCCGACTTGTCCTTGAACTGGGTCATGCGGCCGGCCTCGCCGAAGCCGGTGAGAGTCGACAGCACCCACTGCAGCTCCGCGTGCGCGGGCACGTGCGACTGCACGTAGAGCGTCGAGCGCGACGGCTCGATGCCGGCGGCGATGTACTGCGCGGCGGTGCGGCGGGTCTTCTCGCGACGCTCGGCGGGGTCACCGGGCTGCGTGAGGGCGTGCAGATCGACGACCGAGAAGAACGCGTCGTACTCGTCCTGCAACTGCCGCCACTGCAGCAGCGCACCGATGTAGTTGCCGATCTGGAGGCTGTCGGCGGAGGGCTGCATTCCGGAGTAGAGGCGCTGCTGAGTCACCCCTCGATCCTAGGCGTCGGGCGCCCGCGCTCCGCGCCCGGGCGGCTCCGCGCGCTGGACAGCGCCCGCGCCCGGGCGGTTCCGCGCGCTCGACAGCGCCCGCGTCCGGACGGCCCTGCGCCTGGGACAGCGCCCGCGCCCGGACGGCCCCGCGCCGGCGTGGCCCCGCGCCCGGACCGCCGAGTCGCCCCGACGTCCCCGGCGCCCGTGTCAGCGCCCGAGCGTGTAGTCCACGATCACGGGGGAGTGGTCGCTCCAGCGGGTGTCGTACGACGGAGCGCGGTCGACGCGGTAGTCGGTGACGCGCTCGGCCAGAGCGGGCGTGGCGACGTGGTAGTCGATGCGCCAGCCGCTGTCGGTGTCGAACGCCTTGCCGCGCATCGACCAGAACGTGTACGGCCCCTCGACCTCGCCCATTCGCCGGCGCCCCACGTCGACCCAGCCCAGACCGGTGCCGACCGAACCGTCGACGCCCTCGACCTGCTCGCCGGCGGGGCCGAAGAAGCGGTCGAAGTACGCGCGCTCGCGCGGGAGGAATCCGGCGTTCTTGCGATTGCCGCGCCAGTTCTTGATGTCGAGTTCACGGTGACCGACGTTGAGGTCGCCCGTGACGAGGGCCAGCTCGCGCTCGGCTTTGAGGGTGGCGAGGCGCTGCTCCATGGCATCCAGGAACAACCACTTGGCATCCTGCTTGGGGGTGTCGACCTCGCCGCTGTGGACGTAGGCGCTGACGATCGTGACCGTCTCGCCGTCGATGTCGAAGTCGGTCTCGATCCACCGGCCCGAGGCGTCCAGCGGCTCGGGGCCGAGGTGGGTGCGGGTCTCGACGCCCGGGAGGCGGCTGATGATCGCGACACCCGCGCGGCCCTTCTGCAGCGCCTCGTCGTTGACGATTCGCCACCCCGGGAGGGCCTCGGCGAGCTGCTCCGCGGTCGCACGGACCTCTTGGAGGGTCACGATGTCGGCGCCGGAGGCCTCGAGCCACTCGACCATGCCCTTGCGGACGGCGGCACGGATGCCGTTGACGTTGATGGAGACGATGCGTACGGAACGAGCCACCCCCCGAGCCTAACGGGGGCCTCCGACATCGACCGGGTCAGTCGGGGAGCAGCGTCGTGCGTCGCGGCGCGGGGAGCGCCGCCTTCGCCCGGTCGAGGTTCTTCCGCGCCGCCGCCACGCGGCGCCGCGCACGCCACCGCCAGGGCCATCGGGCGTCCGCGGCCGCTTTCTCGGCCTCGCGGACCCCGACCTGAGCGGCGATCACGAGCGCCGCCTGCTCCATCGCGAGACGGTCCTCGGGCGAGCGCAGCGGGAGGTCGCGGTCACCCGCCGCCACGGCGATCCACGCGGCGGACACGAGGATGACGATGCCGATGAAACGGAACCACAGGAGGAAACCGATGAGCGCGGCGAACGTCCCCAGCAGCGGGTTGGTGGGCGTGTAGACGAGGAGGAAGCCCGCACCGATCTGCAGCACGACCATCCCGCCGGCGCCGACGAGGGCTCCGGGCCACGCGCGTCGCCACGTGAGGGTCGTCCCCGTCAGGAAGCGGAACAGCGACGCCAGCGCCACGGTGTTCACCCCGAAGGCGACGAGGGCGGACACCGCCCGCGCACCGATCGTCCACCCGGGCGTCTCGCGATCCCACCCCAGGATCCCGAACACGAGGTCGACGGCACCGGTCGTGATCGAACCGAGCAGGGCGCCGACCAGAAGGGCGAGACCGAACAGCAGGGATGCCACGAAGTCCCGCGCCTTCAGCAGCACGTAGTTGCGCATGTCGAAGGGCAGCCCGAACGTGTCGCGCACCGCGCGCCGGGTGAAGGTCACGAAGCCGATCGCCGTCCAGATGACCACGATCGCCGCGATGGCTCCCGTGATGCCGAGCAGCTTGCCGCTCTCTTGCGCGACGGCCTCGACCTTGTCGGGCTGGACCAGGCCGTTCTTACTGATGAGGCCCGGGATGTAGCTGTTGATGATGCCGATCAGCCCGTCGATGGCCGCCTTGCTGCCGCCCAGCCAGATGCCCACCGCGGCGAACGACAGGTAGAGAGCCGAGAACACCGCGAACAGCCCCTGGTAGCTCATCCCCGCGGCGAGCAGGAAACCGTTGTGCTGCAGGAAGTGCCGCCAGACACGGATGGGGAACCACTGCACGACCTTCGCCGCGCGGGCGAGGGGTTCGTCGAGGCGCTCGCGCACCGCCGTCTGCGCGGCGTCGAACCGCTCGCGAAGAGTGCGCTCGTCCTCGCCGGCGGCGGGGAGCGGGCGCGGGTCGCGGCGGCTCTCGGTCACCCGTCGAGCCTAATGAATGGATGCCGCACGGGAACGCCGAACGGCGGGGGCCGACCCTTCGACAAGCTCAGGGACCGAGCGCACCCGCCGTTCGAGAGGGGAGGGGTCAGCGACCGCCGCGGAGGACGGCCTGCTTGACCTCGGCGATGGCCTTGGTGACCTCGATGCCGCGGGGGCACGCCTCGGTGCAGTTGAAGGTGGTGCGGCAGCGCCACACGCCTTCCTTGTCGTTGAGGATGTCGAGACGCACATCGCCCGCGTCGTCGCGCGAGTCGAAGATGAAGCGGTGCGCGTTGACGATCGCGGCGGGGCCGAAGTATTGCCCGTCGGTCCAGAACACGGGGCACGACGAGGTGCACGCGGCGCACAGGATGCACTTGGTGGTGTCGTCGAAGACCTCGCGGTCGACGATCGACTGCACGCGCTCCTTGCCCGGCTCGGGCTTCGAGTTCGAGATGAGGAAGGGCTGCACCTCGCGGTAGGAGGCGAAGAACGGCTCCATGTCGACGATGAGGTCCTTCTCGAGCGGCAGGCCCTTGATCGCCTCGACGTAGATGGGCTGCGAGATGTCGAGATCCTTGATCAGCGTCTTGCAGGCCAGACGGTTGCGACCGTTGATGCGCATGGCATCCGATCCGCAGATGCCGTGCGCGCACGAGCGGCGGAACGACAGCGAGCCGTCGGTCTCCCACTTGATCTTGTGCAGGGCGTCGAGCACGCGGTCGGTGGAGTACAGCTCCACGTCGTAGTCGACCCAGCGCGGCTCGTCGTCGACCTCGGGGTCGAATCGGCGGATGTTGAAGGTGACCAGGAACGACTGGATGCCGGTGTCCTCCGGCGTCTGCTCGACCTCGTCGGAGACGTCGGTGGTGTCGAGAACGGTGGATGCCATCTCAGTACTTCCTCTCCAGCGGCGGGTAGCGCAGCTCCCCGGCCTCGTTCTTGGTGAAGACCACGGGCTTCCAGCCGAGTTCGATGTGATCCGCGGGGTGCGACGAGTGCGGGTCGCCCGACAGGTACGCCATGGTGTGCTGCATGTAGTTCTCGTCGTCGCGCGTGGGGAAGTCGTCGCGCATGTGACCGCCACGGCTCTCTTCGCGGTTCTGCGCCGAGTAGACGACGACCTCGGCGAGGTCGAGCAGGAAGCCCAGCTCGACGGCCTCGAGAAGGTCGGTGTTGAAGCGCTTGCCCTTGTCATCGACGTGGATGTTCTTGTAGCGCTCGCGCAGGTCGGCGATCACGTCCATGACGTGCGCGAGGGACTCGTGCGTGCGGAAGACCTGCGCGCCCTTGTCCATCTCGTCCTGCAGCGTCTTGCGGAGCACGGCGATGCGCTCGGTGCCGCTGTTGTTGCGCAGCCCCTCGATGAGCCCGCGCACCTCGGCGGCGGGGTCTTCGGGCAGGGGCACGAAGTCGGCGGTCTTGACGTACTCGACGGCGTTGCGGCCGGCGCGCTTGCCGAAGACGTTGATGTCGAGCAGCGAGTTGGTGCCGAGGCGGTTCGAGCCGTGCACCGAGACGCACGCGCACTCGCCGGCGGCGTAGAGGCCCGGGACGACGGTGTCGTTGTCGGCGAGCACCTCGGCCTTGATGTTGGTCGGGATACCGCCCATCGCGTAGTGCGCGGTCGGCATGACCGGGACCGGCTCGACGACCGGGTCGACGCCCAGGTAGGTGCGGGCGAACTCGGTGATGTCGGGGAGCTTCGTCTCGAGGACCTCGGCGCCCAGGTGCGTGCAGTCCAGCAGCACGTAGTCGCGGTGGGGACCGGCGCCCCGGCCCTCCGCGACCTCCTGGACCATGCAGCGGGCGACGATGTCGCGGGGCGCGAGGTCCTTGATGGTCGGGGCGTAGCGCTCCATGAAGCGCTCACCGCTCGCGTTGCGCAGGATCGCGCCCTCACCGCGCGCACCCTCGGTGAGCAGGATGCCGAGACCGGCGAGGCCGGTCGGGTGGAACTGGAAGAACTCCATGTCCTCGAGCGGCAGGCCCTTGCGCCACACGATGCCGACGCCGTCGCCGGTGAGGGTGTGGGCGTTGGAGGTGGTCTTGAAGATCTTGCCGAAGCCGCCGGTGGCGAAGATCACGGCCTTGGACTGGAACACGTGCAGTTCGCCCGTGGCGAGGTCGTAGGCGACGACGCCGGCGACCTGGGTCTTGCCCGCGGCATCCTTCACCGTGACGAGGTCGAGCACGTAGAACTCGTTGAAGAAGTTGATGCCGAGCTTGACGCAGTTCTGGAACAGCGTCTGCAGGATCATGTGGCCGGTGCGGTCGGCGGCGTAGCACGCGCGGCGCACGGGCGTCTTGCCGTGGTCGGCCGTGTGACCGCCGAAGCGACGCTGGTCGATCTTGCCCTCGGGCGTGCGGTTGAACGGCAGGCCCATGTTCTCGAGGTCGATGACGGCGTCGATCGCCTCTTTGGCGAGGATCTCCGCGGCATCCTGGTCGACGAGGTAATCGCCGCCCTTGATGGTGTCGAAGGTGTGCCACTCCCACGAGTCCTCTTCGACGTTGGCGAGGGCCGCCGCCATGCCGCCCTGCGCCGCACCGGTGTGCGAGCGGGTCGGGTAGAGCTTCGAGATGACGGCGGTCTTCGCGCCGGGGCCGGCCTCGATGGCCGCGCGCATTCCCGCGCCGCCCGCGCCGACGATGACGACGTCGAACTGGTGGTAGTGGACGCCGTCCTTGACGACGGAATCCGAGGAAGTCTGGGTGCTCACGTGTGCGATACCTCTGCTGTCAGGGGGAGGAAGGGATGCCGTCGGCTCACGCCGCCTGGCACGCGTCCCAGAGGGTGCTGCTCTCGGTGACGCCGAGGCAGGGGTCGAAGGTGAAGACCACGAGGGTGCCGAGGAGGATCAGCAGTCCGGCCGACAGCCACAGCGACCACACGAGAACCTTGCGGACCGCGGCGTTCGTGACGTAGTCGTTCACGATCGTGCGCATGCCGTTGGCGCCGTGGATGAGGGCCAACCACAGCATCAGCACGTCCCACCACTGCCAGAACGGCGAGGCGAGCTTGCCGGCGACGAACGCGAAGTCGATCTGGTGGATACCGTCGCCGAGCATGAGGTTGACGAACAGGTGGCCGAAGATCAGGACGAGAAGAAGCACGCCGGAGGCGCGCATGTAGATCCAGCCCCACTTCTCGAGGTTGGAGCCTTTCTTGCGCACGCTCGGCGTGCGCGGGGCGGGAATCGTGCTGGCTTCCTGGGCGACGGACATCAGTGGCTCCCGGTGACGGCGCTGAAGACGTTGATGAGGTGGCGCGGGGTGAAGCCGAGCATCGTGACAACCCAGAGGCCGAGGACGCCCCACCACAGCTGACGCTGGTGCCGGGTGGCCCAGGGCCAGAAGTCGACCAGGATGATGCGCAGACCGTTGAACGCGTGGTACGCGATCGCGCCGACGAGAGCGACCTCGCCGAGGCCCATGATCGGGTTCTTGTAGGTGCCGATGACCGCGTCGTACGCCTCGGGCGACACGCGGATGAGGGCGGTGTCGAGGATGTGCACCAGGAGGAAGAAGAAGATCGCCACACCCGTGATGCGGTGCAGGACCCATGACCACATGCCCTCGCGGCCGCGGTACAGCGTGCCGCGTGGCCTCTTCGAGGTGGTCTCTTTCACCGACGGCGTGGCACGTGCTGGTGCTGACACGGTCGTCCTCCCTGATCGAACACGGTGGGGGAGCCGGCAGAGGCCCCAAGCGTCACACGGGCGCCAGGAAATACTACGTCCGAGCTATGAACACGGGGGATTAGGGGGTCCTAACAGTCTCTCGACATCGAGATACTTTCCGGATGCCGCCGGGGTCGGAGCGACACCCCCGTGCCGCCCGCCGGACAAGGGGGTGAAACACGATGCCGCTAGGGTCGGTGCCATGGCAGACCCCGCTATCGATGACTTCTACGCCGTGATCCCCGCCGGGGGGATCGGCAGCCGGTTGTGGCCGCTCTCGCGCGCCGATGCCCCGAAGTTCCTCCACGACCTCACCGGGTCGGGCCAGACCCTGCTGCGCGACACGTGGGATCGCCTCGCGCCCCTGTCGGGTGAGGGGCGCATCGCGGTGGTCACCGGCCGCGCCCACCGAGCCGCCGTCGAGCGCGAGCTCCCGGGCGTCCCGGACCACAACGTCTTCCTCGAGTCGGAGCCGCGCGACTCGTCCGCGGCGATCGGCCTGGCGGCCGCGATCCTCGTGCGCCGGGAGCCCGACGTCATCATCGGCTCGTTCGCCGCGGACCACGTGATCCGTCAGACGCGACAGTTCGAGTTCGCGGTGCGTCAGGCCGTGGCCGTCGCGCGCGAGGGATACATCTGCACGATCGGCATCCAGCCCAGCGAACCCTCGGTGGGCTTCGGGTACATCAAGCAGGCCGGGGAGCTCATCGTCGACGGCGCTCCCGAGGCGTACATGGTGGAGCGCTTCGTCGAGAAGCCCGATCTCGAAACCGCGAAGCAGTACTTCGAGGACCGCGCGTACCTCTGGAACGCCGGCATGTTCATCACGCGAGCCGACGTGCTCCTCGCCGAGCTCGCTGTCAACGAGCCCGAGCTGCACGCGGCGCTGCTCGAGCTGGCCGACGCGTGGGACGATCGCGACCGCCGCGGGCCCGCCGTCGACCGCCTGTGGCCGAGCCTGAAGAAGATCGCCATCGACTACTCCGTCGCCGAGCCGGCGGCCGAGAAGGGCCGCCTGGCCGTCATCCCCGGTCACTTCGACTGGGACGACGTGGGCGACTTCGCGAGCCTGTCCAAGCTCAACTCGCACGGTCGCAACGAGCTCGCGATCCTCGGCGAGGGCGCTCGCGTGCTGGCCGACGCCTCCAGCGGGATCGTCGTGACCCAGACCAAGCGCGTGATCAGCCTCATCGGCGTCCGCGACATCGTCGTCGTCGACACCCCGGACGCTCTGCTCGTCACCACCGCCGAGAACGCGCAGCGTGTGAAGGGCGTGGTCGACGCGCTCAAGCTCACCGGCCGAGGCGACGTCCTGTAAGAGACCGGATGCCAGGATGCGTGGCATCCGGTTCCTCCCTGGTCGGCGGAGTGTGGCGGACGGATCACGCGAGATTGCGTCTTTGTAACCATTGCGGCGCACGGGGCCTCCGGGGGCACAAGCGGTTCGTCACAGTGGGTAACGTGACGGGATCGTCCCCCGAACCCGTTGGGGGCCCCCGTCTTGGAGGACCATTCGTGAAGACCACGAAGAAGGCCGTTTTCAGCGGTCTCGCCATGATCGGCACCGCTGTGCTGCTCGCCGGCTGCGGCGCCGCGCCCGAGAGCAACGGTTCGTCCGCTGCCGCCGGTGCCAGCGACTACCTGCCCTGCATGGTCTCGGACTCGGGCGGCTTCGACGACAAGTCGTTCAACCAGCTGGGTAAGGAAGGCCTCGACGAAGCGGCCACCCAGCTCGGCTCGAAGAAGCCGATCGAGGTCCAGTCGCAGTCGGAGACCGACTTCGCCTCGAACCTGTCCAGCCTCGTCGACCAGGGCTGCAACACGATCATCACCGTCGGCTTCCTGCTGGCGCCGGCCGCCCTCGAGTCGGCCAAGGCCAACCCCGACCTGCAGTACGTCTCGATCGACGACATGGTCGACCAGGACTTCGACGGCAAGACGGACGCCCCGAACATCAAGCCGATCATCTTCGACACCGCGCAGGCGGCCTACCTCGCGGGCTACCTCGCCGCGGGCACCACGAAGACCGGCGTCGTCGGCACCTTCGGCGGCATGAACATCCCGACCGTCACCATCTTCATGGACGGCTTCGCGCAGGGCGTCGAGAAGTACAACGCCGACAACGGTGCCTCGGTCCGCGTCGTCGGCTGGGACCGCGCCGCCAAGGACGGCTCGTTCACCGGTGGCTTCGAGGCCAACGACACCGCGCGTCAGACCGCGCAGGCGATCATCGACCAGAACGTCGACGTGCTGCTGCCCGTCGGTGGCCCGATCTACCAGTCGGCCGCCGTCGCGATCCAGGACGCCGGTCGTGACATCGCCCTCGTCGGTGTCGACGCCGACGTCTACGAGACCGACCCGGCCATCGGCGACCTGCTCCTGACCTCGATCCTCAAGGGCATCGACGTGGGTACCAAGGACGCGATCGTCGCCGCGGGCGAAGGCTCGTTCGACACCACCCCGTTCGTCGGCACGCTCGCGAACGACGGCGTCGGCCTGGCCCCGTACCACAAGTGGGAGGACCGCGTTCCGGCGGAGCTGACCACGAAGATCGACGCCCTCAAGGCCGACATCGTCAGCGGCAAGATCACCGTCGAGTCCTACCTCGCCGGCTGACACACGTACGCTCTCGGGGGAGGTCGGCGCACGCCGGCCTCCCCTCCTTCGTGGGGCTGATTTCCCCGCCGCACCCGGTGCGGAGCCTGGCCCCCTCGCCCCTGACCGGGCGCGCTCACAAGGCGCGTCCGTCCGCCGCACACCCCCGCGTGCGGCACCACAGAACTTAGGATCGGGAACATGAAGCTCGAACTCCGCGGGATCACGAAAACCTTCGGGTCCCTGGTGGCGAACGATCACATCGACCTCACCGTGGAGGCCGGAGAGATCCATTGCCTGCTCGGCGA